>JAGNDO010000127.1:2433-9778 GCA_018003515.1 Caldilineaceae bacterium
GTGGCCCGGCGGGAGGTGAGGGAGGAGACCGCCGGGCGCAACATGCTGTTGCAGAGGACGAAAAAGCCCACGGTAAGCAGGACGCCGGCAAAGGTGGTGGCGGTGAGCATAAGGGCAAAGCCGATGGCGCTGCCGAAAAGAGAAACCTTGATCATCGTCGCCTCGCCAAAGCGCCGGGTCAGGGGACCGGTGAGGCCGCCCTGGACGATGGTGCCGACCAGCCCGACCACCATCATGATTGTGCCCACCCGCTGGGCGTCGTAGCCAAAACGGTCTAACGCATAGAGACCGAAGATGCCCTCGAAGTTGGTAAGGGCAAAACTGACCAAAAAGGCCATGAAGAGCAAGAGGCCCAACGGTCCCCACAAGGCCCGCCACAAGTAGCTGAATTGAGGCCCTTTGACCCGACTGGTTGTGCTTTCTCGACGTTCAGCGGGCAGGGATTCGGGCAGGATCAAATAGATCAGGACCAGGGCCACCACGGAGAGACCGGCGGCCACAAAAAAGGGCAAGGAGAGGGAGGTGCCGGCCAGCCAGCCGCCCAGCCCCGGCCCCAGCACCATGCCCACGCCCATAGCGGCCCCCATCACCCCCATGCCGCCGCCCCGGTTTTCGTCGGATGTGCTGTCGCCGATGAAGGCCATGGCCGTGGGCATGGTGGCCGCCGAAAGGATGCCGCCCAAGGCCCGGGCCGCAAAGAGCATCCACAGCTGGGTGGAGAGGCCGAAGAGCAGCAACGAGATGGCGTTGCCGGTCACGCCCAAGAGAAGCAAGGGTTTGCGGCCCACGCGGTCCGAAAGCTGGCCCCAGATGGGGGCAAAGATGAACTGCATGATGGCAAAGATGGCCATGAGCAGACCCAACTCGCTGCCCCCGGCCCCAAAGTCGGTGACGTAGAAAGGGAAGATGGGGATGACCATGCCAAAGCCCATCATCACCACGGCCAGGGTGAAGAAGAGGATGGCGACGTTGCGGGAATTGGGCTGCATGGGCATGCCTTTCAAGGATCAGGTTTAGACCGGCCATATCTTGAGGCGATCCTAATCGTCTGTATGGGAGGATAGGGTCGTCTGCATACAACCCAAAGATTATAGTTTCTACGATGTGGGATGTCCAGAACAGACCCGGATGCCCAGAAAAGGAAAGCCATTTATGAACGAAAACGTCGCACCCCAACCCCAATTGCAACTCGGCACGAACACGAACCGCAAACTGGTGCGGGCCGTTGCTCTGTTCAAACAGCACGCCACGGAGGCCGGCCCGGTGCAGGCGGTGAACGGCGTCAGTCTGACCGTCCACGCCGGGGAGATGGTGGCCTTGGTGGGGCCGACGGGGAGTGGCAAGACCACCTTGCTGGGTCTGCTGGCCGGGCTGGAAGCGCCGGATCAGGGGCAGGTGTTTCTGCTGGGCCAGGATCTGGCCGGGCTGACCGCCAACGAACTGGCGGATCTGCGGGGGCGGGCCGTGGGCACGGTCTATCAGAGCTACAACCTCTTTCCCGGCTTCACCGTGCGCCAGAATGTGGGGCTGCCCTTGCGCCTGATGTTGCGTCCGCCCTTTGACGCCCACGCCCGCAGCGGGGAGATCCTGGCCGAGCTGGGACTGATGGGCATGGCCGAGCGTTTCCCTGCCGAGCTTTCCGGCGGGCAGCAACAGTTGGTGGCGATTGCCCGATCCCTGGCCGCCAATCCGCCCTTGATCCTGGCCGACGAGCCTACGGCCAATCTGGACAGCGCCACAGCCCGGCAGATCACCGCCCGTCTGCGCGCTTTGGCGGACACAGGGCGGCATGGCGTGTTGTTGGCCACCCACGATCTGCGCACGGCCAGCCAGGCGGACCGGGTGTTGACCCTGCGGGACGGGCAGATTGTCAAGGAGACCGTCTTGCAGCCCGGACGAACGGGCAGCCAAGTGTTGGCAGAATTGGCCTGATCCATCGATTTCCCCTCCGTTCTCCCCTCAAAACCCCTCCATTCACCCTCTTTTGTGCTGATTTATGCTGATTTGGTGCCTTTTTGCCAAATCGCAAAACTCAGCTTGACAGAACAAAATCATCGTGCTATAGTCTGCCCTGCTACGCGGTCCCATAATCAGTAGTTGCTGGCAATGGCTGTTTGTTCTGCCACCCCTTGACAGGATACAGCCCTGATTAAAAAAGACTGCTTCAGTTTGATCCACGCACGTGCTGTAACACCTGTCCATTCTGTTGTAGGCATAATCGACTAGACGACTTTCTTCCAACCGTATCGCCATCAAGCGCGTTCGATGGGAAGATTCGCTGTAGCCAATTTGCAGCCGATGCGTTCAACCGGCTTGTTCTGGTTTGTTCCGAAACAGCCATTCAATCTCTTGAATCTCCCGTTAGATCTCCCGTGTAGACAACATGATAATCACCAGGTATCCCTTCTGTACAACCGTTGCAATACATTTTGTCAGTACAGCATAATTCACCAAAAGGAGCTTTGCCCATGAATAAACGAACAATGATGTTGACCGCCTTTCTGTTGGTTTTGGTCATCGTGATGGCGGCCTGCGCTGGGGCCGCGCCGGCCACCGGCCAGGTTGTGGAAGTCACCCGGGAAGTCACCGTGGTGGTGGAAGTACCGGCCCAAGGCGCTGCCCCGGCCGCCAACGCCGGCGGTCTGCTCCAGGCTGTGCAAGCCCGGGGCGAATTGGTCTGCGGCGTTAATTCGGGACTCGCCGGCTTTGCCAGCCTGGACAGCAGCGGCAACTACACCGGCTTTGATGCCGACTTCTGCCGCGCCGTGGCCGCCGCCATATTGGGCGACGCCAGCAAAGTGCAGTTCCGCCCTCTTAGCTCCGGCGAGCGCTTCACGGCTGTGCAGACCGGCGAGGTGGACGTCCTCTTCCGCAACTCCACCTGGACCCTGACCCGGGACAGCGCTGAGGTTGGCATGGAATGGATGCCCGTCACCTTCTACGACGGCCAGGGCATGATGGTGCGCAAGGATAGCGGCATTGTCACCCTGGAGGATATGGACGGGGCTACGGTCTGCGTGCAGAGTGGCACCACCACCGAGCTGAACCTGGCCGACAACTTCCGGGCCCGGGGCATCGACTTCACCGCGGTGGTCTTTGATAACAACGACTTGACCGTAGAAGCCTACGACCAAGGCCGGTGTGACGGCTTTACCACGGACAAGTCTGGTCTGGTCAGTAGCCGCACCAGATTGGTTGTACCCACAGACCACGTGATTCTTGATGTCACCATGTCCAAGGAGCCTCTGGCCGGTGCCGTCTTCCAGGGCGACCCAACCTGGGCCGACGCCGTGCGCTGGACCATCTTCGGCATGATCGAAGCCGAAGAGTATGGCATTACCGCTGCCAATGTGGACGAGATGATGGGTAGCGACAACCCCAACATCAAGCGTCTGCTAGGTGTTGAGGCCGAAATGGGGACCAAACTGGGCCTGAGCAATGACTTCCTGGTCACCGTGTTGAAGGCCGTGGGCAACTATGGCGAGGTCTATGACCGCAACCTGGGTCCGACGACTCCCTTCTCCCTGCCCCGTGGCCAGAACACCCTGTACACCCAGGGTGGCCTGCTCTACGCCCCTCCCTTCCGCTAAATCGAACTACCACCGACCGGAAGCTGAGATCCTTTCACTTCCGGTCGGCATGTTGAGGGGGCGGCGATCTATGGATCGCCGCCCCCTCAACATGCCGATCACCGCACACAGGGCCGTATTCCGGCAGACCGTGTTTCTCCGTAGATAATCCCTCATTGCCCCACTTCCAAACATCGCCATCAAGGCGCACAGCCTGTTGTCGGACAGCCGCCGACCCATTCATGCAGGACAAATACTTATGACATCATCCGTCCCGGCCGTCTCATCGGAACGCATTCCCTTTTATAGAGACTCACGCATCCTGGCGGTGATTGCCCAGGTTGTCTTCGTGATCGTCTTTGTGGCAGTGGTGGCATTCCTGTACAACAACATGACCACGCGCATGGCCGCCTCTAGCGGCGGTGCCGTCTCCTTCAATTTCAATTTTCTCAAGCAGACGTCTGGTTTTGCCATTGCCGAAGGGCCGGCCTTTTCGCCCGAGGAGAGCTATGGCCGAGCCTTTACCATCGGCATTCTCAACACCCTGCGCATCGCCCTGATCGGCATTGTGTTGGCGACCATTTTGGGGATCATCACGGGTATTGCGCGGCTTTCAAACAACTGGCTGTTGCGCAATATCGCTGGTGCCTATGTGGAATTGATCCGTAGCACGCCCTTGTTGGTGCAATTGTTCTTCCTCTATTTTGCAGTGATCTTGAAATTGCCGGACCTGGCCAACAAGATCTCTATCCCTGGGGTGGGTATCCTCAGCAACCGGGGCATGGCGTTGAGCTGGTTTTATGTCACCGAGGCTGGGCAAAGTTGGTTTTACTGGGTGTTGGCCGGGCTTGTGGTGGCTGGAATCGTGATTTATCTGCGCCAACGTTCTCTGGCCGCCCAGGATCGGGTGGGCATGTCCACGCCGCATGGCATTATCGCCTTCCTGATCGTGGTAATTGTGGGGCTGGTGATCACCAATATGACCGGCACCCTGCCCAGTAACATAGCCTATGAACTGCGCCGGGGTGAACGGGGTACCCTCTTTGTGGATGCCAACAGCAACGGCAAGTTTGACCGGGGCATCGATAGCCCCATGCGGTATGTGCCGGTCAGCCTGACGGCAGCGGACGGCACAGATCTGGGCACGGTCGTCACGGATCGGTCTGGCGAGTTTCGTTTCTACAATCTGGAGCAGGAAGGTAGCGGCCTGACCTGGGAGACGCCCTCTGCGCTCTACTTGAGCAAGCCGGCGTTGCAGGGGTTTAACATTCTGGGCGGACTTTCGTTCTCGCCTGAATTTGCCGGGCTGTTGTTGGGGTTGGTGCTGTACACGGCGGCCTTTATCGCCGAAATCGTGCGGGCGGGCATCAACTCTGTGTCCAAGGGTCAGACAGAAGCGGCTCGGGCCCTGGGGTTGAAATCCGGCGAGACCCTGCGCATGATTGTGCTGCCCCAGGCCATGCGGGTGATCATCCCGCCCCTGACCAGCCAATTTCTCAATTTGACCAAGAACTCCAGTTTGGCCATCGCCATCGGCTATCCAGACCTCTTCAATGTCTCCCTGACCGTGTTGAACCAGTCGGGGGCAGCGGTGCAGATGTTCATTTTGATTATGGGTACATACCTGGCCATCAGTCTGCTCACCTCGGGCTTTATGAACTGGTACAATAGCCGCGTCGCCTTGGTTGAGCGATAGGAGAAACCTCATGGCACAGACAAATTCAGAAGCAAGTGTGTGGGTCAACAAGAACCACCCCAGCCAACCCCGCAAGGCACCGGCCACCCAGGTAGGCCTGTTGGGTTGGTTGCGTAGCAATCTCTTTAGCAATATCGGCAATAGCTTTCTAACCGTAGCCTCTTTGCTGCTGATCTACTTTCTGGTCACTGGATTGGGGCGCTGGGTTTTCATAGAAGCCTTCTGGACCCCGGTTTGGGTCAATGCCAAGCTCTTCTCCACGGGCACCTATCCCGTTGCCAACTTGTTCCAGCCAGCTATTGTCCTGGCAGCGATCAGCCTGCTCTTCGGTCTAAGCGCTGGACAATGGGGCAGCATCATGCGCAGTGTGGCCATCGGCTTGGCGACCCTGCTGCTGGTCTTGGCCATCCTGCCCCTTGGGATGAAGACACAACTCACTCTGGCCGGCAGCCTGATTCTGTTGATCTTGGGCTATCTCTTCACCCTGCGCATCAACATCAAAGACAGCTACCTGACCATCGCCTGGTTCCTCAGCATTCCCTTTGCCATGATCATATTCAAGGGAGGCATTAGTCTTGGCGGTATGGATCGCTGCTTCTTTGGCAGTTGTGTGACACCCAATTTCTATGGCGGCTTTATGCTCACCGTCTTGTTGACCGTGGTTGGCATCACCTTCAGCTTCCCCTTGGGGGTGCTGTTGGCTCTGGGTCGGCGTAGCAACCTGCCCGTGGTGAAGTGGTTCTCCATCGCCTACATCGAGACCATCCGCGGCGTGCCCTTGATCACTTTGCTCTTTATGGGCATGATCATGTTGCCCCTCTTTTTGCCGCCCAGCATGGGCAATCCTTCCAGCATCACCCGGGTGATGTTCGCTGTCACCATGTTCAGTGCAGCGTATTTGGCGGAAAACGTACGCGGTGGGCTACAATCTATTCCTAAGGGCCAGTGGGAAGCCGCGGACGCCCTGGGCTTGAGCGGTTACCAGAAGTTGAGCATGATCGTCTTGCCCCAGGCCCTGCGAGCGGTGATCCCGGCCATCGTCGGCCTCTTCATCGGTCTGTTCAAGGATACCTCCCTGGTGGCTCTGGTCGGCTTGGCGGATCTGTTGGGGATCGCCAGAGCAGTCATCAGCCAGCCAGATTGGCTAAAGGTGCAGGGCGGCATCACTCGGGAGGTCTACGTCTTTATTGGCGTCATCTACTTCATCTTCAGCTATGGTATGAGTTGGGCCAGTCGCCAATTGGAAACTCAATTGGGCGTGGGCCATCGATAGACTCAGCCAGTAAGCATCGTCTTTCCTTAACTCTTCAGCAACTATTCTATATTCTCCTATCTGAAAACAAGGAGCTTTCCCGTGTCTGGACACTCTGAAAACGAAAACATCATTGTGTGTAAAGATGTCAACAAATGGTATGGCGAATATCACGCCCTGCGGGATGTGAGCCTGACTGTCAAGCAGAAGGAAGTGGTGGTGATCATCGGGCCGTCCGGTTCGGGCAAGTCCACCTTTATCCGCTGCATCAACCGGCTGGAGGAACACCAGAGCGGGGACATCATCGTGGACGGGGTGCCCCTGACCCACGATGTGCGCAACATCGAGAAGATCCGCTCGGAGACCGGCATGGTCTTCCAGCAGTTCAATCTCTTCCCCCACCTGACCGTGCTGGACAACATCACCCTGGCCCCCATCCATGTGCGCAAGATGCGCAAGAGCGAGGCCGAGAAGGCCGGCATGGCCCTGCTTGAGCGGGTGGGCATCCCAGAGCAGGCCAAAAAGTTCCCCGGCCAGCTTTCCGGCGGCCAGCAACAGCGGGTGGCCATCGCCCGCTCCTTGGCCATGCAGCCCAAGATCATGCTCTTTGACGAGCCCACCAGCGCCCTGGATCCTGAGATGATCAAAGAGGTGCTGGACGTGATGAAAGAGTTGGCTCTCTCTGGCATGACCATGTTGATCGTGACCCACGAAATGAACTTTGCCAAGGAAGTAGCGGATCGCTGTGTCTTTATGGACGCCGGCGAAGTGGTGGAAGTGGGCACGCCCGAACATTTCTTCGTCGCCCCCGAACACGACCGCACGAAG
>JAGNDO010000009.1:0-15048 GCA_018003515.1 Caldilineaceae bacterium
CCGTTTGGCCCTGGCTTCTCTTATCGTGAGAGAAGTCCAAGCACCATTTACCCTTTTCTAGGTATTTTCCTCATTCAATTGTAAAGGTGCTTTCTTCCCTTTTCGTATCCATTTGAACCATGCCGCCAAGCGCTATGTGTTTGAACGTGGGTCCAAATGGATCATTCAGCTCTTCGATGCTGACCCACCAAACGAACTTTATACCAGCAACATCACCCATGTTGAAGTCGTCGCAACGATTGCTAAACGAAGGCGAATGCGAACGATCCCGGCAGGTGTGTTTGAGGGCGGCATTGCCCGATTTCAGAGCGAGCTTCGTAACCTCATCGCTTTGATAGCAGTCGACGATATCCTTATCGCGTCCGCTGCCTTGTTGGCAAAATCATACCCCTTGCGCGGATATGATGCTGTTCAACTTGCCTCGGCCATCGCCTTACAACGCCAACTCAACGAAAATCACGTCACGCCCTTTACTTTTGTTTCCGCCGACGGAGATCTCAACAAGATCGCCATCCTCGAAGGGCTGACGGTCGAGAATCCCAACGATTATCAAGCGTAACCCCACCCAATTTTCTCCGCGTTCTTCGCTCCCTCGGCAATTGAAACTCCTCACAAATGCTGCAAATACGCCCCCGGATCGTTCAAAAACGACCGGGTGATCGTCACATGCTCCAGCGCGTCCCAAGCCACGGGGCGGACAGGGATACTATCGAAGTTGAGGATGGTCGCCCCCGGAAAGGCCATCAAAATGGGCGAATGGGTGGCGATGATGAACTGGGCATTGTGGGTGGTCGTCATCTCGTTGAGCAGGGCCAAAAAGCCCACCTGGCGCAAGGGCGAAAGGGGCGCTTCCGGCTCGTCCAACAGATAGAGACCGTCCGGCACAAAGCGAGATTGGAAGAGATTGAGAAAGCTCTCCCCATGCGAGCGGGCGGTGAGGTCCACGCCGTAGCGCCGCTCCATGGCCGCCAACTCGTTATTGTAGGGCATGGCCGCCAAGGACTTGGCCTTGTCCGACCGGCCCACGTATTCCCGATCGATGGTCGCCAGATCCGCTTCCAACTCTGCCCGCATCTGGCCCATGCGTTTGGCGAAGCCAAAGAAGTCCTCTGCCCGCAAAAAGAAGCCCTTGTGGGTGCGCTTGGCCCAGGCCAGTTTGAACTGCCGGGCCAATTCCCGCAGGGGCTTGAGGCTCTCGTCCCGGTGGGCGTCCGCGCTGCCCACGGTGATGGAGCGGGCGGCGATGGCCAACGCCTCCATAAACGTAGACTTGCCCGACCCGTTCTCCCCCACCAAAAAAGTCACCGGGGCCGTGAACTCGATCCCCGTCAGCCCGGCGATGGCGGGGACGGAGAAGGGGTAGTCCGCCCGTTCTCCTAGGCTGCGCAGTTCGATGGAACGCAGATGGATCATGAGGTTGACTCCATCCACGCGTTGATCAAACTCTTGGCCCAGGCTTCATCGTTGGGGGTCAAAGGTGGCGGCGGGGGCGACGCGGTGTAGTCCAGATTTTCACCGTATCTGGCCCGGCGGTAGACATCGGCCAAAATGGTTTGCAGATCCAGGGGCAGATCTTCGTCCGGCGAGCGCAGGGGCACGGCGACTGTGGGCAGAGAATCTCGCAGGTTGAAAAACCAGACTTCGTAGGGCCGTAGCCGGTTGCCCCGCTTGAGCAATGCGTAATAATCGGACTGCCCCGCCACCTCCCCAGGCCGCTCGCCCTTGCGCAACAGGTCGATCTCCAGCCAATGGGTGCGGGAGGCCATCACCCGGCGGCGCTTCTCCTGGAAGGCTTCATAGCCCTGGGTGCCGGATCGTTTGTTAAAGGGCGAGAGCAATTCGATCACCGTGATCACTTCCCGACTACGGCTGTCCCGGATCTCCAGAAAGCGATCTCGGATTTCCGGGTCGCTCTCCGGCAGCTCGACCAGGGTGGGCGGCGTGACCGGCCCGACCCGATAGCGGGCGGCAGCTTCCCGCATCACAAAAACATCCGGCTCCATGCTGACTCGATCCGCGTCGCCGGGGGCAGTTAGGTAGACCCGCTGCTCGATGTCCACGGCGTAGCCGGCGGGCAGGATGGCGGCAATGGCATCGCTCATGGCCACGATCAGCCGGGTGTGGACGCTGGACCACAGAGCGGGCGCTTCCAAATAGGCATCCATGCCCGGAAAGGGCGATGGGCGAGAAGTCATGGCAGGATTGCTCCGTCAGTCGCTCTGGCCCCCGGCCCGCTGGAAGGCGGCGGGCAATACCCGGCGCAGGAGGACGTCGATCATTTCGTGGCGATAGTCGGCGCTGGCCCGGTGTTTGCTGGTGCGCAGTTTGGCCTGGGCTTGGGCCGCGGCTACTGCGGCGGCGATGGCGGCTTCATCAAAAACAGAAGCGCTGGTCAGCACATCTTCGGCATCCGTGGCCCGGAAGGGGATGGGGCCGGCGGGGCCGATGGCGATGGTGGCCTGGGTGATGCGGCGGCGGCTTTCGTCCACATGCAGACGGGCGGCCAGCCCCAAGACGGGCAAGGCCACGCCCTGGGGACGCATGATGCGGGAGAAGGCGCTGCCCTCCCCGTCTGCCGTGGGGCGGAAGCGGAAGGCGCTGACCAGTTGATCGTGGGTCAAGTTGTTGCGCCCCGGCCCGGCGAAGATGGCCAATAAGGGCTTCCACTCGCATTCATAGCCCGTGGCGGACCAGGTGCAGACCTGCACATCCGCGCCCAGGGCCAGGAGACCGATGGTGCCGTCCGCGGCGGGGAGGGCGTGGGCCACGTTGCCGCCGATGGTGGCGACGTTCCGCACCTGTGGACCGCCGACCACGCCGCTACTTTCGGCCAAACAGGCCCCGCCGGTCTGCACCAAAGGGCTATGTTCGATCTGGTCATGGGTGACGCCTGCGCCCAGGACGACACGGCCCTGATCATCGGCTTGGATCAGACCGAAACCGGCGATGGCGGTGACATCGATCAGGGCTTCCACGGCCGCTTCGTGGCCCGATTCCATGTCCAGAATCAGGTCCGTGCCACCGGCCACAATCTTGGCCCGATCGCCGTAGTCGTGGAGCAGGGTGAGGGCTTCGTCCAGGGTGCGGGGGGAGTGGTAGTGCTGCCAGCGGGACATAGGGTATCTCCAAAAGGGTATGGGCAGGTCAATAAGACCAAATCGAACACGGGCGGGATGGTGAGGGATGTCGGCGCTTTTCGTGGAACGAGGTTGTCCCACGCCGATGATCACCGCACATTGCGGGCCATCGACTGGCATCCAGAAGTGAGGACAGTATAGCAAATTGGCAGATGGCTGTCTAACCTGATGAGTGCAATGGGAAGGGCGATGGGCTGCGGTCTCTCCTTTTGGCAAGAAGTGGGAAAAAGAAGTACAATCGTTCCATTATTTAGCCCTGTCCGGTCCCGTCTTTGACCATTTTTTTGCGATCAAACGGACTTGCAACTTTGAGGAGCTTGCCCATGTCGCGTCAGTCGTCTGGAAACAAACCCGTTTTTGGTCTCTCTCGGGGGCGGATTGCCCTGATTGTGATTATCTTGGTGGTGCTATGGTGGCGCAGCGGCCCCAGCACGGATGAGCCGACCGCCGAGCCGCTGATTCCTGCGCCGGTGACGGTGCAGGCCCCGTCGAACGCCGACAGTGATTCCATGGCCGATGCCCTGGACGAGAGCTTCACCGAAGCCGGGTCTGGGTTTGAGGCCGGGTCGTTGGACGCGGTGCAGGCCGACACACCCACGCCGCAGAAGGCCACCCCGACGAAAGCCGTGTCCACCCCCACCCCAGATGGTTCGGGTTCTGGTTGGGCTGCCGGCAGCGTGGCAGCAGCCCAAGGGGTGAGCGGACTGGCCACCATTTTTTACGATGATCTACCCAGCCAGGCCAAGGAGACCATCCGCCTGATCGATCAGGGTGGGCCTTTCCCCTATTATCAAGACGACGAAACCTTTCAAAATCGAGAGCGGCTCCTGCCATCCCGCGACAGTAGCTATTATCGAGAATATACGGTCGAAACCCCAGGGTCCGATGATCGGGGGGCGCGGCGCATCATCGCTGGCGCGGACGGTGAACTGTTTTACACCGATGATCACTACGATAGTTTCCGCGAGGTGTTGAGATGACCAAGTCGTTGGATCATGTGATCTATGGCACCCTGACCCCTGGATTCTATCGGGTTTCCGCTTGGGTGCGGCCTGCGTCCATTGAAAAGCGGGTACTCCAGGAGGGGTGGAAGTATGCGTATCTGGATGGGGGCAACATCCGGGACAAGGGCGAATTCCTGCACGGCATGGATCAGGCCTTCCGCTTCCCCAGCTATTTTGGCTACAATTGGGACGCTTTGGAAGAGTGTCTGCTTGACCTCTCCTGGCTGCCGGCACCGGGCTATGTGCTGCTCTATAATCAGCCCAACCGCTTCATCGGCAACGCCTTGGACGACTGGACCACCGCCCGGCTGATTCTGGAAGAGGCCGTGGCCCACTGGCATCGAGAGGGCGCGCCCCTCTTTGTCGTCTTCCGTCGGGCCGGCTTTAGTCTGCCTGATATTGAATGGCTTTAACCCGAAAAACAAAAACCGTTTTAGACTTGACATTTCTCTGAACCCGTGTAGAATGGTAACAACATTCCAGTTCCAGTTTGGAATTCATCGTTTAGCTCTTAGACCAACGCCTCAATTTGGCGCAGCGGTCCCATTCCTGAAGGAGTCAAATTCATGGAGAGTACCATGATTCGCATCCGCTATATCGTTGCCAGCGGTGCCTTTGATCCTGGGAGAGGTGCGCCTACTCGCTGAACGCTTTTGTAAGCAACAGCAAGCCGTGGGCGGACTTTCCGACCCACGGCTTTTTTGTTTCTGTCGCCGGAAACGCAGGGAGATCCCTGCGCTCTGGGTGGCGGATCCGGGCCGTGGGTGTTCTCAACACTCACGGCCTTTTTGTTCCCTGGAACTGTCGTGAAAAGGTTCTTTTTAGCAGGTTGTTTTTCGATGTTTACAGGAGTTGACCCATGTCACTTTCTACCGCAGCACCCATCAGTCTGGCCCCATCCCAAGGTGGCCAGCAACCTGAGTTGGATCCCAGGATCAACGATCTGGATCTGAAGCAAACTTTGTCCGACAACCGCTTGTTGGGGTTGTGGCGGATGATGGCGGGCTATCGGGCCACCTACTTTGGGGCGACCCTGAGTTTGGGGCTGGCGGCCACGGCCAAGACGGTCACCTATCTGCTGTTGGCCTACTTTGTTGACACGGTGTTGGGTGAGCGCCAGATGAACATGCTGCCCTGGGTGGCCCTGGGCTTTGTGGGGCTGGCCGTCTTTGAGGGGGCCTTTACCTTTCTGAGCGGACGGTTGGCGGCCCAGACTGCCGAGGGCATCACCCGGCGGCTACGCAACTATATCTTTGACCATATCCAGGGTCTCTCGTTCACCTATCACGACCAAACCCAGACTGGAGAGTTGATCCAGCGGGCCACGTCGGATGTGGATGCCATGCGCCGCTTCTTTGCGGACCAGGCCATCGGCGTGGGGCGGATTGTGCTGCTCTTTGGCATCAATCTGACGGCGTTGTTGAGCCTGAATGTGCCCCTCTCCCTGGCCTCGATCATCGTGGTGCCCTTCATCATCGTGATGTCGATCTTCTTCTTCAAGCGGGTGTCGGACGCCTACGAGCGCTACCAGGAGCAGGACGCGGTCCTCTCCACCACCTTGCAGGAGAACTTGTCCGGTGTGCGGGTGGTGCGGGCCTTTGCCCGGCAGCAGTACGAGATGGATAAGTTTGAGAAGGCCAACCAGGAGAAGTTTGTGCGGGGCAAGAAGCTGTTGATCATGCACGCCAGCTACTGGCCCATCTCGGACATTCTGTGCGGCGCGCAGATGTTGGGGGGCTTTACGTTGGGAGCTGTCATGGCCATCAACGGCACCATCACCGTGGGGACCTATCTGGCCTATGCGGGCATGGTGATCTGGTTGATCTGGCCCATGCGGAATCTGGGCCGGTTGATCGTGCAGATGTCTCAGGGGCTGGTTTCGTACAACCGGGTGGCGGAGATCATCCGCCAGGATCGGGAGCCGATGGATGTGGGCATTCGGTCCGTGACCGAACTGGCCGAAGCCCAGGCCGAAGTGCGGCGCAACGGTGATTCGTCAGCCAAGGATTCTGTTCAGACGAGACCCGTGACTGAGGCCCACAGCCACATAAACGGCCACCAGATCGGCCAGAGCAAAAATGGTCAATCAACAAACCGGGTGCAAAATCTCAAAACCGAAAGCACGCCAAAACGGGATCGGTTGAAGGGCGAGGTGGTCTTTGATGATGTGCGCTTTGCCTATGAGGAGGATTCTCCGGTTTTGCGGGGGATCAGTTTCCGGGTGGAGCCGGGGCAGACCATTGCGCTGCTTGGCCCCACGGGGTCGGGGAAGACCAGTTTGGTCAACCTGTTGCCCAGGTTCTATGCGTACACGGGCGGCAGCATCAGCCTGGACGGGGTGGTGCTGACCGAGTATAGCCGTCGCTTCCTGCGCCAGCAGATCGGCGTGGTGGAGCAGCAGGCCTTCCTCTTCTCTCGGACGATTTGGGAGAATATCACCTATGGGGTGGGGCGGGAAGTGAGCCAGGACGAGGTGGAAGCCGCGGCGAGAGCGGCGGCGGTCCACGACGTGATCCTGAGCTTTCCCCAGGGCTATGAGACGCCCGTGGGGGAGCGGGGGGTGACCTTGTCCGGCGGGCAGAAGCAGCGAATCGCCATCGCCCGCACCATCCTGAAGGATCCGGCCATTCTGATCCTGGATGATTCCACCTCGGCGGTGGACACGGAGACCGAGGCGGAGATCCGCGGGGCCTTGGAAGGGCTGATGGCCAACCGCACCACCTTTGTGATCGCCCATCGGGTGCAGAGCCTGATGCGGGCGGACCAGATTTTGGTGCTGGATCGGGGCCGCATCGTGCAGCACGGCTCCCATGCGGAGTTGGTGACCCAGCCGGGGATCTACCGGCGCATCTACGCCATGCAGACCCAGTTGGAAGCGGAGTTCGACGAGGAATTCGCGGAGTGATGGGGGGGTAGGGATTAGGGATTGGGGATTGGGGATTTGGCGTTGATAGCCTCCCAATCCCTAATCCCCAATCCCCAACCCCCAATCCCCGATAGAAAAAGAGAGACAATATCATGTCAGACGACTTGAACTACTTCGAAGAAGAAGATTTCACAACTGAATTTAACGGTGGGACGGTGATGCGCATCCTCGGTCTGGCCACAAACCATTGGCGTTGGCTGGTGGGCTTTGTGATGGCCGTGGGCGCGGTGGCGATGACGGATTCCTACTTCACCTACCTGAGCAAGCGCATCATCGACGAAGGCATTGTGGCCGGCAACAAGGACGCCCTGATCAGCATCGTGACCGTCTATGGCGGGTTGATCTTGGTGCAGTCGGCTATGGTCTTTGGCTTTATCTATCTGGCGGGCATCCTGGGTGAGCGCATCCGCTATGACCTGCGCAAGCGGCTCTTCAACCACCTCCAGACCCTCTCCTTCGGTTACTATGACCGCACGCCCGTGGGCTGGATCATGTCCAGGGCCACGTCGGACACGGACCGGGTGGCCGAGCTGGTGACGTGGGGGCTGCTGGACATCACCTGGGGCATCATGAACATCGGGACGGCCATGTTCTTTATGGTCTACATCAACTGGCAGTTGGGACTGATCGTCTCGTTGATTATCCCCGTGCTGATCTTCGTGGCCATCCAGTTCAAAAAGAAGATCATCGTCGAGTATCGCCAGGTGCGCAAGATCAACTCCAAGATCACTGGTTCGTACAACGAGACCATCACCGGCGTGCGAGTGGTCAAGTCTTTGGTGCGGGAGCCGGAGAACCTGACCGAGTTCGCTGGGCTGACCAGCGAGATGTACAAGGCCTCCTATCGGGCGGCGTGGCTGTCGGCCCTCTTCCTGCCCACGGTGCAGATCCTGAGCGCGGTGGCCATCGGCAGCATCGTCTGGTACGGCGGCTGGCAGGTGAATATTGGCGGGCTGACCGCCGGGGGCATCCAGGCTTTCATCTCCTACGTCACCTTCATGCTGTGGCCCATCCAAGAGATGGCCCGGGTCTATGCAGAGATGCAGCAGGCCATCGCCTCGGCAGAGCGTATCTTCTCGCTGATGGATCAGGAGCCGGAGATCGTGGACCGGCCCAACGCCGTGGCCGCGGCGGACATGTGGGGGGACATCGAGTTCGAGGATATCAGCTTCTACTATGAAAAGGAGAAGCCGGTGCTGCACGACTTCAACCTGCATGTGAAGCGGGGCGAGACCATCGCCCTCGTCGGGCCGACGGGGGGCGGCAAGTCCACCATCGTCAACCTGATCTGCCGCTTCTATGAGCCAAAGGGTGGAATCTTGCGCATCGCCGGGCGGGACTATACCGAGTGGACCATGGATTCCATCCAATCTCGGGTGGGCATGGTCTTGCAGACGCCTCATCTCTTCTCCGGCAACATCCGGGAGAACATCCGCTATGGGCGGCTGGCCGCCACGGACGCGGAGGTGGAGGAGGCGGCCAAGCTGGCCCATGCCCACGAGTTCATAGAGGAGTTGGAAAATGGCTATGATCAAGAGGTGGGCGAAGGGGGCGGTCTGCTCTCCGTGGGCCAGAAGCAGTTGATCAGCCTGGCGAGGGCGATCCTGGCCCAGCCCAACATCTTCATCATGGACGAGGCCACCAGTTCCGTGGACACCCTGACCGAGGGCTTGATCCAGCAGGGGATTGCCACCATCACGGCGCAATGCACCAGCTTCATCATCGCTCACCGCCTCTCCACCATCAAGCGGGCCGACCGTATCCTGGTGATCGAGAACGGCGGCATCTCGGAGATGGGCAGCCACGCCGAACTGATTCGGGCCAAGGGCCATTATTACCGTCTCTACACCCAGCAGTTCCGCCACGACTTGGAACAGAAGTACAATCCGCTGAAAGTCATGGCGGACGCACAGGTTGAGCCGGTCAGCGGATAAACGGGTGAAAGGGTAACAAAAGAGGCGGGATGAACCTGGTTAACCAGGTTCATCCCGCCTCTTTTGCTTTTACATGGATCGATCGGGTTACTCGACCTGTGTTTTGTCTTCGTGCAAGATGTCGTCGATCATCTGGTTGCGCTCATCTTCGGACAAAACGTCCCAGTCCAGGCCCCGCTTTTGAGCGATCACGCGAATACGTCGACTGCCGGTGTCCATCAGTCGTTCATGCTCTTCCTGCCGCCACGCCTCCGCGATCATTTCGTAAATATCCGTCTCGGAAATCACGCCGATCACCTTCATGCGCTTGGCATCATCTGCATCCGGCACCACAACGGGCAGACCGCCGACTTTGTTCTCCATCAGCTTGATCACCAATTGGCCCACGGTTTCGTCGGGCGTGACGGTGATCACGTCCGTGGTCATGATCTCGTCAACCGTCAGCCAGGACTCGTCCGCGTCGGGATCGTAGC
The DNA here is from genome assembly GCA_018003515.1 of Caldilineaceae bacterium. Taxonomy (GTDB): domain Bacteria; phylum Chloroflexota; class Anaerolineae; order Caldilineales; family Caldilineaceae; genus JAGNDO01. The sequence continues at coordinate 9,475 of JAGNDO010000009.1, forward strand.
TGTTGAGGACGCTGCCCGCGGTCTCCGCCTCCAGCACATCGCTGTCGGTGATGATCCCCAGCAGGCAGCCCGCCTCGTCTACCACGGGCAGACGGCGGATGCGGTACTCGTCCATCATCTCCCCGGCATCGGCCACCTGGGCCTCAGATCGGATGGTGATGGGCGGTGATGTCATGATCTGGCGGACGGGAATGCGGTGCATGGGCTTCCTCCGTAGGGCATATCGAGTATCGAGTATTGGCATCGCGTAATGCAAGGCGTGTTCAACGCGATACACGATACGCACTACTCGATACTCGATTCACAAACTGACCATAAATCGCAAAATATCCGTCTCTGTCAAGATGCCCACCAGCCGTCGCCCTTCCACCACGGGCAGGGCGCTGACTTTGTGGGCCAACATCAACTCCCCGGCCTGTTTCATGCTGTCCTCCGGGGTGATGGTGGCCAAATCTACGGTCATCACATCCGAGACCGTGAGCTTGGCCCACATGTAGTTGACCTCGAACAGGCTCAGGCTGGTGATGCTGGACGGGCTGGCACTGCGCAGATCGCTGCGACTGAGCATCCCGATCAGGTCGCCCATCTCGTCCACCACGGGTAAACGCCGGAATCCATGCTCATCCAGGATGTCATTGGCGTCGGCCAGGGTGGTCTCCGGCGTGCAGGTGTAGGGGGTGGCCGTCATCCATTCCTGCACCTGACGGGAGACGGGGCGGGCGGATTTGTGGATTTTCTTCTTCTTTTTGGCCTCTGTTGCCACGTTGGTCTCTGTTGCCATCGGCATTATTCAACTGCCCGGACCAACAGAATGGGACAGGTGGCGGCCTGGAGCATCTTTTGGGCCACGCTGCCATAGATCCACTTGCTGAAGCCGCTGCGCCCGTGGGTGGACATGACGATCAGCCCGCACTCCTGGCCCTCGGCATAGCCCAGAAGCGACTCGGCAATCGGGCCGTCGATCACCGTGCGATGGACCACCAAGCCCTCACCCCGCAGTTCGTTCTGCCGCACCTGTAGATACTTCTCCGACTCTTGCTGTAGCTCTTCAATGGGCACAATCGGTTGGATCACGGCCATTTCCGGTGTCACTGGGGCATAGATGGGAGGAATTACCTGAACCAAGGTAATCTCACTGCCAAACTTGTGGGCGATTGCCGCGGCATGGGTCAGGGCGCGTTCGGCCAGGGCTGATCCGTCCAGGGGAACCAAGATGTGCTTGTACATAGCGTCCTCCTCGTTGGGTAAAGGGTTGGTTGGTTGATCGGTTGAGCTGGACAAAGTCCAGGGATCAGACGGGGTGGGGATGGGCGGCGGCCACCCGGCCCACGCTCTCGGCGGCCAGGGGACCGTGGGGGATAAAAGCGATCTGCCGGGCCTCTTCGTCGTCGGGGAGTTGGGCCAACTGCACCTCCACATAATCATCCGGCAACAGGGAGCGCAGCCGCTCGGCCCATTCGATCACAATCACCGCATCCGGACGGTCCAGGATCTCATCCATGCCAAAGGTGGCGGCTTCCAGACCGGCGCTGGTGGAATCTGGGGATGTTGTCATCTCGCCCAACCGGTAGCTGTCCGTGTGGATCAGCGTCACCCCATCCCGGCCCACATATTCGTTGACCAAGGTGAACGTGGGGCTGGTGATGCGCTCTGTTACCCCCAGGCCCCGGCCAATCCCCTGGGTGAAGGTGGTCTTGCCTGCGCCCAGATCCCCGCTCAGGGCCACAACCTGGCCGGGATGCAGGCTGCGGCCCAAAAGTTGGCCCAAAGCCTGGGTGGCGGCGGCAGAATAGGTGATGATCTGATAAGTAGAAGTATAGCTCATAAGGGTTGCGGATAAGGTTGTCGTGTGTTGCGGATACATATCCATTATACTCTGGTCCAGCCTCGGAAACAATGGGCAATTATAGGCGGAAGAACACACAAATAGGCCACGGATGACACAGATTCAACGGATTTTTGCTGATTTTTTGTGAAGATCCATTTTTAATCCGTTTAATCCGTGGCCTATTTGGTTCTTTGGGATCTCAGGGGGTCAAGCCACGTCCCCGGCACTCGCCAAAACGGGTTTCATGTTCGGAACTACTGATGGCGAGTGCCGGGGACGTTTACCCCATGAAATCCGATTGAGTGGCCTATTTTTTCTCGATCCATCCTCACTCATTTTGTGCTATGATAGATCCATCATAGCACAGGTTGAGTTTCTGCTCACGCCGGGAACCGGCAAGGTTCCGTTTGCGAAAAAGGAGGTCAACATGAACGCCAACTATCCTGCTCGAACTCGTTTTTCTCGACTGACTGTCCCCCTCACTGCACTGCTGGGCATGGGCCTGACCCTGCTGCTGTGGATGGGGCTGACCCAGGGCCAAGCCGCCGGGGCCACTCCTCTGCCCCCGGTGCATGTGGACAACAGCCAAGGTCGGGGCCAACTCTTTTTGGGGGAAGAGTTGCGGCTTGATCGGGGCGGGGAATTTCTGGGCGCGCCCCAACCTTCCCCGGATGGACGGCTGCTGGCCGTGCCTGCCGTGCCCACCGGCGTGGAGACGGCCAGCCTGGCCCGCATCTTCGTGTTGGACCGGGCCACGGGTCGCACGATCACAACCCTCTCCGGCCACACGCCTCGCTGGGACGATGTGGACGGACGGCTGGCCTATGTCTCGACCGGCTCAGGTTTTGGTCTATACGATCCGGCCACGGGCCAAGTGATGTCCACAGCGCACCCGCCGGGAATTCTGTCCCCCCTGTTGATCCCGCAACCCGCCGCGCCGCTCACCTTGTTGCCGACGGGACCGGTCACTTACCCCACCACCATCCGGGTGATCCATCACGCGTCCAACGGCTGCCGCAACGCACTCGTGGGGCAGATCGATCATATCGACTTTGAAGATTATGTGGCCCGGGTGGTGCCCAACGAGGTGCCGGCCCTGTGGCCCTTCCACGCGGTGGCGGCCCAGGCGGTGGCCGCCCGCACCTACGCCTGGAATAAGATTCTGCAAAATCAGCTTCTGGCGTACGATGTGACTGACTATGCCAACTTCCAAATGATGTGTGACGACCACCACCCGGCCAGTGATGCCGCGGTGACGAAGACTGCCGGGATCTACCTCGCCGCCCAAAATGACCCGGATCTGCGCCCCATCCTGGCCATGTATAGCGCCGAGAACGGCCACCCCACCCTCACCAACAAGGCGGTGAGCTATCTGCAAGCCGTGCCGGACCTCTTCGCCCTGGGCAAGGTGCGCAACGGCCACGGCTATGGGATGAGCCAATGGGGGGCCTATCGCCGGGCCAGCGCTGGCCACAATTATTTGCAAATTTTGGGCCACTATTACACCGATGTCACCGTGCAAAATGGCCTGGATGCCAACTGGATGGTCGGCGCGTTGGTGGAGCCCCAGCCGCCCACCCTGCCCAAAACCAGCGGCTTTTTGGATCCCGGCGGTCTCTACTGGCGGGCCATCGCGCCGGCCAGCCCCATTTCACCCAGCTTGGTCATCACCGCCACCGGGGGGTTGACCGAAAATGTGGTCTTTTCTCAAACCAGGGGCTTGTGGCAGCCCGATCCTCCTTTTACCGAAGGCACGGTGATCACCGCCCAATTCTGGCTCAGTGACACCCAGATGGACCACCGGGTGCTGGTGGTGGACCACACGCCCCCGCTCCTGACCAAGGTGGCTGCGCCGGTCACGGTCACTCAGCGCACGGTGCCGATCACGGTCAGCGCGCAGGGTGGAGATCGGGTCGGCCTGAGCGGGGGCTGGCTGTGGCAGGGGGAGGCCCTCTCCCACACGGCCAGCAGCGGGCGGGTGATCGGCGATGATGGTGCGCTCAACGGTCTGGCGTGGCAAGCCCAGGCCGGGGTGGATCAACCCGGCGCGTGGTATGGGCCGTACACGGACGTACTTTCGCCGGAGCGGGCCTATCGCGCCCTCTTCCGCCTGCGCGCCGGGACGCCGTCCACCAGCTCGGTGCCCGGCCTGGTCTCCGACACGGTGATCGCCCGGCTGGATGTGACCGACGAAATGGGCGAGGTGCGCCTGGGGCTGCGGGATCTGCGGGCGGCGGATTTCTCCGCTGCGGGCGACTATGTGCAGATCGGCGTGGATTTCTATGTGTTTGATTGGGCCGAGGGGCTGGAATTTCGGGTAGATTGGCGGGGCAACACGGATCTGGCCTGGGATCAAGTCCAGATCTGGACTTTGCCCACGGCCAGTTGGCCCGACAGCCCGCTCTCGTTCCAACTCCCCGCCCAGGAGGGTACCCACATCATCCAAGCCCTGGCTTTTGATGGGGCGGATAACCCCAGCGCGCCGGTCTCGGTGACGGTGGACGCAGTGGACGTTGCCGGACCGTTCTTCGGCGCGGACTTCTCCCCAGCGGGGTGGCAGCGCAGTCTGCCCCTCGTGGCCTCGGTCACCATCTCCGATGAGTTGAGTGGGCTGAATTCGGTTGGCGGTCTGTTGCACATCAATGGCCCGGCCGGCCCCTTCCCCCTTGCCGCCATCCTCACCCAGCCTGGCCGTCCAGACCTGCCCCAGCGCATCCAAGCCTCGGTCAGCGCCTTGGCTGATGGCCGCTACACCGCCACCTTCCAGGCCGGGGATCGGGCCGGGCACACGGCCATGAGTGCCGGCTTCCCCCTGTGGGTGGATGTCACCCCGCCTGTGGTCACCGGCACCATCACTTCCACCGTGGCTGGCGCGCCCCTCAGCACGATCAACGGCTGGCATCTCTCCCCCGTGCGGTTGATTTTGGAAGGGACAGACGCAACGAGCGGCTTGGCCCAGATCAGCTATGGGGTGAACGGGGGCAGTAGCCAGCCCTACGCCGGGCCGGTGGTCTTCACCAGCGCCGGACAATACACGGCGACGTTCACTGCGGCGGATGGGGCGGGTAACATCAGCCCGGCCCAGGCCCTGGTCATAAACGTGGATCTGGCCCCGCCCACGGTCACGGTCAGCCTGGACCAGGGCAACCCGGTCCTGGCCGTGGTGCGCTGGTCCGGCGAGGATGATGCCAGCGGCGTGGCGCGCTTTGAGGTGGAAAGGCGGCTGGGGTCTGAGGCGTGGGGGCCGGTGGAGCCAACGCCACCAAGCGGGGAGGTGTCCTTTGTGGTCGAGATGGGGACCATCCTGCAAGTCCGGGTGCGGGCCGTGGATGGCGCGGCGCGGGCGGGGGAATGGCAAATGGTCTCCGCTGTGGGGGCGGCCCGGCAATTTTACTTGCCGCAAATTTTTCGATAACGTGGTTATTGGACTGGGGATATCGCTGACCCACTGCGGTTTCGATACGCCCTTCCCCTTGGGCCAGAGCGTTTGGTTCGTCAAGCCGGGCTACTCAACCTGCGTTGGTCTCTCGGGGGCTAGCGCCGGTTGAGTAGCCGCCGCCAAAATCTCCGCTGACCACTCACGTGCTGGCGGCGTATCGAAACCAGAGCGGGTCAACTCACTGCGGTTTCGATACGCCCTTCCCCTTGGGCCAGAGCGTTTGGTTCGTCAAGCCGGGCTACTCAACCTGCGTTGGTCACTTGGGGAGGAGCTAGCGCCGGTTGAGTAGCCGCCGCCGAGATCTCCG
>JAGNDO010000009.1:15148-50339 GCA_018003515.1 Caldilineaceae bacterium
CTGACCATTCAGGTGCTGGCGGCGTATCGAAACCAGAGCGGGTCAACCCACTGCGGTTTCGATACGCCCTTCCTCTTGGGCCAGAGCGTTTGGTTCGTCAAGCCGGGCTACTCAACCTGCGTTGGTCACTTGGGGAGGAGCTAGCGCCGGTTGAGTAGCCGCCGCCGAGATCTCCGCTGACCATTCAGGTGCTGGCGGCGTATCGAAACCAGAGCGGGTCAACCCACTGCGGTTTCGATACGCCCTTCCTCTTGGGCCAGAGCGTTTGGTTCGTCAAGCCGGGCTACTCAACCTGCGTTGGTCTCTCGGGGGCTAGCGCCGGTTGAGTAGCCGCCGCCGAGATCTCCGCTGACCATTCAGGTGCTGGCGGCGTATCGAAACCGTAGCGGGTCTCCCCAATCCCCAATCCCCTAAAACAGACTGATCTCGTAGATCGCCATCATCACCAAAGTGAAGTTGTACACCCCGTGGGCGATGGCGCTGGTGGTGACATTGGTGCGCTTGCGCAACAGCCCGAAGATCGTGCCCAGCACGAAGACCACCAGCAGGGCGTCCCAGTTGTATTGCAGGGCGTGCAGACTGGTGAAGAAGAGATTGGACAGGAAGATGCCCAGTCGGGGCTGCAAGATCCCCCGCACCCCCAACTCCTCCCCCAGCCCCGCGGTGACCCCGATCACCACGGCACCCAGGGGGCTGAAGGCAAAGGCCATCAACTCCCCAAAGGCCTCCCCGTCGGTCTGGGGCCAACCCATGAGATCCCACAGCCATGCGATCCCTGGCTCGGCCAGGTTGACCGCTAACACCAGGATCAAGGCAGCACCGATGCCCACGGAGATCTGTCCCCAAGTGGGCCAGACCAACCCCAATCGCTCCAGGGTAGCCCGAAAATCTCGCCGCAACCCATAGCCCACGGCGATGATGGCCGCGGGGATGATCCAGACCAGGGTATAGGTTTGGGTGAGCAGGGCGTCCGTGCCCTCGGCCATGCTTTCACCCAGCACGCTCATGGCGTTTTCGCTCAAGATGGCCGGTTCGCCCAGCACCAAGAGGGGAACAAAGCTGATCAGGCTGAGGGCCGTCACCGAGACCAGGGCAATTGTATGCACAAAGGAGTCCGGGTCCAGGGGCAGCACCCGGCTCAACTGTTGGCGCACCCAGGGGATGAAGCCCAGCAGGCTGAAGAGCAGGGCCAGGACGCTGTAGAGACCGGTCAGGGCCACGGTGCCCAGGGCGGCGGGGTCGATCTGGGGGGCGGCATTGGGTGCGCCCAGGTTGGTGAGATCGCCCATGGGCATCACCGCCAGGCTGACCATGCTGAAGGAGACCAGAACCATCCCCAAGGCCAACATGGCCAGCCAGCCCAGAGTCAAAATCTTGCCCGGCATGCTGGTCCGGCCCAGATAGGCCAGGGTGGCCAGAAGGGCGAAAGGCACAAAGGTAATGCCCATCTCGGCAAAGGAACCGGCGGTGCCGCCCAGAGTGAAGCCCACGCCAATCGCCACGAAAAAGAGGGTGTAGAGACCCAGTAAAATCCACCCGCTGCCTGTGGCCTGGGGCACCACTGGGGGCGGAACGGACGGTGGGCTATCAAAGGTGGATGGTTCAAACATGGGGACTCCTCGCGATCTGGGTTGGTGAATCTTTAACTAAACAGGGGCGGCGATCGTTTGATCGCCGCCCCCGTATTGTAACAGGAAATGGTTATTCCGCCGGAATCAGCTCCACCTGGATGGCCCCGATGCCGCCGCTGACGTCGAGTTCAACCCCGCCGCCGGCCGTCACATAGGCCGGGGACGCATAGGTGTCTCCCTCCTTGCGGAAGCTGGCGGGCACGCTCTTGCCGCCGATGCCCGTGCTGATGTCCAGACGCACGGCCAGATCCGCCGGAACCCGGATCACCGTGCGCCCGATACCGCCGCTGATCTCGCCGGAGAAGTCGCCCTGGCGGGGCAGAGAGACGGTGGTTGTGCCGATGCCGATGTTCAGATCCAGCCCGGTCAGGGTCAGGCGGCGCAGATCCAGGGTGGATTCGCCCACGCCCGTGCTGACGGCCAGGGTCATGGGCATCTCTTGGTTGAGATGCAGATCCCAGAGGTTGTTGCGGCTGCTGCTGGGGAGGATGCTGGACGTGCTTTCCCGGACGGTCAGGGTTGTGTACAGGGTGTCACCCTCCCGCACATTGCCCTCTTTGATCCGCTCCCCCTTGGGATTTTGGATCTTGCCGTCCAAGACATTGGCCGCGGCCGCCCCATCCCCCAGGCGCAACTCGCCCGTGGAGAGGCTGATCTTGACCACGGCCTTCTGCGCCCCGTCTATGGGGAAGGCGACGTTCTCGCCGCTCACCATCACCGTGGGGCTGGACGCCACGTCACCGTTCATGACCCAAATGCCGCCTACCAACAGGGCCACGGCCAGGATTGCCACCACCACTCCGCCCACCGCCGAGCGCCGCCCGATGATCAGATCCAGACCGCCGATGATCAGGAGCAGGGGCCACAGGCGCAGCAAAGACTCCCAGATGCTCCACTCCACCCAACCCAGATTGTTGAAAAGAAAGATGATCCCAGCCCCAACCATCAAGATGGGGCCGACCAGACTATCCCGCTCTTTGGGTTGGGATGATTTTGACGAAGACATGGCTTGTTTCTCCTTTGAAGGGGGCGAGGGAATGAGTAATGAGTAAGGTGTGGTGGACGAGATTTGGGTTTATTTCACCGCTACCTTGCCCAACTGCGCCATTCGCCATTCGCCATTCGCTACTTTTCCGTCAAGTGGCGGAAGATTAGAAAGAGGCCGACGCCGATGATGGCCAGAGGCCAGATCAGGTTGAGAAAATTCTCGAAGGGGGTGCCGGTCACCACGGCCAGGACGAAGAGGGCGGCGGCCGGGAAGACGGGCCAGCGCATACGCCCTTCCGGGGTGTTGACCAGGGCCAGCACGCCAAAGGTAGCCGCCAACCCCAGGAAGAAGAGACCGCCGCTCTCAAAGCTGAGGATCTCATCCGTGACCGCCACCACGCCCAAGGTGCCCAGCACCCCGGCGGGGATGATGGCCCACCAATTCTCCGGCTTGAGGATATAGACCGTCACAAAGCCCAGGCCGATGCTGCCCAAGAAGATGCCCCCGCTCAGGGGCTGCAAAAACCCAATCTGATCCGAGAGGATGGTGGCCGAAAGACCCAGCAGGACAAAGCCGGGGATAGCCGCCCACCACTGGGCCCGGTCATTGATCAACACGAAGAGAAAGGCCAGCCCCCCCAGGGCAAACAACCCCGCCGCCAGGAAGCCGGAGAGTACCCCGGTGAAGTCAAAGAGGCCCAAACTTTCCAGCAAAAAGACAAACCCGGCCAAAATTAACAGCCCACCAATAACCAACCGTGTGTCGAAACGTTTCATGAGTGTTTTCCTTGAAGAATGAAATGAATGGCGAATGGCGAATGGCGAGGTTGAGAATGCTGATGGTGAAAGAACACAAATCCCCTCCACCACGCATTACTCGATACGCATTACTCGTTACCCCACCCGCACAGATCCCAACCCGGTCTCAATATGCATGTCCACCCGGTTGACGGCGGTGGTGTAGCCGGGTGATTCGTAGATATCCCCGTTCTTGGGGAAGCGGCTTTGGTCCACGTCGATCTCCGCCAGCCCGGAGCTGACCTTGATGCGGGCGGCCACCCCGCTTGGCACGGTGATGGTGACCTGGGCCATGCCGGTCTCGAAATGGGCCGTGGTGGCCCCGGCGGATGCGGGCAGGGTGATATGGGTCTGGCTGGCCCCGGTTCCCACCTTCAGATCCCGCACCTGGAGATCCCGCAGATCCGCGTCCGTCTGGCTGGCCCCACCCTCCAATTTGAGGGAGAGGGGAATATTTTTTGCCACCCGGATCTGCCAATCATTGGCCTCTTTTTGCCAATTGGTCATATTCTCAAGCGCCCATTTGCGCTTCAACGTCACGGACGTGCGGCTGCCCGTGCGCTGGATCGCGCTCTCCGCACCCCCGCCCAAAGTAGCATCCAGCAGATTGCCCGCCGCCGCCCCTGCGCGCAAAGTGAGTTGCCCGGCCCCAAAGGCGATGGCCAGGACGGCCTCCTGGGTCGCCTCCAAAGGCACGGCCAGACTTTCCACCAGCGCATCCTTGGGATCGTTGTAATAGCCCCACAAAACAGACAGCCCAAAGGCAATCAGGGCCACAGGCCAGATCAGCCCCCACACATTGATGTGAATCAGATTCAAACTATCGGCCATAAAAAGCACACCGGCCAGAATCAACAGGACTCCCCAGACCAAATTGTCACGGTTCATTCTTTCCTCCCAGGTGATGCGCCAGACCCGGCGCAATAAGCTTACGAAAAGACACAGTAACTCTACGCAGCCTAGCATAGCAAAGTTGCAACCGGATTGCATCGGCCAAAGGTCATAACCTGGCCCGTGACCAAGGTCACTCAAAAAAATCACGGCATCTTTGCCGTGATTTTTTGTGGTTGTGTGGTCGGATTACTTTGAAAAATGCAGAGGAGGGGATCAGTCTTGGCAGTGTGGGCAAAAGTGGGTACTGCGCTGCGCAAGTTTCATGCGTTCAATGGGGCAACCACACACAGGACAGGGCTGCCCCGTGCGCCGGAAGACCTTGTGCAGATCCTGGAAGGAACCCTTTTCCCCCGTGGGCGGGGTGTAGTTTTGCAGACTGCTGCCCCGCATCTCGATCCCCTGGGTCAACACATCCCGCACAGCCTGGTGCAAAGCGGCCACCTCCGGGGCGGAGAGGCTGCCCCCCTTGCGCGTGGGATGGATGCGGGCCAGAAAGAGCGCCTCATCCGCATAGATATTGCCCACCCCGGCCACAATGGATTGGTCCAAAAGCAGGGCTTTGATGCTGGCTTTGCGTCCGGCCAAAGCGGCCCCGAACAGATCCGGGGTAAAGTCCTCCGCCAAAGGCTCTGGCCCCAGGCGGTGCAAAACGCTTTGGGGGTCCGCCACCAGCCACATGCGTCCAAATTTGCGCTGATCCGAAAAGCGCAAACGCAACCCCCCATCCAGATCCAGCACCAGCCGGGCATGCTTGTCCAAAGGCAGATTCGTGGACTCCACCCGCAACTCCCCAGTCATGCGCAAGTGGACGATCAAGCTCTGGCCGTTGTCCAGCCCCAAGAGCATATACTTGCCCCGCCGCCCAAAATCCACAAAACGCCGCCCCCGCATCCCATGCAAAAACGCCTCCGGTGACAGATCCGCCACCGTGCGCGGCCATAAAACGCGCCCGCCCTGCACCTGGCGGCCCCGCAATTCCACAGCAATCTCTCGAATATACGTTTCAACTTCAGGCAGTTCGGGCATTGGGATTTTGGATTTTGGATTGGTGATTTTTGAAGGGGTGAAGGGGTGAAGGGGTGAAGGGGTGAGGGGGTGACAAATCACCCGCTCACCCGCTCACCCTTTCCCCCCTTCACCCCCTCACCGACTGCGCACCCACAGACCGGAGAGGAGCAGGGCGATCAAGGCCAGACCGATTTGGGCCAGACGCAGGGGGGAGAAGGGGCGGCTGTCCGGTTCAGGGCTGGGGGCAGATTGGGAAGTCGTCTGGGAGGCCGCTTGCGAAGCTGTCTGCGCCACATCCGCAGGGGCTGGGGCGACTGCGGGACTTTCTGCCGGGGCTGCGGTTGCGGCAATCTCTTCTTCGATAACCGGCTCGGTCGTCGGCGCAATCATGGCAACGGCTTGCGTAGCCGGATCTGCCGGTGGTGCGGACGTGTCTGTGGTGCTGAGGGCCGCCGCCCCCACCGCCCCTACCGCCGTCTCCTGGCTAGCGCTCTCTGACTCAGCGGCGGGGACCACTCGCTGGATCTCGGCGGCCGGGGGGGCGCTTTGGGCCGGTGCGGCCGGGGCAGCTTGAGCGACTTGGGGAGACATGATCTCGCCACCTCCGCCAGCACCCAAGCCATCCCCCCCACCACCGCCCCCGCCCCCGACCCCGGTGCGGGGTTCCGCCCCCAAGCTCATGGGGGAGGCGTCGGGGATCAGATCTGCGGATTCCGGGCTGGGTTGCGTGGCGTCCGCGGCAACCGACATGGCGGCCGGTTGTGCGGCCAATTCTGCGGCGGGTTCTGCGGCGGGTTCTGCATCTTGGGCCGCATCTTGGCTGGCGGGCATGGCTTTGGCGGCGGGCATCTCCTGCGCCACTGCGGGCATTTCAGCAATCTCGGTCAGTGCGGCGCTTTCGGCCTGAACCTCAGCTTGGGCAAGGGCGGGGACGGCTTGGGGGGTGGGCACAGCGGGTGCGCCAGTGAAGGCGTCCCCGGCCATCAGAACAAAGAAGGCCACTGCGGCCACCGCCGCCGCGTTGCGCAGCAAAAGGTTGCCTCCGCCCAGAAAAGCGAACAGCTTTTGCCACACATTGTCACCGGATGGGGCTGTGTGGCTGACGCTTTGACGCCGCGCCGCCCGGCGGGTAGCCACCACATCTGCCACCCTGGCCTCGGACAGGACAAAGCTTTGGGGCAGGGCAATCGCCGGCAGATCGGCCAGCAAGGCGACCGTGTGGCGCAAACTTTCCACTTGCCAGACGATCTCAGGGTCTGCGGCCAGGGCCTCTTCGACCAGCCGCTGCTCCTGGGTATTCACTTCTCCGTCAATGTAGGCAGACAGGAGTTCTTGGCTGATCTGAGATGGGTAACGTGATGTCATTTGGCTTGCTCAAAATCGGTACGGCGCAATAGTAGAGCGCAATGGCGATGGGCGATGGGTACAACCATGCAGATCAATCGCTACCCATAGGACGGTAGGCGGCGGGCAAAAGTTCCGAACGGGAGGCCAGCAGCAATTCCCGCACACGCCCCCTGGCCCGGCTGATGCGAGATTTGACCGTGCCCATGGTGGCCCCGGTGATGTGGACGATCTCGTCGTAGGCATAGCCCTCCACATCGCACAGGATCAAGGCCAGCCGTTGGTCATCCGGCAGGGCGTTGATGGCGCGCCCGATCAGCGCCTGCAATTCACCCCGCTCCACCTCGTCTTCGGGAGAGGCGTTGGGGTCGATCAACTGCGTGGCGTGGTCCTGGTCTACGGGCAGATCGTCCAGGCTTTCGGTCGGGCGGCGTTTATTGGCTCGCAACATGTCATAACAGGTGTTGGTGACGATGCGCATGAGCCAACTCTTGAAGCTCCCCCCCCGGAAACTTTCCAGCGCCCGGAAGGCCTTGACAAAGCTATCCTGCAAGGCATCCGCGGCGCTGTCCCCGTCTTGCAACAGACGATAGGCAACGCTGAAGGCCATGCCTTGATAGACCTCCACCAACTGGTTGAAGGCCCGCACCTCCCCGGCCAGGGATTGTTCAATTAGGTGTTGTTCCTGCTCTGCGCTCAGTGTCATGGAAAGACTGGTTTCATGGAATCGTACAAGTAGGTGAAGCGTAGGTTAAACGTCCGAATTTGGACTGAGGTTCCAGGGAATATGGACCAGAAACCCTGTGTGAGGTGGGGTATACTGATGGGAAACTTCCGGCCTGATGGCTGTTGCACTGGGCTATATTTGACGTTCCGGGCCAGACTCAGTATACTCAGTGATTGTAATTTGCTGGATATTGGCCGAAGTGGCGGAACAGGCAGACGCGCACGACTCAAACTCGTGTGGGGTAATTCCCGTGTGGGTTCGATTCCCACCTTCGGCACCAAAACTGCCCCCAACTCTATCTCTCTGCAAGATTTTTTGCAAGACACCTCTGGGAATAGGAATATTACCAGAATGTCGCTTCTTGTTGATGGTGGATGGCCGGGTGGTTGCAGATTGGTGACGGGTGAAGTTCTGTGGAACCGGGTAGGGTGTGTGAGCGTTACCTCCCCGATACGCCACGGTTGACAGCCCGATGACCTGTCGGCAGCCAATCCGTGTGCCTGAACCCATTATACAGGAATTGACCAATGGCAGAAAACAAACCCTTAGCCCCTTCGCCCTCCAAGACGCATACCAGCCCGCGCTACAGTTCACCGCAATCTTTGGCCCGCCTGTCCAAATCTGGCCGGGCTTTTTTCGTGCCCGCCATCCGGGCCTTTGGTACCTTGGTGGGCCCGCTTTTCGCCATCCTGCTTGTGCTGATCTTGATCGCCGGCTGTTCATCGAAAGGTGGGGCGGACGACAGCCCCAGCGCGCTGATGGTGGAAACCCAGACTATCGCCCTGGCCTACCAGGCCCACGGGGATGTGGCCCTGGCCCGGGCGGATCTGGTCAAACTGGGCATGGCCAACCCGGAGCAATGGCTGCTGCTGACCACAGAGACCGCCATCAGCGGCGGTGACAGCCAACTGAGCGCCGGGGGCGCCCTGGCCCTGGTCAAGTTGACCCACGATTTGGGGCTGCGCTCCACGGCTGTGGATGCCTTCGCCAGCCAGAATAATTTGATTGCAACCAAAACTGCTGCCCAACCCCAGGCCCAGGCGGAGAGCAACACGGCGGCCCTGGTCTCCGCACTCCCGGCCGCCGTGGCGGCCGCGCCAACCGAGCCCCCAGCCCCAGCCGTCGCGTCGGAAGCGATTGATCCCACCCCGATCCCCGCCAACACCCCGGCCCCGGCCACGCCCAAGGCATCGCCCCAGACCACCATGAATGTGCGGGGTGGACCCGGCACGGACTATGCCGTTGTGGCCAGCGTTCAAGGCGGGACCAGCGTGCCCATCGTGGCCAAAAATCCCGAGGGGGACTGGTGGCAGGTGCAGTTGGACAATGGCGGCACTGGCTGGCTCTACGGTCCCTTGGTTGAGATCAGTGGAGAGACCAATGCCGTTGTGGTGGCGGCCAATATCCCCGCCCCGCCGCCCACGTCCGTGCCAGCGCCCACATCCGTGCCCCAACCCACCTCCCCCCCCGCCCCCTCCGGCCCGGATTTCCGCATGATCAGCAAAGAGCTGTGGGATGTGGAGCGCAACGGGGGGCGGCTGGACGGCACATCGGTGAACTGTGGCGAAAGACGAGAGCTGAACGTCATTGTGCTGGATGCCGGGGGCAATCGACTGAACGGGGTGGCTGTCCAGGTCATCTATGGTTCAAAAGAGATCTACGTCACCGGTGCCCAAGGCAAGGGAGACGGCCAGGTTGAGTTCGTTTTGGGTGCCGGACAGGGCGTCTTCGTCCTGCGCGATGCTGATGGCAGCGAAGCGTCCAGCGACCGTGTGGAGGGGTTGGTGACCGATCCCAGAGAAATGTCCGATCAGATCTTGATCGGCGGACGCTATTGCACAGATGGTGCAAGCTGCGCCAGTTTCAAACAGACACTGGGCTGTATTGCCCATTATAGTTGGACCGTGGTCTTCCAGCGCGGGTACTAAAATGTCACGTCCGCCGCAAAGACGCCAAGAGCGCAAAGAAAATAAAACCGTCCTCGGCGAATCTCTGCGGTTGATTTCTGTCTAAAAACGGCCAAAATTAGGTCTTGGCCTCGAAATAGGGTATGATCATCGGGATCTTGCCTGGTTTTTCCCGTCTAGCGCGTTCAAGAAAACGGCTGTCGGGCTGTGGATGCGCAAGGTTTCGAGCGCACAGATCCACCGCGGTTTCCAGAGGAGCTACCATTGAACGTTGAATTTTTAAGAAATATCCCACTTTTTGCCACCCTGTCGGATCAGGAGTTGGCCCTGGTTGCGGAACGGCTGCAAGCCGAGCAACGGGTCAAAAATGAACGCCTCTTCCGGGTGAGTGAGACCAGCGACACCATGTATCTGTTGGGTCGGGGGTTTGTCAACCTGACCACAGAGAGCGGGCTGACCCTGGCCACCCTGGGCGCAGGCAGCACCCTGGGCGAGGCGGACCTCTTCCGCAATGCCCGCCGCACCCTCAACGCCGTGGCCGCTGCGGATCTGGAGGTGTGGAGCCTTTCCAACACGGCCCTGCGTCAACTACTCCAGTCTCACCCCATGATTGGGGCCAAGCTGAGTGGCAACTTTGGCGAACAACTGGTGCAGATGGAGGGCTATCTGGTGGATCGGCTGGCCGATGTGCCCGCCTTGGGGGATCTGTCCCGGGCCACCTTGGTGGAGTTGGCTCGCCGCATGCACCCCGAACATCTCCAGGCCGGGGAACTCCTCTTCCGCGCCAACAGCACCCCGGATGGCCTCTTCCTGGTGGAATCCGGCGAGCTGAGTCTGCGGCCCGTGGGTGGCGTGGCCGATGCCACGGTCGTGCGGCCCGGCCAATTGTTGGGCGTGCAGTCCCTGCTCACCAACCGTCCCTATCGTCACGATGCCGCGGCCAATCAGCCCAGCCTGGTGTGGTTGCTTTCTCCGGCAGATTTCCAGGCAGTCAACCGCGCCCATCCCAGTCTGCGCCGCAATTTGGGTCGCACCATCAACGCCCGGCTGGATCAAAACGAGCAACTCAAGGCCGTGGTGCGGTTGGCCCAACTGCCCCTCTTTGCCCAAATGGATCCCCAGGGCTTGCAGGCCATCGCTCAAAACCTGGTGCCGCAACATCTGACCGCTGGCGAGCCGATTTATGGGTTGGATGAGCCGGGCGACGCCCTCTATTTGGTGGAAGAGGGCGAGGTCGAGCTGACCGTCAAGAACAACATCGGCGTGGTGGAAGAGCTGGCGCGGGTCACCAAGGGCGGTTTCTTTGGCGAAATGAGCCTGTTGACCGGCAAAAAGCGTACCGAAGCGGCCACAGTCACCCGTGACACAAATGTCTGGCTACTCTACAAGACCGAATTGGACGCATTGGTCGGTCAATATCCCTCTATTGGCACCTCTTTGAGCCAGGGGTTGGCCAGCCGTCTGGCCGCCGCCGAAATTCAGGTGGACGAGAACCGTTTCCGCCGCTTTGCCCTCTTTGCCAACGGCAGCCAGGCCGAGCTGCGGGATGTGGCGCAGCGTCTGCGCCCCACCCGCTATCGGGCCGGAGAAGCGGTCTATCGGGCCGGCACCCGAGGCGATACCATGTATTTGGTCGAGCGGGGTTCCGTGCGTTTGCAGCCCTATAGCGGGAGCAGTTGGGTGGTGGGCGCAGGCGATTTCTTTGGCGAGCGGGCTGTGCTCACGGACAAGCCTCGCAGCGTCAGCGCCTTTGCCGAGACCGAACTGGATCTCCTGACCTTGCGCAAGGATGATCTGGAAGCTCTGATGATGCAGCACCCGGCCTTGGGGCTGAATTTGAGCCGAGCCTTGAGCCAACGGGTCATCGCTCAGACGGCCCCGGCAGCCCCGGCGGGATCTGTCATGCCGGCCATTGCCCCCATTCCCGATCCTGTTCCAGCTGGGCGAGACGTGGCTGCCAGCCGCACGGCTATGCCCTCTGTCGCGCCCGGTGAAGGCGGACCGGCCTATGTTTCTCCGGCAACGGCCCGGCGGCGACGAACCGCCGCGGAAGATCGGGGCGAGCGCAAAGAACGCCGGGCGGGTCAACCTCTTGCTCTGGTGCAATGGTTTAGCAATCTGAGCAGTGGCGGCAAAGTGCGAGCGGCCCTGTTGCTTCTGCTTTTGATCTGGCTGATGCTGATCGCCGCCCCCATGGCCCTGATCAACTTGATGAGCGGTCCCAGCGTGGCCAGCGGCGAAGCGGCACCTGTCTCTGCCAACGCCTTGGCCGCCGTCACCGATCGGGCAGGTGTGGCCGTGGCTATGGCCTCGGACCAGGACTTGGCCTTCCAAGATCAACTGGTGTTGGCGGATCAAGAAGTAGTCGCCACCCCCACCTATACCCCGGCCCCCACCGGCACATTCGTGCCCACCGCCACCCCCACGGTGACCCCCATCCCCACGCAGACGCCGATCCCCGCCGCCACCTTCACCCCGCAGCCGGTCTATGCGGCCCCCGTGGCCTTCGTGCAAGCGGAAGTGGCGGCGGCCTCTGTGGAAGAAGCCCCTGCCCCGTCCCTGCCTCCCCGCATTTGGGACGGACGGCTGGATGGCTTGGGTGTCAGCCTGCGGGAAGCCGGCGTAGGCTCCGGTCAACAATTCTGGCGGCTGATCGAAGTGCGCTGGCAGAACGAGCAGGAGGGCGGCGGCAAGCACAACATCTATGTGGAGACCCTGGACGAGGGCGGCAATCGGCTGGTTGGCATCCCCGTGACCGTTTTCTGGGGAGATGGCTCGATGACCTTAAAGACCGAGGACAAGCCTGCCCCGGACTACGCCTTCAGCTATCCCATGTATGCGGCCGGTCAGTCCTACAGCATCCAGGCGGAAGGATTGCCCAGCGATGTGTTGCAAGGAGCTGGTCTGGGCGATCAGGCCCGGCGTGCCTGGACCATCCACGTCAACTATATCCTGGTCTTCCAGCGCACCACCATGCCGTAAAAGGGATCAGGGTCAATTTGCCGCACAAAAAAGCCGGGACGCATCATCATGATGCGTCCCGGCTTTTTTATTTGCGGAAGTCACTGCCCAGCCACCCCCTCCCAGCCTCCCCCAGATTGGGGGAGGAGCCGGATCGCCGTAGTCGGATGGGAGTCCGGTAAACCCCACCCTAACCCTCCCCAATTTGGGGAGGGTTAGGGTGGGGTTAGTAGTTGCCGTAAATTGGACC
This sequence comes from Caldilineaceae bacterium, assembly GCA_018003515.1. GTDB lineage: Bacteria > Chloroflexota > Anaerolineae > Caldilineales > Caldilineaceae > JAGNDO01. Next base: position 27,656 of record JAGNDO010000009.1, read on the forward strand.
TGATCAGATAGTCAGATCCCCCTGCCCGGTGATGACCTGCTGGCTGCTGAGAATCATGGGGTTGTCACGCCCGTCGGCCTGGGCGGGCAGGAGGCGGCGGGCGATGCGGGTGGCCCAGGTGTAGCTGCGGCTGACCGCGTAGGTGTAAGGTTTTCCCCCCAGCCAATGCCACAGGAAGACGCTTAAGCTCGGTTCCGGCAGCCAGTTGACCCCGGTGGCCCCATTATAGACCTTGGCCCCCAGAGCTTGCCATGTGGGGGCCAGGGTGACCCCATAGCAGTTGACCCCGTAGACCATGCGCAGATCCAGGGCTTGGGAATTGGCCGCCACGGCCTGCTTGAGCGGGCCGAATGTCTCTTCGCCCACATATTGCGTGCCGCCGCAGCCCACCAAATGGCATTCCACCCCATGCACCAGCAAGAGCAGATCCACCTGATGGGTGGGGCTGGTCTTGAGCAGCGCCCGGCTCAACATGGCCCCCGTGGCTCGTTCATCCTCCAGGATGATCACCCGGTCGTAGCGGCGATAGGCCCCCAACAGGCGCAAAAGGCCCTTGGCGTATTCCTCGGTGACGTAGTCGAGAAGGTTCATGGCCCATTTGGGCAAAGTCACCCCGGAAATGTTGCCGCCATTTTCCAAGAAGACGACCAGGGCCAGAGGTTTCTTGGTCGAATACTGGCGGGCGAGTTCGGCGTCGGGGGCGAATTTGAAGATGGGTGGGGTGGCTTGGCTCATGGGTTGATTGCTCCGGCATTTTCAGAAAAGGGAGAATGGGGCTAAAGGTTGCAACGGGTGCGGCTATCAAACCCGCACGGCGCGCACGGTCAAGTTTGTCACCAGGGGGTCCAAGCCGGCCAGGGTCTCCCGCCATTTTTTGGAAGCCAGCAAACGTTGCACTTCTTCCTCGGTGTCAAGCACGCTGCCGCTCTGGATTTGGGGAGATTCGCCCCAAATCGTGTACCACACATCGGCCACGTTGGCCCCAAAGCGCACCAGGGTCGGCCCCAATACCTGGGCAAAATAGCGCTGGCAATCTTCTTCTTTGCCGGCCTGCATATCATAGCTGACATAGATCTTGTACATGGGTCATCTCATTTCCAACGAACCTGATCTTTTAATCCGACGCCAGGGACAACACATCCGCCAGGTTGATCTCCGCCTGTTCCCGGAACTCATCCACGTGGATCGAGCGGAACATCCAGATGGCGACCAGCAGCCCCACGATCTCGATGGCAAAGACCGATACGTAGCCAAAGAGCAGATTGCCGGTCACGGCGTAGACCACATCCCGCAGGATGCCGCTGACGATGCCGCCCACGGCCTGCCCGGCAAAGTTGGCCACGCCCCAGGCCCCAATGTAGAGACCGGCGGCGTGGGGCAAGGTCATATCCAGCATAAAGCTGAGGTTGCTCAGGGTCATCAGGCCGCCCCCAACCCCCAGCAGAAAAATGGAGCCGCTAAAGGCCGAGATCTGCCCCATCAGCCCGGTGATGGAGATCAGACCGAAGGCGATGGCGGCCACCCCGGCCCCAATGTTGGCGCTGCGTTTCTTGCCGATGCGTTTCACCAAAGGGATGGACCCCAGTATGGCCACCAAGAAACCCATGCCCCACATCCGGGTCAGCCCGGAGGTGGCGGAGACATCCATGCCCAAGGCATCGGCGCCAAAGGGTTCCAGCAGCACATCCTGGGCGTGGATGCTGATCAACACCAGGACCAGATACCAGAAAAAGCGCCAGGCCACCGGGTTGCCTATGAGTACACGAATGGCCCCGATGGGATCTGTGGCTGTGTTGTGTTTGGGTTTTTCGTCGGCCCGTAGCGGCGGCTCTAAATCCACCGTGCCCAGCAGGATTAGAAAGGTGGAGATCAGCCAGACCACGCCAAAGGAGGTAAAGAGCGCCGTGGGCGAATAGTCCACCAACATGGTTTTGAGCAGGGTGCTGATCAAGATCGTACTCAAGATCATGACCGTAAACATAATGCTGACCGTCCGGTTGCGCCAGTTGGCCTTGCTGACCGCGGTCCCCTCGGCTCCTTCGCCGGTGCTGAGTTCGGCCAGCAAGGAGAGATAGCTGACCGAGGCCACATTTACCCCCACGCCCCAGATGGTGAAGAAGAAGATGGCGGCGGCAAAGCCGGGCAGAAAGTTGGCATCCATCCAATAGGCCGTGTGGGCGGTCATGTAGCTGCCCGCCGCGGCCAACAGGCCACCCATCAAAATCCACGGCACCCGATGGCGGTTCCAGACCGGGTGGCTATCCGTCCAGTTGCCCATAGGCACTTGCAGCGGGGAGAGCAGATAGGGCAGGGCCACCAAAAAGGCCACCAGGGTGGCGGACATCTTCATGTCCGAGATCATGATGCGGTTCAAGGTGCTGGTGACCGGTACCACGGTGATGGAAACCGCCACATGCACAAGGGTGAGCTGAATTACTTTACGCCAATTCATCATAGCCATTCGTCCAATTGATCGACCCGCTCCAGCAGCAGATGGGCCTCGGCCAGATTGCTCTCCGTGCCCAATCCTGACAGCACCCCGGCGGTGTTTAGCCCCATTGCGCGGGCCGGTCGCAGATCTATATCTGAATCGCCCACCAGCAACACACGGTTGGCCGCCAGGTGCAGATCCGCGCAGATCTGGGTTACGGTGTCGGAATGGGGCGGTAGATGGCTTACATCGTTCAAGGTGATCACCTTGGCAAAGTGCTGGGCGGTCATCCCCAGATGCGCCAGGATCTGGTCCACATCGGCCTGGGGCCGGGCGGAAACCAGGGCCAGTTGATAGCCTTGGGTTGCAAGGTAGGTCAACGTATCGAGGACCGACTTGTGCAGGCGATTCTCTGTTGGGGAGCCAAAGCCGCGCAGATGGTCAAAACCAGCTTCCAGACGGGTCAAGTCCTGATCCAGTTTGAGCCATTTGAGGGTGTTGATGGAGCGATTGACCCCCCCCTCCAGCCGCAACATGACGGACCGGCCCAGGCTGACCCGGCGCGCTCGGGGCAAGAAACGATCCAGCCTGTGCAGCCGATCCGCCCAGCGATCCGCCAGACTCCAGTCCAGCTCGGTCAGCACCCCATCCAGGCTAAACACCACGGCCTCGATCTTGTTTCCGCCCACCACACCCCGAATACGGATGCTGGAATGGGCCGGTTCCAGGGTGTCAAAGGGGGGCAGATCTGCCAGTTTGCGATAGACGTAGGAAAGCAGGGTGCGGGCGCTGGCAATCGTTGGGGTAGCCAACAGCACGCCCAACATCCCAAAGACAATGGCGGCGTTGATGATACCGGCAAAGGTGACCGCAGGATGCAGCCGCACCCGTCGCCCCACCAACCGGGGGATCAGATAGACGCTTTCGATCTGGGTGATGATGATGTAGAGAACCATGATGATGATGGCAAAGGCGAAGTTGTTGATGGGTATCCAGGTGGAACCGCTAAAGAGAACTATTACGGTGCCGATCGCACCGCTGATCCCCGGCCCCACCGTGGGCAAAAACTCCATGAACCCGGCCAGCAATGCCAAGCCGCCGGCATTGGGCACCCCCAAAATTACAAAGGGGATCCACGTCATCACCCCCACAACCAGGGCCAGCACAAACTGGCCGCGCAGAAAGGCGCTCCAAATTTGACCTAGTTCTGTGGCCAGACGGCGCACATCTTCGCTATAGCTGGCCGGAACTTGGGCCATGAGATAGCGCTGCAACTTGTGGCTGTCCTTGAGCAGCCAGAAACAGATCACCAGCACGTAAACCGTACTCAAAATCCCCGTGGTCAGTCCCTTTGCCAGATTCAGCGCTCCGGTTGCTGCCGGGGAGAGGATATTTTGCAGCACACTGCCCACCTGTTGCAGGATGCTGTCCAAGCTGACGGAGAAGTCACCAAGGCTAAAGAGCGGCCCGGCAGAGGAGGTCTGGAGATCGATGACCAACTCCTGCAAGGCTGTGTTCAGGGAGTCGATCATGGTGGAGAGGCGGGGGATGATCAACACCGGGGTGAGGGCCAGCAGCGCCAGCAAGAGCAGATAGGTGGCGATCACCGCGGTGGTGCGGGTCCATCCCGTGCGCTGTTGAATCCAGGTGACGGGATAGCCCAGGATGAAGGTCAGCAGCAGCGCCACAATCGTTGGGGAGATCATGGAGCGGAAGACCACCAGCAGCCAGATCAAAATGGCGGCCAGGCTGGCGCTGACGATAATTTTGGTTGTGTTGGTCCAACGCATGGAGTTCATGGGGTGTCAGGTTGCCTGGGAGTTTGGTGCGAGATTGAGCGATTGGGAGATTTTGCCGGATCACTCGCCCACTCGCCCACTCTCTTAATCGCTCTAATACAAGGTAAAATCACTCAACGGCCAATAGCGTACCCAGGCCCGCCCCACCAACATCTCCAAGGTGACTGGGCCAAAGTTGCGGCTGTCATTGCTGTTGCCGCGGTTGTCCCCCATTACAAAATACTGACCGTCGGGGATCACCCGGGGCAATTCTGTGCGTCGGTCCGGGTTGAAGATGTAGGGTTCATCCAGGGCAGTGCCGTTGATGTAGACCACACCCATCTCGATGGAGATCGTATCGCCGGGTAGACCGATCACCCGCTTGATCAGCTTTTCACTCATGGTGGGCAGATCGACCACCACAATTTCGGCCCGCTCCGGTTGGCGTAGCCGGTAGCTGACCTTTTCGATGATCAGCCGCTGGTGGTCGTGGAGATTTGGCTCCATGCTCTGGCCATAGACCACTGTGGCCTGGGCCAAAAAGAGATGGATGACCACCGCCAGCACCAGCGCGGGCAGAAAGACCAGAAAGATCTCTCGCAGGGCGGCTTGCATAAATCCTTCGCCTGCCCCCTCTGGCGTTCGGCTATCCTCTGCTTGCTCCGGTGTCACCGAAGGGAAATCTTCTGAGTTATCGATATTTGGATCCATGACACTACCTTGTGAACGATTTTCAATGCATAAAAAGAGTCTTCGACTCAAAGAGTCAGAGACAAAGAAACAGACGCCAGGAAGCAAGGCTCCCTGGCGTCCTATTGTACTCTTATCTGTCACACAGGGGAAACTGCCGAAAGCGGCAATCATCCTGTATGCCAGGGGCTAAGAGAGCCTAGCGACGATCACGACCGCCACCCCGGTTGCCGCCGCGGTCTCCACCCCGGTCGCTGCCGCCACGACGATCTCGATCGCCGCCCCGGTCACTGCCACCAGTACGCCGCCCGCCCTTGTCCTTCTCGCGGGCCTCTTCCGCCGTCCAGCCTTCCAACACGGCCTGACGGCTCAGACGCACCTTGCCGCTGGGGTCCACGTCGATGACCATAGCGGTCAGTTCGTCACCCACATTGGCAATTTCTTCCACATTGTTGACCCGATAGTCGGCCAGTTGGCTGATGTGGACCAGGCCATCCGTGCCGGGCAGGATGTTGACGAAGGCACCGTAAGGCTCCACCCGCACAACCGTGCCGGTGTAGATCTTGCCCACCTCAACCTCTTCGGTCAGGGACTTGATCTGGGCCAAGGCCGCCTCTGCCCCCCGGCCATCGCTGCCGGAGACATAGACCGTGCCGTCGTCGTCCACATCGATCTTGACCTTGAACTGCTCCTGCATGGCCCGAATCACCTTGCCGCCCGGCCCGATGATCTTGCCGATCTTCTCCGGGTCGATGGTGGTGGTCAGGATGCGAGGGGCGTAGGGGCTCAGTTCGGCCCGGGGTGCCGGCATCACGGCCAGCATTTTGCCCAGGATGAAGAGCCGACCCACACGGGCCTGTTCCAGGGCCTGCTTCAGAATGCTGAAGTCCAGCCCCTTGATCTTCATGTCCATCTGCAAGGCGGTGATACCATGTTCCGTACCGGCCACCTTGAAGTCCATGTCGCCCAGGTGATCTTCCATGCCCTGGATGTCGGTGAGAACCTGATAGGCCCCAGTTTCCTGGTCCTGAATCAGACCCATAGCAATCCCGGCCACCGGGGCCAGGATGGGCACACCCGCATCCATCAAGGAGAGGGTGCTGCCACAGACCGAAGCCATGCTGGTGGAGCCGTTGCTGCTCAGGGCTTCACTGACCAGGCGCAGGGTGTAGGGATAGTTTTCGGGCAGCACGGGGATCAACGCCCGTTCCGCCAACGCGCCGTGGCCGATTTCACGGCGCTTGGGTCCGCGCATGGGGTAGGCTTCGCCCGTGCTGAAGGGAGGGAAGTTGTAGTGATGGATATAACGCTTCTCGCTCCCAGGCTGAAGACCATCCAGCCGCTGGGCATCCCCAGGCGTACCCAGGGTGGCGACGGTCAAGACCTGGGTCTCGCCGCGCTGGAAGAGACCGCTGCCATGAACCATGGGCAGTTTGCCCACCTGCACGCTGATGGGGCGCACGGTCAGGGTGTCCCGGCCATCCGGGCGGATGCCCGTGTCCAGGATACGACGGCGCACGGCGTTTTTTACCACCGAGTCCATACCGTCTGCCACGTCCCGCTCTTGAATCTCATTGCTGGCCAATCGGTCGGCCAGGTCGGCCAGCAGATCTTTCTTGATGGCGTCCAGGCCGTCGTTCCAGCCGGTCTTGTCCGGGGACTGGGCAGCCAGGGCCGCCACTTTGTCCGCGGTCATGTCGGCCACCAGGGCCTTGACCTCGGCAGGGGGCAGGAAGACCGGGAAGTCCGTGACCTTGGTCTTGCCGACTTCGGCCTGCATGGTCTTGATCAGCTCGATCACCGGCTGCATGGCCTCGTGGGCCAGCTTCAGGGCTTCCAGCACATCGTCTTCGGGCAGCTCATTGGCGCCCGCTTCCACCATCAGGATGTTGTCCGCGGTGCCGCCGACCTTCAGATCCAGGGTGCTGTTGAGCATCTGGCTGGCCGTGGGGTTGATCACGAATTCACCATCCACATAGCCCACGGAGGTACCGGCCACGGGGCCGTTCCAGGGAATGTCGCTGATGCTCAGGGCCGCGGAGGCGGCGATGATGGCCAGGGGATCCATCAGGGTCTCCCCGTCCACAGCCAGGGTGCTGACGATGACCTGCACTTCGTTGCGCATACCCTTGGGGAAGAGGGGGCGCAGGGGGCGGTCGACCAGACGGCAGAGCAGAATGGCGCCCTCGGTCGGGCGGGCCTCTCGGCGGAAGAAGCTGCCGGGGATACGTCCGCCGGCGTAGAGCTTCTCTTCAAACTCGACAGACATGGGGAAGAAGTTGATACCGGGGCGCACATCCTTGCCCATGGTGGCCGTGGCCAACAAAACAGTATCGCCGTAGCGCACAGTCACCGCGCCGCCGGCCAGACCAGCGAGGACGCCGGTTTCGATAGACAGCTCGCGGCCGCCTACCATAGTGGAGTAAGTCTTAGCTCCGTCAAACAGTTGCATACTTTTCACCTCTTGTGGAAATAACCTGCAAAAAACAGTTGGAAACGAACGAACTTGTAGCCCGGCAATCAACACCGAACACGGTCCGCCTGGTTCCCTGGGCAAGAGGTGCGGGACTGGAGAGTGGGGCGAAAGCAGGGGGGCAAATCCCTTCGTCGCACTCTCCAATTCCGGACCTCTGAGTCGCACTCGTTCGGGATAGGGCCGAAGCAGTGGGCGCAGGGGAGAGGCGGGATAGCGGGGTGGTCGATGACCTACAGGGCTAACTCACAGAACAAACTACGGATAACCGATTTGTGTTGCGATTGTGAGATTAAGAGATTGGGCGATTCTGTCGCGTTAATCACCCAATCTCTTAATCTCACAATCGCATGAATACCTTTACCGTTACCCTAACTTCACTAACCCATCACGCAAAAAAGGGGCGGGAGTCAGTTGCTGACTCCATCGCCCCTGTTTGCTCCTGCACTACTTGCGTAGGCCCAGCCGCTGAATCAACTGCAAATAGCGTTGGGTATCCTTGCGCTTCAGATAAGCCAAATGCCGTCTTCGTTGGCCTACCAGTTTCAACAGCCCCCGTCGGGAGCCTTCATCATGCTTGTGGATGTTCAGATGCTCGATCAAGGCATTAATGCGTGTCGTGAGCAAAGCAACCTGAACTTCTGGAGAGCCCGTATCATTATCAGTGGTACGGAACTCCTCAATGATCTGAACTTTTTGAGTCCGCGTGATTGACATTCACATCTCCTATCGCAAGTATTCCTGGACGGATAACGGGTGCTGGCTTGCACATGGCATCCGCCCGGCCAGTGGACAAAGCGCCGATTCACCGCTGGAATACAAAGGCGAATAAATCAGCATCACGATACAGTACAACCTCCCTGTATAACGAAACAATTGTAACACTAACCCTGTGGGAAAGCAAATTTCGTGGCCGACTACCCTGGTACGGTTTTGCTACGATCCTTGTGCAGAAGGCGGACCAAAGCCGGACCAAAGCTGCGCACGGTCCCATTTCACCCATTTATGCCCAAACTGGTTGCACCTGTCCCACAAAAATGGGTTCACTTGCCCCTTCCCTATCCACCCAGGTTGTGTAATTCTAAAGGTTGCCCCATTTTGTTTCTAAATCGTGGACCGTGTTGCGTATTACGCACAAGACGCAACGCGCAACACGGTCCACGCACTACGTAAAAGGAAGGTGACGATGGCGTCTCAAACCCGCTCTCCGCTGCGCAAGTTTGCTTATCAAGCTGACCCCCTGGCCGAGCCAGCCCCTCCAGAACTGGCGGCGATCCTCGACCTGCATCGAGGCGAGGCCGACGCCCTGATCACCGTCCTCGCCGAGATCCAACATCACTATGGCTTTTTGGCCAAACAACAGCTCCAATATGTGGCCCGGACACTCGACTTCCCCTTGGCCCGAGTCTATGGCGTGGCTACTTTTTACAACCTCTTCCTCTTTGACCCGCCGGGCAAACACAAAGTCCGCGTCTGCCGGGGCACGGCCTGCCATGTCAACCACTGCGACGCCATTCTGGGCTTCCTGGAAGATCGCCTGGGCATCGGCGTGGACGAAACCACCCCGGACGGGCGCATCACCCTGCAAACCGTGGCCTGTATGGGTGCGTGCAGCCTGGCCCCGGTCGTGGTCGTGGACGAGGAAACCCACGGGCGCATGACCGCCGAGGCCGCCTGGGATGTGATCGACGCCCTGAAAGATGAGGAGGAATCGGCATGAAAACCATCATCCGTGTGGGCATGTCCACCTGCGGCCTGGCCGCCGGTGCCCAGGCCACCTTCAACGCCCTGGCCGCCCGCATCCGCCAGCGCAACTTGCCCGCCGTCCTTATGGCCACGGGCTGCGTCGGTGCCTGTCATCGGGAACCCTTGGTTGAGGTTTTGGAAAACGGGAAGAGCCTTCTGTACGGTCCGGTCGTTCCTGCCCGGGTGGATCTAATCTTGGATCGCCACTTTGGGGCCGAGACACCCGGGCCTCTCTCCGAATGGACCGTTAGTGATCGCAACGACCGCAGCGACTACCCCTTCCTGGGTCGCCAAGTCAAAGTCACCACCCAACTTTGTGGCCTCATCGACCCCCATTCCCTGGACGACTATCTGGCCCACAACGGCTACGCCGCCTTCCGCCTGGCCCTGACCATGACCCCAGAGGCCATCATCCAAGCTGTCACCGACGCCCATCTGCGCGGGCGAGGCGGGGCCGGCTTTCCCACGGGCATCAAGTGGGGCATCGGGCGCAAGCAGCCCGGCACCACCAAATACCTGATCTGCAACGCAGACGAGGGCGACCCCGGCGCGTTCATGGACCGCACCATGATCGAGGGCGATCCCCACCGGGTGCTGGAGGGCATGTTGATCGCCGCCTACGCCATGGGCGCCTCCAAGGGCTATATTTACATCCGGGCCGAATATCCCTTGGCCGTCAAGGCGTTGCACGAGGCCATCGCCCAAGCCAGGGCTTACGGCGTCATCGGCACAAACATTTTGGGCAGCGGCATGGACTTTGATTTTGTGGTCAAAGAAGGGGCCGGGGCCTTTGTGTGCGGCGAAGAGACCGCGCTCATGCGCTCCATCGAAGGCTTCCGGGGCATGCCCACCATGCGCCCGCCCTATCCGTCAGAGCATGGGCTGTGGGGCAATCCCACCAACATCAACAACGTGGAGACCTATGCCAGCGTGCCCAGCATTCTGCTCAACGGGCCGGGCTGGTTTGCGGGCATGGGCACGGCCAAATCCGGCGGCACCAAAGCCTTCGCCCTGGTCGGTGCTATCCGCAACTCCGGCCTGGTCGAGATCCCCATCGGCCTCACCCTGCGCGAGATGATCTACGACATCGGCGACGGCTGTCGGGATGGCAAGACGTTCAAAGCCGTGCAGTTGGGCGGTCCCTCCGGCGGCTGCATCCCCGCCGAGCTGTTGGACACCCGCATCGACTACGAAGATCTGCGCACCACCGGGGCCATCATGGGGTCCGGCGGCATGGTGGTGGCCGACGAGACCACCTGCATGGTGGACCTCGCCCGCTACTTCCTCACCTTCACCCAGGACGAATCCTGCGGCAAGTGCATCCCCTGCCGGGTGGGCACCCGCAAAATGCTCAACGTCCTGACCAAGATCACCCAAGGCCAAGCCACCCAGGCCGACGTGGATCGCCTGGTCAGCCTGGGCGAAACCGTCCATGTCGCCTCCTTGTGTGGCCTGGGCCAGACCGCCCCCAACCCGGTCCTCACCACCATGCGCTACTTCGGCGAGGAATACCGGGCGCACGTCCACGACCATCATTGCGCGGCAGGGAGTTGCAAACTATGAGCACAATCACGATCAACGGCCAGGCCATTGACTTTGCACCGGGGGCCACGGTTTTAGAGACCGCCCTGGCCCACGGCATCGACATCCCTCGCCTCTGCTATCATCCGGCCCTGAAGCCGTCCGGGGGCTGCCGCCTCTGCTTGGTCGAGATCGAAGGCCGACCCATGCCCGCACCATCCTGTGGCCTGGCCGCGGCCGACGGCATGTCCGTCCAGACCGAGAGCGACCGCCTCACCACCATGCGCAAGGACATCATCGACCTCTTCGTCTCCGAGCATCCCATGGAGTGCGAAAGTTGCGCCGCGGACGGAGAGTGCGATCTGCAAACCTATGCCAACAAATATGGCATCACCGAGACCAGCTTCGATTTCGAACTGTCCCGAACTCTTTATCAGGATGACAACCCCTTCTTCGTGCGGGACCATCAACTGTGCATCCTGTGCGGCAAGTGCGTGCGGGTGTGCGACGAGATTGTGGGCCGCAACGCCATCGACTATGTGGGCCGGGGTTTTGAAAGCCACATCGGCACCCCCTTTGATGATCTGATGATCAACTCCGACTGCGTCTTTTGCAGCAGTTGCGTCCAGGTCTGCCCCACGGCCGCCCTGACCCCCAAGACCCGCATCGGCCAGGGCCACGTCTCCGAGTTCAGCCACAAGCAGACCATTTGCGGCTATTGTGGCGTGGGATGCAGCGTGGACTTTGTGATGAAGGAGAGCGAGCCGGGCAGCGGCAAGGCAGACGTGATGGTCTACTCCCAGGGCTTCGCCGACGCCCCGGTGAATGGCGAATTCTTGTGCGTCAAAGGCCGCTCCGGCTGGGACTTCATCAGCAGCCCGGACCGCCTCTCCACCCCCCTGGTGCGCAAGGACGTGGCCTTCGAGTTGGGCCTCACGGATGAACCGTGGACCCTGCCCGACACCAGCCCGCTCAAATCCCGCAAGCCCGAAGAGTATTTCGTCCCGGTCAGTTGGGAACAGGCCTTGGAGATTTCGGCCAACGGACTGGCCAAAGCCATCACCGAGCACGGGCCGGACGCCATAGCCGGTCTCTCCTCCGCCCGGTGCAGCAACGAGGAAAACTATCTCTTCCAGAAGTTCATGCGGGCCGGCATCGGCACCAACAACGTGGACCATTGCGCCCGCCTCTGCCACGCCAGCACGGTCACGGGCCTGGGCGCGGCCTTTGGCAGCGGGGCCATGACCAACACCATCCAGGGCATGCGGGACGCGGACTGCATCCTGATCACCGGCTCCAACACCGCGGAATCCCACCCGGTGATCAGCTATGAAGTGGTGCGGGCGGTCAAGAGCGGCGGCTCCCTGATCGTCATTGACCCCCGGCGCACGCCCATGGTCGAGCACGCCCACCTCTGGCTTCAGCCCACCCCCGGCACGGATATCTATGTCTACCTCTCCATGATGCACGTCATCCTGCGGGAAGGCTGGGAGGATCGGGGCTTTGTCGATGCCCGCACGGAAGGCTTCGCCGACTTCGCCGCGGTTCTCGAAGAATACACCCCGGAAGTCGCCGCCCTCCATTCCGGCGTCCCCGCCGAAAAGATCGAACTCGCCGCGCGATGGTATGCCCTGGGCGAACGCCAAAACAGCACCGCCCAATCCCCAATCCCCAATCCCCAATCTCCCCGAGGCGCGTCATCAATCCTCTACGCAATGGGGATTACGCAGCGCACAAACGGCACGGATCTGGTCAAAACCCTCGCCAATCTGTCCATGTTGTGTGGGCAGATCGGCAAGCCCTCCGCCGGGGTGAACCCCCTGCGCGGTCAGGTCAACGTGCAAGGGGCCTGCGACTTGGGTGCGCTGCCCAACGTCCTGCCCGGCTATCAGCCGGTGACGGATGAGGCCAAGCGCCAAGCCGTGGCCAAGGGTTGGGGGCTGGCCGAATTGCCCGCCCAAAATGGCCTCACCGTGGTGGAGATGACCCACGCCGCCATCGCTGGCAAGGTGCGGGCCATGTACATCATGGGCGAAAATCCCATGCTGTCTGACCCCAACTTGGAGCATGTGGAGGAGGGGCTGCGCGCCCTGGACTTCCTGGTGGTGCAGGACATCTTCCTCAGCGAGACGGCGCAACTGGCCCATGTGGTCCTGCCCGCCGCGGCTTCGCTTGAGAAAGACGGCACTTTCACCAACACGGAGCGGCGGGTGCAACTGTTCACCCCCATCCTGGATGCACCGGGAACCGCCCTGCCCGACTGGCAGGTCACTTCCATGCTGGCCGAAAAGTTGGACGAAAAGCTGGGCCGCACGGATTCCCCCGTGCGCTGGACCTTCGCCTCCACCGCGGAGTTGATGGCCGAGGCGGCCACGGTGACGCCCATCTACGGCGGCATGCGCCACGAGCGACTGGGCAGCGAGGGCCTGATATGGCCCTGCCCGACCGTGGACCATCCGGGCACCCCCATTTTGCACACCGAGCGCTTCAGCCGGGGGCTGGGCAAGTTCCACGCCATCCGCGCCGCGCTGCCCGCGGAGATGCCCGACGCCGACTTCCCGTTGATCCTGAGTACCGGGCGCATCCTCTATCACTATCACACGGGCACCCAGACCCGTCGGTCCGAGGGGCTGGACTGGCGGGAACCCAAGGGCTTCGTGGAGATTAACGCTGTCGATGCCGAGAACGCCGACATCCGAGACGGCGGTCCCGTGGTCATCAGCAGCCGGCGGGGACAAGTGCGCACCCAGGCCCGCATCAGCGACAGCGTACAGCCCGGCGTGATCTTCCTGGCCTTCCACTGGAAAGAGGCCCCGGCCAATCTGCTTACCCAGGACTACGCCTTGGACCCCATCGCCAAGATCCCGGAGTACAAAGTCTCCGCCGTTCGGCTGGAGAATCCCAGCAAGCGCGGGCGGTGACCTTTCCTGAATATCCTGACGCAACAAAAACCGGGCTGATGTCAGCCCGGTTTTTTGTTGCAATCGTAGAGCGCAACTCCAGCACCCCTCAGCCCTACATCCCCGTGGGCAGATCCACAAACTCAAACTCAATTCCAAATTTCTCGGCCAAGTGCTGACCAAGGGCCTGGACGCCCACGGTCTCGGTGGTGTAGTGGCCGCCGTAAATCACGTTGATCCCGGCGTTGAGGGCGTCATAATATTGGCTGTGGCTGGTCTCGCCGGTGAGGAAGGTGTCGCAACCCAAGTCCGCTGCCTCTTGGATGTGGGGCGCGCCAAAGCCGCTGATGATACCCACCCGTTGTACTGTGGCCGGGCCGTGAGCCAGCACAGCCTTCACCGGGCCGACGCTCTCCTCGAAGCGGGCCACCAGGCTGTCCAACGTGGTGCCGGTGGGCGCGGTGCAAAGGGAGCCTAAATCCGTGCCCTTGATGTTGGCCCACCACCCATCCACGGTCAGGCCCAGACGCCGGGGCAGTTCGGCGTTGTTGCCGAACTCCTGATGGGCGTCCAGGGGCAAGTGGGCGGCGTAGAGGTTGAGGTCCGCTTTGATAAAGGTGCGTACAAGCTTGGCGAAGCTGCCCTGGAGCAGTTTGTGTCCACTCCAGAAGATGCCGTGGTGGACCAGCAGCATATCTGCGCCGTGGGCCAGGGCCGCGTCCACGCAGGGCTGATGGGCGTCCACCGTGGCTACAATTTTGTTGATCTCATCTTTGCCCTCGATCTGCAAGCCCTGGGGACCGTAGTCCTGGATTTCGGCGATGCGCAACAGGGTGTTGAGATAGTCGACCAATTCCGTGCGTTTCATGGGTTGCTCCTCTGTGGTAAGTAGGTGCGTCAATTCCGGCTGAGTTCTTGATCAGCTTTGTCTGAGATTCCGCAAATCAATATAGGCCAATATAGACAAAACGCAAATGTTTTGACCCTTGACAGCCATGACGCACTGTGTTACATTGTTTGTGACGCACTGCGTTAGGTGGATCTGGAAAAGCAAACCTAGCCACGCAGAAGGGTCAAAAGTCCAACCATGATGGCTGGCAAGAGAATCAATAAACAAAGTATCATCAAAATCATCAAAATCAACGATGTCAAAGTATGGTCAAATTGACCGACAATTTCTGTGAGGAGACTTTCAATATGGCAAGCCAACTGAAGATTGATGTGAAAAATGTAGATCTGCGCAACGTTCAGGAGCAATTGGGCGATGGCATGAAGTGGGCATCTGACAAGGGTCGCAAGGCCGTGTTGGCCTACGCAGGCGTCTTGGGCATGGCCTATGACGAGACCAAATCCCTGATGGAGCGGGGCGAGAAAATGCTGGACACGGTCACCGAGCGGGGCGAAAAGGTCAGCGAGAGCGCCGTCGCCGAAGCCAAAAAGGTGCGGGGCCAGGTCGAGCACCGGGTCGAAGACGTGACCAAGCAGGTGGAGAAGCGCTTCGAGGGCATTAGCAAGCGTGTGCGCAAGCAGATCAGCCGCACCCAGGGCCAGGCCAATGCTGCCACCAAGGAGATCGAGAACCAGGTTCAGCAGGTGCTAAAGAGTCTGGATCTGCCCAGCCGAGAGCGCTTGACCAAGTTGAGCAAAGAGATCGACGCCCTGACCGCCAAGATCGATGGCCAGTTGGTCGCCGCAGTCCCGGCCATGGACCTGCCCATCGCTGATTACGACACCTTCACGGTCAAGGAGATCAACGCCAAGTTGGAGACCCTGTCCGTGGACGAGTTGGTCAAGGTGCAGATCTACGAGGCCGCCCACGCCAACCGGGTCACCGTCATGCGAGAAGTGGAACGGCGCATGGAGCCAGTACTCGCCTAAGGGCGACAGAGGCTTGAAACCAAGTTAGCACCCGAATAGCACTCTCCAGCGTTGTTTACCTCCTTTTTCAGCGCACCGCTATTCGGACTAAAATAGACAGAGGAGGCCGACGATCCCATCGTCGGCCTCCTCCGCGTTTTGGGCACCAAGTCTATCTCCTACCCCAACTCAGCCACATGCTCTTGCAACTGCCGCTGGTTGATCTTCTCGTAGACCTCCGGCAGAATCTCGGCCATCTCCGCCCCAGACAGGCGGATGGCCAGGATCTTCAGCGCATCCTCCGGCGACTCGCCATAGGCCAACTTCTTTTTGCCGTTCTTCATTTCAAACAGATACATATAATGGGGATTGGAAAAGCTACTCATAATTTCTCTCCGATGGGATCGAAGATTTAAGACTAAAGATTGAAGATCGGGCGTCATCCACCAATCTTTAATCTTCAATCTTTAATCTTCAATCTTTAATTTTTAATCTTCTCCTATGCCTTCACCAACGCTTCCTGATACAGCCCCTTGTAGCCCCGGTTGCGCTCTTCGGTGGAAAGGCCGCTGTTGACTTTCTCGTCAAACTTGCCGGCCAAGAGCTCTCGATAGAACTGATAGTCCACGCCCATCACCTTCTCGTCGTCTGGGAAGCGGTGATAGTTGTCCTTGGACATCTTGCTTTTGCCCTCGGCGATCAGCTGGAAGCCCAGGGCCGAGCCGGGGTAGGGGGCATAGTAGGAAATGGACGGGAAGACCCGCTTCATGCGCTTCAACATGCGCATGGTCTTGAAGGCGTCTTCGGGCTGTTCGCCGGGGATACCCAGCATGATGTTGGACCAGAACTTGGGCGGCTGCTTGCCCTCGGCCACCATTTCGTCCCCGATGCGGTTGACCAGATCGATGGCGAAATAGTTGTCCTCTTCCGTGCATTCCTTGTTCAGCAATTTGAGAATGCGGTCGCTGCCCGACTCGAAGCCGATGGAAACGGTGTTCCAATTGGTCTCCTTGAGCAGGGCCTCGAAGAGATCCGGCCACTGGCGCACGGTGTCCGAGCGGCCGGCGGCCCAATAGGGCCACACTTTGTTGGCCCGCACCGGGTACTTCTCGATCCATTCTTTCAGCCACTTGGGATTCTGAAAGAACATGGAGTCGTGGATCACCAGGGAGCCGACGCCGTATTTGTCGTCCAACTCGTTCAGTTCGTCGATCACCATGTCCACAGGCCGACGGCCCATGTTGGGAATATACGAACTCTCGTTGCAGAAGACGCACTGCCACGGGCAGACCCGGCTGGTGATCAATGTCACCACCCCGGACGGGCCCCAGCCACATTCCGGCTCCAGGGGCCAGTTGAAGTTGCGGCGCAGCTTGCGGCTGGCCGGTTTGGGCCACAGGGTGCGGTCGATGGTGGGCCACTCGGCCATAGACTTGGCTCCCACGCCTTGCAGCAAACGGGGGAAGCTGTCCGGGTTGCGCACCAGATCTACAATCACATTTTCGCCCGGCCCCTGGCAGACGTGATCATACTCCGGAACGGCCAGCATTTCATCCGGGGCCACCGTGGCGTGCATACCCCCGGCCAGGACCATGCCGGTGGGGTTCACTTCTTTGAAGACCTGGGCAGCCTTTAGCCCGGTCGGGAAGGTATAGCTACGCACATTCATGATCGCCATCTCGTACCCGGCGATTTGCTTGCGCAACTCATCCCACGACGTCACCGCCCGCGTCGAAACCACGTCGGTCATGATGCCGTTTTGATGCAAAATCGTGCGCAGCAGCCCCAACCCGTGGTCCTGCCACTGCTCATGCGGGCCATCCGGGTTGACCAGATCCCCCAAGTCGCCCAGGTCGATCCAGACGATCTTGGCCTTCTCTTTTGACTGCCACGGCCATGTGAAATTCATGGTATTCGTTCTCCTCGTGTCGGGGATTGGGGGTTGGGGATTGGGGATTGGGAGTTGGGCAAGACACCCAATCCCTAATCCCCAACCCCCAATCCCCTAATCCCGAATCATATCCAGCGCCACCTTCGCCACCGTGGGCGGATGCAGCAGCATGTTGGCGTAATTGGCGTTGGCCATGGGGCAGGCGCACTCCTTGCGCTTGATGCTGCCCCGCAAAGTTTCCATGGCCTGACTGCGCCAGATGGGCGCAATGTCGTAATCGTGATCCCGCAGGTTGCCCACGGCCTCGGCGCGGATGCAGCAACTCCACAGGTCGCCGTTGGGGGCGATGTGGGCGCTGGCCCAGCCCGCGTAGCAGGGGATGGCCTGATCCTGTTCGTGGAGCACCTTCTTGGCCAGTTGATAATACTGGGCCCGGAAGGCCTGGGTGAACTTGGCGATGCCCCGGGCCGGGACCTGCTTGGCCCGCTGGCTGAGGAAATCGGCGATCTCGTCGTAGTCGGCCGGCTGGGGGGTGATGCCCCACCCCATTGTGTCCAGTTCCACCCGTTCCTCGGCCACCTCGGTGATGTAGCTGTCCGGCTCAAGGAATTGCAGACCGTTGTAGATCTCTTTGAAGCGATGGACGTTGAAGCGGCTGACCACGGTGTGGACGGTCAGCACCAAATTCTTGTATTGCTTCTGAAGTTCCTTGAGCTGTTTCCATGTCTCCATGGACAGCGCCCAATTGCCCTCCACCCCGCGGATGTCGTCATGCTCGTCCCCCACCCCGTCCAGGCTGAGGTTGATGCCGATGCTGGAGTTGGGGCATTCCCGACACATGCGCTCGGTCATGGCCAGCACCCGGTCGGTCAACATGCCATTGGTGGGGATGGTGATCACTTCCGGCGCACAATGCTTGTACGCCGAGATCACCATCTCATCCAGATCCTTGCGCAGGAAGGGCTCGCCCCCGGTGAAGGTCATGTAAAAGGGCGTCTTGCCCAGGTTGGCGAAGACCTTGTCCCACTCTTCCACGGTCAGATCGTCGTTAGGCTTGCGCCACACATCACACGTCCGGCACTTGCTGTTGCAGCGGAAGCTGATGCTCACCACCACGGAGAAGGGCTTGATCTTGGGCCAGCCGAAGGTGCGGAAGGCCCAATACATTGGAATTTTCGGAATCAGTCCGATCATAGAATCAATCGTTTTCTTTGGTACGGTTATGCCGCAATCGGCAACGGTTCAGGAAAGGTGATGCTGACCACCGGCTTGGGCAGGGAATGGGTTTCGGCCCAATGGAACAGGGGCTGCACCAGATCTTCCACCTGCTGGGCCACATCCCAATCCAGGACGGCGTTACCACAGGCCGGGCAAAGGCTGGCTGCCGGGATGCCGGTCACTGTGACCACAACACCGTCGCGACGAAAGACTTGGGTGGCGACGCCATATTGGCGTAATTCAGATGAGCAGACTGGACAGTTCATTTGCTATTCCCCTAGCGACGTCGTTTGTCGGCAATCCATTTGCGGCTATCGGGCACATAGGCGGTGATGATGACACCTTCGTTTGGCGTATCTTCGACAACAATATGGACAGGCATGTCCGCTTCGAGCAGTCTTGCAAAGAGTAACCAGCGGTGTTCGCTCGGGTAGACCTCAATCGCTTCACCCTGCTCGAAAACATGACGCAGATCCGATAATAGCAATCCATCCTTGAAGGCTTCAATCTGGGCATGTGACGTGATGCGCAACGATCGTTTGCTTGTCCGAATATCTCTGCGTAAGCGTTGAAGATCGAAATTGACGGCCACGGAGGAATCCATTCTTTCCAAAAAGACGGCCCGTCCCGATGAAACCAGGCGGGCCGTTTGTGTGTGCTGGTTTTTGGCGAATCTGCCGATTAGGCGGCGACCCTCAACAACGATTGTTCCACCTGTTGCGGTACGTCGATCATGATAAACCAGTCTGCCGGATAGAGGTAATCTTCTCCACTCTCGTCAATAATCCGCACATCACCGTCGGCCAGGGCCGTTGAATCATCCACAAGTCGATAGATCTTGTGGAGATCCAGCGAGACCTGATAACCGGCGTTTTTTACGCACACTGCGAATCGAGGTTGATCGTCTGGTTTCATAAACGGTCCATCAAACAGATCAGGCCACCGCAACCTGCTTCTTCGCGTTCCCGCCGATGGCATCCTGCGGTGTTTTTTGGTCTTTGTTGCCGATGAAGAAGCGCTGCACCTGGGCCAGGGTGTTAGGCAGATTGGTCCAGTTTTCCTTGAACATCATCTTTTCCAATACCCGTTCGGGCCGGTAGAGATAGAAGCGGCGATAGGCGTCCCGCCACTTTTTGATCACCAACTCGGCGTCGTAGTTTTCGTTCATCACGAAGCGGGTCTTCTGCTCGTGGATGGCGTAGTCCGCCCACGTGTCGGCGAAGACTTGGCCGCCTTCCATGATCATGTCGTACATGGCCGTGCCGGGGAAGGGGGCAGCCAGCAAGAAGTTGGCCAGCTTGGGGTCCAGCTCCAAGGCCAGCTTGATGGTCTTTTCCATGGTCTCTTCGTTGTCCCCAGGCATGCCGAAGATGAAGAAGCCCATGGTTTGCAACCCGGCGGCCTTGGCGTTGCGGAAGGCTTCCCGCACGATGTCCAGAGTCTGGCCCTTGCGGATCACGTTGCGCAGCATCTCCTCGTCGCCGTTCTCCACGCCGAAGCCCACCCGCAGACAGCCGGCGGCCTTCATGAGCTGGTAGAGTTCCAGATCCCCGTGGTTGGCCTTCATGCCGTGGACCGTCACCCAGGGGACCGTATTCAGTCCCTCTTCGATCAGGCGGCGGCACAATTCCTTGGCTCGGGGCACCTTCAAATTCCAGATGTCATCGGTGACGCCAATTTCTGTGGCCCCCAGGCCGCGTACCAGCCATTTCCATTCCTGTACCACGCTCTCCACCGAGCGGGCTCGCCAGGTGTCCCCGGTGACGGGTTTGGAGCAGAAGGTGCATTTGTAGGGGCAGCCCCGGCTGGTCAGGATGGTGAAGCTGCGGGCGTGGGTGTCCAGCCCGTCGGTCAGGGGCTGGAGGTTGGTGTAGCGGTCGATCTTGAAGAGATCGTGGGCCGGGAAGGGCAGGGCGTCCAGGTCCGGAATCATGGGGCTTTCCGGGCTGAGGATCAGCTCGTCCCCCCGGCGGAAGTTGATGCCGGGGATCACGCCGGGCTGCTTGCCCGCCTCCAGGATGTTGACCAACTCCAGGAAGCTATACTCCGCCTCGCCCTTGAAGACATAGTCCACATAGGCATCGTGGGGGGCTTCCAAGGATTCCAGAGGCATGATGGTCAAGTGCGGCCCACCCAGGACGGTGATCAGCCCCCGGCCTTTGCACAACTTGGCCATCTCCCACGCCTCCATGATCAGGGGCGTGGTGGCGGTAACGCCGATCATCTGCCACGGGCGACCTTCCGCCTCGGCCAGATCCAGGTAATAGTCCACGCCCACATCCTCGATGGCGGCGTCATAGATGATCACATCGTGACCACCCTCTCGCAGCACCCCGGCCAAATAGCCCAGGCCCAAGGGGATATGCTTGCGGGCAGACCATACTTTTGTTTCAGGACTTGCAAGAATAATACGCATAGGTTTCCAATCGTCGTTATTTTGCGATTGGGAGATTGGGAGATTATGAGATTGTCGTGTCATCCACAATCTCTTAATCACCCAATCTCCCAATCACTCGTCCCTAAATCGCGCCTTCCGCTTCAATCTGCTTGCGCAGACCCACCTTTTCCTTCTGGGGAAGGAAGGTGCTGAGGGAGATGCGGATGTTGCGGGGCAGGTTCAGCCAAAAATCCTTGGTTTTGACCCGGCGCATGATGGGGCCAGGCCGCAGGTAAAACTGGCGATAGGCCTTGCGATACATCTCTTCCACCAACTCGGCGGTCATGTCGCCCATTTCGTAGCGGGCGGCCTGCTGGAAGAAAACATAGTCCTCCCAGTCGTTGATCAAAAAGCGGCCCTGGCGTTTGACAATCTCGTAGACCTTGGTGCCGGGATAGGGGGTCATCATGGAGAAGTTGGCGATCAGGGGGTCCAGCTCGATGGCGAAGTCAATCGTCTTCTGCATGGTCTCCCGGGTCTCGCCGGGCAGACCGATGATCATAAAGGCGATGGTCTCCAAGCCGACTTCCTTGGCATTCTTGAAGGCCTGGCGGATGGTGTCGTGGTCCACCTTTTTGTCGATGGAGAGCAAAATCTCCTCGTCACCGGTCTCCACGCCAAAGGCGGTGCGGTGCAGACCCGCTTCTTTAAGCAGGCCGAGCAGCTCCTTTGAGGCCAGGTTAGCCCGGATGCCGTTGACAAAGATCCAAGGCACATGGTTCAGTTTGTTTTCGATCAGCAGATGGGCAATTTCCTGCAAGCGCTTGACCCGGATGTTGGCGCTGTCATCCAAAACCCCGATCTCCTCGGCCCCCAGATCTTCCACCAGATGCCGCCACTCGGCCAGGACGCTCTCCGCGCTGCGGCTGCGCCATTTGATGGGCATGATGCTCTGGCTACAGAAGGTGCAGCGGTAGGGGCAGCCCCGGCTGGTCATGATGCTGAAGCTACGCGCCCCATCCACGTGGTCCGTGGCCGGCTGGAGATTGGTGTAGTTCTCCATTTTGAAGAGATGATAGGCAGGCCAGGGCAGGCTGTCCAAGTCGGCGATGGCTTCCCGATCCGGGTTGTTGTGGATACGGCCATCGCTGGTCTTGTAGGTCAGCCCCAGGCAGTCATCGAAGATTTCGTTCTCCGTGTGCAGAAAAGCCTCGGTGTGATACTCGGCGTGGTCGGCCAGGTAGGCCTCCAGCCGGTTGGAGATGTCGATCCAGGCATCCTCGCCCTCGCCCCGCACCACGATGTCCACATAGGGCTTCTCGCAGCTCTCTTCGGGCAACACACTCACATGGGGTCCGCCTAAGACCACGGGGCAGTCGTATACCTCTTTGATGGCCTTGGCCGTCCGCCAGGCCTGCTTGACCTGGGGCGTGTTGGCGGTGATGCCCACAAGGTGGGGCCGGAATTCCTGCATAAAATCGCCCACGGTCTGCTTTTCCACATCGGCGTCGAAGATCACAACTTCGTCGCCTCGGCGTTCGCTCACGGCGGCCAAATAGGCCAACCCCAAGTGGGCCGTGGTCCGGGTGTCAATGGGCAGTCGAAAGCGAGGATTGATTAAAGCTATGCGCACGGTAAGCTCCTCTTCGTAAAGGTCCAGTCAATATCTCAAAAAGTCTGTAAAAATCGATTATATCATGTGCCCGAAGCCGGGCCAAATAAGTATGAAACATTTGATAATAATTCGCTCGACCATTGCCGGACGATTGCCCTACGAGAGGGAATTGAGAATTGAAAATTGA
>JAGNDO010000009.1:50439-114880 GCA_018003515.1 Caldilineaceae bacterium
ATGTTGGGCATGGGCTAGTTCTTGCTGCCTGTGGCGGGCGTCAAATGAACGGGAGCTTGACGGTTATACAGGGCGGAAATATCAATGTCCGTGATGGCGTTGACATCCCGGATCTCGGCGAAATTCTCCGTGAGCAGCCGCTTGATGCCCAGTTTCATGGTAAGCAGGCTGATGGGGCAGTCGATACACGCGCCCATCATCTTGAGATGGGCCACGCCCTTCTCGTCCACCCGCAGCACTTCCACATCGCCCCCATCCATATAGAGATTGGGACGATAGCCGTCCAAAACACCTTGGATATTGGCTAAAAATTCCTTGTTATTCCCATCAACCATCTGTTTGCTCGCAATCTTCAATCGTAACTACTAACCCCACCCTAGCCCTCTCCAGATTGGGGAGGGAACCGATTCTGGGTTGACGCCCATTCGTTTTGCGTCGATCCTGCTCCTCCCCCAATCTGGGGGAGGCTGGGAGGGGGTGGCTTAAGTTACCGTTACACTTCATCAATAAGTTGTCGGCCACCAAAGCCGCCGTTCAGATCGTGCCAATAAAGCAGATCCGCTTCGCCGTGCCGCCAGCACAGGTATACTTTGCGACCCTGGCGTTCAGACAGGATGTCTACCAATCCCTCGTCCATGTCCTTGACCAAAATGCCCAGGGCCATGATGCCTTTGATGCCGCTCTCCAGCTTCACAAATTCCTGGAACAGGTCATTCGTGGATGGGCTGCCGCCGTTGCCCGCCGCCTTGCGCAAAACGGGCCATGCCTCTGGACGCAAGCGCAGAATCTCGTCACGGGCGGCTTGGGCCATGCCCATCAGCCGCTTGACTTCGGGCATGATGGCCCTGGCCTCGGCCACGGTATAGACTTTTGCGTTCATAGAAACACCTTGCCACAAAACGAGGGAGGGCATAAACCCTCCCTCGTCATGGTTCACCAAATAGACAGCGCCGGTTTAGTGGCCGCAGCCGCCACCCTCTTGACCCGCCGGGCTACCGGCCGTGCGGAAGCTGCTGCCGCAGCCGCAAGAACTGACCGCGTTAGGGTTCTCGATGTGGAAGCCGCCACCCATCAGATTGTCCACATAATCGACCACGGCCCCGTTAATGTAGAAGAGGCTGGTGGGATCCGCATAGACCCGTAGGCCGTGGTGAAGGGTCACTTCGTCCCCGTCCCGGGCTGTATCTTCAAAGGTCATGCCGTACTGCATGCCGCCACAACCGCCGCCCTTGACGAAAACGCGCAGGCCGTGGGTTTCCAGCAGGCCTTTCTGCTCCAGAATGGCGGCCAACTTCTCGGCGGCCACTGGGGTCAGGGTGACGCTGGGGGTCTCTTCCACAACCATCGTCATTTCACTCATGTCAATCAAATCTGTCGTAGCCATGATACTCTCCTATTTTTAACTGAAAATGCGTCTAAATCCGCACAAATCAACCAATCCTACATAACTGCCAACCCCACCCTAGCCCTCCCCAGATTGGGGAGGGGACAGATTAAGTTTGGCGGACGTTCGCCTTCGACGATCCGGCTCCTCCCCCAATCTGGGGGAGGTTGGGAGGGGGTTGCAGTTGCAAATCAACATCAACTACCCGCCGATCTGATTCATCGCCCGCCCCCCGGCAATTTCCCCGGCGGCCAAGCCATGTCCCCAGGGCTTGTGGAACGCCCCTTCCCACATGATCTCTTGCAACTCTCGGAAAGAAGCCCCGGAGCGCAAGGGTGTCAACAAGTCTACTTCATCATCCCGCAACAAACAGAGACGCAACTTCCCATCCGCGGTCAAGCGCACCCGGCCACAGCCCTGGCAAAAGGGTTCGGTGACGCTGCTGATAAAGCCCAGGGTGCCCTTTGCGCCGGGAATGCGGAAGGGGCGGCTGGGGTCCACAAAATCATACCCCGCCTCTTCCAGCGGCCCGAAGACCGCCTCCACCTGATCCTGCATCTCTCGAAACGTGACCACATTGGAAAGCTGAAACTCGGTCACTTCGCCAAAGGGCATCATCTCGATAAAACGCACATCCCAATCTCGATCCACGGTCAGCCGGGCCAGATCCACCACATCCGAATCGTTGAAGCCCCGGATCACCACGCAGTTGAGCTTGATGGGGCGCAGACCCGCGGCCTCCGCCGCCTCGATGCCCCGCCACACATCCTCAATATCGCCCCAGCGGGTGATGCGTTTGAATTTGGCCGCATCCAGGGTGTCGATGCTGATGTTGACCCGCTTCAGCCCGGCCTGGGCCAGGGGAGCGGCCAGTTTGTCCAACATCAGCCCGTTGGTGGTCATGGCCAGATCTTTGATGCCGGGCACGGCGGCCATGCGGCGCACTAGCTCCACCACATTGGTGCGGATGGTGGGCTCCCCCCCGGTCAGGCGGATCTTGCGCACGCCCAGGCTGGCCCCAACCTCCACCAAGGTCATGATCTCGTCGTCGCTCATCAACTCTCGGCGGGGGCGGAAGGTCATATCTTCGGGCATGCAATAGACGCAGCGCAGATTGCAGGCGTCGGTCAGGCTGATGCGCAGATAGTTGATGCGGCGTCCAAAGCTGTCGGCCATCTGCTGGCCCGGCACAAACTCGGGCACAGCGGGCAGGTTGACCGAGCCAAAGGCGGTGAAATAGAGATGCCCCCCCTCGGTTTGGCGCACTTCGGGCGTCGGCGTCCCATTAAACGATTGGACCGCCACAGTTTGGCCCACAGAGGGTATGCTCTCATCAAAAGAGATTTTGCTCATCGTCTCTGGTGAACGGGTGCTCATAGTCAAGATACCTGTACGGGTTGATTGTCAAACACCAAATAGGTGCAGCTTGTGCCGCCCTTGGCCAGGGATTCAATGCGTCGGCAGGATTGGCCCACCAATTCGCTGACCAGCACCTGGTCCATCAAACAGAGTTCCCCATGCTCCGAACTGACTTTGGCGTAGGGGCAGTTGCACGTATGCAACAGATAGGCACCGCCGCCATTTTCCATGCTGGAAAAACCATTACTCAGGGGATCCAGAACGACCTTGCTTGGATCAAACGCGCTGGCCTCGGCCTTTTCCCAGCGGGCCAGATAGCCTTTTTGGGAGAGGAAAGCGGCCACTCGGTCCATGCGCTGAGGGGTGGAGAGCCGGGCCAGTTCCGCCACGGGCAGTTCGCCAGCCATCTCTTTGGCCAGGGAACAAAAGGACGCCTCGACTTGCTGAGGGGGCAGATGCTCCTTCAGTTGGCGCACCAACCCGGCGGCCAGGATGGCGAAATTCTCCGGGAAATGTTCCTCAGCCTGCTGGGTCAACATATAGACCTGTTGGGGTCGTCCTACGCTGCCCCGCCGCCGCACCCGGTCCACCAAAATCAGGTTGTCCCCTTGCAGAATGTCCAGATGATGGCGCACGGAGATCGGCACCATAGCCAGACCGTCCGCCAATTCGGCCACCGTGGCCGAACCGGACTCCTTTAGAATTTCCAAAATTTGCTGGCGGACTGCATGCACGATTTTACACCCAAAGATTCCATGAGGCGAACCCATATTGGGCCGCATCAACATATAGACTGCACCGGAGGTTCATTGAAGTCCAGTATACAGCCTCCGGGCAGGGCTGTCAATTATTATGAAATTTGTGATAATATTACCGAGGCAGGAATTGCCTGGTTCATTTGGGCTGGTTGTGAAAAATGGCACTTGACAGAAGTCCAAGGAGCCTTTACCATAGCCCGATGCAGACCAGCCACAGGGTTTTCCCGGCTAAAAAGCTGAATTGACGGCTTAATCTGCCCGGAAACCTCCCACAAAGTTGCAATTGACCTCTGATATGGGGTACAATTCAACCCACTTCTTTTTTATCACCATCGGTTTGACCAGAGCGAAGGAACCAACTCTATGACTACCCTTCCAGTAGACTTCAGACGTCTCAAGGATGAGCAGATCGACCAGTATTTGCACGACAGCATCGTTGTGCCCGAAGAGTTGCAGGCCAACGTGTTGGTGAGCACGGTCGATAAGGTATATAACTGGAGTCGCAAATCCAGCATGTGGCCCCTGGCATTCGGTCTGGCCTGTTGCGCCATCGAGATGATCGCCACAGCGTCCAGCCGCTTTGATTTGGCCCGTTTCGGCATGGAGGTCCTGCGCCCCAGCCCCCGCCAGAGTGATATGATGATTGTCTCCGGTACGGTCACAAAGAAGATGGTGCCGGCCATTGTGCGTATCTACAACCAGATGGCCGAACCCCGCTATGTGATTGCCATGGGTGCCTGCGCCATGGGCGGCGGCCCCTTCAAAGAGGGCTATAACGTGGTCAGCGGCATCGACAAGTACATCCCGGTGGATGTCTATGTGCCCGGTTGCCCCCCCACTCCGGAAGCCCTGATCTACGGCCTGCTCAAAATGCAGGAGAAGGTGGAACGCCAGAGCATCTTGACCGTGCCCTGGTACCAAAAGGGTGCATCGGGCATGGTGCCCGTGCCTGTGTTGGGGCCGGACATCTTTGATATTCGCCAGATTGAACTGATTAAAGAGACTACCTTGAAAGTTGCCGATGCCGGGAACGGTGGCGGCAGCGAGAAGAAAGCTGCCGGTGAAGAGGCCGCCGCTCCTCGGGTCACGTCTGACGCCGCAAAAGAGCGCATCGCAGCCGCCAAGGCCCGCGCCAAGGCGAAGCGAGAGGCTGCCGGGTAACACCACCGTCCAGACTTCGTGACCGAAAGCGATGGACAAGCCAATTAAGTTGAGCCAAGCGATCTCGGCTCAGATGATCAAAGATCAACACCAAAGAGGACCAGCGATGAGTGATACAAGCCCCGTGGCCGAGGCAACACCCGAGACGACTGCTGCACTGTCCCTGCCCTATAACCATGCCGTGCCCGGCGCCGTCCTGGCCCGGTGGGCCGAAGAGACCGACCCGGCCCTAATCGTGGCAGCGGACAAGATCATCGACCTGCTGACCTATCTGCGGGATGTGGAAAAGTACGACTTCCTCTCCAGCCTCACCTGCGTGGACTACTTGACCTATAAGGGCAAGCTGCGCAAGGGGATCAGCCAGCGCTTCGATGTGGTCTACCATCTCTACAGCACCAGCAAGGGCGGCGGCCATATTGTGCTCCACGCCCCCGTGGCAAAGAACGACACCATTGCCTCGGCGACGGGTGTCTTCCCTGGGGCCAACTTGCAGGAGCGGGAGATCTACGACCTCTACGGCATCAAGTTTACGGGCCACCCCAACCTGCGCCGTATTCTGCTGTGGGATGGTTTCAACGGCCACCCCATGCGCAAGGATTGGAAAGAGGCCTATTTCGAAGAGGACGAAAAACCCTTCAAGAGCCGCCATCCCAAGGGCGATTATGAGCATCAGGAAGACAAGCTGCCCTGGGCCAAGAACACCACCTATCCTGCCGGTTGGGATCCCGATTCCTGGGAAGAGCCGGTAACGTACGTGCCCGTCAGCCAGGCCCCCAAGCATATCGGCGGCGCTTCCCTGGACACCCAGAGCATCGTGGTCAACCTGGGACCCCATCATCCCAGCACCCACGGCGTCTTCCGCATGATTGTCCGCCTCGAGGGCGAGACCATCCTGGCCCTGGAGCCGGAGATGGGCTATTTGCACCGCAACCACGAGAAGATCGGCGAGCGCAACACCTGGCTCATGAACATGCCTTTCACCGACCGGCTGGACTACCTTAACTCTATGAGCAATAACTGGGGCTATGCCCTGGCCGTGGAGAAGCTGGCCGGGATCGAAGTGCCGGATCGGGCGCAATATATCCGCACCATCATGGCCGAGATGACCCGCTTTGTGAACCACACTTGGTCGGTCGGCTTTATTATGAACGACCTGGGCGCGCTACAAACCCCGGCCCTCTACGCCATCGAAGAGCGGGAAATGGTCCTGGATCTCTTCGAGGTCGTGAGTGGGTCGCGCATGATGTGCAACTATTTCCGCTTTGGCGGTGTCATGCGGGATCTGCCCGAAGGCTGGCTGGACCAAGCCCGTTACCTGATCAACGAGCGCATGCCCCGGGCCTTGGACGAACTGGATCGCTTGCTGACCACCAACGAGATTGTCACGACCCGAGGTAAGGGTGTGGGCTATCTGCCCCCCAAGGATCTGATCGCCCTGAGCATCAGCGGCCCCATGATCCGGGCGGCGGGCATCCCCTACGACATCCGCAAGGTTGAGCCGTATGGCATTTATGATCGTTTCGACTTCGACATCCCCACTCTGCCCAACGGGGATGTGTATGATCGCTTCTACATTCGTCTGTTGGAAGCTCGGGAGAGTGTGAAAATCCTAAAACAGGCCGTGCGGGACATCCCCGAAGGCGAATTCCTGGGCGGCAAGGGCGGTTATACCCTGCGGGCACCAGAAGGCGAGGCCTACGCCCGGGTAGAAGCACCCAAGGGTGAGTTGGGCTTCTACGTGGTCAGTGACGGCAAGACCAATCCGTATCGGTATCACGTGCGCGCCCCAAGCTATATCAACATCAATGGCCTTGGCCCCATGAGCGTAGGCTATAAGATCGCCGATGCCGTGGCTATTTTGGGCACCATTGACATCGTGCTGGGCGAAGTAGATCGATAATAATTGAGAATTGAAAATGGAAAAATGAAAATTTTCAATGGTGTGGGTTGACCCAAACCATTAAAAATTCCCCATTTTCCATTTTCAATTAATTCTTACTTTGGGGAGGAAAGTGCATGTTTGGTTCCGGATTGCTCAAGGGCTTGGGCGTTACCATGAAGCATCTCGTCGATACGTTTGTCGACGATTTCCAGAAAGTGCCGAGCCGCTATGCCAACAGCCAGGCGATCGATGGCAAGCGTAAAGTCATGCGCCAACCTCTTAACCAGGAAGGTCTGCTGACCATCCAGTATCCCGAGGAGAAGCGGATTCCGCCCGAGCGCTTCCGCTATATCCCCATGCTGTTGTGGGACACGGACGCCGACGAAGATCGCTGCACCGCCTGTGGCATCTGCGCCAAGGTCTGCCCGCCCCAGTGCATCTGGATTGTGCGGGACAGCGATGACGCCGGCAAGCCGGTCACTCGCCCAGCCGAATTCTACATCGACGCCAGCATCTGCATGAGCTGTGGCTTCTGCGCCGAATTCTGCCCCTTCGACGCCATCAAGATGAACCACGACTACGAGCTGGCCGTCTATGACCGTTATCCCCAACTGGTCTATGACAAAACCGAGCTGACCGTGCCCATCGAGTACTACGCCGCCCTGTGGCCCACCCAATATGCGGCTGAGGAAACTCGACGCAAGCAAGAGGCCGAGGAGAAGCGGGCCAAGGAAGAGGCCAAGGCCGCCGCTGCCGCCGCCAAGGCCAAAGCCGCTGCCGCCTCCGACGACAAACCCCAGGCCGAGAAGAAAGAGCGCACGCCCGAAGAGATGGAAGAAATGAAACAAAAGGCCAGAGAAAAGGCCGCGGCGGCCAAGGCCAAAGCCAAAGACGGCGGTGATGCCGAAGCGGACGCCAAAAAGGCCCGCATGGAAGAGATGAAGCGCAAGGCCCAAGAAAAGGCCAAACAGCGCAAGGCAGAGCAATAGCCATTACCCGCCCATCCCCCGCATCACGGGGCGGGATGGGTCGTAGCCTGTCTCGGCTCGACGGAACCAGGGTGGCCCACTTCGCCACAACAAAGCCGGACTTGCCGATGGCGGGTCCGGCTTTTCGATCATGTTTGGACGTTGCCCACATTTGTAAAAAGGAGACCCCACCCATGACTGTCACCTTCACCTATTATGGCCATTCCACCCTTGGGATCGATGCCGACGGCATCCGCATCCTTGTCGATCCCTTTTTCGCCCCCAACAACCCCGTGGCCCCGGTCAGCGCGGAGCAGATCGAGTGCGATGTCATGCTGATCACCCACGGCCACGGCGACCACATCGCCGACGCCGTCTCCATTGCCAAGCGCACAGGCTGCCAGGTGATCGCCAACTTCGAGGTCTGCAATTGGCTGGGGGGCAAGGGGGTCGAGAATACCCACGGCATGAACCCCGGCGGCGGCTATAATTTCCCCTTTGGCCGGGTTAAGATGACCATCGCCCATCACAGCAGCAGCATGCCCGATGGCAGCTATGGGGGCGTGCCCGGCGGCTTTTTGCTACATCTTAACGAGGGCACAGACATCTATCTGGCCGGGGACACGGCGTTGACCTATGACATGCGTCTGATCGGCGAGGCTGGCGGTGTGGACGTAGCCGCCCTGCCCATCGGTGACAACTTCACCATGGGGCCGGAGGATGCCGTCACCGCGGCCCAGTTTGTGGGGGCCAAAAAGGTGATCCCCATCCACTACAACACCTGGCCCCCCATCGCCCAGAACGCCCACGCCTTCGCCCGGGCCTTGGAGATCGAGGCAGGTATCGAGTGCGTGGTCATGGCCCCTGGGGAGAGCGTGGAAATTTAGCGGCGATTGAAGAAATCGGGTTAGGGAGAAGAGCATGGGAACAGTTGTGGCATGGAGTGCGTTGATTTTGGGCGGGGCGGCCCTCTTTTTGGTTTGGAAATTGGGTCTGGATCTCGCCACGGCCAACCGTCGGCTGGATCGATACAATCGCTCCCTCTATGACGCCGGAGACCAGATCCGCAAATTGGAAGAAAAGCTGGCCGAGACCACGGCCATCCTGCGGGTGGAGATGATGCACCAGGGCGGTCCCGTGGCCGTGCGCCCGGAGATGACCGTGGGCCAGGTGACGGCCCTGCATCCCCAGGCCGGGCAGATTCTGGCCGGGATGCACATCGGCGGGTGCAGCGGATGCGCCGTCAGCTCGGACGAAACCCTGGCCCAGATCTGCACCGCCAACGGGTTGGA
The DNA here is from genome assembly GCA_018003515.1 of Caldilineaceae bacterium. Lineage (GTDB taxonomy): Bacteria > Chloroflexota > Anaerolineae > Caldilineales > Caldilineaceae > JAGNDO01. The sequence goes on from JAGNDO010000009.1 coordinate 59,244, forward strand.
TCTGAGCCAAGTGTTGGGCAATCTGAACAGCCTCTTTCAGGTTGGGATGGCTACGAGCAACGGCGGTAGTCGAACCCTCCAGCCGATCAAAGTGCCAAATATTGAATTGATCTCTTTCTAATGTACCAAGCGCACCAAACCGATGCGCCTGGGAGGTAGTGACGAAGGACAAAGGGCTATGGGTCCCAAAACTGAATTGATCTTTCCCGCCTATTTGATCTCCAGCTTGCGAGAATTGCGGGGCGAAAAGTGGCAACGATTGGTGGATCGGGCAGCCAAATTGCCAGAAACCCATCCAGAATCCCTGGCGTTCACCTTGATGATGGTGGAACTGGATGGATGTATGCGTTGCAACAGCACCAGCTATAAATTCCTGCGGGGTTGCGCGGCCTGCGCGGCCCAGACCGTGCAGGCGTTTAAGGGCACAGACGAGGAATTATTAGAAATGTACGATCAGGCTCAACGGGATCTGAACGCAGGCGTCCTCCATCAGATCGACTGGGACGCGCCCCGGGTGCGGGAGATCCGCTTGGTGGATGTCGAGCGAGACAGCCTCTCCCTGGCGGCGTAAGGTGAACGGGTGAAGGGGTGAGCGGGTGAAAGGGTGAGGGGGTGACAGGCAAAAGTCACCCCCTCACCCTTTCACCCGCTCACCTTTTCAACAAACACAGGGTGATTCCATGACAACAAATTCACGCCAACCCACTCCCCGGCGCGTTGCCATCATCGGCGGCGGCATCGCCGGGTTGAGCGCGGCCTATGATCTGACCAAGCCCGGTGCGGCCCCGGCCCAGGTGACGCTCTTCGAGGCCGGTCCCGTGCTGGGCGGCTTGGCGGCTGGCTTCAAAGGCCGCCCCACCTGGGATTGGCCCCTGGAACACTTTTACCATCACCTCTTCACCAACGACGACGCCATCATCGGTCTGACCGCGGAACTGGGCCTCTCGGATCTGCTGGAGATCCACCGGCCCAACACGGTCATCCACTGCCAGGGCGACGACTACCAGTTGGACAGCCCGCTTTCCGTACTCAAATTCCCCCTCATCCCGTTCATCGACCGCCTGCGCATGGGCATGGTGATCGCCTATCTGCGCTATCACCCCCTCAAACCCTGGCAAAAGTTCGACAAACTGCTGGCGGGCGAATGGATGCGCAAATGGATGGGCCGGGCCGCCTACGAGACCATCTGGCAGCCCATGCTTCAGGGCAAGTTTGGCCCTCATTATGAGGAGGTCAACCTAGCCTGGTTTTGGGCCAGGATCGTGAAACGGACGCCAAGTTTGGGCTACTACCGGGGGGGCTTCCAGGCCTTTGTGGATGGATTGGCCCATCGGGTGCGGGGCCAAGGGGTGGAGATCCACACATCGTCCCCGGTCCAGGCCATCCGCCCCGCACCCGGCGGCGGATTGACCGTGACCGTGGCCGGCCAGCCCCCGGCCCACTTCGACGCCGTACTCAGCACGGTCAGCCCCGGCTTGATGGCGAAGATGGCCCCGGATCTGCCCGCGGCCTATTTGGGCCAGTTGGCCAAGCTCAAAAGCATGGGCGCGGTGGTCTTGACCGTGGCCCTGGACCGCCAGCTTACCCCGGACATCTATTGGAACAACATCCCCAAGCGGGAGGGGCTGCCCTTCCTGGCTCTGGTGGAGCATACCAACATGATCGACCCGGCCCACTATGCCGGGGACCACCTGCTCTATTTGGGCGACTATCTGGACCCGGATCACCCCCACTTCAGCATGAACACAGACCAACTTCTGGCCGAGTTCCTGCCCGCCCTCACCCGCTTCAACCCGGATTTTGACTCCAGTTGGGTCACCGGGGCGTGGCTGCACAAGGCGACGTATGCCCAACCCGTCCCCCCCGTGGGCTACGCCGCCATGATCCCGGCCATCCGCACCCCCCTGCCCGGCCTCTTTTTCGCCTCCATGAGCCAAGTCTACCCCTGGGATCGGGGCACGAACTACGCCGTGGAGATCGGGCGACGAGCGGCGGGGATGATGTAGAATATCGAGTGTCGTGTATCGAGTATTTCGTGGTTGATGAAGATCAGGGTCAACCACGAAATACTCGATACACGACACTCGATACCCAACAACCGTATCACCGCCTACAACATCCAGCGTTGATAACGGTCAAAATAGACCAATCGAACCAAAACTGTTTTTGACCCAGCGCCCCCAAACCATGTACGCTGTGCAAGGTCAAAAATCAACCAATCAACCAATCAACCTATTCTGACGAGGATGTATCATGTTTGGAAAAAAGAACACCACCATCACCGAAGCGGCTGTGAGTCAGGCCCTGAGTACCGTGATCGAGCCGGAATTGCACCAAGATCTGATCACATTGGACATGGTGAAAGAGATCACCATCAGCGGCGGCAACGTGGGCTTCACCGTGGTACTCACCACCCCGGCCTGCCCTCTGCGCGGCCAGATTGAAGACGCCTGTATCGCCGCGGTGATGAAAGTGCCCGGCGTAGAGGCGGTCAACGTGAACTTCACCTCCGTGGTACGCACGGACAGCCGCATCATGAACAAGCTCAACATCCCGGTCAAGAATGTGATCGCGGTGAGCAGCGGCAAGGGGGGCGTGGGCAAAAGCACCCTCAGCGTCAACCTGGCCGTCAGTTTGGCTCTGGAAGGGGCCAAGGTGGGCATCATGGACGCTGATGTCTATGGCCCCAATGTGCCCATGATGATGGGGTTGAGCGGTCCCCCCTCCGTGCGCAACGGCAAGATGGTGCCACAGACCGCCTATGGCGTGGAGACCATCTCCATGGGCTATCTCATGCCCGAAGGCGAGGCCGTGGTATGGCGCGGCCCCATGTTGCACGGGGCCATCCGCCAGTTTTTGACCGACGTGGCCTGGGGCGAACTGGACTACCTGGTCGTGGACCTGCCCCCGGGCACGGGTGACGCCCAGCTCACCCTGGCCCAGAGCGTGCCCATCACCGGCGGGTTGATCATCACCACACCCCAACAGGTCTCGGTCAGCGACGCCCGGCGAGGTGCCGCAGCCTTCAAGAAGCTGGACGTACCCATCCTGGGCATCGTGGAGAACATGGCCGGAGACATCTTCGGCTCCGGCGGCGGCATGGAAGCGGCCAAACTCCTGGGCGTGGACTTCATCGGACGGGTCAGCCTTGACCCCAACATCCGCGTGGGCGGGGACGCTGGCACCCCCATCGTCATCTCCCACCCGGAGAGCGAGACGGCCAAAGCCTTCCGCCACATCGCCCGCATCACCGCCGCGCTGTTGAGTGTGCAGGCGCAGGCGCCGGATCCCCAGTTGGAGATTATTTAGTTGAGTGGTTGATTGGTTGATTGGGGAGAGGCGGTGAATAGGCTGTCTCTCCCCTTTTTTGGGGTTGACAGACGTAGACCAGTGGCTGTAAACTTGTGGCGTGAGTGCTGAAGACAGTGCATTCTTACCAGGAGGAATCCAATGACAACCGTCATGTCAACAATTGAATTTGAACAACAACCGGCTCTGGCCATGCGCAAGGCGACTATTGATGGGCAGGACGTGATCGTCGAAGAGCAGGGGCGAGAAACCGCGGTTTTACTTAACATGAAACGCTATCAAGAGTTGACCCAAGCCGCTGACGATCGGGTGTGGGCGCGTTTCCGGGAGGCCAGGGATGTCATCTATGCCGCCACCGCAGACATCCCTGAAGCGGAAATTGCGGAGATGATCGAAGAAGCCGTACAGGCCACACGGCAAGCCCAAAGATAGCACCATGCGAATCATCATCGACACCAACGTTGTTGTCAGCGGCTTGATTTCACCCAAAGGCGCGCCCCGCCGCATCCTTGATGCTTGGGAAAACGGTTCCTTCACACTGCTATATTCCGTTGCAATCGTGAAAGAAATACAAGGTGTATTGAACCGTGCCTGGCTTCAGCGCCGCATGGCCCATGTCCCCAATTTGATCCCCGATCTGTTGAAGACGATTATCAGAAAGGGTGAACTGATCGATGTCAGCGACAGGGAGATCGAAACTCCTTCGGCATTGCGAGATCCCTTTGATGAGAAATTTCTCATCTGCGCCCTGCTTGGACATGCCGATTACCTGGTGACCGGCGACAAGGATCTTTTGGTTTTGGAAACAATTGGTGCAACCCAAATCGTTTCACCCACATTTTTTGCCGACGTTCTCGATACAATTTGACCATCGCCTACCGTCATCTAGGGGCAGACGACCCAGTACCATCGGGTCGTCTGCCCCTTTTGTTTTCCCCCAATTCCCCTATGATAGATCGGTGACGATCTTAACCCGACAGCAACGGGACCACAACCCTGCCGTCGTTTAATCACAGAAGCAACGCCCCTTCCAACAAGACCCGTCCATCCCAACCGTCTCACTCAAGGGAGCAACCCTATGTTGACCATTGTTGAAAAAATCCTCTTCCTGATCGTGGCCGGAGCCGCCGTCTATTACGGCTATCTGGGCTTCCGCAACGTCTTTTTGGTGATCCGCCGGGGCAGCGGGGAACCCTTTGACATGGGCGTAGTGGTGGAACGGGCCGTGCGGGCCTTGGGCACCTGGGTCATCATGAAGCCCATTTGGAAGACCCGCACCGTGGCCAGCATCTTTCACGGCATGGTCGCTTGGGGCTTTATCTTCTACTTTTTGGTCAACTTCGGCGATGTAGTCCAAGGCTATTTCCCCATAAAGTTTATGGGTGATGGGGCCATCGGATCGGTTTATCGATTCTTGGCCGACATTTTCAGCATCTCCGTGCTGGTCGGCATGGTCTATTTTCTCCTGCGCCGCTTTGTCTTCAACAGTCCGGTCCTCACTTATCGAGAGAACATCAAGCTGATGGACAAGGTCAAGGCCGGGGCCGTGCGCCGGGATTCGTTGATCGTGGGCCTCTTCATCCTGGCCCATGTGGGTTTCCGCTTCTTGGGCGAAACCTTCATCATCGCCTTGGAGCGATTGCACCTGGGCCACGGGGACGCCGCCCAGCCCTTCGCCAACCTGGTCAGCAACATTTGGGGTGGCCTGGGCGAAGGTGCCCTGACCGTGGGCCAACACCTGAGCTGGTGGCTGGCCCTGGGCTTGATCCTGGCCTTTATCCCCTACTTCCCCCGCACGAAGCATTTCCACCTGATCATGTCCGCCTTCAACTTTGGCACCAAGCCGGAGCGCACCAGCCTGGGCGAACTGACGATGATCGACTTTGAAGACGAGTCCATCGAAGAGTTCGGCGTGGCCAAGATCGAGGATCTGCCCTGGACCCTGATCGTCGATGCCTATTCCTGCATCATGTGCAACCGCTGCCAGGATGTCTGCCCGGCCTACAACACGGGCAAGGAACTCTCGCCCGCGGCCTTGGAAGTGAACAAGCGCTACTATCTCAACGAGCACGGCGCGGCCCTGGCCAGGGGTGAAACGTCCGAGTTCAACTTGCTGGACTTTGCCATCACCGAGTCGGCCGTGTGGGCGTGTACGGCCTGTGGGGCCTGTGTGGACATCTGCCCCGTGGGCAACGAGCCTATGTTCGACATCATGTACATGCGCCGCAACCTCATGCTGATGGAGAACAGCTTCCCCAGCGAGCTGAAGACCGCCTATCGGGGCATGGAGCGCAACGGCAACCCGTGGAACATCAGCGCCCGAGACCGCATGAACTGGACCGGGGATCTGCCCATCCCCACTGTGGACGACAACCCGGACTTCGACGTCCTGTGGTGGGTGGGCTGTGCGCCCTCCTATGACCCCCGTGCCCAGGAGACGGCCAAAGCCTTCGCCAAGGTGATGAACGCGGCTGGGGTCAACTTCGCCATTTTGGGCGAGATGGAACGCTGCACCGGGGATTCGGCCCGGCGCTCCGGCAACGAGGCCCTCTTCTTCGAGATGGCCACGGGCAACATCGAGGTACTGAACGAGTTCGTCGGCGACGGTTCGCCCAAGCGCATCGTCACCACCTGCCCCCACTGCATGCACACCCTGGGCAAGGAATACGGCGCCTTGGGCGGCCACTACGACGTGATCCACCACACCCAGCTGCTCTCCGAGCTGACCGCGGCCCGCAAGATCAGCGTCCAAGGCAACGGGGAAAGCGACACCATCACCTTCCACGACCCTTGCTATTTGGGCCGTCACAACGGCGTGGTGGACGCTCCCCGGGACGTGCTGGGCAGCCTGAGCAATGTCAACATGGTGGAGATGCCCCGCAGCGGCAAACAGTCCTTCTGCTGCGGCGCCGGCGGCGCGCAGATGTGGAAGGAAGAAGAACACGGTGACGCCTCCGTCAGCGTCACCCGCTACGAAGAAGCCGCCGCCACCGGGGCTAAAACCATCGCCGTCGGCTGCCCCTTCTGCCTCACCATGATGACCGACGCCTCCAAGGCCGCGGACAAGGGCGTGGTGGTCAAGGACATCGCGGAGATCATCGCCGAGCGGTTGTAGGGGTTGGGTAGTTTGAAATTCAGAAGCCCGGCTTTTCTGAAAAGCCGGGCTTCTTGCGTTTTTGCCGGTTGATTCGCACCCCGTGGACTGGTATACTCATCTCATGAATATTCATGAGATCCTCTGGTTACCTCGGTTCGAGGACAAGATCTGGATCAAGTATCATGTGCTTCCGGTTGAGGTCGAGGACATGCTGTTTGGCAAGCCGCGAATTCTGTTTGCTGAGAAAGGCGTTGAACCGGGTGAGGATCTCTATGTTGCCTATGGGCACACGATGTCCGGTCGGTATTTGACTGTCTATTTTATTCGCAAGAGTGGCAGCGTTGCCCTGATTTTGAGCGCACGTGATATGGACAAAAAGGAGCGCAAGCGACATGGCAAAAGAAAATAGAGTGACTTCCGTCTCTCAGGCCAGCACCTATGATGAAATCGCAGATTTCTGGGATACCCATAGCGGGGCAGATTATGAAGATCAAATGGTTGAGGTTGAAATGACCTTTGATCCTGCGGCGCGACACAGCTATGTGTCCATTGAGGCTGATCTGATGCAGACATTGCGTGGGATTGCACAAGAGCGGCGCGTTAGCCCAGAGACATTGATCAACGTATGGCTGCAACGACAAGTCGATGGCTTGCGGGGCAGAAAACTCCAGCCCGTCTTGCGAGAATCCAGGCTGGAGTAGGCCAACTGCCCGGAGAAGTCAGCCCATGCAAAACGAAAGTCGCTTCGACTACACAGAAGCCAAGCCCAACCGCTTTGCCGCAACGTTTCTTGCCCAAACGGAGGGCCTACCATGCAAATCACACTGACACTGCCCGAACTTGTTGCTGACCGCCTGGAGCAGCAGGCCATACAACTCAATGTTTCACTGGGCGACTTGGCGCTGAAACTCTTCAGCGATGGGCTTGTGGCCGAGCCGGTTGCAAAGGTATCCCCTAACGCGGCGCAAAATGACCAGTGGAGAAACGGGCTGTCTTCTTTGCAGGAAGTTGTGGCCCGCATCCAGGCGACACCTTTCAATCCAGCAGCGGTGGTGTCGCCCACCCAATCCATCGAAGAAGTGGAAGCCATCTGGCAGGCGAATTCAGCGGGTGGGGCTGATATTTCACCCGTAGAGTGGGATCGGCTGTGGGCGAAATTTGAGCAAGCGTTGAAGACGCCGAATTGATTCGGAGAGGCTGCGCGGCGCACAGGATGGGTGTGCGGGGTACGGCTGGTGTGGGCCATGTACAGCCCCCGTGCGCCGCCCACACCATTTGTGCGACGGGTACGGCTGCTGTGCGAGACGCATGGCGTCTGTACCCCGGTCACAGCATCTGTACGCCAGTCACAGCATCTGTGCGCCGGCCACAGCATCTGTACGCCACGTACAGGCCCGGTACACACTTGGCACACGGTAGACAGCCACAAGGGGGTGTCAATCAGATTCTGAATTGCGCCTCCATCCTGCCCATTGTAGCGCGTCGAAATGTGTAATAAAATTACCCCAGTTTCGGTTTTACCAGAGGAGAACCACGCCGTGCCCACTTCACTGGTCAATGAAATACCCCATAAAGTGATACGAGAAGTCGCTCTCACAACGGAGCGCAGCAGACATCTTCAGCGCATGGCCCAGGCCCAGTTGGCCAGCGAAGATGAGGTAATCGAGCGCGCACTCGATCTATACTTCCAATTGACGGATTTCTTCGATTTCAAGACTGAACGTCAGGATTGGCATGGAATTTCTGAAGCATCGCTGGGTCGCGTATGGGAGAACGATCAAGACGCCGTCTACGACAACTGGAAAGATCTTTATGACATTTCAAAAGGGTGACATCGCCCCACCACCGGAGACCCTTAACCATGCCCCTTGATCCCTTCTCCGCAGCGTTGATCGCCGCAGCCTCAAAATGGACTTGGGACAAAGTCGCAGAACCCCTGGTCGGAAAACTGCGCGGGGAGGCTGCGGATCAATTCAAGAAATTCGACTGGAGGAAGGCGGAGCAGGCCTACCGAGAAAGCCTGGCCGCGCAGCACGCCACCATCCGCATCCTGGGCAAGCCGGACCCCGTGCCCCTGACCGAAATCTTCACCGACGTGGTGATTTTGGACCGGCCCGCGGCCTTGGCCCGCTACGACATCCGCAAATTACGACACCAGGATTTTGATCGTTTCGACCGCTATTTAGACGATGGGAAGCAGGAGCGGGTACCCGGCCCGGCCCTGGTGAAGCGAGGCCGCAACCTTTACATTTTGGGCAAACCTGGCGCGGGCAAGACCACCTTTCTGCGCTATCTGACCCTACAATGCCTCGAAGGGAAATTGGATCGTACCCCCATCTTCATCTCGCTAAAGGAGTGGTCTGACTCGAAATATGAAGATCTACTCGCCTTCATCGTGGAGCAGTTCTCCGTTTGCAACTTCCCCGATGCCCAGCCCTTTGTGGAACAACTGCTGGAAAACGAGAAAGCCCTTGTGCTTTTCGATGGACTAGACGAAGTGGTGAAGGAAGGGCACCAGCGGGGTGAAGCCGTGCGTTCGTTGCAGGACTTTGCCAAGCAACACCGCAAGAGTCAGGTGTTGATCACCTGCCGGGTGGCGGCTAGTGAATATGCCTTTGAGGGTTTCTTTGAGGTAGAAGTGGCCGACTTTACTCGAGATCAAATCCACGCTTATGTCCACAGTTGGTTTGGGAAAGATGTGGCCAAGCAGGAGACTTTCATCACCGATCTTTACAAAGAACAAAATGTGGGCATTCGGGACCTTTGCGCCACACCCCTGCTTCTGGCCATGCTCTGTTTAGCCTTTGACGAGACAGGCTACTTCGCCGAACGGCGCTCAGACCTGTACGGGGACGCGCTGGAGGCCCTGCTACGTAAGTGGGACGCTAGCCGAAACATCCGTCGGGACGAGATGTATCGCGGGCTCTCACCCCAGCGTCGTCTTCAATTGTTAGCTTATGTAAGTGCCCTTAACTTTGAGAAAGGTGACTACTTCATAGAGCGCCACCATTTAGCCGACCAGATTACCGCCTATCTAGCTAACCTGCCCGGCGCACCAGACCGGGCCGATATCGATGGTGACGCGGTGCTTCGGGCTATTTCCGCCCAGCACGGTATCCTAGTAGAACGGGCCAAGGATATTTATGCCTTCTCCCATCTCACATTCCAAGAGTATCTGACCGCTCTTTATGTCAAAGAAAATGAGGCGAAGGGGGCCGCAACCGGTATGACCCGAACCCACCTAACCGACCGGCGCTGGCGAGAGGTCTTTCTGCTGGTTTCCAGTTTACTCGTGGACGCAGATGACTTTATGGCGGCTGTGCGGGATACTGTGGATGATCTGATTGGGGGTGAGATCGAGATTGTGGCCCTTTTTGCGTGGATTGAAGACCGTGTCGTTGCAAACAATACGTTAAACGAACGGCGTTCTGCCGTTCGTTTAGCGTATTATTATCTCGCTCGCGCTCTCGATCTCGCCCGTGCTCTCGATCTCGATCTCGCTCGCGCTCGCGCTCGAGATCTCGCTAGCGCCCTCGATCTTGCTCTCGATCTTGCTCTTGATCTCGCTCTCGATCGAGAGCGGGAGCGAGATCTCGCTCGCGCTCGCTCTATTGATTGTGATCGCAGTCACGATCTTGATCTCGATCGAGATCTCGCCCGCGATCGAGATCTCGATTCCATAATCGAGTTCGATTATAGTCTCTACTATAGTTGGGCTATTGCAGATATACTGGCTCGTATCACGGCACAGAAAGATTTTCGGAAGCAGCGGCAGGAATATGGCGGTAATTTCGGTACATTGATCAACATGGGGGCACAAGCTGGGCTGTCCACTGTTGTGGATCGTCTTGGCCGGTTGACCGTGCCGGGGACAGGTGGGGATAGGCCCACGTGGCAAGCCTTTGCTGACCAACTATTCGCCATCATGCAGGAAGAACGGGATCTGGGCCAAGAGTGGCATCTTTCCCACCAACAGATCGACAAACTCAACGCCTACTTCACTGCCAACGAACTCCTGGTCAAGTGCCTGGACCTGGCCTACGTCAGTGACCGCCAGGCCATCCTCAACGGGCTGTTGGCTCCGCCCAAGGCAAAATAAACGCGCAGACACCGAGTTTCTCAAAGAAACTCGGTGTCTTGAGGTTAACATTCATGATCGATACAATGACGATGAATTTACAGTACGTGACCGACATCACCGGCAAACCCACTGCCGTGATCGTCCCCATCGAGGAATTTCAAGGACTATTGGAAGACCTCTCGGATCTGGCCGCCATCACCGAGCGCCGAGACGAACCGACCATTTCTCATCAGACATTGCTTGCCGAACTGAAAACCCAAGGCTAACCGCTCCCGCACCTCACCCCTCTACTCGCAACCCTGCCAACTCCGCCACATCAAACACATACCGCTCTTTGCAGAAGTGACAATCCACCACGGCCTCGCCTTCGGCGATCAGGATGTCCAGATCTTCCTTGGGCAGGATGCTGATGGCCTGCAAGGATCGCTCTCGGCTGCACCCGCAGCGGAAGGTGAGGGGCTGGCGCTCCAGCAAATCGTAGGCGATGGGGCCGAAGACCCGGGCCAGGATCTGCTCCGGCGTTTCGCCGTCGGCCAGGAGGGTGCCGACCGGGGGCATGTCTTCGATCTGGACGATCATCTGGCGCAGGGCGGCTTGGTCATAGCCGGGCATGACTTGGATCAGGAGGCCGCCGGCCACCATCAGCCGTCCCTGGTCATCCACGGGCGCGCCCACCTCCACCATGGAGGGGATCTGCTCGGACTTGTCCAGATAGGACACCAGTTCCTGGTCCAGTTCGCCGCTTTCCAGGGCCACCACCCCTTGCACCGGATCCTTCAGCCCCACATCTTTGACCACGGTGAGCAGACCGTTGCGCCCCAAGGCTTCGGCCACATCCTCCGGGCCGATGGGCAGGGGCCAAGGCACGCCCGACTCCCCCACATAGCCGCACAAATGGCCGCTGGCGTCGGTCTCGGTGACCATTTGCAGCAGGGGACCATCCCCCTTCACCTTGATGCTCATGCGGTGGCCCGCCTTGATCTGTCCGCCCAAAAGCGCCGCGCCGGTCAGCCCATAGCCCAAAGCCGCGGTTGCCACCGGGGAGGCCTTATGCCGCCCGGCCAGGATCAGGGTCACTTGGGTGGTGACGCAGGCCAGGGCGCGCAGGCCCGCCTCGTTGGCAATGGCTCGAACAATATAGTCTTGCATAGATTTCCTCCAACTCTTGACCAGACAACCGCTTCTTTTTGGCCCGTTATCTTACCACACAGGGGGTGACTTGAATAGCTCCACCTGGACTGATATACTGCACCCATGAACATCAAAATTCAGGCCACACCCAACCCCAATGCCCTCAAATTCATCCTGCCGGAGAAGTATTTTCCCAAGCCGGTGAACATCTCTAGCCCGGAAGCCGCCGCGGACCATCCCCTGGCCGCCCAACTCATGGCCCTGGACGGGGTCTACAACGTCTTCATGGTCCAGGACTTCGTCACGGTCAACAAACGGCCCGACGTGCCCTGGGAACCCTTGCGGGGTCAGGCCGAGGCGGTGATCTTGGCCTACTTTGGTTAAAAAAGAACCCCCTCCCAACCTCCCCCAGATTGGGGGAGGAGCAGATTTATGGTAAAACTCATGCTCATTACCCCACCCTATCCCTCCCCAATCCTTGGGTTGAGTAGGCTGAATAGCCGTATCGAAACCTGGGGAGGGCTAGGGTGGGGTTAACAAAAACGCCCGCTTCTTTTTTTGAAAAAAGCGGGCGTTTCTTTATGGGTAGGGTACCTGGGGGCTTGACGACCTGGTTTTTCTACCTCTGGCTGGCCAAGAAGGACTGCACCGCGGCATAGCGGCTATCGGCGTGGGCGATCAGGTCGGAGACCGCAGTATCGAAGGCGGTGGCATTCACCTCTTTGACGGCGTAGGGCCGGATCAGGTCGAACAGGGCCTGATAGGTGGCTTCCATGCTGTCGGGGTTGAAGGCGCTCTCCGCCACCTGCGCCACATAGTCCACATACTGGGCGTGGTACACCTCATCCGCCACCAGATAGCTGATCAGGGGCCAGTTCGCCCCCACTTCCTCCAAACCGAGGGACAAAATCGCCCCCCTGCCGCCGGCAGATTTCAGAGACTCGTTGTTGTCCCAGGGAATCCAGGTAATCTGGCCCGTGGTGGGGTTGGTGTAGAGATAGTAGTTGTGATAGGCCACCCCATAGGTGTCCCAGTTCTGGATCACCGTGTTGGTCGCCAGCCAGCGCAGGAAGGTGTCCACATCAAAGACCGCTTCCAGATTCGTGCGCCAGGCGGCCGGGTCGCTCAGCCGTTGGTCGCTGTGCAGCACGTCGTACAGGGCCAGGATGTCGCTGTAGTCGGCCTCGTCGCCATTGGTCTCCTTGTCGAAGTCGGTCTCGTTGAAGCTGCCAGCGGCGAAGGAGGAGCCGACGCCCTCCGGTTTGTAAACATTGCCGCTGTCGTCGTCAAAGTTGGTCTCGATCACCGTATCATCCACCACTTCGACCATGGTGTACAGGCCAAAGTAGGTCGGCCCTTCGCCGTAATCCACATAGACTTCGTAAAAAGCGGTTTGGGGTACGACCACGCCCATCTCCTCAAAGACGTCGTAGGCTACGGTCTCCCGCATCAGGGAATTGTCCTGATAGTTGCTGGAGAGGGACAACTGCTTGAAGCCGTAGAAGCGCTGGTCGTCGATTTCGGGGTATTCGTCCTCGAATTCGTCAAAGTCCAGCTTCAGGGGCATCTTCAAGCTGCCGCTGGTCCAGGAAGAGCGCAGGCTGGAATTGCCCTTAAAGCGAATGCCCACACTGGTCCACACATCCCCCTCGAATTCCACGGTTGACGCCACCCAGATCGGGTTCTCCGTATCCGTCTCCAACCCAGCGCCGCCAACGCCGCCGGCACGACCTATCTGGCCGCCACCCGCTGGCGCTGCACCTGCTGGCGCTGCACCTGCTGGTGCTGCATCTGCTGGCGCTGCACCGGCTGGCGGGTCACCCGCTGGCGCTAGCCCCCCGGGTTGACCACCTGCCGCCGGAAGAGCACCTGCCGGACGAGCACCGCCGCCCCGACCGCCCTGACCCACCGCCGTTGAACTACCCTGCGCGCCGTAGATTGTGGCCATGTCGGCCATCATAGCCGCCCAATCCTCCGCGGAGATGGTGATGTCCAGCCGGTTGACCTCATCGTCCGGGAAGACCGTGGCGTAGTCCGGGTCTGCGGAGTTGTCGTGGGTGGCCTCGGCCCAGCCTTCTGGCCGGGCGACTTCGTCGGTGTCCGCCGTCTCCGCTGCCGGGGCCGATGGCTCCGCGGCCACGGTCGTTGTCTGGCCCGCGGAGGTGGACTCAACGGCCGCGCTGAGTGCGGTTGGGGCTACCGTGGGGCTGTCTGTTTGGTCATCCTGGCTGTTGCAGGAAACCACCAGGAAGGCGGCGAGGAGCAACAAAAGGATGGTTGTGATTAGTTTTCGTTTCATGGTATTTCTCCGTATTGGGTCGATTGATCTGTGTGTAAAGTTCAAATTAGCGGAGTTCGCACCCCCTGGTGCGAACGGGTCTGCGTCAAGGGGCGCAGGAAATGTGAAGGGTTGGGTGAGCCGGGCACGGGTTGGGATGGCGATGGCAGTGGTTTTTCAATCCTACCCCTTGCGCCATCCCAACCCGTGCCCCTACTGTTTATTCCTCGGCCATCAACGCTTCCTCATACGCCTCAAACTCGTCGCTGAAGCCGTTGGGTTCGATGTAATAGATCTTCAACTCCGCCGTGTCCCGCAGGAAGTTGATGCGCCCCACTTCGGCCCGGATGATGGTCAGGCCGGTGCGCTGTTGCAGATCGGCCAACAGCAGATCCCGGTTCTCGGGCCGAATCAGGTCGATGCGCTCGTAGGTAATGCGCTTGGACGTGTCGTAGTGAAAGCCCCAGCCTCGCTCCAGCATGAAGAGCACGGCCACGACCAGGGCGTTGGCGGTGACCAGTTCCATGTAGCCCTGCCCATTCAGCAACACCGAGTTCATCACCGGCAGGGCGATGATCACGAAGAGATAGGTCATCTCTCGGGTGGGCATGGGGTCCGTGCGATAGCGCAAGACCGAGAAGATGGCGAAGAGGCCAAAGCCCACGCCGATGCTCAGATCCACGCTGGTGAGCAGGCTGAGTACAAAGTAGATCACCGTGTTAAAGGCCAAGAAGGTGAAGACATAGTTCTTGTTATGTTTCAGCGGGTAGTAGATAAACCTGACGATGACAAAGGCCACCGCAAAGTTGAACCCGAAATTAAGCACAAAATTCAAAAAATCGCTCATCACATCATCTCTCCATTCATCAGCTTGCCCACCTGAAGCATCCGGGGCTTGAAATTATTCTTCTTGACTTCGTCGTAGAGGCTGGCGACGCCCATGCAATATTTGCTAAAGCCAGAGGGCCGCACGCCCATCCCCCGCATCTGGCGGATGAAGTCTGACTGCATGTTGAAGCCATCCTGCTTGACCTCGGCGATGGCGATGCCGGGCAGCCCCACCCGTGCCCGATCCCGTTGAAATTCCAGGTTGACGTCCAGGGTCAGCCGCTCCACGCTGCTCTTGCTGACCAGGGTGATGCGGATAAACTGGTTCCACAGCTTGGGCTCCAGCACCGTCGGGTCGTTGGGATAGTGGTCGTGGACAAAGTTGGCCGTGCCTCGGTCAAAGGCCGTCACCACGTCCGGGGTCTGCATGCGGCTTTTGATGGTGCGGTTCTTGTTGTTTTTGAACTTCACCTCCAAGAAAGCCAAGTGGGAGTCCACATATTCCCGGGCCCGCACCTTGTAGCGGCTGGGAAACCCATCATGGTGCCGGGTGTACAGGTCGAAATCCGGCGTGTCGAAGTAGACGGTCTGGTAATGGTTGAGCCGGTTGCCTTTGATGGTCAACACCCGATAGCGGTCGGTGAGCTGGGCCAGGGCCTGTTGCAGTTGGCCGGTTTGCAGCACATACTTGGTGTCCGTGCGGTCCAGCAGGGCCACGCCGTCCATCTCCTTCAGGCTGATGGGGTCAAATCGGCCCATCAAGCTTTCCAAAGAGGTTATGCTGGCCGCCGGAAAGCTGGGGAAACTCGCCGGGGCCTGGATGGGGGCGAAAGATTGCAGTTGATTGATCATGGCCGACTCTCCTATAGCGAAACGATTGGTTGAACAAACTCTCCTCCCCATGATAGAGCAAAGTTATTTAGAGCGTATTTAGAGGAGGTAAAAAAGTCGTGTACTTTCCCATCCTGCCACCTACTTGATAGAGAGACAACCGGACTGTTATACTTAGGCCCGTGGCTATCCACACCCACAGACCACCTAACCCTTCGAGAAAGCAATCAACCATGTCCGCACCCAACACCCCAGTCATCGTCATGAGTGAAAACGGCCGCCACGGCGCAATGGTGGCCATGCAGATCCTGCGCAACGGCGGCACGGCTTTGGATGCGGTGGAAGCCGCCTGCCGCTATGTGGAAGACGACATCAACGACCGCACGGTGGGTCGTGGGGGCACGCCCAACGTGCTGGGCCAGGTGGAGTTGGACGCCAGCATCATGGACGGGCGCACCCTGCGGGCTGGGGCCGTGGCGGCCCTGCGGGGATATGGCAAGGCCATCACCCTGGCCCGCCAGGTGATGACGGAACTGCCCCATGTGCTGCTGGTCGGGGAGGGTGCTGCCCGCTTCGCCGCGGAGATGGGCCATGCGCCGGAAGATCAACTGACCCCGGAGACCCACGCCCGCTGGCAGGCCCGTTTTGCCGAGGCCGGCCTTGATCTGAACGAGGCAGATCTGCGGGGCAGCATCGACCGTCTGCGCTACATGACCGGTCAGCTCACCCGGCCCATGAACTTGACCGAGCAGATCGACAAAAGCAAGCTGACCACGGGCACGGTCAACTTTTTGGCCCGGGACAGGCACGGGGATCTGGCCTCCGCGGTCAGCACCAGCGGCCTGGGCTGGAAATATCCGGGCCGGGTGGGGGACAGTCCTCTGATCGGCGCGGGCAACTATTGCGACAACCGCTACGGCGCGGCCGCCTGCACGGGCATGGGCGAACTGGCCATCCGGGTCAGCACCGCCCGCAGCCTGGTTCTCTACATGAAAATGGGCATGAGTCTGCGGGAAGCCGGCCTGGAAACCCTGCAAGATCTGCGGGCCCTGGGCAAGCGGGAAGAACAATACATGAACATCGTCGCCCTCACCCCGGACGGCAGCGTGGCCGGATTCAGCGACGTCCCCGGTCGCCTCTACGCCCACATGACCGGCGACATGGACGAGCCGGTGTTGGTCGAGCGGATTACGTTGGAATGAAAAGTATCGAGTGTCGTGTATCGAGTATTTTTTGTGGGATGTGTACCCGGTAGGTTTACTCAACCATGATCGGGATTTGACCCACAAAATACTCGACACACGATACTCGATACCGTTTCTATGAAGCACGGAGGTCCACACCATGCCCACCCAAGTCATCATGCCCCGTTTTGGGGAAACGGTTGTTGACGGTACGGTTTCTCGCTGGCTGAAGGCCGAGGGGGAGCGCATCGAGAAGATGGAGACCCTGCTGGAAGTCAGCACGGACAAGATCGACTCGGAGATCCCCTCGCCGGCCAGCGGGGTGATCTTGCGCATCCTCGTGCCCGCGGGCAAAACCGTGGACGCGGGAACGATCCTGGCTTATATCGGTCAGCCGGGGGATGAAGTTGGGGAGTCGGGGAGTCGGGGAGCGGGGGAGGCGGCGTTGGGGCCTTCAGTTTTTGCGTCTTCCAGCGCGGTGCCCGCTGCCAAGCCCAGCGGACGGGCTTTTGTCAGCCCGGTTGTCGCCCGCATCGCCGCGGAGCATGATGTGGATGTGGACCAAGTCCCCGGCACGGGCATGGGCGGCCGGGTGACGAAAAAGGACATTCTGGCCTTTGTGGAAATGGGTATAACAGAACCGGTCGCGCCCCCCTCTGCTCCCCTGCTCCCACGCCCCGCTGCCCCCACCGCGGACGAAATCTTGCAGCCTCTCTCCGCCATGCGCCGAGCCATTGCCGCCCACATGGTGCAGAGCGTGCGCACCAGTCCCCACGTCACCACCATCTTTGAGGTGGACATGAGCCGGGTGGTGCGGCACCGGGCGGCGCAGAAAGCCGCCTTTGCCGAGAAGGGGCTGAGCCTCACCTTCACCCCCTATTTTGTGGCTGCCGTGGCCGAGGCGCTCAAAGCCGTGCCCGAAGCCAACAGCCGCTTCAGCGAGGACGGGGTGATCCTCAGCCGCCGGGTGAACGTGGGCATGGCCGTCTCCACCGAATCCAAGGGCGAGCGGGGGCTGATCGTCCCCGTGATCCGGGATGCGGACGAGAAAAACCTCATGGGGCTGGCCCGCACCGTGGCGGACTTGGCCGAGCGGGCCAGATCGGGCCGCCTCACCCCGGACGAAACCCAGGGCGGCACCTTCACCCTCACCAACCACGGGGTCAGCGGCAGCCTGATCGGCACCCCCATCATCAACCAGCCCCAGTGCGCCATTTTGGGCATCGGGGCCATCGTCAAGCGGCCCGTTGTGATCAGCGGCTCGGACCCCCTCCTGCCCAGCGCGGACGACGCCATCGTCATCCGCCCCATGTGCTACCTCAGCCTCAGCTTCGATCACCGCATCCTGGACGGAGCCGGGGCCGACGCGTTTTTGGCAAAGGTGAAGGATCTGTTAGAGAATTGGAAGAAATGAAAATCGAGTATCGTGTATCGAATATCGTGTAGGGTAGGTGGCGATCATCGCTGACTGAACCTGCTGGGTACAAGAGCCACGAAAAATACTCGATACACGACACTCGACAAAAACCCTACAAACGAACATTCACTGAGGAGAAATTATGAGCAACTACGAATACGATGTCGTCGTCCTGGGCAGTGGGCCGGGCGGCTATGTGGCGGCCATCCGAGCGGCCCAGCTTGGCCTGAAAACCGCCATTGTGGAGCGGGAAACCTTGGGCGGGGTCTGCCTGAACTGGGGCTGTATCCCCACCAAGGCGCTGATCCACAACGCCGAAGTCTTGGAAACCCTGCATTCGGCCAAAGAGTTTGGCTTCACCTTTGACAACCTCACCGTGGACTTTGGCGTGGCGGTCAAACGCAGCCGGGGCATTGTGGGCCGCCAGACCAAGGGCGTCGGCTTTTTGATGAAAAAGAACAAAATTGACGTGATCAACGGGCAGGGGGGCTTCACGGATGCCCATACCCTCCAGGTCACTCCCTTTGGACCGGAGTCCGCGGACGCCTCGGCCCGCACGGTCACCGCGGCCAACTTCATCATCGCTGTGGGCGCATCCGCCCGCAGCCTGCCCGGCACCAAGATCGACGGCGAGCGGGTGATCCAATATCGAGACGCCATCGTCATGGACACCATACCCGAAAAGATGATCGTGATCGGGGCCGGGGCCATCGGCATGGAGTTCAGCTTTGTGTGGAATGCCTACGGCGCGGACGTCACGGTGATCGAGATGTTGGACCAGGTTTTGCCTCTGGAAGACAGCGAAGTCGCCGCCGAAGTGGCCAAGGCCTTCAAAAAGAGCGGGGTCAATCTCCTCACCAGCCATCGCACGGAAAAGGTGGACGTGGGTGTGGACGGGGTGACGGTGACGGTCAAGAATCTGAAGGACGATAGCCTCACCACCTTGACCGCGGACAAAGTTTTGATGTCCATCGGCATCGCCCCCAACACGGCCGGCATCGGCCTGGACACGTTGGGCATCGAGACCAGCAAGCCCGGCTTCATCCAGATCGACGATCACATGCGCACCAACGTGCCCAACATCTTCGCCATCGGCGACTGCACGGGCAAGCTGGCCCTGGCCCACGTGGCCAGCGCCCAGGGCGTCGTCGCCGCCGAGACCATCGCCGGGGCCGAGACCCTGCCCATCCCGGCGGACAAGTACATCTTCATGCCCCGCTGCACTTACTGCCATCCCCAGGTGGCCAGTTTGGGCTACACCGAGACCCAGGCCAAAGAGGCGGGGTACGAGATCAAGGTGGGCAAGTTCCCCTTCATGCCCAACGGCAAGGCCCAGGCCATCGACGAAAAGATCGGCTTTATCAAGATCATCGCCGACGCCAAATATGGCGAAATCCTGGGCGCCCACCTGGTCGGCCCGGACGTCACCGAAATGCTGCCGGAGTTGAGCCTGGCCCGCTTCATGGAGATCACCCCCGCCGAGATCGCCCGCACGGTCCACGCCCACCCCACCCTCAGCGAGGTGCTGGCCGAGGCCGCCCACGCGGTTGAGGGGCATCCGATTCATATGTAATGTTGATTGGTTGATTTGGGCGGTCCCACACGGTACGTGGGGTCGCCCAAATGACTGTTTGCATTAGGTGGAAATTAGGGTGCATCGGGCCGATTAAGCCGTTGGCGCACAAAGGTGAGGAATTCACGCACAGCGGTTTGGGGATTCGAGGAAATGCTGCTTGGTTCGATCTGATCTTCGCTGCCGTTGTGGAAATGCTTGGGAAAGGTTGAGATGTGAGGGTGATCTGGAGCGTTGTCGTGGCGATGGATAAGACCGCGCACGGCCCGTTGCTCCCAATGAAAAGCGTAGCGTCGTTGGTCTGGACTGAGCCAGACATCCACAAAAGTGTCGTCTCGGATCTGAAGGCGTAGCTTTAGCGGGGCCGCGGCTCTTCGCCCCAGAATGATCTGACCGGCCACGATGTCAGGAAATTCAGTGGCCGCTATCTGCGCCAACTTTTCATACATGGGCCTGTTCCAGTTCGGTCTGCCAGGCAGCCAACCGGCTTAAATACGCATCCAACTGTTCCCACTCGATCATATCTTCCCATCCTGGATGGGCGTGAATGCGGCGCTGCTCAATCCTGGATGAAAGATCCTGAAATGTCATCACGGCATAACGGTCTTGCAGATCGGCAATATCCAGATAGGCCAACCGCCGCTCCTTGTCGATAAAGGCCAACAAACTGCGCCGCTGTAATTCCTGAGGATCGACTGCCAGAGCAAAGGCCATTCGGTCGAGTGAAATTGTCATGAAAAACCCCCTTTGACGCTGAACATTTGTACAAGCCGTGCCTACAATTGAGCATTCCTGCTTGTATTGTACAAGCACTGCCCATGACGATCAAGCTGGATGAAAACCCATGAATCGGCCAGCCAGCCACATCCCATCGAGTCAAGCTAATTCAGCCATGCCACGCACTGCAAAAACCACACCAATCGAGCGCGAACTCCAGGAAATCTGCCGTCAATATCAGGTGGACATCCTTTACGCGTTCGGTAGCCGAGCCAAGGAAGCCTTGGCCATGCTGCGCGGCGAAATCGACACGTTGAGCGACCGCCCATCGGATCTGGATATTGGGGCCAAGCCCAATCGGGCCGCATCCTGGGGGGTGTGGGACAAGGTGGGGCTGGCTCAAGATCTGGAGGATCTCTTCCACATCCACCGGGTTGATCTGGTCTCTTTGGCCGACGCTGGCCCCTATTTGGCCGCCGAGATCATCGCGGGTGAACGGCTCTTCGCCGATGATAGTTATCTGGCCGACGAGTACGATCTCTATATTTGGCGGAGGGTAGCCGATCACGAATTTTTAGAAAAAGAACGGCTGCGCCATGTGTTGAGGATAGCATCATGAGTCCAACTCAGATTTCGAGCCGGGTAGTGGCTGACCGTATGCAGTTGGCCGAGGAATTGCTGGGCGCGCTTCGGCGGCTGCCCTTGGAAGATCGAGAGGCGTTCTTTGGCGACGAACGCAATATCTGGGCGGCAGAGTCCTATCTGCGCCGTTTGCTTGAAGCCCTCTTGGATGTCGGTCGTCATATCTTGGCCAAGGGGTTTGGCACCGTGGCCGAAACCTATCGGGATGTGCCAACAAAGCTGCTCACCGCCCATGTTCTCTCGAAATCAACGGCCAACCTATTCGGAAAGATGGCCGGATACCGCAACCGCATGATGCATTTCTATCACGAGATGTCCAAGGACGAGTTGTACGAGATCTGCATCACCAACTTCGTGGACGTGGAACAGGTGATGGATGAATTACGCACGTGGGTGCGCCTCCACGCAGATCAGATGGACCTGCCTCTTGATTGGAACGAAGACGAAACCCTATGAACCGAGTACCACCCCTATTCCGTAACCCGATCCTGTGGACATTCGCCCTGCTGATTCTGCTCGGTGCCGTGACCGGTACCCGCCTCGCCCCCACGATCTGGTGGGCATATAACGTGGAAAAGGCCGGCGCGCTCATGGATACGGGCCTGGCCTGGCCGGATCCCCGCCTGAGCGACAGCCTCCCCACGGTCACGGATGACGCGGCCCTGGACGCCGCCTTGGGCCATCTGGCCGCGGCCAAGGGGTGGCGGCCTACCCACTATCATGCCTATCGATTGGTGGGGCAGATCTATTTGGCCAAGGGCGATTGGCTGCGGGCGGCGGAGAGCTATCGCATCGCCCAGGCCTTGGACCCCAACCAGCCCCTGCTGGGCTGGGAAGCCGGCCTAGCCTACGAGCAGATGCTCTCTGTGGTGGACGGTGTCCCCAACACCCCCATCCGGGATCAACTCCTGGCCGGACAGATCACCGTGCCCGACTATGATGTCAACACCCCTTTCTGCAACGACAGCGGACGGGCAAGCTGCTATGTGGCGGCCACGGAATTTGAACAGCCCTACGCCGGACTGCCCGGCACCTGGGCCTTTCGTCTGCCCGTACTTTTTCAGCATCCCCCCGCCCAGGTGGAGCAGCGCTTTGTGGTCCCAGGGGATCAGCCCGCCCTGCGCTTTGTCCTGGGGATGGACCCTGGCGTCCGCACCGCGGGCAGTGATGGGGCCACCTTTCGAATTTGGGTTACACCCAGCGGCGGGTCAATTCAACTGATCTACGAAGACACCTTGGATGCCCGCATGGCCCGCCAGGGCTGGCTGGGCGGCTGGGCGGACCTCTCCCCTTGGGCCGGGCAGGAAGTCACCCTGCACCTGGGTACGGACAGCGGCCCCGCCGGCGACGCCACCGCCGACTGGGTGGGCTGGGGCGATCTGGCCTTCACCACCGTGGAGGCGGCCCGCTATGCCGCCACCGTTCCCCTGGCCAACATGCAAAGCGCCTGGAAGCAGGCCAGTTTCAACCGGGATTGGTTCAACCGGCGCACGGACGAAGCCCGGCGCACGGAAAGCCCGGAACGGGTCTCGCTGTGGGGCTTGCGGGCCAATCGAATGCCGTAGGGACTGTAAAGAGTAATGAGTGATGAGTAATGAGTCGCTCGCAACTCATCACTCATCACTCATTACTCATCACTCATCCCCTCTGGAGATAGCTATGAAACAATCAGATCCTCTCGTGTCCGCCGCCATTGCCGTGGATGTGCCCGTGCGCTTTGCCGAGACAGACCTGATGGGCGTGGTCCATCATGGGGCCTATATTCCGTGGCTGGAGGTGGGGCGTATCGAGTGGCTGACCCGGATCGGCATGCCCTACACAGAGATCGCCGCTGGGGGCCACCACTTCTCGGTCACGGGGATCACCGTGCAATATCGGGCCTCCACCACCTTTGGGGACACCGTGCGCGTCGTCACCCGCCTGGCCCATCTGCGCAGCCGCCAAGTCTCCTTCGACTACGAACTCTTCAACGCCGCCACGGACCAACTCCTGGCCACGGGCCGCAGCGATCACATCTGCGTAGATCTGGCCGGCCGCATGGCCAAGATCCCCCAGGAGGTGATTGACCGCATTGTTGCCGGAGCGGGTGAAGGGGTGAACGGGTGAACGGGTGAACGGGTGAACGGGTGAAGGGGTGAACTGCCGCCAATCGCCCGGCCAATCAACCAATCAACCAATCAACAAAGCAACCACTATGCTCCAACTCGACCAACACGGCCCAATCACCGCCATACGCATGGCCCGCAGTCTGCTGGGGCGGCCTGTGTATTGGACCGCGGCCTATTTGGTGGATGGGTTGTTGATCGACAGCGGACCGGCCTGCACGGCCCTGGAATTGGTGCGGCTCTTGGGGCGCAGCCGGGTGGATCAGGTGATGATCACCCACGGCCACGAGGATCACATCGGCGGGCTGGCGGCCTTGCGCATGGCCTTCCCCGATCTGCGGGTCTATGCCAATTGGCGCACCCTGCCTCTGATCGAAGACCCGGCCCGTTTGCAGATGCAACTCTATCGCCGGGCCATTTGGGGGTTGCCCCAACCCTTTTACAGCGCTCGTCCCACGGATGAAAACCTGATCCATACCCCCAACTACACCTTGCGCCTGGTGGAAACCCCTGGCCACAGCCTGGATCATGTCAGCCTCTACGAGCCGGATCAGCATTGGCTCTTCAGCGGTGATGCCTTTATCGGCGGCCAGGATCGGGCCTGGTCACCGGAATTTGATATGTTTGCCACCATCGGCAGCCTGCGCACGCTGATCGCGTTGCGGCCCCAGCGTCTTTTCCCCGGTAGCGGCCATGTGCGCAAAGATCCCATGACGGATCTCCAGGGCAAGCTGCTCTACCTGACCGATCTCTGCGCACGGGTGGCGGATCTGGACGCCGAGAAGGTGTCCACAGATCAGATCGTGAAGCAGCTTTTTGGCGGCGAGCCCCGCATGACTTTCTGGACACGGGGCCACTTTTCCGCCGAGAACCTGATCACCGCCTGTCGTAGCTACAACGCCTTGGTCGGCCCAGCCCGGTCGGGGAGTCGCCCCACCCACTCAACCCAGCCCAGCCCATTTGGGCGGACGGATCTGCCCCCCTCTCCCCTCCCCCCGTCGGGTCGGGACGAACCTTCTGATCTGAATGACCCCAACGACCTCAGCCACAGCCGATAGGACACAGCCCATGCCCTTATCCCAAAAGATGATGCCGGCCACCGTTTTCACCGCCGCCGGGTCAAAGCGCAAATTGGATCTGCGCCATCTGCCCGCCCCCACTCTGCTGCTCTTCCACGATCAACATGCCGCGGAGACGGCGACGGCCATCAACCTGGCCGTGCGCCAAAAGTTGCCCGCCGCCACCCAAATCCTGATCGGCAGCGTGCCGGACCTGAGCGGGGTGCCCCGGCTGTTCCGGGGCGTGGCCCAGGCGGCCATGGACAAGGGCTATCGAGACGGGGCCACGCAGATGTCCGCGGGCTACGATCCGGCGGATTATATCCTGATCTTGCCCGACTGGGATGGCTCTGTGACCAAATTTACCGGCTTTGCCAACCTGGGCAGCGCCCCCGGTGTTCTGTTGGTGGGACAGGATGGGGCGGTTTTGGGCCAGGCACAAGGGACGAACCCGACCGCAGACGTGATCGAACTCCTGGTCCGGGCTGGTTTGGTGACGCCAGGGTGATGGTTATCATGTTCGCCTTACCCTCTGTCCAGCTTGTCATCCGGGCCGACAGGGGCTATTATCTTTGTAGTGAAGCGGTCCTGTGAGAATCCCCGTCAATCGACCCGTTGCGGGTCAAAAAGGAGAGGAAACCCATGAAAGTTCGCAATCTATTGGCCTCTAAAAGCGGCAAAGTGCTCACCGTCCATCGGGATCAGACCGTGAAGGATCTGATCGATATTTTGGCCAAACGACGCATCGGTGCCCTGGTGGTGGTGGATGCCCAGGGTAAACTTACCGGCATCATCTCCGAGCGGGATGTGGTGCGGCTGGCCGCAGCCCACGGCGCAGGGGCCTTTGATCTGGTGATCGGCGACGTGATGACCAAGGATGTGGTCATCGGCACGCCCCAGGACGATGTCCTCTCCGTGGCCCACACCATGACCGAGCGCCGCTTCCGTCATCTGCCCATTTTGGAAGGCGACGAGCTGATCGGCATGATTTCCATCGGCGATATTATGAAAGCCCAGCGAGACGCGTATCGGGGCGAAATCGATACGCTGCAAACCCATATTTTGGCAGAATAAGGAGATTTGGATCAAATGAGTGTTCTCGGAACCACCGAAAATCCCCTGCGCGTCGCCATTGTGGGCGCGGGGCCGTCCGGCTTTTATGCCACCGACCATCTACTCAAACAGACAGACGTTGTGGTCAAAGTCGATCTCTTTGACCGTCTGCCCACCCCCTATGGCCTGGTGCGCAACGGCGTGGCCCCAGACCATCAGAAGATCAAATCCGTCACCAAGCTCTTTGATCGGGTGGCCCAGAACGACAACTTCCGCTTCTTTGGCTATGTGGAGTTGGGCACGGACGTCACCGTGGAAGAGTTGCGCACGTACTATCACGCCATCATGTACACCACGGGGGCCCAGACCGACCGGCGCATGGAGATCCCCGGCGAGGATCTGGCCGGCAGCTATCCGGCCACAGAGTTTGTGGCCTGGTACAACGGCCACCCCGATTATCGGGACTATGAATTTGACCTGACCCAGGAACGGGCCACCATCATCGGCGTGGGCAACGTGGCCGTGGATGTGGCCCGCATCCTCTGCCGCACCCGGGACGAGCTGATGCAGACCGACATCGCCGACTATGCCCTGGAGGCCCTCAGCACCAGCAATATCAAAGAGGTCTTTTTGATGGGGCGGCGGGGACCGGCCCAGGCCGCCTTCACCACGCCGGAGGTCAAAGAGTTGGGTGAAATGCAGGGCTGCGATGTCTTTGTCCTGCCCGAAGAGGTGGAGTTGGACGATCTGAGCAAGAAATCCCTGGCCGAAGGCTCGGATCGGGCTACCAACCGCAAGGTGGAGATCATCCAAAGCTACGCAGGCAATCAGCCCACGGGCAAGGAGAAAAGCCTCACCTTGCGCTTCCTGGTCTCCCCCACGGAACTCTTCGGGGATGAAGAGGGCAAAGTCGTGGGCATGCGTATTGTGCGCAACAAGCTTGTGGCTACGGACGCCGGTAGTCTGCGCCCCAAGGCCACGGACCACTTTGAAGAGATGCCAATGGGTCTGGTCTTCCGCTCCATCGGCTACCGCGGCGTCCCCCTGCCCGGCGTGCCCTTCCGGGAAAGCTGGGGCGTGATCTGGAATCGGGATGGCCGGGTGCTTGACCCAGAGACCGACCAAGTCCTGCCCGGCGAATACACCGCAGGCTGGATCAAGCGCGGTCCCAGCGGCGTCATCGGCACCAACAAGCCCGATGCCGTGGAAAGCGTCAACCACATCCTGGACGACATGCGGGCGGACGCCCTGCTCTCCCCAGCCCACCCGCAACCAGACGCCATCGCCGCCCTGGTTACGGAACGCAAACCCGACTTCTTCTCCTACGCCGACTGGACCAAATTGGACGCGCTGGAACTGGCCAACGGCAAAGCCGCTGGTCGCCCCCGGGTCAAATTCACCTCCATTGAGGAGATGAAAGCGGCACTGGGGCGCTAAATTTACAACAAAAAAAGGACGCGGATTTGGCTGATTTTCGCGGATTTTCTTTCAAACAAAATCCGTTTTTATCCGTTAAATCCGCGTCATTCGTCTCCTGTTTTGGCTGTGATTCTAGAATTCTTTCAAAAGGAGCGCATCATGAGTGAACAAACACCTCTTGATCTCACCCCCATCCAGCAGATGTTGGACCGGCTGACGGTGCATTCAATCTTCGGCCCGGTGACCAAGGAGGGGGAGGTGGCGGTGATGCCCGTGGCCAAGATGTCCGCGGCCTTTGGCTATGGCCAGGGCTATGGCGAAGGGGCAGGGCAGGATGAGGAGGGCGAGCCGAGTACCGGCAGTGGCGGCGGCGGGGGCGGCGGAGCCAAGGGCCAGACCACCCCGGTCGGCTATCTGCGCTTCGACGCGGACGGCGTCCGCTTCAAGGCCATCGACGACAACACTCGCATCGCCCTGGCCGGGATCTTCCTGTCTGGGTGGATTGTGTTTTGGGTCGTGGCGGCCGTGCGGGCGTTTGCGAAGGGGCGTTGATCGAGTCTCGCTCCCACGCTCCGCTCTCGCTCCCACGCTCCGCGTGGGAGTGGCTTTTCGGCGCTCTGCGCCGAGGGACGCGGAGCGTCCGGTTGCATTCCCACGCGGAGCGTGGGAACGAGAGGAAGTAAAAAGGGGGCGGCGTGAATTTCACGCCGCCCCCTTTTTCAATCAACCTATCAACCGATCAACCAATAATCGTCCGGCTCTGCTCGTGCATGTACAGGGCCAACGTATAGAAGCTGCCGATGCCTTTGCCGCTGGAACCGCTGCCCTTCCAGCCGCCGAAGGCTTGGACGCCGGGCCAGGCGCCGGTGGTGGCGCCGCCGGGCCGGTTGGTGTAGATGGTCCCGGCCTGGATGTTGTCCAGGAACCAGTCGATCTCGGCCTGATCCTTGCCGAAGAAGCCGGCGGTGAGGCCGTAGATGGTGTCGTTGGCCTTGGCCATGGCCTCGTCCAGATTTTTCACCCGACCCACGTAGAGGATGGGCAAGAAAAGCTCGCCCTTCACCAACTCGTGGTCTTCGGGCAGGTCGGTGATGATGGTGGGTTCCACAAAGTAGCCCTTGGCAAAGTCGCCCTCGGTGAGGACATTGCCGCCGGTGAGGACGGTGCCATCCTCTCGGGCCTTGGCCACGAAGCGTTGGAAGTCCTCGTAGGCGGCCTTGTCGATCACCGTGCCCATGTAGGCGTCTCGGCTGCGGGGGTCCGCCACCTTCAGGCTCTCGGTCTTGGCGATCAGCTTGGCCATAAATTCATCATACACCGCGTCCTCCACATAGAGCCGGGAGCAGGCCGAGCATTTCTGGCCGTCCAGCCCAAAGGCAGAGCGGGCCGAGCCCAGGGCGGCGATGTCCAGATCTGCCGTGCGGGAGACGATGGCCGGGTTCTTGCCACCCATCTCGATGATGGTGGGGCGGGGATAGGGGCCGGTCAGCCCCTGCATGGCCACCTTCATGCCGATCTCGTAGGAGCCGGTGAAGGTCCACCCGGCGATGGCCGGGTTGTCCAACAGTTCTTGGCCCACACTGCGCCCCGGCCCGCTGACATAGTTGAAGACGCCAGCCGGCAGCCCGGCATCGGCGAAGAGTTCCGCGGTCTTCCAGCCGTTGAAGAGGGTGGTGGAAGCGCCCTTGAAGACCACGGTGTTGCCCGTGACCAAAGCGGCGGCGATGGGTGCGCCGGACAGCGCCATGGGGAAGTTGAAGGGGGAGATCACCGCCCAGACGCCGAAGGGGCGCAGGACGCTGAAGTTGTTCTCGGTCTCGTCCTTGGGGTCCAGCTTGCCCAAGCGGCGCAGGAAGCCGCCGTTGTCTTCCATGGATTGGGCGTAGTAGCGCAGCAGGTCCGCGGTCTCTTCGACCTCGCCCATTGCCTCCAAGCGGCTCTTGCCCACTTCCAGCACCATGATGGCGCTGAGTTCGAAGATGTTGTCGCTAATGTTGTCGGCGATGCGGCGCATGATGGCCACCCGCTCTTGCCACGGGGTGGCGGCCCAGATGGGGGCGGCTTTTTTGGCGGCGGCGATGGCGGCTTTGGCATGGTCCAGGGTGCCCTTTTGGGCCACGCACAGAAGCATGTCGGTGTCGATGGGGCTATAGCTATTCATCTTTTCCGATGAATAGACCCGTTCGCCGTCGATAAACATGGGGACTTCCACGCCCAAATTGGCCTCAACCGACGCTAGGGCCTGGTCGAAGGCGGACTGTAACTCCTCGTTGTCCGCGGACATGGTTGCGTAGGTGATCTTGAATTTTTGTGCCATGCTAAACCTCCTTGTTCAGCGAAAAAATTTGAGAATTGAAAACTGAGAATTGAAAATTGAGAATGGCGTGGTGGCACGCCTGAACCTGTTTGAAACTATGGGTATTGTATCATATTTTTGTCATTACAATGGTTTTGTGGGTATACACTGTAGGGGTTTGAGTGGGGCGGGGTCACCTCGTAGGGGCACGGGTGGCGGCGGAAAGGACGATCATGAGACGACAAATCTGCCATCCGCCGCCACCCATGCCCCTACCGATCCCTGGCGACTTTTGAAAACCCCTACGAGATCACCCGATCCCTTGTCCCCAAGATCCGCCGGTGCTATACTACCCTTACCCGTACTGCTTTTCCCACTTCTCTTCAAAAAAAGGAGCATAAAATGCCCACCACCGTCGAAAAACTAGCCTGGATCGAAGAGGCCCTAGCCGATCTCAAGGAGAAGGGACTGTTTACCACCATCCGCACCATCCAGTCGCCCCAAGGGGGGCGGCTGAAGGTGGATGGCCAGGATGTACTCAACTTTTGCTCGAACAACTATTTGGGGCTGGCCAACGATCCCCGGCTGGTGAGCGCGGCCTCTGCGGCCATGGAGGAGATGGGGGTGGGGCCCGCCGCGGTGCGCACCATCGCCGGGACGACGAGTTTGCACATCGAGTTGGAAAAGCGGCTGGCCGCCTTCAAGGGGGCCGAAGCCGCGGTGCTTTTCTCATCGGGCTTCACGGCCAATTTGGCCACCATTCCGGCCCTGGTGGGCAAGGACGACGTGATCTTCTCCGATGCCCTCAACCACGCCAGCATCATCGACGGCTGCCGATTGAGCCGGGCCAAGATCATCGGCTATGCCCACAACGATCCCAAAGATCTGCACGCCCAACTTCAAGCCCATCGGCACGAATACGACAAGGCCCTGGTGGTCACGGACGGCGTCTTCAGCATGGACGGGGACATCGCCCCCCTGCCCGAACTGACGGATCTGGCCGAGGCCTTCGGCTGCATCATGATGGTGGACGATGCCCACGGCGAAGGGGTGATGGGCCACGGGGGCCGGGGGATTGTGGACCATTACGGCTTGCAGGGCCGGGTGGATGTGGAGGTGGGCACCCTGTCCAAGGCCTTTGGCGTGGTGGGCGGTTATGTGTCTGGCAACCGCATCATCGTGGACTGGTTGCGCCAGCGGGGGCGGCCCTACCTCTTCTCGTCCGCCATGACCACGCCGGACACCGCAGCCTGTCTGGCTGGGGTGGATGTGCTGGAAAGCAGCACAGAGTTGGTGGACCGCCTGTGGGCGAACACCCGCTATTTCAAGGCGGAGATGGAGAAGCTGGGCTTCGACATCGGCCATAGCGTCACCCCCATCACCCCGGTCATGCTGGGGGACGAACAGCTCACCCAGCAGTTCAGCCGAGAGTTGTTCAAAGCCGGGGTCTTCGCCACGGCCATCGCTTTCCCCACAGTCGCCCTGGGCAAAGCCCGCATCCGGGCCATGATCTCTGCCGCTCATGGCCGGGCGGAGTTGGATGAGGGGCTGGCGGTTTTTGGGGAGGTTGGGCGGTTGTTGGGGGTTATTGGTTGATTGGTTGATTAGTTGATTGGTTGATTGGCGTGTCCATGCCAATCAACCAATCAACCAGTAAACGCTATACACAATCAGCATCTGCCCCGGCCCATAGGTCAGCCAAACCAGATCGTGCATGAAGGGAAATTTCACGCTGCGGAAGAGTCCCCAGGCCAGGATCAAGTCGCTGAGGAGGAAGAGGGCGGCCCCCACGGCCAAGCCGACGAAGCGGGGATCTTGCAAGGCCATGCCCGTGGCGATGCCAGCGGTGCTGGCGAGGAGCAACGAATAGGGCAAGGCCAGCCGATGCATGGTGCGTTGAGGCTGCCCCCAATAGACCACGCCAACCCAGCCCGCCGCCCCGATGATCAGCCATGTCGCCCAGGCCGAAACGTGAAATGTCAGCTCAACGTCGCCCCCGATCCACCCCAGCATGGCGATGATGTAGGCCACATGGCCCAAGCCGAAGGCCCCCATGCCAATCAACACCGGTTCGACGCCCAGATCCGGCAGTTGATCCGCCAGGGCCAGATCGCCCACAAAGCCCAAGGTCATGCCCAGGGCGATCCAAAGGGCGTAGGGTTGGGCCGGGTCACCCCAGGCGACCGCGGCCCAACTCCATGCGGCCATCACCAAGGCAGCGGATGACCCCATGCGCGCCCAGGTGGGGATGCGCCGATCCGCCGCCGGATTGCGCCGGTCCCCTAGCAGGAAGCCTCCAAAGAGCAGCACGCCCCACAAGATCCCCCACCCCAACAACCAATAGCTCGTCCAGCCTAACCTTGCCACGTCCATCCTGACCCCCTTGTCGGCTTTGTCTGCACTGTTTTGGGTGTTTGCCCATCCCAATCTGTTTCCAGAGTGTACTTTTTATGTTACTATTATGCTGAACATCCACCCAGTCATATACACCTTTCAATCTACCCTAACCCCATTCTCGCACCATTCTCATCTTATCCACAGGAGGCCCTTCCCGTGAAAATTCCTCTACTTATCCACGCTACCCACGAAGCCGGGGTCAAAGTTGGCGGCATCGGCGCTGTGCTGGACGGGCTACTCGGCTCGCCGGTCTACAGCGAAGAGGTGGAGCGCAGCATCCTGGTCGGCCCCATGGCCGGCTGGGATCCGATTGAAATGGAGCGGCTGACCAGTCCCCGCAACGGGCTGACCATCCATTATAGCAGCCTGCACGGCATCTTTGACGGGGTGACGTCGGACAAGCGGCTGGCCTTGCAGAAGGTGGAGCAGACCTTCCAGGTCGGGTTGCTCTATGGCGAGCGCAAGTTTGCCGGGCACAGCCACGAGGTGGTTTTGGTGGACGCCACCAACCCCAACATGCAGCAGGTCAACGCCTTCCGCTTCTATCTTTGGCAACATTTTGGCATCGACAGCGGACGCTACCAGCACGATTCCGAGTTCAACCTCTACTTTTCCATTGCCCAGCCCCTCTTCGCCGCCCTCAAAGCCCTGAATGTGGACTATGGCATGGCCCCCAACGATAAGTTCATCTTGGCCCATGAGTGGCTGGGCATGCCCGTGGTCTTCGCCGCCCAGATGAGCGAGCCGGGCCAGTGGCGTACCATCTTCTATGCCCACGAAATGGCCACGGCCCGGCGCTTGGTGGAGGAGAACAGCGGCCACGACACCCGTTTCTACAATGCTATGTTCAAGGCCGCAGACTGGAACCTGAGCCTGGAGGCCGTCTTCGGCAACCAGGACGACCTCTACAAAACCCCCATCCTGCGCCAGGCCGCGGTGTGTGACAACATCTTCTCCGTGGGGGATCTGGTCACCCAGGAGCTGCGTTTTATGAGCGGTGGCTTCTATCATGCCAACATCGATCTGGTCTATAATGGCGTGCCCTCCTTTGACATTTCTTTGGAAGAAAAACTGATCTCCAAGGCGCGGATGCAGCAATATGGCGAAAACCTCTTCGGCTTCCGCCCGGACTATGTCTTCACCCATGTCACCCGCATGGTACTCTCCAAGGGCATGTGGCGGGATCTGCGGGTGCTGGAACATCTGGCCCCCAAGCTGCAAGCCGAAGGCAAAAGCGCGGTCCTCTTTATCCTCAGCACCAGCGTGCCCGCCGGGCGCAAACCGGAGTGGGTAGAGGCTTGGGAGCAGCAATACGGTTGGCCCGTGGGCCATCGGGGGGACAACGGAGATCTGATCGGCCAGGAAACCTCTTTCTTCTTTGACGGCATCGAACCCTTCAACCAACGCTTCCCCAATGTCAAAGTGGTGCTGATCAACCAGTTTGGCTGGAGCCGGGAACGGTGCGGCCAGCGCATGCCCGCAGACATGGAGTTCATGGATATCCGCAAGGGCAGCGACCTGGAGTTTGGCCAGAGCATCTACGAACCCTTTGGCATCGCCCAGGTGGAGCCGTTGAGCTTTGGGGCCATCTGCTGTGTCAGCAACGTGTGCGGCTGCGTGGGCTTTGTGGAGCGGGTGACCGGGGACATCAAAAATGTGCCCAACGTGGTGGTGGCCGACTATGTCACCCTGCCCTGGGGCTACTGGCTCAACAGCCCCTACGACGCCCTCACCGTGGACGGCGGCACCCGCGGCCACATCGAAGGGGTCAACAGCGCCCAAGCCGCCCAAGACATTTTCGACGTCCTGCCCCGCACAGAGGACGAGATGGAGACCCTGCTGGAAAAGGGCCAAGAGATCGCCAGGGGGATGAGTTGGGATGTGGTGGTGAAAGATTATTTGGTGCCTGCGTTGAATAATGCGCGGAAGTAGTTCAAGGAGAGAAAACGATGTCCATCCATGTTGAATCCATAACTGTCCAAGATGTGCTAACATCCCTCGGTTTTGCGGATCCCCTTGTCGCTGCGCGTCAGCAAGCCCAGATGATCCTGCTGGGTCGTTTGGCCAGCTACGAGGCTGAGGTGCGGCAGATGGAGCAAAAGTGGGGCGTTCCCTTCGAAGAAATGGAACGAAGATACAATAAAGTGGGCTACGAGGACCCGGAAGTGGACGATGATTATCTGACGTGGCGATGGTTTGCAGAAGCCGCAGAAAGTGTTCGATCTAAGCTTTTGGTTGTTACTTAGGCGGTCATCATGCTAGCAGTGTTTGAATCTCGGCCCCAGATATTTTTGGCGTGGCGGGTATTGCGCTACGTCCAGGAAGACAATCACCATTACCTCATCGTATCTGCTGCATTGAGGGACGGTAGTCGCCTGGAAATTCGGGATCACAGTTTCTCGGATGGTACGCGAAAGTATGCCTATCAGTGGATGGAGTCGGATGGACGACTGCGTCGCCGCTGGGATCAGACGAATCATTGGCCAGATGTAGCAACATTTCCGCATCATGTTCATGTGCCAGATCAACCAACTCCACTGCCGTCCACGGTGACAAACCTGGAAGATCTAATGCTGTTTCTTGAAGATTGGTTCGCAGAATGAGTACAATAATTAAAGATGGCCAAGACGACATCTCCCGCTACCAACGCCAAATGATCTTCCCCGGCCTGGGCGCGGACGGCCAGCGCCGCCTGGCCGAAAGCACCGTGATCCTCGTGGGCTGCGGGGCGACGGGGACGCACTTGGCGGGGATGTTGGCCCGAGCCGGGGTGGGGCGGCTGCGCATCATCGACCGGGATTTTATTGAGCTGACCAACCTGCAGCGCCAGACGCTCTTTGACGAGACCGACATTGCCGCCAACCTGCCCAAGGCGGAGGCCGCAGCCCGCAAGCTGCGGGCGGTGAACAGCGCCATCGACATCGAGGCAATCGTGGCGGATCTCAACCCCGGCAATGTGTTGGACCTGCTGGGGGACGCCACCCTGGTCATGGATGGCACGGATAACTTTTCCACCCGCTATCTGCTCAACGACGCCTGCCTGAAGCTGGGACTGCCCTGGGTCTACACCGGGGTGATCGCCTCCTATGGCATGACGGCGACTTTTGTGCCGGATGCCGCTGCGCCCAAGCTGCCGGGCAAGCGGGCGGCCACGGGCTGCATCCACTGCGCCTTGGGCGACATGCCGGCACCGGGGACCACGGCGACGTGTGACACGGCCGGCGTGGTCGGCCCAGCCGTGGCCCTGATCACCGCGGTGGCTGCGGCGGAGGCCATGAAAATTCTGGCCGGAACCGGGGATCTGAATCCGGGGCTGATCCACATGGATGTGTGGAGCCATGACTACGAGCGTTTCCAGTTCCCCCGCCGGGCCGACTGTCCCGTGTGCGGCGAGACGCCCAGCTTCGCCTTTTTGGATGCCCAAATGGGCACCACCAGCACCAGCCTGTGCGGACGCAATGCCGTCCAAGTCACTACCTTCGGCGGGGGGCGGCTGGATTTGGCCCAGGTCGAGCGGGCCATGCGGGCCGTCAGCGCCGAGGTGAAGCGCAACGAATTTCTGCTCAAAGCCCAGATCAACGGCTACGAATTCACCGTTTTTCCCGACAACCGAGCCATCATCAAGGGCACGGCGGACGAGGATCTGGCCAAGAGCTTGTATGCCCGCTATATTGGTGGCTGACGAAAAATCAACCGCAGAGAATGCTGAGAGAACGTTGAGTTCGCAGAGAAAAACAAAGGAGCAGGAGATGGGCGACCAAACGCAGGAAACAAAGAGAAGCAACGCGGATTTTGCCGACATCGAAGCGATTGTGGGCGGCTATCATGGCGCGCCGCACAAGATTTTGGGGATGCACGAGACAATGGTGGATGAGAAATCCTGCATTGTGGTGCGGGCATTTCGGCCTTTGGATGAGCGGGTTTTTGTATTGGATGTGAAAAATGAGCGCCAGTTTGAGATGGAACAAGTTCACGAAGGCGGCTTTTTTGAGCTGCTCTTTGCCCGGCGACGCAATCCGTTTCAATACCGATTGGTATTGCATGGCAAGGATGGCAGCCTCAACGAGATCGAGGATGCGTATGCCTTCTCTTTCCTGTTGACCGATTTCGACCTGCATCTGCACGGCGAGGGCACCTTTACCCAAAGCTATGTCAAGATGGGGGCGCAGATGCGCACGGCGGAAGGGGTGGCCGGGGGCGAAGTGGCCGGGGTCAACTTTGCTGTGTGGGCCCCCAACGCCCAGCGGGTAGGGGTGATCGGCCCCTTCAACGGCTGGGACCATCGCATGCACGCCATGACCCAGCGGGCCGGGGGGATCTGGGAGATCTTCATCCCCAATTTGGTGCAAGGCACGGACTATAAGTATTCGATCAAATCCTCGGTGATGGGCTATGAGGTGGACAAGACCGACCCTTACGGCTTCTATGCCGACCTGCGTCCGGACACCGCGTCCCGCATCTGGGATCTGCGCAACTATGTGTGGGAAGACGATGCGTGGATGGGAGAGCGGCAAACCAGCCAAGCCGGCGACCAGCCTATGGTGGTCTATGAGGTGCATCTGGGCAGCTGGCGGCGCACGTTGGAGGGTGACTATCTCAGCTATCGGGATCTGGCCCACCAGATGGTGGAGCATGTGAAGGAGTTGGGCTTTACCCATATCGAACTGTTGCCTATCACCGAGCATCCGTATGACGGCTCTTGGGGCTATCAAACCACGGGTTATTTTGCGCCGACCAGCCGCTTCGGCACGCCGGACGACTTCAAGTATTTTGTGGATCACTGTCACCGCCACGGCATCGGCGTGATCCTGGACTGGGTGCCCGCCCACTTCCCCAAGGACGCCCACGGCCTGGCCTTCTTTGACGGTACCCACGTCTACGAACATTCGGACCCCCGCCAGGGCGAACACCAGGATTGGGGTACCAAGATCTTCAATTTTGAGCGCAACGAGGTGTGCAACTTCCTGCTCAACAGCGCCCTCTTCTGGCTGAAGGAATATCACATCGATGGCATACGGGTGGATGCAGTGGCGTCCATGCTCTATTTAGATTATAGCCGGGAAGCGGGCCAGTGGATCCCTAACAAATATGGCGGACGGGAGAACCTGGGGGCCATCGATTTCCTGCGCCGCTTTAACGAGTTGACCCATGCCGAGTTCCCCGGCGTCCTCACCATCGCCGAGGAGAGTACCTCCTGGCCTATGGTCACTCGGCCCACCTACATGGGCGGGTTGGGCTTCGACATGAAGTGGAACATGGGCTGGATGAACGACACCCTCAAATATTTCCAGAACAATCCCATCTACCGCCGCTATCAGCAAGGCTCCATCACCTTCAGTTTGATGTACGCCTTTAGCGAAAACTTCATCCTGCCCTTCAGCCACGACGAAGTGGTGCATCTAAAAAAGTCCATGCTGGACAAGATGCCTGGGGATCTGTGGCAGAAGTTTGCCAATCTGCGCTTGCTCTATATGTATATGTACGGCCATCCGGGCAAGAAATTGCTCTTTATGGGGGATGAGTTTGGCCAATGGAGCGAGTGGAATGAGGCCAAGAGCCTGGATTGGCATCTGCTCGAACACCCCAGCCACCGCAAGATGATGCAGTTCCTGGCGGATCTGACCCACCTTTACCGGGAGGAGGGTGCCCTGCACGAGGTGGACCACAGTTGGGAAGGCTTCCAGTGGATCGACTTCAGCGATGCGGATCAGTCCATTCTCAGCTTTGTGCGCCGGGGCAAGAACCCCAAGGACGCGGTCGTAGTGGTGTGCAACTTTACGCCCGTGCCTCGCATGGGCTATCGGGTGGGGCTGCCCCAGGCCGGGGAGTATGCGGAGATCTTCAACAGCGACTGGGCAAAATATGGGGGCAGCGGGATCGGCAACAGCGGGGTCGTCCTAGCCCAAGCCCAGCCGTGGCAGAGCTGTGACTATTCCACCCCGCTCAACCTGCCCCCCCTGGCGGCCATTGTATTGAAGCCCAAGCAGGCATAAAGCCACGAATCTGCACGCATCAAAGGGGTTGATGCGTGCGGATTCGTGGATCTTTCTCCTCTGATCCGGGCCGATTAGCCCAATTATCCCAGATTCTTTGCATCGGGATTGTGGTAGGGTGGATCAATTCATACAGCATTGATGGGCTTGCGCAGGGGTGGAGCAGCGGCTGGCATGGCAAACCAAGGCAATATCCTCAATCACAATCCAGGCATCCTTTCGGACGCGGCCCCGTCGTTGGCGGATCGGCTCAGTGAGATTGCTTTGCACTTGGCAGATCTGGATAATCTTGAGGCGGTCTGTTTGATGTTGGGCCGAAAAGTAGGCAGGCTTGGGCTGGGGGTAGCCATGATCCTGCCGCGTTTCTTAGATCAGACAACCGGCGACCCAGTTTACATCGCCTACCATCTTTGTGATCCTGGGGATCCAGATTGGACCACCGGCCAAGATCCCAGCGAGCCATTTTTCCCGGACAACCAGGCAACGATGGCCGGCCAGATCCGGCAGATGCCCCGGGTTGCTTCCTTGGGACAAGATTTCGCCAACCTGCTCGACTCCGCTCTCCCCCATGCCCTTGTGCGCGCCGATGACCAGGGCATCCTGGTGCCCCTGGTTCCCCATTCACCAGAAAAAGGATTATTGATCGTTTGGGGCGAAGGACTCCGGCCTTCTGACACCATCCCCTTTTCGGCCCTTGCGGGCATGTTGGGTCTGGTATTAAAAATTATCACCTCCGTTTCTCGACAGCAATACAAACATCAGATCGAACAAGCGACCCTGTTGGACATCTCCCGCATCCTGCTCCAGGGGTCGGATCTGCGCACCCTGTTGGGCCAAGTGGCAGAGACAATCAAGCAAACCACGAAGACGGAATTGGCCCATATTCATCTTTTTGATGGAGACAGCCATTGCTTTGTCCCCTATGGGGCCGCAGGCTGGGATGGAGGCCCCCCCATTCCCATCCCCCAAGAGCCGCCCGATGTCCATCCAAATGGGCTGTCCTATGTTTACTATAAAAAGCAGCCTATTATCATTGACGACGATCGAACAGAACTCCGTTTTGGTTCGCCGGACTTTTCGCAAAAGCTGGGCATTCGTTCTGTGGTGATAGTACCCATCCTGGTAGGAAACAGAGAGGTCATCGGCTCGATTGCATGTAGCGCAATAGAGGAAAACAGCTTTCACGAGCAGGATGTGCGTCTGTTGGCATTGATTTCCAGCAGCGCGGCCCAGGCCATCGAGCGGCTGCGTTTGCACCAGAACACCCAGCGCCAAGTGGAGGAACTGAGCATTCTCTATCAAGTGGCCCAGTTGGCTAACAATGTCTTGGACGAGGATGAGTTGCTACAACAGGTCACAGATGCGATCCGAGAGGCATTTTATGCTGACGAGTTCGGTTTTATGCTCCTTAACCAAGAGGGTGATGGGCTGCTACCCCACGCTTCGTATCACACCCATTCAGGATTTGATCTAGCCGAGCCATTGGCCTTGGATGACAGGAGTGTCAACGGCCAAGTCTTCATCACCCAGACGCCACAACGCATTTCAGATGTTTTGCAACACCCGGGCTATCGAGCCTTCATCCCAGACATGCGTTCAGAGCTGTGTGTCCCCCTTATGGCGCATAACGAGATTCTGGGGGTCATCAATGCCGAAAGCCGATACCCCGATTACTTTTTGGCCCAAGATGAACGTTTTCTACTAACCATCTCCGGGCAGATCGCTTCTGCGATCCTGCGTATCCGCCACTATGCCCAAGAGCATCAGCGGAGTACACAGAGCGAAAGTCTGCGGCTCGCCACATCCACCTTGGCCTCCAGTCTGGATCTGCAAGAGGTGTTGACCAACATTTTGGAGCAGTTGGATTCCTTGCTCCATATGGACAGCGCCTGCATCTTCCTCAAAGAAGAGCGCGGGTTGCTGGCCGTGGCCGCCAAGGGCTTTGCCAACCTGGACGAGATCGTCGGCAGCTACTTCTCTGCGGACCAGGCGCTGTATCAAGAGATCGAGCGCCTGGGCAAGCCGGTGATCATACAGGATACCCGACTGGACCGCCGTTTTGCCGCCTGGGCCAACACCTCCCAGGTGCGATCTTGGTTGGGCGTCCCCATGTCCGTGCGGGGGAAGGTGATCGGCTATATCACCATTGATGACTGGGGGCCCAATGCCTTTACGACAGCCCAGGCGGATCTGGCCCAACCTTTTGCCAACCAGGCGGCGATGGTGATCGAGAATGCCCGACTCTTTGAGTCCGAGCGGCGTCAACTTGCCCTGGCCCAAGCCCAACAAGAGATCGGCCGACTGCTCACCTCGGAGTTGGATCTGAGCCAGGTGCTGGAGACGATTCTGGAAGTGCTTAACCGGGTTGTGCCGTCGGACAGCGCCAGCATCATGCTGGTGGACGATGAGGGTCAAGTCTCCATGTCTGCCAGCCG
The DNA here is from genome assembly GCA_018003515.1 of Caldilineaceae bacterium. GTDB lineage: Bacteria > Chloroflexota > Anaerolineae > Caldilineales > Caldilineaceae > JAGNDO01. Next base: position 99,088 of record JAGNDO010000009.1, read on the forward strand.
TAATTTGGTGATCACATCAGAAACCATCCACTTCACCACGACCAGCTTGAGGGATGCATTCGCCAAGTTTGGCGATAAAGATACGAGCCTAATTGTGGACACGGAGACGGATGACCGTTGGATCCAACTGCAAGGTAGCCCCATTCGCTCGTGGGTGGGGGCGGTTTTGTCCATTCAAGGCAAGACCATTGGCATGCTCAATATCGATAGCCACCAGCCTTATTCCTTTGACCAGAGCATCCTGCCCATTGTGCGCACCTTTGCCGACCAGGCCGCGGTGGCCATCTACAATGGCCGCATGTTTGATCTGACCCAGCAAGCCTTGAATGTCACCGAGATCCTCTACACCACGGCCCACGCGCTGATCGAAACCACAGATTTGGATGGGGTGTTGCGCATTGTGGCGAGCCAGGCCCGCAATGCCATGGACGCAGATCAGGTCACGGTCACCCTGATCGATGTACCCGCCCAGCGGGTGATCCAGATGACAAGTTCGGCGAATGGGCAAATCCAAACCGATATTCCTGACCTCCTCGACTCACAAACCATCTTTGATGCCCTGTGGCGCGCACCCGAAGGTGAAAGTCTGCGCCAACGACTCCCCCATCTGTTGGCATCGCAGCCGGGCGTGGAGGGAAATGGCCGGCTGATTGTTCCCCTGGTTTTCCAGGAGAGCCCCCTGGGGCTGATGGTGGCCCAGAATGGCCCCCACCAACCCGAATTTACCCAGCGCCAGCTTGATCTGCTGATGGCAATTGGCAATCAGGCCGCCACGGCCATCACAAGTATGCAGCTTGTCAGCGCCTTGGAGACGGAAAAAGACCAGCTTGAGCTACGGGTCACCGAGCGCACCCAGGATCTGGCCAGGGCCAATGAGCAGTTGAAGGAGCTGGACCGGCTAAAATCCGAATTTATCGCCAATGTCAGCCATGAACTGCGCACCCCGCTCACCAATATCAAACTTTATCTTTCCTTGCTCAGTCGTACCAGCGTAGAGAGCCAGGCAAACCACCTCAGGGTTATCAAAGAACAAGCCGACCAACTGCACCAATTGATCGAAACTGTGTTGGATCTTTCCCACTTGGATGCCAGCGTGGAGAGCGAAACCGCCAAAAATATGCCCGTGGAGGTGGGCCGGTTGATCATCACCTTGGTTGAGGAAGCCCGACCCCGTGCCAAGGCCAAGGAGATCAGGCTGGAAATTCTGGCCCTCAGCAATCGGGCCTATGTTCAGGGGGATCGGGAACAGCTTACCCAAGCTTTTGAAGGCTTGATTGCCAACGCCCTGAAGTATACCCAAGCCGGCGGCGCGATCAACCTGCAAGTGCGCCGGGAGGAGGGCCATATCTCAGTCATCGTGGAGGACACGGGCATGGGCATCCATCCTCAAGATCAGCCCTTCATTTTTGACCGTTTCTATCGCAGCCGGCAAGCGACCGACGCCAATATTCCGGGAACCGGGCTAGGGTTGAGCATAGTTAAAAAGATTATCGACCACCACAAAGGACAGATTGAGGTAGTCAGTCAACTCGATCACGGCAGCAAATTTAGCGTACGGCTACCCAGCATTTCGGAGGTATCATGAATCAACCCAATTCTGCTTCTCCAGAAGGTCAACGTCCCCTGCTCATGGTGGTGGAAGACAATTCTGCCATGAACACGGCCATTTGTGATGTTTTGGAATATAACGAGTTTCGCGTTGTATCGGCCTTCAACGGCCAAGCCGCCCTGGAAATGATGACAATCGAGCGCCCAAGCCTGATTCTTTGCGACATCATGATGCCCAAAATGGACGGGTATACCCTGCTGCAACATACCCGGGCCGATGTCAACCTGCGCACTTTGCCCTTTATTTTCTTGACGGCCCGTACGGCCGACGAAGACCGGCGACGGGCCAAAAGCATCGGCATCGAGGACTATCTCACCAAGCCCTTTGACCCGGACGACTTGCTGATCTCGGTCAACAATGCCCTGCGCCGGGCCGAATCTGTTGCCGTGGAGACCCAGCGCCAGTTGGACGAGATGCGCAACCAGATCGTGGCGGTGTTGCAGCACGAATTCCGCACGCCCCTCACCCTGGTCTTGGGTTATGCCGAGTTTCTCCAAGAGACCACCAACTTGGATGATCTGGATTTGGACGATCTGCGCACCTCTGCCGCGGCTATTTTGGAGGGCGGTCATCGTCTGCAAAAGTTGATTGAGGGCTTCTTGATGCTGGCCGATTTGCAGGGGCGGGCCAATTTTGAGGGCGAGTTGAGCTATTTGGATTGTGCCTCCCTGATCCACTACGTAGCCGGCGAGGTGAGTCCCTTGGCCAAGGCGGCGAACGTGACCATTCAGATCATCGGCGAGATCTCGTGTCGCATCTCTGGCTCCGAACGCCATCTGCGGGACGCGCTCAAGCGCATGTTGGACAACGCCATCCGCTACAGTCGCCCAGATTCGCGCCATGTGTGGGTGGCCCTGGTGCAAGAGGCCGGCTACACGGGCATCTCCATCCAGGATGAGGGCATCGGCATCCCGCCGCAAGTGGTGCTGCAACTCTCTCAACCCTTCGCCCAGGTGGACCGGCGCAACCGGGAGACCCCGGGTGCCGGTCTCAGCCTGGCCCTGATCCAACAGGTGGCCCGGTTGCACGGTGGCGATCTGACCATCGACAGCGAATACGGCAAGGGTAGCGCCTTCACCCTCTGGCTGCCCACTGCGCCGCCTCAGTAAGGCAAAAAATAGGTACGCGGATGACGCAGATCCGTCAAATCAGCGTCATCCGCGTACCTATTGCCCTTCCCCCACACTTGTCAAGATCACCCGCTTGGCCCCGGCGGCGGTGAGGGCGTCCAGGACCGGCTGGGGATTGGCCGGATCCACCAGGGCGATGATGTTGCCGCCCCGTCCGCCGCCGCTCAGTTTGGCCCCGAATGACCCCGCCTCCTGCGCCGCCAAAATCAACCGCGCCAACGGCTGCGAACTGACCCCGATCTCCGCCAACAATTGCTGGTTGCGCCGAAAGAGGCCACCCAGCGCCCGCCAGCGCCTCACTTCCCCGCCGGACTGCTCCATCAAGCCCCGCACTTGGGTGGCAATGGCCCCCATGCTGTCAAACAGCGGCTCAAATTTGGCCGGGTGCGCCTGCCAGGATCGGCGCACATCCCCCACGGTCTCCACGGTGGGGGCGGCGATGCCGCTGTCCGCAATGGCCAGGGCGAAGCGCAGCCGGGGCGCAAAAGTGATCGGCGGCGTCCCCTTGACAAACCAGACCGGCTGCCCGAAGGCGATGACCGTGTTGTCGATGCCGCTTGGGGTGCCGTGATAGAGGGTTTCACTTTGAAAAACCAGGTCGCTGACCAGACCAGGGTGTGCTGTTTTTCCAGCCTTGGCAAAGAGCGCCCGCACCAGGGCCGTGGCCAGGGCCGCGCCGCTGCCCAACCCGCTGGCAATGGGGATCTGGCTGTTGACGGTGACGGTCCAATCTGGGTTGGCAGGTAGATCCAAATGGGTCAAGGTCAGACGCAGGATCAGGGCCAGGGGATGGTCCGGGGGGGCGTCGGCCAGGGGCAGGGTTTGGCCCAGATCCGGGGCGTGGAGGGTGCAGCCAGCGCCGGGGGCTGTCGGGGCAATGGTGGCGTGGGCCTGCACCTCCCCCACGGGGATGGCGATGGCCGGGCGGCCATAGACCACGGCATGTTCGCCCACCAGGATGATCTTGCCGGGCGCAGAGGCGGAGACGGTGGCAATTTCGGTCATGCTTCGGTCGGGCGGACGCGGCCCCGCACCATGAGGCGGCTGGGGTCCGGCGGGGTCACGAAGCCCTGGGTGGCATAGAGGCCGTGGGCGTCACGGGTATAGAGGAGCCAGTTTTTTAGATCCTGGAAGGGTTCAAAATGGACCACTTCGGCGATCATCCACTTGCCCAACCCCCGTCCCTGATAGGCGGGCAGCACATAGACATCGGCCAAATAGGCCGTCGTGGTAAAGTCGGTCACCACCCGGGTCAGACCGATCTGGGCGTCGTTGTGATAGAGGCCGAAGCAAAAAGAGTGGGCCAAGCCGAGCGCAAGCCGCTCTTGTGTACGGTTGCCGTTCCAATAGGTGGTTTTGAGAAAGGCGAAGATGGCATCCACATCCAGCCGGGCCGGGTCGGTGGAGAGCAGGATGTCGTCACGCCAGATTTCGTAGATCATAGGGCCTCTCGCAGGGCGATGGGGAAGAGGTGGATGCCCCGTTGGGCCAAATCCGCCGGGCTGACCCAGTGGGCCTCCAAGTGGGGTGGGTTGTTGTCGGTGACGATGAAGATCTCCTGCTCGTAGAGGGCCGGGTCCACAAAGGAGACCTCCCACAGAAACATGATCTGGTGGGAGATTTCGCCCTCTTCGTTGATATAGATATTCTCGGCCACATCCAGGATGCGGTGAGACTCGATCTCCACGCCCAGTTCTTCCCGGATCTCCCGATGCACCGCGGCCCGGCTGGTCTCGCCATAGTCGATGCCGCCCCCGGCGGGACGATAGTAGGGTTCATCCGTGCCGTGGCGGTTAAAGCAGACGGCCAGAATGGTGTCGTTTTGGGGATGGCGGATCACGGCCAGGGCGACCGGGCGGGGACGTTTTTCAAAGGATGTTAGCATAGAATTTTCTCCGAAAACAGGACTCGTTCCCACGCTCCGCGTGGGAACGCAAACGGGCGCTCTGCGCCCCTCGGCGCAGAGCGCCCATTAACGCACCCACGCTCTGCGTGGGTGCGAGCCATTAACCTACGTTACCGCCGGGCCGCCGTCGGGCCGTAGATAGGGCAGGTGCAAGCCCTCTTCTACAATGCGGGCCATGCGTTGGACGGCTTGGTGAATGTCGCTAAATGTTGTGTACAAGGGCGCAATCCCCAGGCGGATGTTGTCCGGGGCGCGGAAGTCGGGGATGATGTTCATGTTGTTGATCATGGCCAGGTCGATGGCCAGGCCGTCTGCATGGCCCAGGGAGACGTGGGATCCCCGCCAGCGTGCGTCCCTGGGCGAGTTGAGGGTGAAGCCCAGATCCGCCAGTTGCGCCCCCCAGAGGTCGATCAGATAGTCGGTTTGGGCCACAGATTTGGCCCGCACCCGATCCATCCCGGCTTCCAAAAGCAGATCCACCCCCGGCTCGATCAAGGCCAAGGAGAGCATGGGCGGTGTGCCGGTGAGGAAGCGGCGAACCCCGGCTTCGGGGCGATAGTTCAGGCCGAAATCGAAGGGATTGGCCCGGCCCAGCCAGCCGGAGATGGGGTTGCCGAGTTGCTCTTGCAGATCCCGGCGCACATAAAGGAAGGCGGGCGCGCCCGGTCCGCCGTTGAGGTATTTGTACGTGCAGCCGATGGCTAGATCCGCGCCGGAGCCGTTGAGATCCACGGGCACGGCCCCCACAGAATGGCTCAGATCCCACAGCACCAACCCGCCCACATCATGCACGGCCTGGGAAACCCCGGCCATGTCATACACATACCCGCTCTTGAAAACCGTGTGGGAAAGCGTAACCAACGCCACATCCCCGTCCACCCCGTCCACAAGAGCCTGGGCCGGACCATGAATCCCATCCAACGACGGCACAACCTCCACCCGGTGGCGTCCGCCCAGCAGATCCACAATGCCGTCCAGCACATACAGATCCGACGGAAAGTTGAGATCATCCGTAAGAATGCGGGTGCGATCCGGCCGGGCGCGCAGGGCGGCCACGGCCAGCTTGAAGAGGTTGACCGACGTGGAATCGGCCACGATCACCTCGTCCGGTTGCGCCCCGATCAGGCGGGCGATCTTGGCCCCGATGCGCTGGGGGGCTTCCCACCAGCCTTCGTTCCAACTGCGGATCAGCCGATCCCCCCACTGGCGTTGCACCAGATCCGCGGCCAGATCCGCCGCGGCCGCGGGCATACGCCCCAAGGAGTTGCCATCCAAATAGATCAGATCCGGGTCGGTGATGACGAAGCGACCCCGAAAGACGGATAAGGGATCTTGGGCGTCGAGTTGGCGGGCGTGGGCGAGTGTGGTTGGCATGGGCGGGGTCCTTTTATCGAGTATCGTGTATCGAGTATTTTGATCTCGTCAACACGAAAATACTCGATACACGATACTCAATATCACGAAAGCGCCGCCATCAACTCGTCCGGCACATCGGACATGAGTACGTCCACGCCCAGGGCGGCCAGGCGGCGGGCGTCTTCGATTTCGTTGACGGTCCAGGTGTTGACGTTGCAGCCGTGGGTGCGGCCCCAGGCCATTGTCTCGGCGTCGATCAGGCGGTATTCCGGGTGGATGGCTTGGGGGGCGATGATGGCGGTCATCCAGGCCACGCGCAGATAGACGGGCAGGGGGCGATAGTAGAGCAGCCCCAGGGCGATACGGGGGTCCGTGTGGCGCATGGCGATCAGGCTGATGGGGTTGAAGCTGGACACAATGACCTGATCGTAGAGGTTGCGCTCCCGGATCACGGCGGCCACCGGGGCCACCTGGTTGCCGCCTTCCGGGTCTTCGCTCTTGATCTCGATATTGACGATGCAGCGATCCCCGATCAGATCCAGCACCTGGGCCAAGGTGGGTACCCCCACCCCGGCAAAGGCTGGGCTGAAATGGCTGCCGGCGTCCAAGGCGGCCAACTGGGCCGTGGTGAAGCGCTCCACCCGCCCACTGCCGCTGGTGGTCTTGTCCACGGTGAAGTCGTGGATCACCACCAGATCCCCGTCTGCGCTGAGGTGGACATCAAGCTCGATGCCGTCCACACCCATCTCCAGGGCTTTTTGAAAGGCGGGCATGGTGTTCTCCGGGGCGGCGCGCCGGGCTCCCCGGTGGGCATAAATTTGGGTGGGCATGGGTGATTCTCCGTGCGAGATGTGAGGTGCGGGTTATGAGATGCGAGGTGCGAGATGCGGGGTAGCTATCTCGCATCTCACATCTCGCATCTCGCATCTATCCTCCGAATAGACGACCGAGTAAACTTTTCTTCTTTTTGGGCGGCGGGGGCGGGATGGGCAGGTCGATCTCCAGTTCTGGCTCTTCTTCCGCCTCCAAGATGCCCAGTTCCCGCTTGAGGTCGTCGGTCATGGCGTCCGGGGTCCACATGGGTTCCCAGACGATGTTGACGACCACCGCGGTGGCCCCCTCTTCGACCATGACATCTTCCACATTTTTGATGATCTGTGGCCCAAGGGGACATTGGGGCGAGGTCAAGGTCATGGTCACGTCCACGGCATTGCCGGGCAGAACCTCCACGCCGTAGACCAGGCCCAGATCGACGATATTTTGATAGATTTCTGGGTCGATCACCCGTTTTAGGGCTTCCCGGAGATCCGGGCCGTTCAGTGTTTCTGACATACGGTTGTACTCCTCATCTGTGCTGCTTTTGCAGCAGTTCGATCATCATGCCGTGGGTGGCCTTGGGGTGGACAAAGGCCACCAGGCCATGCACACCCTGGCGGGGGGTTTCGTCGATCAGTTGCACCCCATCGGCTTTGAGTTGGGCCAAGGCCGCCACCAGATCTGCCACTTCGTAGGCGATGTGGTGGGTGCCCTCCCCCCGCTTGGCCAGATAGCGGGCCGTGCCGCTCTCGGCGTCCGTGGGGGCGATCAGCTCGATGGTGCTGTTGTGGGCGTCCAAAAAGGCGGCTTCCACTTTCTGCTCCGGGATCATCACCCGTTCCAGCAGGGTGAAGCCCAATTGATCTCGATAGGTTTTCAGGCTTTCGTCAATGCTGTTGACCACGATGCCTACGTGATCCATGCGGTTAAACATAGTTGAGTCCGTTCTTTATGCTGAAGGGTTGGCGACTATCATCTTTAGCTGCCTTCCCCAGTCGACCCGCCAGGTCACGGACCTGGCTAGAGCAAATAACAAGACGCCTTGCTTTTCAGGCAGGGACCGGATCGCCAAACTCCCTTGCGGTGTCAACCCACAAGCTGATGGCCGTTTTGGCATTTGCCAAGGCCGACTCCAACGTTTCACCGTGGGCCATGCAGCCCGGCAACGCTGGCACGATGGCGACAAAGACTTGGTCCTCATCGTTCCAACACAGCGAAATGGCATAGCGAGGGTCATCTACCATCTTACACCCAATTCCCCGGCTCGTACTCCCCAAACACCCGGCGCAACACATTGCAGATCTCGCCCAACGTGGCATAGGCCTCCACGGCCTCCACAAAGAGGGGCATGAGGGAGGCGTCGGGATCTTGGGCGGCGGTCTCGATCTTGCCCAGGATGGCGGTGACGGCGGCGTTGTCCCGGCTATCCCGCAGGGCTTTGAGGGCGGCTACCTGGGAAATCTGCACACTCTCGTCCACCCGCAGCAGTCCTTCGATGGGCGATTCCTCGGTCTGGAATTTGTTGACGCCCACGACCACGGCGTCGTTGCTCTCCACGGCCAGTTGAGCCTTGTAGGCGGCGTCCTGGATCTCCCGCTGCACGAAGCCGGCTTCCACGGCCCGCAACGCGCCGCCCAGATCGTCGATGCGGCGGATGTAGTCCACGGCGTCGGCCTCGATGCGGTCGGTCAGCCATTCGATGTAGTAGCTGCCGCCCAGGGGGTCCACCGTGTCCGCCGCGCCGCTTTCGTGGGCGATGATCTGCTGGGTGCGCAGGGCGATCTCCACGGCATGCTCGGTGGGCAGGGCCAGGGCTTCGTCACGGGAGTTGGTGTGTAGGCTTTGGGTGCCGCCCAGCACAGCGGCCAGGGCCTGGAGGGTGACGCGCACGATGTTGTTGTCCGGCTGCTGGGCGGTGAGGGTGCTGCCGCCGGTCTGCGTATGGAAGCGCATTCGCCAGCTTCCCGGTTTTTTGGCCCCAAAGCGCTCTCGCATAATGGTGGCCCAGAGGCGACGGGCGGCGCGGAATTTTGCTACTTCTTCTAAAAAATTATTGTGGGCGTTGAAGAAGAAACTGAGTTGATCCGCAAAAAGGTCCACATCCAGCCCGGCGTCCGTGGCCTGTTTGACATATTCGATGGCGTTGGCCAGGGTGAAGGCCACCTCCTGGGCGGCGGTGCTGCCCGCCTCGCGGATGTGATAGCCGCTGATGGAGATGGTGTTCCACTTGGGCGTCTCCGCCGCGCTGAAGCGGAAGATGTCGGTGATCAAACGCATGGACGGCACGGGCGGGAAGATGTAGGTGCCCCGGGCGATGTATTCCTTCAAAATGTCGTTTTGGATGGTCCCCCGCAGCTCGCTGACCGGGACACCCTGCTGTTTGGCCACGGCGATCACCATAGCCAGCAGCACCGCAGCCGGCGCGTTGATGGTCATGCTGATGCTCACCTTGTCCAGGGGGATGCCACCCAGCAGGGTCTCCATGTCCCGCAGGCTGCTGATGGAGACGCCGACTTTGCCCACCTCGCCCAGGGCCATCTCGTCGTCGGCGTCGTAGCCGATCTGGGTGGGCAGGTCGAAAGCCACGGAGAGGCCGGTCTGCCCGCGCTGGATCAGGTAATGGTAGCGCTCGTTGCTCTCTGCCGCGGTGCCGAAGCCGGCATATTGGCGCATGGTCCAAAAGCGGCCCCGAAACATATTGGGCTGCACGCCCCGGGTGAAGGGATAGTCGCCGGGGAAGCCCAATTTGTCCAAATAGGCCGCACTTTCGGCGAGGCTGGGGTCCGTGCCCGTGTCCTCTGGGGTGTAGAGGGCCGCAACCGTGGTGGCGTCACTGCTGGTGGTGAAGCGGGGCTTGCGTTCGGGGAAACGCTTATTCAGTTTGTCCAAGGTATTGGTCTGCCAGGCCGCTTTCAAGGCAGCCAGTTTTGTGGGATTTGCTTGCTCACTCATTGAAAAATCCTTGTTTACGAAGGTACTCTTTGGCTATTTCAACAAACTCCTGAGCCTGGCGCAAGAAGAACGATGCCATCTTCGGCGATGTTCCGCCACAGCAATGTGCGGTTTCTTTCGTGAAAACGCCGATTTTCCGGCCCCATGACCAGGGGGCTGAGGACTGCGTCGTGGGTGATTTCTGATCTTGAAGCGCACCGATAGATGGTGTCCAACCGGTCAACTGCCAACTCGTGATCCACCAGGACCAACAAATCCACGTCCGACTCCACCCGCACTTCTCCCCTGGCAGCGGAGCCAAAAAGCGTGACGGCCAACAATGCGCCCCCCAATTCGGCGCGTAATCCGGTCAGAAATTCCGCCACCGCCTGCCGCTCCCCCGCGGTCAAAGAGGTGACGGACAGATCGACATTTAGCCCGACCGGGGCATAGGTTGTGGGCGATAGCACCGCGGACATGATTCGATCACATCTCCCGCCGCCCATTGAGGGCGTTGCTCAAAGTGACTTCGTCGGCATATTCCAGATCCCCGCCCGTGGGCAGACCCTGGGCCAGGCGGGTGACCCGGATGCCCAAGGGCTTGATCAGTTGGGCCAAATACATGGCCGTGGCCTGACCCTCCAAGTTGGGGTTGGTGGCGACCAGCACCTCCTCGATGGGCACGGGGGCCTCCTCGCCTTCACCGGGGGTGGTGCGCCGATCCTGGATGCGTTGAAGTAGCTCCCGAATCTTTAGCTCCTCCGGCCCAATGCCTTCCACCGGAGAGATTGAGCCATGAAGCACATGGTACAGCCCCTTGAACTCCCGGGTGCGCTCGATGGCCTGCACATCCAAGGGTTCTTCCACCACACAGATCACCTTCTGGTTGCGCTGGCTGTCCGTGCAGATGGCGCACGGATCTGCGTCGGCGATGTTGTGGCAGGTGGAGCAGAAGAAGGTCTTGGCCTTCAACTCCTCCAAGGCCTTGGCCAGATCCAAGGCAATCTGCCCGTCGCTGCGCAGGAGGAAATAGGTCAACCGGCTGGCCGACTTGGGGCCAATACCGGGCAGACGGCTAAAGGCATCGATTAAATTACTGACAGGTTCGGCAAGGGGTCGCATGGGCAGTCTCGTGATTGGTTAACTGACGGAGAGATTGGGAGATTGGGAGATTAGGCGATTGGGTGATTGGATGTCGTCTGACGCAGACTCAATCTCTTAATCGCCTAATCTCCCAATCTCTTTCTTTCAAACCCGCCCGGTATAAAGCAGCCAGGCCAGCAAAAAGGGCACAACGATGTAGGAGATCACATGCACCCAGAATCCGGCCCGCTCTCCCCAGGCCCGGCGCATGCGCTCCAATCGGCCAAAGAAGAAGCCGGGCACGGGCCACCCCAGGGCACGCCCGATGTGGGCCAACAAATAAACTACCCCCACGGTCACCATGACCAACGCAAACGTGTCGTCTCTGGCCATCCGATTATTCCTTCATCTTGTTACGGCGTTGTGTACCTACTAACCCCACCCTAGCCCTCCCCAGATTGGGCAGGGAACCGACCAAGCGTGAGCGGCCATTTGCTTTGCGGCGATCAGGCTCCTCCCCCAATTTGGGGGAGGCTGGGAGGGGGTGGTCTAGTAGTTACGCCATTGCTTGAAAAGCAACCACGAAGGTGGGAAGAAGGGAAGGTTTACGAAGAAAAAGATGTTTTACCCCATCCCTTCTTCGTGAACCTTCCCCTCTTCGTTTCTTCGTGGCTCAAATTCCTTCACTTCAGCTAAACTCTACAAGCCCAGCCCCGGCGGCAAACCCAGCCCGCCGGTCAGCCCGCCCATGCGCTCTTCAGCCATAGCCTGGCTCTTTTGCAGCGCGTCGTTGACCGCAGCCAGCACCAGATCCTGGAGCATGTCCACATCTTCCGGGTCCACCACTTCGGGCTTGATCTTGATGGAGAGTACAGCCTGATGACCGTCGGCCACCACCTCCACCATGCCGCCGCCAGCCGTGCCCGTCACCTGCTCATCCCCCAGCGCGGCCTGGGCCTTCTCCATCTCTTCCTGCAACTTGATCAACTTGTTCATCATGGCAGGGTTGCCGCCAGCCGGGGATCCACCCTGGGGGCGGAAGCCGGCCCGTGGGACGTTACGATTTTTTTTAGCCATTCGTCTTCTCCTCTGATTCAGTTCGTTTGATTCGGTTCGTTAAGTTGTGGCTACTTTTTAGCCTTGGCGGGGGTACTCACTTGGGCACCTAAATCGCTGACCGCATATTCCACCAGGGGATCCGGGCCGCTGGCCGTGGAGCCGCTCGACTGCCCGGCGGTCAGCCCGCTCAACTGGGCATGGTCGCCCATTTGACATTCCAGCTTGATCGACTGACCCAAGAATTCGCTCACCAACCCGCTCACTTCCGCCCGCAGGGTTGGCTCCAAGATCATATCTCGGGCGAAGGTGTTGTTGCCAAAGGCAAAGACCACGGTCTGGTTGGCCACGGCCATGTCCCGCACAGAGCGCAGGGCCGCCTGGGTTTTGATGCCCGACTTAGCCCGCACGGCGTTCAAGAACTCGGTCCACCTCTGCTGCAAACGCGTCACCGCGGCCTCGTCGATGACCGGAGCCGGGCCGTCGCTTTCGTCCTGGGCCGGGTCGGGTTTTTGGGTGGGAGAAGTTTCCACCGGGATCGGGCCAGTCCCTGTTGACGAAACCCCACCTGTCTGGGGTCGGGCTGGGGGGGGCTTGACGACCGGGGCCGCTGGTGCAGTGGCCGATGTGCCCGCAGAAACAGCGACGACAGGCTGCACTGTTCCCTGCGCACTCTCAATAAAGGCCAATTCCAGGAGCAGTTGGGGCTGGTTGCTGGCCTTGATCTCGGCCATAGCGTCGCTGATGCGCTTGATGGCGTAAAGGATGACGCCTGGGTCCACGGCCTTGCCCTGGGCCTGCATGTGGGTGATGACCTCGCCGGGTAGATCGCTCAACAGCCCGGCGTCGCCCGTCATCTGCAAGAGCATGACGCCCCGCAGATATTCCACCCACTGATGGCTAAATTCTACCAGACTGGCCCCATCCACCACCAACTCCTGGATCAAGCGCAGGCCCGCGGTCACATCCCGGTCCGCCAGGGCCTGGACCATGGCCATGACCGATTGACTGGCTACAGCGCCGGTCACCTGCTGCACCTGGGCCAGGGTGACAATCTGCGCGCCGTAACTGAGCATCTGGTCCAGCAAACTGATCGCATCCCGCATACAGCCCTGAGAGGCCCGCCCGATGGCGGTGAGGGCATCGGGTTCGGCCTCAAAGCCCTCGGCCTGGGCAATGGTTTGCAGATGGGTCACGATCTCCGGCACGGGGATGCGGCGGAAATCGAAGCGCTGGCAACGGCTGTGGATGGTGGCCGGGATCTTATGCGGCTCCGTGGTGGCCAGGATGAAGCGGGTGTGGGGCGGCGGCTCTTCCAGGGTCTTGAGCAGGGCGTTGAAGGCGGCAATACTGAGCATGTGGACTTCGTCGATGATGTAGACTTTATAGCGGCCTTCGCTGGGCCGGAAGCCCACCTTTTCCCGCAGTTCCCGCACATCATCCACGCTGTTGTTGCTGGCGGCGTCGATCTCGATCAGATCGATCATGCGCCCTTCGTTGATGGCCACACAGGTGGCGCATTCATTGCAAGGCCGCTCGGCCTCGGCCGCAGAGCAGTTGAGCGCTTTGGCCAAAATACGCGCCGTGCTGGTCTTCCCCGTCCCCCGAGGCCCAGAGAAGAGATAAGCATGGGCCACCCGCCCATCCCGCAGGGCATTGGTCAGGGTCTGGGTGATATGGGCCTGGCCGACCACCTCGTCAAAGGTCTGGCTGCGCCATTTGCGGTAGAGTGCTTGGGCCATAGTTCGTATCGAGTATCGAGTAATGAGTAATGAGTGATGAGTGTGGAGCAATCCGCCATTCGCCATTCGCCATTCACATTCGCCGGTTAGTTTATCACCGATACCAAGCTGTCGCAAGTGTTGGGGCGATTTTCCTTTGTGGTATAATCGAGACCATGTCCGATAAAATTATCACTACATTTCAACAACGGTTGCAACTGGAACGGGAGATGGCCGCTCTGGGCGACACCACCACCGAGGCGGATCTGGATCGTCAGGTTCGGACCCTGGTGGATGGCTATCCCCATGACGTCTTGCTGACCGTGCTGCTTAAAAAGCTGGACGTCACCAATGGCCAACTGCGGGGCGGGCTGGGGAAGCTGGCCGCCCTCCTGCCCAGGGACGCGGCGCTGACCGGTCTGCGCAATGCCGCGGCCAACCGCCGCCAGAGCGCCCAGACTCGGCTCACCGCGGCCTTGCTCATGCAGCGATTCCTGGGCCAGGAAGTGCCCCCGGCCCTGCTGGCGGATCTGCACGACTCGGATCAAGTGGTCATGCAGAGCTTGCAAGAGGCCATTGAGGAAGGGCGTGCCAACCGCTATGTGCTGCTGGAATATGTGCGCCAGCTTCGCCAAGAAACCGAAGAGACCGCCCACATGGTCATGGGCCTGATCGACCGTCTCAATCCAGCCGATCAGGTGGGTCTGTTGCGGCTGCTCGGTCTGGATGACCGGGCCGGTGTGGCCAAAGCCGCCATTCAGCGCCTGGGCGACATGCGGGATGCAGAAGGGGGGGCGCTGGCGCTGTTCGCTCTGCATGCGCTTCAGCCCAACTTGCCCCCACCCCTGGCACAAACGGCTGCCCAAGGCCTGCGTCGTCTGCGTTTCTCCGGCGTGCGGGCGGATCTGGCGAACAGCGACGGTTGGCGTGGCTTGATGGGACCGGCAGATCCAGCCGGCAACCAGATCATCTGGTTTGTGCGCACCCCCCAAACGGGTGACGACGGTGTGCTGATCGGAATTCATGCCAACCCCCAAGCCGGGGTGTTGGAAGCCTTCGGCCACGAACGGATAGACCTGTCTATGCTGCCCACCCAGCGGGAAGTGGGCCAGTTGGTCTCCGTGGACACGGGCAACAAACAACCCTTGGTTTTGCTGGAAGTCCCCTTTGATTTCGCCCGCTGGCGATTGCAAGCGGCGCTGGATGCCCAATGGCAGGTCAATCCGGTCCAGCCTCTGCCGGGGGAATATCGCCTCTACAGCGATCTGCTGTGGACTTTGCCCCCACCCCTGACGTCACCCACTGTTTCGCCTCTCCTGCAAGCCTTCTTCACACCGGACCCCGACTTGTGGACCGAGGCAGCCGGCAACCTCAACCTGGGCACAATCTCGGAGCGGGTGTTACAACATCCGGCCATGGGGACTTGGTTCTTCCACGGCCAAAACCTGATCCAAATCATCCGCACCCGCCCGGATCTGGGCAATAGTCCCGGCATTGCCCAGATGGTCAAGGGGCTACTGCAAGACATTTTTAGCCAAGACGCCAATCACGAATTGCTGACGGGGCTGGAAGCCGGTCTGCGCGCCCAAGCCGCCTGGCTTTATCTGTCCGGCAGCCGAGACAGCGCCCACCAAGCCCAAGTCCTGGCCGAAAGCATCCGCAATCTGCCCCCCGCCCAAAACCCCTTCCTGGCCCGCATGATGGAGATCGGCGTGCGCTTTGCGTTGGAGAATTTGCCTTCGTGAGTGGGGGAAGGGTCCACGACCTCCCCAGAATTGGGGGCCGGGGGGCCGAGGGAGGTGAACGGCTACAACTTGTTTTGAACGCCTCTCCTTGCGAACCCCGATCCAAATCTCCTTTACGCCTCACCTTTACCCCACTCCTACACCCAACAGCAGACATCAACACGATCTACGGCGATAAAAGTTTGACAGCCAAATGCTTTCCGAATATAGTTAAGCCTTCTTAACTATCAAGGGGGCTTAACGATGACCGAACCAATCCAGTTTTCTCACACAATGCGCCAGTGGATGGATGTGCTTATGCACCGATCCATGCGCGGGTGGATGCAGTATGTCAAGGCCAGCGGCTTGTCCATGCCCCAGTTTGGCATCCTGATGCGGCTGCACCGGGGCGGGGAATGTGGCATTTCGGACCTCAGCGAACACATGGAAACGACGGTCGC
>JAGNDO010000128.1 GCA_018003515.1 Caldilineaceae bacterium
TGTTCGCGAAGCGTTGCGATAAACGCGTTGTCCGCATCAATTTGGCTATCGATCGCGCTACGATGGTCGAAATAATAGGAGAGGGCGGCATAGACTGCGGCGAGCGAAAGATCATATTCCTCGCTGATCTCGTCAGCGCTTTTGCCAAGCCGTTCATGCCAGATTACAATATTTTGGACAGTGATCCCCCGCCCCGCCACATGAGGCTTTCCACCGGCAATGCCTTTGGTGACTTCAATTTGAGTTTCGAGTACTCTGGTTGCCATTCTTCACGCCCCTTTCACCCACTATTCCATGCCTCAAACAGATCTAAAACACGTCAGATTCGTGTTGACCACCTCTGACTCCTATGTTAAACTAACTCCCGTAATTCTACAACCCAATTTCTAAAAGGCTGTGAAGGGGACAGGCGGGCCGGTTGGCCCCATCCGATGTCCAGAGAGTGACGCCCAGGCTGTGAGCGTCGCCATCGACCCGGACCCGTGACACCCCAGAGCCGACCGGCGAACGGATCTTCCCACTAACCGGTTTCGGGTGCGCCCGTTATAGCGTATCGAGTCAACAATTACTCAATCTCCCAATCTCTTAATCTCGTCAAGTTGAGATTTGGCGATTGAGAGATTAGGAGATTGTTGAGTCGGCCAAGGCCCCAAGTTTGGGGCAAAAGGTGGTGGCACCACGTGCGGCATTTTGGCCCACGTCCTCCCGTTTGTTTGGGGGGACGTGGGCTTTTTGATTGGGTTTGTGCCCGCGCCCAATCGCGCCCGCGTCCTCCTGTGTGGGGACGCGGGCGTTTGCTTTTCATTCACGGAGAAAAAATCATGACCACCACCATCCGTACCACCCAACTTTTTACCCACATCGGCCAAACCGTTCACCTGCGCGGCTGGGTGCAGACCCTGCGCTTGCTGGGCGGGATCAACTTCCTGGTTCTGCGGGACGGCTGGGGGACGGTCCAGACCGTCACCCAGGACGCGGCGGACTTCGCCCCCATCACGGACGCCAATCTGGCCCCGGAGACGGTGATCGAGCTGACCGGCACCGTGGTTGCCATGCCCCAGGCCCCCGGCGGGATCGAACTTCACAACCCGGTCATCACCCTCATCACCCCGGTGGACGAGGCCTTGCCCGTGCTGATCTCCAAGCGGGAGGTGACGGCCAGCCTGCCCAGCCAGTTGGACCACGCGGTGGTGGTCAACCGTCACCCGGCCCGGCGCGCCGTCTTCCGCCTGGGCGCGGGGGTGATGCGGGGCTTCCGGGAGACGTTGAATGGCCTGGGCTTCACGGAGATCCAGACGCCCAAGATTGTGGCGTCGGCTACGGAGAGCGGGGCCAACGTCTTCAAGCTGGACTACTTTGGTCGGGAGGCGTATCTGGCCCAAAGTCCCCAGTTTTACAAGCAGATCATGGTGGGCGTCTTCGAGCGGGTCTACGAGGTGGGGCCGGTTTTCCGGGCGGAACCCCATGACACAGTGCGCCATGTCAACGAATATGTCAGCCTGGATGTGGAGTTTGGCTTCATCGAGAACCACTTCACGGTGATGGCCCTGCTGCGGGAGGTGCTGGCGGGGATCTTCGCCACCCTGTCCGCGGACTATGGGGCGGAGTTGGATCTGCTGGAAGCCAAAATGCCCGTCGTCCCAGCGCAGATCCCCCACATCCACTTTGCCGAAGCCCAGGAGTTGATCCTGCGCCTCCACGGCGTGGACGTGCGGGGCGAGCCGGACCTCTCGCCCCAGGACGAGCGTTGGCTGGGCGAGTGGGCGATGGCCGAACACGGCAGCGACTTCCTCTTTGTGACCGGCTACCCAATGGGCAAGCGGCCTTTCTACACCCACCCGGACCCAGCGCGGCCCGAATTCTCCAACAGCTTCGACCTGCTCTTCCGGGGCACGGAGTTGGTGACCGGGGGACAACGGTTGCACAAATACGCCGACTATCTGGCCGCCCTGGCCCGCATGGGCTACTCGACGGCTCCTTTCGAGCAATATCTGGAAGCCTTCCGCTATGGCATGCCGCCCCACGGCGGCTTCGCCATCGGCTCCGAGCGGCTGTTGATGCAGTTATTGGGATTGGGGAATCTGCGGCTCAGTACGCTTTTTCCGCGGGACTTGGGGCGAGTGTCGCCGTAGACGCAAACCTTTCGTAGGGGCATGGGTGCGGACGGTACACGGATCGTGTCCGCCGTCCGCACCCATGCCCCTACGCGTGGACGGGATTTTCGGGCGGATCTGGACAAAATCGACCCAACACGGTATACTGAACTGCAAAGAACTTTTGTTCGGTTTGACGTTTATGATATGATGATTCGCCATTCGCCATTCGCCATTCGCCATTTGCCCGGAGCCGCCCTATGCCTCCCTTCCAAGTTGTCAGCGAATTTCAGCCCACCGGTGATCAGCCCCAGGCCATCATGGAGTTGGTGCGCGGGGTGAACGAGGAGATGACCCACCAGGTGTTGCTGGGCGTCACCGGTTCGGGCAAGACCTACACAATGGCCAAGGTGATCGAGGCCGTGCAGAAGCCCACCCTGATCATGGCCCACAACAAAACCCTGGCCGCCCAACTCTACAGCGAGATGCGGGAATTTCTGCCCCACAACGCCGTGGAATACTTCGTCAGTTACTACGACTATTATCAGCCCGAAGCCTACATCGCCCGCTCGGATACCTATATCGAGAAGGAAGCCCAGATCAACGAGGAGATCGACCGCCTGCGTCTGGCCGCCACCTCCTCGCTCTTCACCCGCAAGGATGTGGTGATCGTGGCCTCGGTCTCGTGCATCTATGGCCTGGGCAGCCCCGCGGATTATGGTCGGGTCGTCCTCAACCTGCGGGTGGGGGAGATGATGCGGCGCAACCAGATTTTGCGTCATCTGGTGGACATTTACTACGACCGCAACGACATGGTGATCCAGCGGGGCAAGTTCCGGGTGCGGGGGGATACGCTGGAGGTGCAGCCGGCGTCCAGCGATTTCGCCTACCGCATCGGCTTTTGGGGCGACGAGATCGAGCGCATCAGCGAGATCGACACCCTCACCGGCGAGGTGATCGCCGACCATCAGCAGGTGGACATCTTCCCGGCCAAGCACTTCGTCACCCCGGAAGACAAGCTGGAAGAGGCCTTCGAGGACATCGAAAAAGAGATGAACGAGCAGGTGGCCCTCTTTGAAAGCCAGGGCAAGCTGCTGGAAGCCCAACGGCTGCGCCAGCGCACCAACTATGATCTGGAGATGCTGCGGGAAGTGGGCTATTGCAGCGGCGTGGAGAACTATGGCCGTCACCTGGCCCGGCGGCCCGAGGGCAGCACCCCGTGGACCCTGTTGGACTATTTCCCCGCCGACTGGCTGCTCTTTATGGACGAGAGCCACATGAGCGTGCCCCAGGTGCGGGGCATGTACAACGGGGACAAGGCCCGCAAGCAGGTGCTGGTGGATTACGGCTTCCGCCTGCCCAGCGCCAAGGACAACCGTCCGCTGATGTTCGAGGAGTTCGAGCGGCACATGAACCAGGTTGTCTACGTCAGCGCCACCCCCGGCCCCTATGAAAAAGAACACGCCCAGCAGGTGGTGGAGCAGGTGATCCGGCCCACGGGTCTGCTGGACCCGGTGGTGGAGGTGCGGCCCACCAAGGGGCAAATCGATGATCTGCTCAAAGAGGTGCAGATTCGAGTTGCTCGGGGTCAACGGGTGCTGGTCACCACCCTGACCAAGCGCATGTCCGAGGATCTGGCCGAATATCTGGCCGAGGTCAATGTCAAGGTGCAATATCTGCACAGCGACATCCACACCCTGGAACGGGTAGAGATCCTGCGGGATCTGCGCCTGGGGGTCTTTGACGTGGTGGTGGGCATCAACCTGCTGCGGGAAGGGCTGGACCTGCCCGAAGTCACCCTGGTGGCCGTGCTGGATGCGGACAAAGAGGGCTTCTTGCGCAGCGAAAGCGCCCTGATCCAGACCATTGGGCGGGCGGCCCGGCATGTGGAGGGCCGGGCGATCATGTATGCGGACCGCATCACCGACTCCATGCAGCGGGCCATGGACGAAACCAACCGCCGCCGGGCCATCCAAGAGGCCCACAACACGGCCCACAACATCGAACCCCAAAGCATCGTTAAAAGTGTGCGGGATCTGACATCGCGGGTCAAGGTGCTGGCCGAGTCCCCGGTGGAATACACTACCGGCCCCGGTCGCCCTGGCAAGCCGACAATCGCCACGCCCGCCGAAAAGGTTCCTGCCTTCACCCCGGATCAACTTTCCAAAGACGAACTGGCCCGGCTGATCCTGGACATCGACAAAGAAATGAAAGCCGCGGCCAAGGCCTTGGAATTCGAGAAAGCCGCCCTCTTGCGGGACCAGATCGTCGAACTCCGCCAGGTGCAGGTGGAGCGAGGGATTTTGGGGAAATAGTTGGTATCGAGTAGCGTGTATCGAGTATTTTTTGTGTACTTGAACCCAGCACGTTCCATTGGCGACGATCTGTACTCAACCCACAAAGATACACGATACTCGATAAAGAGGCCACTCATGCAGACGAAGACACAACCCACAACCTATCCCCTGGCCGAGGACGTGTGGCCGACGGGTGGCGTCCCCTTGATCAAGGAGGCGGTCAGCCCCTACTTTCTGCCCGTCACCACGCAGATTTTGGACGAGATTGTGCGCCGCATCGTCGCCGCCCTGGACCCGGAGCGGATCATTCTCTTCGGCTCCTACGCTGGCGGCGTCCCCCACGCGGACAGCGATGTGGATCTCTTCGTGGTGATGGAGACGGAATTGCCCCCGGCCCGGCGGGAGTTGGAAGTTTGTCGATTGTTGCGTCCGCGCCCGTTTCCCGTGGATATTATTGTGAAGACACCAGCAGAATATCAGCGAATTATCGTAGATACAGCAGACTTTTTTCGAGATAGTATTCTGAGGGGACGCATATTGTTTGCGCGCCCGTAGGAATTGCCGTCAGTATCCCTCTGTGACATATAAAACTATCCAAGGAGAAAGTCAGAATGCCTACGCTACATCAATTTGGTGGAAATTGGACAGAAGAAAAGCTACGACGACTTGAGAAGTATCTTTCCGCATATATGAGGATATTCACCTCAAATCCGTATGCGGCCAGGTTTACGACATATTATGTTGATGCATTTGCTGGTACAGGTAGCCGAGTTGAAGTAGGATCTACCGAACCAAGCACACTGACGCTGTTTGATGATAATGATGCACGAGATGTCATGCATTTCTACCAAGGAAGCGCGCGGATTGCACTTGATATTCAACCTTCTTTCGATCACTTTGTTTTTGTCGAAAGAAACCCAGCACATGTTCAGGAACTACGGAATCTGCAAGTGGAGTACCCTGAACAATCGATTCAGGTCTACGAACAGGATGCAAACGATTTTCTGCAACACTGGTGCGCTAACATGGACTGGGCAAGTTCTCGTGTGGTCGTATTTCTTGATCCGTATGGAATGTCGGTCAATTGGTCTACAGTTGAGGCCATAGCAGCCACCAAAGCAATCGATCTTTGGGTGTTGCTTCCTGTTGGTCAAGCGATCAATCGATTGCTTACGCGTAGAGGCATTCCTGAAAAGAGTTGGGCAGATAAATTGACATCATTTTTTGGTACGGACACTTGGCGAGAGGCTTTTTATCAGCCAAGTATGCAACGAGGGCTTTTCGATGATGAGATCTATGACAAGGTGGCCACCTTTGAAAGTATTGGCGAGTATTTTGCCAATCGCTTGGGGGCGGAATTTGCAAAGGTCGCTGACCATAGTCTTGTCTTGATGAATTCTCGAAACAACCCGATCTATTTCTTGTTCTTCGCCGCAGCTAATCCCCGGGGTGCAGAGACAGCGGTAAAGATCGCTTCAGATATTTTAGGGAGGTAGTAGCGATGGCTGCGCGCTCACATATTGAATGGACCGAAATGACATGGAATCCTGTTACCGGATGCACCAAGGTAAGTCAGGGATGTAAATTCTGCTATGCTGAGAGAATGGCGATTCGATTAAGTGCAATGGGTGTAGAGCGCTACCGCAATGGCTTCAATGTGACTCTTCAGGAAGATCTCCTGCAACAACCGTTGAAATGGATTAAGCCGCGCATTGTCTTCGTCAATTCAATGAGCGATCTGTTTCACGAGAGTGTTCCGCTAGACTACATTCAACGTGTTTTTGAGGTTATGGAGCGAGCTTCTCAGCATACTTTCCAGATCTTGACGAAGCGAAGCGCACGTTTAGCCTCTCTGTCATCTGAATTGCCTTGGCCCAAGAATGTTTGGATGGGGGTTAGTGTTGAAAATGAGTTGGTTGTACACAGAGTGACCGATCTTGCTTCTGTACCAGCCAAGATTCGGTTTCTGTCTTGCGAACCCTTGATCGGGCCGATCAATAATATCCCCCTTGACGGTATTCACTGGGTAATTGTAGGGGGCGAATCTGGCCCAGGGGCTCGACCGATGGAATCGGGTTGGGTTGATTCGATTTTTGACCAATGTCGTAACAACGATGTGGCCTTTTTCTTCAAACAGTGGGGAGGGCCACGCAAAGATCTCACTGGACGTTCTTTACATGGACGCACCTATGATGAATTTCCGTCTTTAAGCTCTGCGGCTGTTGTCTGAATCAGCGCAAAAAATCCATCCCAATCCCGATTCACCATATACTCTTAGCCATTGAAAGCAACACGCATGACCGACGACAAAAACAGGTTCGGCCTGATCCAAGAAGTGGACATTACTGACGAGATGCAGTCGGCGTATTTGAATTACGCCATGAGCGTGATCGTCAGCCGGGCGCTGCCCGATGTGCGGGATGGGTTGAAGCCCGTGCATCGGCGCATTCTTTATGCCATGTACCACGACCTGCATTTGACCGCGGACAAAGTCTACAAAAAGAGCGCCCGCATCGTCGGTGAGGTGCTGGGCAAGTACCATCCCCACGGCGACACCGCGGTCTATGACGCCATGGTACGCATGGCTCAGGAGTTCTCCCTGCGCTATCCCCTTGTGGATGGCCAGGGCAACTTCGGCTCCATCGACGGGGACAACGCGGCGGCCATGCGGTATACCGAGGCCCGGCTGGCCAGCATCAGCGATCTGATGTTGATCGATCTGGAAAAGGACACGGTGGAGTGGGGGCCGAATTTCGACAATACCCTGCAAGAGCCGCTGGTTTTGCCCGCCAACCTGCCCAATCTGCTGATCAATGGGGCCAGCGGCATCGCCGTGGGCATGGCCACCAACGTGCCCCCCCACAATCTGGGCGAGATCGTGGACGCCCTGGTCTACATGATCGACCGTTTTGATAAAATCGACGAGATCAGCGTCGAAGATTTGATGCACTTCGTCAAGGGGCCAGACTTCCCCACGGGGGGCATTTTGTACCGCTTCCGCTCCGGCAAGCGCACGGCGGACGAAGATGTGGACGCCATCACCCAGGGCTATGCGACCGGCCGGGCCCGGTTGACCTTGCAGGCTAAGGCCCACTTCGAGGAGATGAGCCGTAACCGCAGCCGCATCGTTGTGACTGAAATGCCCTACATGACCAACAAGACCAACCTGATCGAGCGCATCGCCTCCTTGGTGCGGGACGGCAAGCTGGAAGGCGTGACGGATCTGCGGGACGAGAGCGACCGCACGGGGATGCGCCTGTGCATCGAGATGACCCGCAACGTGGAGCCAAAGGACATCCTGGCCGATCTCTTCAAATATACCCCCATGCAGCAGACCTTTGGCATGTCCATGCTGGCCCTGGTGGACGGCGAACCCCGCACCTTGAGCCTCAAGCGCATGTTGCAGCTCTTTATTGAGCATCGCCAGGTGGTCATCCGCCGCCGCTCGGAGTACGATTTGGCCAAGGCCAAGGAGCGGGCCCACATTGTGGAGGGGCTGCTCAAGGCGTTGGACATCCTGGATCAGGTGATCGAGACCATTCGCCACAGCCAAAAGGTGGAGACGGCCCGCAACAACCTCATGCGCAACTTCGGCTTTAGCGAAGTGCAGGCCCAGGCCATTTTGGACATGCAGCTCAAAAAGCTGGCCGCCTTGGAACGCAAGAAACTTCAGGAAGAGTATGACGAACTGCTCAAGTTGATCGCCTATTTGGAGGAACTGCTGGCCAACCCCGGCAAAGTGTTGGGGGTGATCCGGGCGGATCTTCTGGCCACCAAAGCACAGTTTGGGGATGTGCGGCGCACCCAGATCGTAGAGCGCACGGGGGGCACCCTGACCAGCACGGATCTGCTCCCGGACCAGCATGTGTGGGTCTCTGTGGCAGCGGATGGCAATTTGCAGCGCCAATCCGTGGTCAATGTGGATACGGCCAGCCTGAAAAAATTGGGCAAGGGCAGCGAAGTGGCCCTGATTTTGGCCAACACCCGGGACTTTCTCTATCTTTTCGATACCAACGGGCGCACCCGGCGGCTTTCTATCCACGAGATCCCCCAGGACGGCACGCCCAAACATCTGGCCGAACTCACCGACTTCAGCCGCCGGGATGACATTGTGGCCGCGGTGGTGCTGCCCCGTGTGGCCTCGGACGAAGCCGTGGGCAATCTCTTCATGGCCACCCGCCAGGGCATGGTCAAGCGGGTCACCCTCACCGACTTCCTCAAGGCCGCGGCCGCGGATCCGGACATCCTGCGGGTGGAGGAAAAGGACAAGCTGGGCTGGGTCTTCTTCACCCCCGGCGACGGCGAGGTGATGCTCTTTACGGCGTCCGGCCAGTCCATCCGCTTTGAGGAAGGGGCCGTGCGTACAATGGGCTTGGCCGCTGGGGGCGTGGCGGGGATCAAGCTCAAAAAGAAGGATGCTGTGGTGAGCGCCGCCCTCGTCCACGCCGACGGCTTTGTGGTCACGGCCACGGAGTTGGGCTTTGTCAAACGCACGCCGATTGACGAATATGGCGTCCAAGGACGCAACGGCGGCGGCATCGTCACCCACAAAACCAGTGCCCGCACGGGATTGGTGGCCGGGGCCACGGTGGTCGCCCACGACATCGCTGGGGGCGGCGTGGTGTTGCTGACCAAGAAGGGGGTCAGCAAACCCGTCATGTTAGAGGAGATCCCCGATTTGGGCCGGGGCACTCTGGGCAAATCTGTGGTTGACATCGCCCAAGGGGACGCCATCGCCACCATGACCGTGGTCCGCCGTGCCCCCGGCAGCAGGGATGATCCCAGCGACGATTCCGGCGAGGATGAGCCGAAGGCGGCCAAACCCAAGGCGGAGGCCAAACCCAAAGCTGCGGCCACGGCAAAGCCCCAGGCCACGGTCAAGCTGAAGGTTGAACCCAAAACTCCCGCCAAAACCGAGAGCAAGCCCGAAGTCGTGACGGATGTCAAGCCCAAGACTCCGCGCACGGCTGCGGCCAAGCCATCCCCGGCGGCCCCGGTGCAGCAGGGTCTCTTTGGGGATGAAGAGGCGGTACCGGTTAAGCCGTCCGCCAAGCCCGCGGCCAAGAAATCCACGACCAAGGCCAGCGCCGCCAAAAAGGTGGATACGGTTTCCAGTCTGGCGAAATCTCAACGCAAGAAGAAATGAGTATGCTTGGGCAGTTCAAAAAATCGGGTTTCGATCCGGTTGTGCTACTGTGCTATAATCCATGATAGTTGGGCGCTCTGCTCTCCCCAAGGAGGATGACCCATGTCCGAGTCCGTGCAACGACCCCACGACAAGCTCTTTCGCACAGTTTTCTCTGACCCCGATGAGGCCGAA
>JAGNDO010000172.1 GCA_018003515.1 Caldilineaceae bacterium
ACCAATGCTATTCGGATGTCTGTCATATTCGTCTCCTTTCATTGTCGTTGAATTTTGGAAGACCTTGATAAACCGACGAAAAATCTAGTGAATCCCCAGTAAAAAATCAACCCCCTACTGCAAAGACGCAAGAAACGCAGAGAACGCAAAGAAAAAAAACTCTTTTTCCTTGCGGCTCTGCGGTTAGATTATCTTTTGCGGCGGGGTTTCAGAATAGAACACGATGAAATCTCAATCAATATCGCGATGGCCATCGATACAAGCTGAACCCTACAGATTCCCTACAAACATAGCACTATCATAGCAGAAAAAGACTCTCTGTGATCTATCAACTTACTATCACATGTCTCTCATCTTTTGCATTTTCCGCCACAACAAGAACATTCATCTCGTGTTTGCAGGCAATTTCATGTCAATCTGGGGCGATATAGGAGGGAAAACAAGCGGAGAGGCTACGGAGCAAAAATCAGCAGATCTCATCAGAACGCACCACGCCGCCGAATCACCACGGGAAGGGTGCGCCACAGAATGAGGAGATCGAGCCAGAGGGAGTAGTTTTGGATGTAGTAGAGGTCGTCTTCCGTGTGGAGGTGCAGGGGGCGGTCGCTGCGGCCATTGATCTGCCACCAGCCGGTGATGCCCTGGGGTACAGAAAACCGTTTGCGCTGCCAGGGGCTATACTTCTCCACCAGCCAGGGCAGCTCAGGCCGGGGACCGACCATGCTCATGTCGCCCCGCAGCACGTTGATGAGTTGGGGCAGTTCATCCAAGCTGGTGCGGCGCAGAAAGCCGCCGACTCGGGTGACCCGGGGATCGTCCGGGCGTTTGTGCAGCACATTCCCGGCCTCGTCCACCTGGTTGTAAAGAGCCTGATCCCGGTCCGCGCCCACCCGCATGGTGCGAAATTTGAGCATGTCAAAGACCGCGCCGTTCTCGCCCATGCGCTGGGAGCGATAGAAGATCGGCCCGCCATCTTCCAACTTGATGGCGGCGGCCACGGCCAACAGCAGCGGAGAGGCCAGCATCAGGCTGATCCCGGCCACGGCCAGATCCAACAGCCGCTTGACAAAGCGCTGGAAGCCGTCAATGGCTGGATCCCGCAGGCCGATCAGAGGGATGCCGGCCAGACTTTCCACCGTGGCCCCAAAGAAGGCCAACTCAAAATAGTCCGGCACCACCCGCACCCGCACGGCGTGGGCCTGAAGTGTGGCCACCAGATCGACAAAACGCTGGTGGGCCCGCAGGGGCAGGGCGATCAGCACTTCGTCCACCTTCAGCTCGCTGACAAGACGGGGCGCGTCGGCCAGGGTGCCTAGAATGGGTAGCTCCCCGGTGGCGAGGTCACGCTTGGCCGGGTCATCGTCGAGAAAGCCCAGCAGGCGCAGTTCCGGCCATTGCTTCGAAGTCAACTCCGCGGCCACATTGCACCCCACAGTCCCCGCGCCCACAATCAACACCCGCACCTGGGCCGCGGCCATGCGCCCTCGCCGCCCCTGCCACGCCCGCAATCCGCCCCGATAGATCAACAAAACCAGCAACGACAACACAAAAAAGTAGCCGAAGGCCAGCCGGGGCATCTCCTGCTTGACCAGATAGAGCATCCCGGCCATGAGCAGCGCGGCCACGGTGTGGCCCATCACCACCCGCTGCACCTCGTCGATCCAGTGGGTCACTTGACGGGGGTTGTAGACGCCCAGGGTGACAAAGCTGCCGGTCCAGGCCAGGGCGATGATGCCCCGCAGCACCCAGCCCAGATAGATCCACTCCCGCTCGATAAACTGGCCGATGGGCAGGGCGTAGCGCAGATCCACGGCCAGGGGCAGCGCAACCTGCACCACCAGGTGATCCAGGAGGAAGAGCAGCACCATCCAATTGATATTGACGCGCTTGAGCATCTAAATCGCCTTTTCACCCCGTAGCCGCTGACCCAGCACCCGCGCCACAAAGCGCGGATTCCCCACCAAATAACGCCTTCCCAGCCGCCGGGGTTCGATGAGCAGTCGGCCTAGCCATTCCAGGCCATTGTCCGTGATCCATCGGGGCGCACGGGGCACCTCCCCGGCCACGTAATCAAAGAGCGCGCCCACGGTTAGGGCAACATCTGCCGTTAAGTCTGGCCAATTGGTGTCCAGCCAGACCTCTTGGGCGGGCATCCCAAAGCCCACCAACAGAACACCGGGCCGGGCTGCGTTGATCTGGGCCAGCACCTGTTCATTTTCGGCGCTGTGTGGGGTCTTGTCAAAGAAACCGTGATGGGTGCCGGCGATGGTCAGCCCCGGCCAGCGTTCGGCGAGGATGCCGGCGGCCTTCTCCGCCACCCCCGGCCTGGCCCCCAGCAAAAAGAGCGAGTGGCCCCCATCCCGACAGAGGCGGCACAATTCGTCGATCCAATCCGGCGGGGTGAAGCGGTGAGGCAGTCGTTGACCCGTCAACCATGCCCCCAGCCTGACGCCAACTCCATCGCAAAAGACGAGATCGGCCCGATTGAGCGTATGCTGAAAATCCGGCTGTTCGACGGCCAGGTTGAGGGCGTGGGCGTTGACATTGGCGATGAACAGTCGCCGGTGGGTGTGCAGGGCCTCCTCGATGCGATTGAGCAAAGCGTCCAAAGAGAGGGGATC
>JAGNDO010000129.1 GCA_018003515.1 Caldilineaceae bacterium
TCCCACAACCCCACCTCCACCGCCATGACCGAACTGGTGGAGAGCGCCCGGGCCGCCGTCCTCACCTATTTCAACGCCGACCCCGCCGAATACACCGCCATCTTCACCGCAAACGCCAGCGCCGCCCTCAAATTGGTGGGCGAGGCCTATCCCTTCACCCCCGGCGGCCACTACGCCCTGTGCGCCGACGACCACAACTCGGTCAACGGTATCCGGGAGTTCGCCAAGGCCAAGGGCGCACGGGTCAGCTATCTGCCCGTGGCCGGGGCCGAACTGCGTTTGGACGAAGAAGCGTTGTCCGCCGTCTTATTTGAGGAAAATTCAGGACCTGCTCGGTTGTTGGCCTTCCCCGCGCAATCCAACTTTTCTGGGGTCAAACATCCCTTGGGCCTCATCGACCGGGCTCACGCCCAGGGCTGGGATGTGTTGCTGGACGCCGCCGCCTTCGCCCCCACCAATCGCCTTGACCTGAGCGCCCACCGCCCGGACTTTGTCTGCCTCTCCTTTTACAAAATGTTCGGCTATCCCACGGGCGTGGGCGCGCTGATCGCCCGGCGGTCCGCCCTGGCCCGGCTGCGCCGACCCTGGTTTGCCGGGGGCACCATCACCATCGCCTCTGTGGGCGGGGACGGCCACTTTTTGATGGACGGGGAAGCGGGCTTCGAGGACGGCACGGTCAACTATTTGAGCCTGCCCGCGGTGGAGATCGGTCTGCGCCATCTGGCGAAGGTCGGCATCGACACCGTGACTACACGGGTGGCGGCCCTCACCGGCTGGCTGCTGGACGAGTTGGCCGCCCTGCGTCACAGCAACGGCCAGCCCTTGGTGAAGATCCACGGTCCCCAAACCCTGGTGGATCGGGGCGGCACCATCGCCCTCAACATGCTGGACCCGGAGGGCGGGGCCATCTCCTCCGGCCAGGTGGAGCATCTGGCGGCCAAGGCCCACATCTCCCTGCGCACGGGCTGTTTCTGCAACCCCGGCTGCGGCGAGACCACCTATGCCATCCCCGGCCACCTCATGCGTAGCTTTTTCGTGGGCGACGAGGGTCTCTACTTCAACCAACTGGTGGAGATCATGCAGGATCGGTATAACATTAGCGTCAGCGCCATCCGGGTCAGCGTGGGGCTGGCCACCAACTTCACCGACGTCTACCGGCTCCTGGCCTTCTTCGCCTGTTTCCGAGACCGATCCTGCGCCGACATCGGCGAGATCGACCCCCTGCCCCAGGTCGGCTACGAGCGGGATGCCGCATAACCTCAACCCTCGTTCCAACGCTCTGCGTTGGAATGCCAATGGGCGCTCTGCGCCCCACGGCGCAGAGCGCCGAATCTACGCTCCCACGCGGAGCGTGGGAGCGAGCCGGTGGGAAATGAAAAGTGGCACGGCCCTTGGGCCGTGCCACTTTTCATTTCCCACTCAAACCCCTACTGTGTCGCCCGCCACTGTTTGCGCCGTTCCGCTCGCTCGGCCTTGACCGCGTCAATGATGGCCTGGCTGTCCAGCCCAAAGACCGCGGACTCAAACTCCTGGGCCAACTCGTCCCGGTCCACCCAATAGGCGCTGCCGTCGCTCTCCCGATCCACAAAGCGGAAGTCGATCAGATAGCGACGCAGGGTGACATAATCCAGCCCGCCGGGCCGGGAGAAGCATTCCAGCCACGCGGCCAGAGCGGCGTTGAGTTCCTTCTCCGCATAGCGCCGGGCCGGGTCTAGCCCCAAGGCGGCCGCGCCCATCAGCACCATCTGGTCCTCGCCCTGCTTGGGCCAGGTGAGGGGCGCGCCCACGCCCAGGATTTTGCCCAGGCGGGCGGTGTAGTCGGTGGCGTTCATCATAGTGTCATTACTTTCCCTTGGTCAGCAACCCCGCCACGTAGAGCAGCAGAACCGCCCCCACCACCGCGGTGATCAGCGAACCGATGAAGCCATCCGCCGAGAAACCCAGCAAACCAAAGACATAGCCTCCGACGACCGCACCGACCACACCGATCACGATGTTGCCGATCAGCCCGAAGCCACCGCCCTTCATGATCTTGCCCGCCAACCATCCGCCCAACCCGCCGACGATCAACCAACCAATAAACGATCCCATATTGTTCTCCCCTTTGTGAATGACGTTCGGCTAAATTCGATTCCATCCAAGCACCTTTATGGTAGCACCATCTCCCTACCAAGGCAAGCGTTCTTTGAGGGTCCAGCAGGGCGGTTTAAAAATCGCCGGGTCATCTCGTAGCCGGGCACGGGTGGCGGCGGAAAGGATGATCGGGAAACGACGAATCTGTCATCCGCCGCCTCCCGTGCCCGGCCCGACGGGATCATTTTGCCGTCCTGCCGGGCATGGGAACGGACGGCGATGTAAATAGCTTGCCTGCGGGCATGATCCGTGCGCCGTCCGCACCCACGCCCCTACCGATCCCTGCCCCACCTTGACCTCATCGCCCCCCAGGAGTAAGATACACCCACGCCCCGCCCAATCAACCAATCAACAAATCACCAAATCAACCACCCAAAGGAGCCACCCCATGCCCTTCGACCCCACACCCCGTGTCGCCCCCATGTTGACCCGCATCCGTCACTTTTTGAGCGAAGAGATCCTGCCCCTGGAGCCTACGCTGCTTCAGGAGGGCTTCGGCGTATTGGAACCCATCCTGGCCCAGAAGCGGCTGATGGCCAAGGAGTTGGGCCTGTGGACCCCTCACCTGCCCGAAGAATTCGGCGGCATGGGGTTGAGCCTCTCCGAGTTCGCCCATATCAGCGAGGAGTTGGGCACATCGCCATTGGGCCACTATGTGTGCAATGTCAACGCGCCGGACATCGGCAACATGGAACTGCTCCACCTCTTCGGCAGCCCGGCCCAGCACGAAGAGTGGCTGCGCCCCTTGGCCGAGGGCAAGATCCGCAGTTGCTTCGCCATGACCGAGCCGGAACATGCCGGGTCCAACCCGGTGCTGATGAGTACCACCGCGGTCAAGGACGGGGACGACTATGTGATCAACGGCCACAAGTGGTTCACCACTGCCGCGGATGGAGCCGCTTTTGCCGTCACAATGGCCATCACCGACCCGGACGCCAGCCGCTACAAGCGGGCCAGCCAGATCATCGTGCCCACGGACGCGCCGGGCTATGTGCATGTGCGCCGCATCCGCATCATGGGCGAGGAGGGGGAGGGCTTTCTCAGCCATTCCGAGGTGCGTTTCGAGAACTGTCGGGTGCCGCAAACCAACCGGCTGGGCGACGAGGGTAGCGGCTTTGCCCTGGCCCAAGAGCGCCTGGGACCGGGGCGCATCCACCACACCATGCGCTGGCTGGGCATCGCCCGCCGGGCCTTGGACATGACCTGCGCCTACGCCGCCCGCCGGGAACTGGCCCCCGGCAAGCCCCTGGCCACCCGTCAGGCCGTCCAACACATGATCGCCGAAAGTCGGGCCGAGATCGACGCCGCCCGCCTGCTGGTCCTCAACACCGCCCACAAGATCGACGAAGAGGGGGCCTACGCCGCCCGGGTGGACATCTCGCTGATCAAGTTTCACGTGGCCAACGTCCTGCAGCGGGTGCTGGACCGAGCCATCCAGGTCCACGGCGGCCTGGGCGTCACCGATGACACGGTACTCTCCTTCTGGTTCCGCCACGAACGGGCCGCCCGCATCTACGACGGCGCGGACGAGGTCCACAAAAGCGTGGTGGCCCGGCGCATTTTGCGGGATTATGGCGTAGACATAAGTATTTGAGAAGTAAGAATTGAAAATGAGCGTGGTCGACGCCGATCAATTTCAAATTTCAATTTTGCCGGAGGCATCCATGTCTGATCAATTTATCGACCACGCCCGTCCGGTGCGAGCCGGGGAAGAGTTGGACGGGGAGCGGCTGGGGATCTATCTGTACGAGCAGTTGGGGGGAATTCACGGCCCGTTGACGGTGGAGCAGTTTCCCAGCGGCTTCTCGAATTTGACCTATTTGTTGCATTTGGGAGATCGGGAGTTGGTCCTGCGCCGCCCGCCATTTGGGGCCAATGTGCGGGGCGGTCACGATATGGGCCGGGAGTTTCGCATCCTCTCGCACCTGCGCCCGGTCTATGCCAAGGTGCCGGAAGCCCTGCTCTACTGCGAGGACGAGGGGGTGCTGGGCGCGCCTTTTTACATCATGGAACGGGTCTCCGGGGTGATCCTGCGGGCGCAGATGGCCCCGGCCATGCGCCCGGATGCCGGGCAGATGGCCGGGATTGCTCATTCCTTTGTGCAAAATCTGGCCGACCTGCACGGTGTAGATGTGGCCGCGGCCGGTCTCACGGACCTGGGCCGGCCCGACGGCTATGTCCAGCGCCAGATCGACGGCTGGACCGCCCGCTATGCCAAAGCCCGCACGGACGACATCCCGGCGATGGATCGGGCCGTGGTCTGGCTGGCCGATCACCTGCCGCCGACCCACCCCACGGCGGGCGGGGCCTGTCTGATCCACAACGACTACAAATATGACAACCTGATCCTGGACCCGGCGGACTGGACCCAGATCCGAGCTGTGCTGGATTGGGAGATGGCCACGGTGGGGGATGCGCTGATGGATCTGGGCACCTCGCTGGGCTATTGGGTGGAGCCCAACGACTCGGAGATCCTGCGCACCTTTCAGTTCAGCCCCACCACTTTGCCGGGCAATCCCTCCCGCCGGGAACTGGTCGAGGCCTATGCCCTGGCCAGCGGGCGCAATGTGGACCACGCCGTCTTCTACTATGTCTACGGTCTGGTCAAGCTGGCCGTGATCGTGCAGCAGATCTACCGCCGCTATAAGCTGGGCCACACTCAGGATCCCCGTTTTGCCCCCTTGGTCCATGTCGTGCGGGCTTGCGCCCAAACTGCGCTTCTGGCTATCGATCGGAACCGGATCGACGCGTTTTGAGTCTGGCCCATCGGGTTTCTACCCCGAAGGGCCCAAATGAAAAAAGGAGGCCCGATCCGAACCGGGGCCTCCTTTTTCGATTTTAAGGATCGTGTCTTTACCGATTAAGCAGCCGATCGAGCCAACTGCGCGTGTCGGGGGTGGGCGGGGGAACCGGGGTGGGTGTGGGGGTGGGCGCGGGCGTGGCGGTGGCCGCGGGGCGAGACGGGGTCGGCGTGTCCGTGGGTTCGTTTGCGCTGGTGGGTCTTGGGACGCTTGTGGCTCCGCTATTCTCGTTCTGATTTACATTCGGGATGATCAACAGTTGACCCACCTGAACCACATCAGAATTCATGCAGTTGCGGGTTTTGATGGCCGAAACCGTGACATTGTACCGGGCCGCCAAGCCGTAGAGTGAGTCCCCCAGGCGCACGGTATAGCGCAGATCATTGGCCTGGCTGCCATAATTGCAGCCCCCGGAAGCGGGTTGGGGTGTTGATGTGGGTGCAGGGACGGCAGTTGCGGCTTTGGTGGGTTGGGCCTGTCCATCTTGCTCTGCGGTCGGTGTGGCAATCGGATTCCCTGGATTGGCCTGGGCTGTGGCTGTCGAAACGGGTGCTGGCGTTGCCGTGGGGGCCGGGTCGGCGTCCGGCAGGGTGATGGAGAGTACCTGGCCCACCCGCAGCAGATCGGCGTTGGCGATGTTGTTTTCGCTCAGGATCTGGCTGTTGGAGACCCCATATTTGCGGGCGATGCTGGTGACCGATTCGCCCGATTTCACAGTGTGTTGAACCACCCTGTCCGCAAAAACAGCGAAGCCAAGAGCCAGCACCAAGAGCAGGGTCACCCAAAGTATTCCCAGACTGCGGCCAAGGTTGCCTGGTCCGGCTTGCCCCAAGGGTTGTTTGGCGGATGTGGAAATCTTCAAAACCATAGGGTTAGATTGGTCTCTTTTTGTCGGCATGAGCGTTTTGGATGGCTGAAGATTGGACGACTTAATGGATTTATGTTGGACTGGGTGATTTTTCCTCCCCACGGCTAGCCGAAAAAAAAGGTCTATGTGAATAGATCGAAAGCGTTTGTGGGTAGATTTTCGACGCAACGTTCTACACTGAATCGATGCAATCATGATGGGGGTGCGTCATTATACATCAATGAAGTTGAGAATCGATAAGGAACAGCCTTACATTCATGTTACATTTCTGGGGCGCGCCTCTGTTTGCGCGTAGTCGTTCACTCCCCCGCCCCCCTAGCCCCCAACTTTGGGGGAACTGTCCACCACCTCCCCCAGCATTGGGGGCCGGGGGGCAGGGGGGGAACGCTTCCCTGCATAGTAAGAACCTAGGTAACTACCAAGCCACCCCCTCCCAACCTCCCCCAGATTGGGGGAGGAGCCGGATCGCCGCAAAACGAATGGCCGCTCACCAAAAACTGTTCCCTCCCCAATCTGGGGAGGGTTAGGGTGGGGTTGGTCGTTACGAACCCAGATAAGCTGGCCCATGACAAGTATAGTCCACTTTTCGAGGAGTGTCTATCGTTCACCCATGATAGGGTGTGCGTCAGATTCTTAGAAATGGGGGCATGGTTCAGGTGCAGTCAAAAGCATCTTTACAAAATCTTCTCAAGCCAATAACTCGTCTGACATGTGTTTTTCCTTTCGCTGGTTGCTTGTCTGCCAATAATTTCGGCAGATTAACAGTACATTATGTTTAAACTACCAATCGTTGCTTGAGACCTTCTACTTATAGTATAGCCCGGTTGATGGGCTTTGTCTGTCACGAAAACACGACAATTTTGTAGACAGGCACGGACAATTCTGTAGACACCTTGTAGCGCGCCTTGTTTTTGTTGTCGTAGGGCGGTCCCACCCTATAGACGCGAAGAGGCCGGTTCCCCATCTGGGGAACCGGCCTCTTCGCGTCTATAGAGCAAACTCTATTTGGGGCTACTTCAACTCCAACCGCCCATAGCCCAAAATCTCCCGGGCCACGATCAGGGTGTTGATCTGCCCCGTGCCTTCGTAGATGTCGTTGATCTTGGCGTCCCGCATCCACTTTGAGTCTCGCACCCACGCTCTGCGTGGGCGCGGGGAATCGGCGCTCTGCGCCGAGGGACGCAGAGCGTCCGTTTGGGTTCCCACGCGGAGCGTGGGAACGAGTAAAAAGAGGCGGGGCAGGGTGGACGAATCCACCCTGCCCCGCCTCTTTTTACGTTTATGGCTACGCCTTGATCACACGGGCAGACGCACGCTGAATGTGGTCCCCCGCCCCACTTCACTCTCCACGCCA
This sequence comes from Caldilineaceae bacterium, assembly GCA_018003515.1. Taxonomy (GTDB): domain Bacteria; phylum Chloroflexota; class Anaerolineae; order Caldilineales; family Caldilineaceae; genus JAGNDO01. The sequence goes on from JAGNDO010000129.1 coordinate 7,157, forward strand.
ATGCTGCCGCCGTGGGCTTCCACCAAGGATTTGACAATGGCCAGCCCCAGGCCAGATTCGCCCTCGCTCTGGTTGCGGGATTTGTCCACCCGATAGAAGCGGTCGAAGATGTGGCCCAGATCTGCCTGGGCGATGCCCTTGCCCGTGTCGATCACCCGGAAGCAGACAGCGCCGCTCTCGGCCTGGGCAGAGAGGGTGATGCGCCCGTCCGCCGGGGTGAAGCGCAGGGCGTTGCTGACCAGGTTGCCCAGCACCTGCTGCATGCGCTCTGGGTCCACCTGCACATCGGGCAGGTCTGGGGTGGCGGCCACCACCAAGTTGATGCCAACTTGGGCGGCGCTGTGGGCATAGCCAGCCTGCACCCGGTCCAGCAGATCCACCGGGGCCACGGCTTCCCGATGCAAGGAGAGTTCCCCGGCGTCGGCCAGGGTGAGGGTGCGCAGATCCGTCACCAGCCGTTTGAGCGTATGAACTTCCTGATCCATCAGGGCCAGGCGGGGGGGCGTAGGGGCCAGATCCCCGTCTCGCATGGCCTCCAAATAGCCCGAGAGTACGGTGAGGGGCGTGCGCAGCTCGTGGGCAATGTCCGCGGTCATCTGCTTGCGCAAAGTGTTGGCCCGCTCCAGATCCGCGCTCATGCGGTTAAAGGCTGCGGCCAATTCGCCCAACTCATCCTGAGAGCGCACGGGGACTTGGCGGCCCAACTCCCCCTCGGCCATGGCGTGGCTGGCCTCGGCCAACTCCCGCAGGGGCCGGGTCAGGTTGACGGCCAAGAGCAGCCCCAAAATGGTGGCCAAGATGGTGGCCCCCACGGCCCCCACGGCCAGGGCTTGGTTCGTCCGGGTGACATAAAGTTCTTCCGCCGGGTTTTTGGTGATGGGGGCGGGCTGGCCATCGTCGATCACCGTGCCCACGGTCTCCCCGTCCACGATGATGGGGGTGCCCTGGTCCAAGGTTTTTTTGAGCACTGGGTCCAAGGGCATTTGGGGTACCGGGTCGCCCGGTCGATTGCGGGCTGCCGGCGACACGATGATCCCGTCCGCGTCGGCCAGGGCAAAGGGGGTCGGCGCACCCATGGCTCCATTGACCCCCGGTCGCTGCAAGACGCGGCGGAAATAGTCATCCACGCCTTGCCAGGTGCCATTGTCTTCATAAAAGGCTGTGGCCGCGTTGATAAAGGTGGTGCGCTCCTGGTCCAGTAGCAGGCTATCAAAGGCCCGCTGGTTGGAAAAGCGGATCACCAACACCGAGAGCAAGCTCCCCGCCAGGCTGATGACCAGGAATATGAGAATGAGTTTGGTTCGTAGTGAGCGCATGGGGTTCTATCGAGTATCGTGTATCGAGTATTTGGCGTCAGCGAAATACTCGATACACGATACTCGATACCTATTCTCCTCTAAACCGATAGCCCACCCCAAACACCGTTTCGATGTAGCGGGGGGTGGATGGGTCTGGTTCGATCTTGGTGCGCAGGTTGCGGATGTGGACGTTGATGGTGCGCTCGGAGCCTTCCAGGGCGATGCCTTGCAGCTCTTCCAGCAGGTCCAGCCGAGAGAAGACCCGGCCCGGCTGGGCCATCATCATGGCCAACAGGTCGAACTCGGACGGGGTGAGGCTGACCTCTTCGCCGGCCACGGTGACCTGGCGGCGGGTGCTATTGAGCAGCACATCCCCGGCGCGGATCTCGCTCTCCGTCGGCTCTGCCGGGGCCAGACGGCGCAGCACGGCCCGGATGCGGGCCAACAGCTCCCGCATCCCAAAGGGCTTGGTGACATAATCATCCGCCCCCAACTCCAGCCCCAGCACCTTGTCCGTCTCCTCCATGCGGGCGGTGAGCAGGATGATGGGGGTGGGGGCCTCCCGGCGGTGGGCCTGGATAAACTGATAGCCGTCCATCTCTGGCATCATGATGTCCAGCAGGATCAGGTCCGGCTTCTCCTGGCGGGCGGCAAAGAGGGCCTCCCGACCATCCCCCGCGGCCACCACCCGGAAGCCCTGCTCGGCCAGATATTCCTGGAGCATGATGCGCACACTGGCTTTGTCGTCAACGATCAGAATGGTTTTTTTCATAGAGTTTTATCGAGTGTCGTGTATCGGTTTGGCGGGATGGCTGTTGATAGTTCTGGTACAACTCGGCGTAAATAACGTCGGCAAAACCTTGCTCTAGCCGGGTGCGTGACCCGGCGGGTTGACGAATGGATCATCGGGAAATCCTGTGTAGACCCGCCAGGCCCGTGACCCATAGGCATCAAGCTAAGGGTTTTGCGCTCAAAAACAGAGCATTCCGGGAATGGGCCGGACGATCTGAGGTAGAGTAAGTAGTTTTGGCCCATTCCCGGAATGGACGAGATCTCCCCGC
>JAGNDO010000052.1:0-126 GCA_018003515.1 Caldilineaceae bacterium
ACCAGCCCGGCATCACTCACCTGGGTAGAACTGAGGTTGAGGGATTGCAGGCCGGTCAGCCCGGCCAGATGCACCAGCCCGGCATCACTCACCTGGTTAAGACTGAGGTAGAGGGTTTGCAGACCG
>JAGNDO010000052.1:226-37365 GCA_018003515.1 Caldilineaceae bacterium
GTCAGCCCGGCCAGATGCACCAGCCCGGCATCACTCACCTGGGTTTGCCAGAGGTAGAGGGATTGCAGGCCGGTCAGCCCGGCCAGATGCACCAGCCCGGCATCACTCACCTGGGTAGAACTGAGGTTGAGGGATTGCAGGCCGGTCAGCCCGGCCAGATGCACCAGCCCGGCATCACTCACCTGGGTTTGCCAGAGGTAGAGGGATTGCAGGCCGGTCAGCCCGGCCAGATGCACCAGCCCGGCATCACTCACCTGGGTAGAACTGAGGTAGAGGGATTGCAGGCCGGTCAGCCCGGCCAGATGCACCAGCCCGGCATCACTCACCTGGGTTTGCCAGAGGTTGAGGGATTGCAGGCCGGTCAGCCCGGCCAGATGCACCAGCCCGGCATCACTCACCTGGGTAGAACTGAGGTCGAGGGATTGCAGGCCGGTCAAGACGCGCCGGACGTATTCTGCCGGATCAAAGTTCCAGATGGCGGCACCGATGGCACGACGCAAATCATAAGCGCCCTCCGCTACATAGTGGGGAGATCGGCTGTATGCGATAATGATTCTTAACGCGTCTTCGCTACCGATCTCGCCCAACGCGTCGACACAGCGGGCCATCTTTGCATAGCTGTATGGACGGTCAATCTGTAGCAAGGGCACGATAGGATCGCCAGCCTTGGCCAACAGGGCGACCTCGTCGTTGTTACGAGGCGGAATGAGGGTCGATGTCCGGTCAATGATTTCTCGGCGCAAGTCGTCGGACAGATAGATGGGGCTTTCCATACAGGCCACGGCCAGCAAATAGAGTTCGTGTCGACTGCGAGGGGTGGTCAATTTGTCGGCCTTTTTGAGTAACCCCCGAAAGAGTCGCTCGCTCTGCTTTTGGCTGATCTCCGGGATCGCCACGGTCAACAGAATCGTCTCTCGCCATTGATCGTCCCGAGCCTTGCCCAATAACATGCTGATCTCGTTCTTCTTGACGATCACCCGGGCGGCCAGAAACTCCTGGAAGGTGCGGTGGGCAAAGGCGATCTTGCCATCCTCCGGTTCGATCAACAGCCCTGTGCGTTTGACAAAATAATCTCGCAGCAGGATACCGGTCCAGTCGGGCATGTTGATGCTCTCAAGTAGACCGGTGAAAAAGGCGTCAACCTCTGCTTCGGCCTCTTCGCTGTCATCGTTGAGCAGCAGATGGTGGGCATACTCCCGCAGCACCACCTCCTCGTGGGTGTGGGTCAGGGGTGGATAGTCGGCCATGCTGCCCACTTCTCGTTCCGTGTCCCGTTTGTAGAGCAACATCTCCACACAGTCTTGATAGAGCTTGACCCGGTTGCGGGGCATGTTGTTGGGCCGCTCCCGGTGCAGAGCGCAGATCATGGTGCAAAGCAGGGGATTGCGGGCCAGCCGGCGCAGAGAAAGACGCTGGCGCAACAACTGTTTGAGGGCAGTCGGCAGGTCGCGCACCAGGGTTCGCTCCTCTTCCCGATCCAGACCCGCCAACAAGGCATGGTGCCATCGATCCACAAAGGCATAGACCTGCTCCGGCTCCATCTCCTGCAAAGAGACCGTCTCAAAACCAGCGCTGCGGCTCCAATCGATCCATTCGGGCCAATTCTTGATGGCCGCAGGCCGGGAAGTGATCACATACCGGGCCAGGGGATAGGTCTGCACCAGGGTTTGCAGACTTTCCAGCAAGGTCTTGCGGTGCTTTTCCGAGACCTCGTCCACCCCATCGATCAACACCAAGGCCCGGCCATCCTTCAGCAGCCCTTGCATCCAGCCCCCTGGCACGTCAGCGGCCAGAAGCCGGGCATTCAAAGCGGGCCATTCCTTGGGGCTGGGAATCTCCCCGGATTTGAAGGCGCGCAGACGCAAATAGAAGGGCACCGTGTCGTCCCAACTGGCCAGCCCAGCCATATCCTGGCCCAACTGGCGACGGCTGCTCCGCCCGGCCAACCAGCGCAGCAGGGTTGACTTCCCCGAACCCGGCTGGCCCCGAATCACCAGCCGGGAAGACAACCCCAACATTTCATGGATGGTGCCGACTCGGTTGACAGGCGGCTGGATCGATTCCATATCTTGCCGGTCCAAGAAGCGCTGGGCATCCTGGCGCAGAAAACTCCCCTCCTGCTCCAAGCGCAATCCAACATAGGCCAGATCCAGCCGTTGTTGGCGCAGCACATCCTCGGCATAGGTGATGCCGATGGGGTCAAATCGGTTCAATTGGATGGGCAGGGCATCCCGGTATTCCTGCTCGAATGCCTGAGCTTGGGCCGAAGGTCCAGTCAGCAAACAGCCCGTGTTGCGCAGAAGATCGTCCAAGGTCTGCAAAATATGGCGGTCAAACAGCGTCGTATATCCGGCGAAATGGTTGGCCATGTAGACGATCTGGCCGCAGACCTCGGTCAACAGCCGGGTGTAGAGCGTTTGTTCATCCGCAGAAAAGCCCGTGGTCAAGGTTTTGTGTTGGGCCAGCATGGATTTTGCCAGCCGATCTCCGTCCAGCCGATGTTGGATCAACGTGCCCACATTGGGTTCAGCCGCCGCAACCGTCTGGCCCACGGCCAACACAATGGCGGCGCGAGTGCCATCGTCAAGCTGGCGGCTCTCCTTTTCCCACACGGGTCCCATGCCAGCCACAACCTGCTGGGCCAACTGATCCAACTGCTTTGACGGCGATTTGCCGCCAGAGCCATCCAGGATGCGCTCCTTGCACAGATCCACTAAATCCTGGGCAACCTGCCCCTTGGCCCCGCCATCCAGCCAATCGGAGACCATATGTTTGACAATCGCAAAGCTGACGGTTAATGTGAGGGTAGCAACAGCAGACATGCGCAGGTTCCTTTCCTGGGGCGATCGAACTCAGATACCCCTGCAGTATACCCGTAATCGCCAAAAACAAGAACAAGAAATCCGTTTTAATCCGTCGCATCCGTCCAATCCGTGTTCTATTTGGAAGGCCCATCCATGACCCCACCACAAAAAATCCTCGTCACCGGCGCCACCGGCTACGTGGGCGGACGCCTGGTCCCCCGCCTCCTGGAAGCGGGCTACGCCGTGCGCGTCCTCGTGCGCAGCGCCCGGCGATTGCAGGGCCGGGAATGGACGGATCAGGTCGAGGTGATCCGGGGCGATGTGTTCCAGCCCGAAAGTCTGGCCCCCGCCCTGTCGGGCATCGACGCCGCCTACTATCTGATCCACAGCATGAGCGACAGCGCCGACTTCACCCACCGGGACAACTTGGCCGCCGAAAACTTCGCCACGGCCGCCAAGGCGGCCAACGTGGGCCGCATCATCTATCTGGGCGGCCTGGGCGCCGCGGACGCCGAGCTTTCCCCCCATCTGCGCTCCCGCCAGCAGACCGGGGACGCCCTGCGCCGGGCCGGGGTGCCCGTCACCGAGTTCCGCGCCGCGGTGATCGTCGGCTCCGGCAGCGTCTCCTTCGAGATCGTGCGCAATTTGGCCGAGCGCTTCCCGGTCATGCTCTTCCCCCACTGGGTCTTCACCCCCACCCAGCCCATCGCTATCCGAAATGTACTCGAATATCTGATCGCCGCCCTGGAAGTCCCCGAAAGCGCCGACCGCATCATCGAAATCGGCGGCACGGACGTCCTCACCTATGCCGATATGCTCACCCGCTATGCGAAGGCCCGCAATATGACCCGGCGCATCTTCGCCGCCCCCCTCCCCCGCACCCTGCCCACAGCCTGGATTTCCTGGGTCACCCCCATCCCCCCCAACATCGTGCGCCCCCTGCTCCAAGGGTTGCGCAACGAGGTGCGGGTGCGGGACGACACGGCCCAGCGCCTCTTCCCTCACATCCAACTCCTGGACTACGAAACCGCCGTCAACCTGGCCCTGGCCCGCATCCGCCAGGGCGAGGTGGAGACCCTGTGGAGCGACGCTGTCTTCAGCAGCCAGGGCGACATCCCCCCGATCTACCTCACCGAAGAGCAGGGCATATTGCTCGAACGCCGCCAACTCACCATCGACGCCCCTGCCCAGGCCATCTACCAGGTCTTCACCGGCCTGGGCGGCGACCGAGGCTGGCTGATCCTCGACTGGGTCTGGCAGCTCCGGGGCTGGCTGGATCGCCTGGCCGGCGGCGTGGGCTTCCGCCGCGGCCGCCGAGACGCCGATGAAGTCCGCGTCGGCGACGCCATCGACTTCTGGCGGGTCGAAGCCGTGGAAGAGGGCCGCTCCCTGCTCCTGCGCGCCGAAATGAAGATGCCCGGTCGCGGCTGGCTCCAATTCAAAGCCACCCCCCAGCCCGACGGCCGCGCCCACCTGGTCCAAACCGCCTTCTTCGCCCCCAAAGGCCTCTGGGGCCCCATCTACTGGTACGCCCTCTACCCCATCCACGGCCTCATCTTCGGCAACATGGTCCGCGAAATCGGTCGTCGGGCGGAACAAAATGGGCAATAGCGTGGTTTTGATCTTGTTGGATCCAAGACGATCCCTTGGGCAAATGTCCCCGGGGGCGGTCGGGATAGTCCTTGCGCTTGATTGCCCATCTCAGATCAGGGAAACCCCCCATCACCACCATTTTCCCAACAAAAAAACTCACCACAAAGAACACAAAGATTAAAAAAACAGATCCACCTCTCTTTGTGTTCTCTGTGTTCTTTGTGGTAGAAATTCTTAGGCACTTAATTCACTCTTTGGAGAAAGAACCTTTGACAAACCTGAATCTGAAAATCCTCGTCACCGGCGCCACCGGCTACGTCGGCGGACGCCTGGTCCCCCGCCTCCTCGACACGGGCTACCCCGTCCGCGTCCTGGCCCGCAGCCTGAGCCGTCTGCAAGGCCGGGAATGGCTGGACCAGGTGGAGGCCGTGCGCGGCGACGTCCTGGCCCCAGAAACCCTGGCCCCGGCCATGCAGGGCATCGACATAGCCTACTATTTGATCCACAGCATGAGCGACAGCGACGACTTCCACGAGCGGGATCTGGTGGCCGCCCGCAACTTTGGGGCCGCGGCCAAGGCCGCAGGGGTCCAACGCATCATCTACCTGGGCGGCCTGGGCGACCCGGATTCCGAACTCTCCCAGCATCTGCGCTCCCGCCAAGAAACCGGCCAGGCCCTGGGCGAGGCCGGCGTGCCCGTCACCGAGTTCCGCGCCGCGGTGGTGGTCGGCTCCGGCAGCGTCTCCTTCGAGATGGTGCGTTATCTGACCGAACGGCTCCCGGCCATGATCTGCCCCAAATGGGTCTTCACCCCCACCCAGCCCATCGCCGTGCGCAACCTGCTCGAATACCTGATCACCGCCCTGGACACCCCCGCCAGCATCGGCCAAGTGATCGAGATCGGCGGCGCGGACGTGGTCACCTACGCCGACATGATGGTGCAATACGCCGCGGCCCGGCGCATGAAGCGCTTTATCCTGCCCGTCCCCGTCCTCACCCCCACCCTCTCCGCCCGCTGGGTACACTGGATGACCCCCATCCCCGCCAACATCGCCCGCCCCCTGATCAAAGGCCTGGGCAATGCCTCCGTGGTGCGGGACGACACCGCCACCCGCCTCTTCCCCGACATCCACCCCATTGGCTACCGCATGGCCGTGGACCTAGCCCTGGACCGCATCCGCCAAGGCGAGGTAGAGACCCTGTGGAGCGATGCCCTGATCAGCAGCCAGGGCGATCTGCCCCCGGTCTACCTGACCACCGAGCAGGGCATGATCATGGAGCGCCGCCAGATCACCGTCAATGCGCCCCCCGAAGCGGTCTTTCGCGTTTTCACCGGCCTGGGCGGGAAGCGAGGCTGGCTCAGCCTGAACTGGGCATGGCAACTGCGGGGCGTCCTGGACCGCATGGTCGGCGGCGTGGGCTTCCGCCGGGGCCGCCGAGACCCGGACGAGGTGCGCGTGGGCGATGCCGTGGACTTCTGGCGGGTGGAAGCCGTGGAAGAAGGCCGCTCTATACTCCTGCGGGCCGAAATGAAGATGCCCGGTCGGGGCTGGCTGCGCTTCAAAGCCAAACCCCAGGCTGACGGCACCACCCACCTGGTCCAAACCGCCTTCTACGCCCCCAAGGGCCTCTTCGGCGTCATCTACTGGTACGCCCTCTACCCCTTCCACGCCATCATCTTCGGCAACATGGCCCGGGAAATCGGCCGTCGGGCGGAGATGGGTGAGTGATTGGTGAATTGGTTGATTTGTTGATTTGGTGGACAGCGCACACAAGGAGTGAATTGTGAACGACCCTATTTTCAAGGATTATCGAAATTTCGTCGGCAGCCGCGAGGACAAATTCTACAAAACCACCCTCTTCCAGAGTGACCGTCTCATGCTTGGCCTCAACTGCCTGGAGCCGGGCCAAACCCAACACGTCCACGACCACGCCGACCAGGACAAGTTCTACCACGTCCTCGAAGGCGTCGGCCTCTTCACCGTGGGCGACGACGTCCAATTTGCCGCACCCGGCACCACCATCTGGGCCGCCGCCGGCATCCCACATGGCGTCACCAACCAAGGCAGCGAGCGGCTCACCTTGCTCATGGGCATGGCCCCCTCGCCATAAAATCGCTCTAGCCAGATCCGTGACCCATAGGCATCAAGCTAAGGATTTTGCGTCGTCGTAGCTTGGCTCTGAGCGAGTAGCCAGTGTCAAGAACTGGGTATTCCGGGAAAGGGCCGGACGATCTGGGGTAGAGTAACGGGTGTTGGCCCATTCCCGGAATGAGCGAGACCGCCCCATCAATCCCGGAATGGGCCAACACGACTGCCTGAACCCAAAAAGAACCGGCCCTTTCCGGGATTGTCCAGTTCGTTTCCAACGCTTTGGCCCACCCTGATCCCTTAGCTTGATGCCTATGAGGTCCGTGACCTGGCGGGGCGACGCGAGATGATCGGACGATCCATTCGTCAACCCGCCGGGTCACGGACCCGGCTAGAGCGCGAGGTGTCCCCGGCCTCACATCCGCCAGGCCGAGACAGCCACACGCGCGGAGTTCGCACCCCCTGGCGCGAACGGGTTAACGCTACTGTTCCCCAAAGCACCGACCTTGCGCAACCGCACCAGCCACGATACAATCAAGCCATTCACGCACCGCCAGCAGACCTAGAAACGGTTGCTCATGTCGAAACCTACGCAGACCCGTTCGCACCAGGGGGTGCGAACTCCACGGATCTATTTTGGTCTTTGTCTTCACCCCACAAACCAGCGCCACACCAAAGAGGAATCCAAACCCTATGCCCACCCCACCCATCGCCACCCCCGTCCCGCACCGCACCAATACTCACGGAGACGTGCGGGACGATAATTATTACTGGATGCGGGATAAGACTGATCCAAAGGTTATTTCCCATTTGAATGCTGAGAATGACTACACGAAAATGATGCTTTCTCACACCGCCTCCGCTCAAGTTGCCCTCTTCCAAGAGATGCGGGCGCGTATCCAAGAGACCGACCAGTCCGTGCCCGTGGAGATGGACGACTTCCGTTATTACAACCGCACGGAGGCGGGCAAGCAGTATGCCATCTATTGTCGCCGTCTTTCGGATAGCAATGGGGATGGCCCGGAGCAGATCTTGCTTGATCTCAACGCCGAAGCGGCGGGCCATGATTATCTGCGTTTGGGCAACTATGAAGTCAGCCCAGACCATGTTTTTCTGGCCTATGCCCTGGATACGAATGGCTCTGAAAGCTACACCCTGCGGGTGAAAAATCTGGACAGCGGCGAGCTTTTGGCCGATGAAGTGACCGAAACTTATTATGGCCTGGCTTGGGCCAACGACAACCGCACCCTCTTCTACACCCGCATGGACGCCGCCCACCGCCCGGACCGGGTTTACCGCCACACCTTGGGTACCGACCCGGCGGAAGATGCCCTGGTTTATCACGAGACCGACGAACTCTACTTTCTGGGCATCAGCAAGAGCCGCAGCCGCCGCTATTTGACCATCCACCTGCACAGCAAAGTCACCACGGAAGAGCGCATCATCGATCTGGACCAGCCCGATAGCGCCCCCCGGGTGATCCAACCCCGCACCCAGGGCATGGAATACAGCGCGGAGCATCACAGGGGATCGTTCATGGGCCAAGAAGGTGAGCGTTTCTTCATCCTCACCAACGACGATGCCCTCAACTTCCGGCTGATGGTGGCCCCCGCCGAGACGCCAGGCCGGGACCACTGGCAAGCCGTGATCCCCCACGACCCGGCCATTAAGCGGGACAGCGTGGATGCCTTCGCCGGCCACTTGGCGATCTTCGAACGGGAGAACGGCCTGCGCCACATCCGCATCCTGGATCTGGACACGAGGGCGCACGCCCGTCTGCCCATGCCTGAACCGGTCTACACTGTGGCCCACGACGAGAATCCCAATTACGCCACCTCTGTGCTGCGTTTCGGATATTCATCCTTGGTCACGCCAAAGCAAGTAGTGGAATTCGACATGTCCACCCAGGCTCGCACCCTACGCAAGCAGGAAGAGATCAAGGGCTATGATCCGGCGGATTATCGCTGTCAACGGCTGTGGGCTACCGGGGCAGACGGAGCGCAGATCCCCCTCTCCATTGTCTATCCTGTGGGCACAGAACTACACGGGGACAACCCCCTGCTATTGTATGGATACGGCTCTTACGGCCACAGCATCGACCCCGCCTTCCAAGCCAACCGGGTCAGCCTGCTGGAACGGGGCGTGATCTTCGCCATCGCCCACATCCGGGGCGGCGGCGAGATGGGCCGGGCGTGGTATGAAAACGGCAAATTTCTGCACAAAAAGAACACATTCACCGATTTCATCGCCTGTGCGGAGTATTTGCTCGATAATGACTACACGAAATCTGAGCGTTTGACCATTATGGGACGCAGTGCGGGTGGATTGCTGATGGGGGCTGTGCTGAACATGCGCCCGGATCTCTTCACCGCTGCTGTGGCGGGGGTGCCCTTTGTGGATGTGATCAACACCATGCTCGACCCCACCATCCCCCTGACCGTGGTGGAGTATGAGGAGTGGGGCAATCCCAACGATCCGGTCTACTATGACTACATGAAATCCTACTCGCCCTACGACAATGTGGTTGCCCAAGCCTATCCCCACATCCTGGCCACCGCGGGGTTGAACGATCCCCGGGTGCAGTATTGGGAACCGGCCAAGTGGGTGGCCAAACTGCGCACCCTCAAGACCGATGACAACCGGCTGCTGCTCAAGACCAACATGGGGGCTGGTCACGGGGGCGCGTCGGGCCGCTATGACTATCTTCGGGAGGTAGCCTTTGAGTACGCGTTCTTGCTGGACTGTCTGGGGCTGACTGCGTAAGCCCAGCCCATCTCCCAATCCCCAGGGAGATCCCGACTCCAGGCAGGTGAACAAGCAGAGGTGTGGTGACCCCTTCACCCAGTCGCTGTGGAAGGTCAGTCGGATCAAAGACGGTTCCGGCTGACCGTTCGCCTCAAAGGAGGATAACCTATGAACTACCGCCGTCTTACTTCGATTTGCGTCTTGTTCTTGGCGCTTGTGCTGATTTCATGGAGCGCTCTCGCCCAATCCGCTACCGCTGCTGTGCCCCCATTGCGCGCCGAGACGGGTCTGCCTCCCTACACGCTGGAGTTGGTTGACCAAATTGGCGGACAGACAAACTTAGTCGTGCTACGGCCGCCCTATGCCTATGTGGCTGCCGGGCCGCGTATTTTAGTGCTGGATGTGTCCGACCCGGCCAATGTTGCCCAGGTGGGGCGCAGCGACATGCTGCCCAACAACTTGCACAATATGGTTCTGGCCGGGGATCGGCTGGTGGGGGAAATCTATGACGGCGAATTGCTCTCCATAGACATCAGCCAACCCCTCACGCCCACGCTGACCACCCACGCGCAGATCTACAACCGTGCCCCGCCTAACGCCAAGGAGCAGACAACGGCGATTGCAGCCAGCGGGGATCGTGTATATTTGCTTTCCTTTGCCCAGGATCAGCTCGGAACCTTTCGCTACGATTATCTGCGCACAGTGGATGCCGTCACCCTCTCGCCGTTTATCATCCATACGCTCAACGCCCCATACAGTGACCTTGCCGTGGCGGGAACCACCCTCTTTGGCGTCAGAACCAACGGAGGGCTGACTTCATTTGACGTGGCAAATCCGGCGTTGCCCCAAGAACGGCAGACGATCGCCTTCAACGGAACCGGCGGGCAGGTAGCGACCTTGGGCAGCCAAGTCATGGTCGCCCAACGCATGGACGACTCCTATGTACTCCGGGTTCTGGACAGCGACGATCCGGGCAACATGGTCCAAACAGGCCTCTACACACAGACCACGGAACGCGGAATCGTCGGCCTGCAAGCGCATCCGGGCGTGGCGTATGTGCGCCTTTCTGGCTTCACGCCCGATGTACCGAGTACGGAAGTGGACCTGATTGACCTCTCGGCCCCCACGCCCCAGCGTCTTGGCGTCTACACCGACAGCGTGCAGACTGCGGACATGGCGGTGAACGGTGGTCGTCTTTATCTGGCCCATGCCGACACTGGTTTGCAGATTGTGGATGCCCTGGCCCCGTCCGGGAAGCAGATCTTGGGCACCTTCGCCCATCACCCCTTCAATCAGACCCTGGCCGTCAATGAGCCCCCGCTCCTCGTCACCGGCGGCGGATGGATAGGGGCCTTTTCACTACAGGATCCGTTCCATCCAAGCCTGAGCCACGCCATAGACCTTGGGGAACCAACCATTACCGACTTGGTCATCACTTCGGGACGGGCCTATGTTTCCGGCGCGCAGGTGACTGCCCTGGATCTGAGTAACTCCCCCCAACTTGCCATCCTATCCCAGGGCGGGCAGACCGATCTGTCAGGATTGGCTACGGCCAATGGCTTGCTCTACGGAGTTCGAGATGGTCCAACTGGCGGGGTCTTTGTGATGAATCCGGCGGCGGAACCGGCGTTGTCTGTCGTGGGCAGCGAGATCAGCTTTCCCGGACAGGACATTGCCGTGACCGGCAACTATGCCGTGATCCCCAACAGCAGCTATGGGGCCCACCTGTACGATCTATCAGATCCCAGCGCTCCCCAGGTGTTGTCCACCCTGGCTGTCCCTTTGCGCGGCTCGCAAACCCCACGCCAACCCAACCCAAATTGGACCGAATTTACCACGGCCGGGGTTTGGAACAATCTGGCCTTTGTGGGCGGTAAAAACATTAGTTGTTGTCTGGTCTACGCCGAGGTCGGTGCCCTGTGGGTGATCGATATTGCCAATCCAGCCCGGCCCGCCCTTCTGTCGTCCTTTAGCCCGGGCAGCCTGATCCAGGCGATGGACATAGGGCAGCGCTCTGTAATGCAGCGCTATGGTTTCTTGGCCACCTCCACAGGTCCTATGGTGATCGACACAGCAAACCCGGCCAAAATCGACCTGGTCGCCAGTGCATCCACCCGCAACTTGGTCGGCATTGCCGCCAACGGTAACTTCATCTACACCACGGACAGCGAGTGGGGGCTGGTCACGTGGTTTTTTCCGGGCCGTACTCGATCTCAGATTTCGCCAAGCGGCGGCGAACTGCATGCCGAGGCTGGCCGGACGAGCTACTTCTTTGAGTCTGGCGTCTTCACAGAGAGCGTCACCGTTGAGCATATCCCTCTGTTACCGGAACAGGTTCCCCCTGCCACCGATCAGCTTTGGGCAAATCATGCGTTCCGCATCGCCACCGCCGGTAAGGACTGGTGGTGGGAGCCGGAGATCCTGGCCCCCTTCACCGTGACCGTGGGTATCAGCGCCGCGGATCGCACGGGCATCCTCTCCGGCACGCTGGCCCTTTATCGTTGGGATGCCGGCGCATGGCATCGTCTGGCCGCCAGTCAGGTTATGGCAGCCGGAGAAGAGGTCACCGCCGCCCTAACCGAATGGGGCATCTATGCGGTTCTAGGCGACACTCGGCGCACCTACCTACCCTTTGTCGCCAGACGGTGAAGGTTTGACCCGAAACTTTTCCACACCGTCTACGTAGCGCACACCGCATGCCACACGGCATTTTGATTCACACCCAGACCTCGTCCCGACAAGGACGAGATCCCAGTTTGCTCAACAAAGGAGTACCCTTCTATAATGGACACCCAATCTCAACAGATCCTGGCCCAACTCATCCGCGGACGACAGACCGCGGCCCTGGGCACCCTGCGCAACGGCGCACCCTTCGTTTCGATGGTTCCCTATGCCGTGGCGGACGACCTCACCGCCTTCGACATTCACATCAGCACCCTGGCCCACCACACCAAGGACATTCTGGCCGATGGCCGGGTCAGCCTGATGATCGCCGCACCGGAAGGCCCGGACGCGGATGCCCAGACCCTGGCCAGGGTCTCCATCCAAGGGGAGGCGGTCATGTTGCCCAAGAATGCGCCCGACTACGTGGAGGCTCGCATCCGCTATCTGACCCGCTTCCCCGCTGCGGCAACCAGCTTCAACCTGGGGGATTTCGCCCTCTATCGCATCCAGCTCCAGTCCGCCCGCTTCGTGGCTGGCTTTGGACGCATCTTCAACCTCAAGCCCGACGCCTTCCAGGACGCGGCCAAAGTGAAGCATGATGCGTAAAACGTGAATGGGATTCGGACGACTCGCGTTCTACGCCACACGCATCACGCCATAGTTCTCAGGAATCCTCATGACCCGCAAACCCATCTCCATCCAGGACATCGCCACAGCGGGAGGGGTCTCCCACTCCACGGTCTCCCGTGCGCTGAACAATAGCACGTTGATCAGCCCGGTGGTGCGGGAGCGCATCCAACAGTTGGCCGAGGAGATGGGCTATACCCCCAACGCTGTGGCCCAGAGCCTGAAGGGGCAGCGCACCAAGTCCATCGGCCTGATCCTGACTTCCATTGCCGACCCCTTTGTGGGCCGGGTGGTGCGGGGGATCGAGGATGTGGCCCAGACCGCGGAGATCAGCGTGCTGCTCAGTGTGGCCTACAACGACCCGGCACGGGAGATGGAGATCATCGAGACCTTTCACCGCCGCCGGGTGGATGGGGTGATCAGCGCCGCCGCCCAGATCCGGGGGGCGTATATAGATCGGCTGGCCCAGATCAACATGCCCACGGTGTTGATCAACCAGCAGGCGGCGTCTGAGGCGGATCGGCTGCATTCGGTGGATGCGGATGACTATGACGGGGCCAAGCAGGCCGTGGCCCATCTGCTGGGGCTGGGTCATCGGGCCATCGGCTATCTGGGCGCGGGCAGCCGCGCCCGCTCCAACCAGCGGCGCATGGCTGGCTATCGAGACGCCCTGGCCCAGGCCGGCATCACCCCGGACAAGGCGTGGATTCGCTTCACCCCCTCTCACTATCACGCCCACACGGATGATGTGGCCGGGGGCAAGGCCCTGCTGCCGGAGATGTTGCAAGCCGGTGTGACCGGGGTTTTCTGTTATAATGACATGGTGGCCATCGGCGTGCTGATGGCCTGCCGAGAGCTTGGGCTGGCCGTGCCGGATCAGTTGAGCGTGGTGGGCTACGACGATGTGGAGATGGCCAGCTATGTCACGCCCCCTCTCACCACCATCCACCAGCCCAAACTGCGCCTGGGCGAGATCGCCATGCAGATGTTGCTGGAGATGATGGAGGGTCGGCCCGTCCACGATCAAGTACTCCCCAATCAGCTTATCGTGCGGGAGAGTACTGGCCCGGTCTAAGATCTGTTTTTTGTGGTTTAACATTGACAAGCCCTGGGGCTTGTGGTACGCTATTTGCGCCCATGCACACGTGTGCATTGTCCAAAAAAAACACCCTCCCCCCACGCCCAACACCCAAACAATTGGACTTGCTTGTTCTACAACCGGAGGAAAATATGGCTACATCCAGCCCGCTGTTGCAGACCGTTTCCACCACGCCGACGGATTATTGGAATGACTCCTGCTCCAAACTCGAACTGACCTATGCCATCGGCCACGGCGCGGTCGGTGCCACCACCAACCCCAACATCGTCCTAAATGTACTCAACCAGGAGATGGATCTTTGGGAAGCCCGCATCCACGCCATCATTGCCGAAAACCCGACTTGGTCCGAAGGGGAGATCGCCTGGAAATTGAACGAAGAGATGGCCGTTTTCGGGGCCGGATTGCTGGCCCCAGCCTTCGCGCGCAATGCAGGCCGCAAAGGCCGCATTTCCATCCAGACCAACCCTATGTATTATCGCAACGCCGAGGCCATTGTGGAGCAGGCCCGGCACTTCGCCACGTTGGCTCCAAACATGCAGGTCAAAATGCCTGTGACCGAAGCAGGGGTGCGAGCCGTGGAAGAGGCCACCTATCACGGGGTCAACGTCAACGCCACGGTCAGCTTCACCGTGCCCCAGGCCATTGCCGTGGCCGAGGCCGTGGAGCGGGGGCTGGACCGCCGGGCCGCCGAAGGGCTGGACAACAGCGGCATCTCCCCGGTCTGCACCATCATGATCGGGCGCACGGATGACTGGATGAAGGTGGTGACCAAGCGGGACAACATCGACATCGACCCGGACTACCTCAACTGGGCCGGGATCGCCGTTTTCAAAAATGCCTACGATCTCTACCAAAAGCGAGGCTATCGCACCCGGCTGCTAGCCGCGGCCTATCGTCACCTGGGCCACTGGTCCGAGTTGATCGGCGGCGATGTGGTGCTGACCATCCCCTACGAGTGGCAGTTGAAGATCAACGCCTCGGACATCCCCGTGGTCGAGCGCATCCACACCCCGGTGGACCCGACCATTGTACGGGCGCTTTATGGAAAAATCCCAGATTTCCGCCGGGCGTATGATCCTGACGGCATGACCCCGGCCGAGTTCGACAGCTATGGGGCCTGTGTGCGTACCCTGCGCTCCTTCATCACCGCCGTGCATGACCTGATGGGCGTGGTGCGGGAGTTCATGTTGCCCAACCCGGATGTTTAGAGAATGGCGAATGGCGAATGGCGAATGGCGAGAAGAGAGGGAGCGATGAAACAGTATACGGCAGATAATCTTGTGGTCCATCCTCAAACGGGGGATGATACGGGGCTAATCGTGAATGTGACGCCTACCCTGGCCGGGTGGGAGACCATCAACTTTCAGGCCCGGCGGTTGGACGCGGGCGAATCGTGGTCGTTTCAGACCGGAGAGAACGAGCTGGCCATTGTCGTCCTGGGCGGCACCGTGGACGTACGCTCGGATCATGGAGAGTGGCTGGGCATCGGCCAACGGGCCGACGTCTTCGCCGGCATGCCCTATGCCCTCTACCTCTCCCGGAACACATCCCTCACCGTGACCGGCGTGACGGCCTGCGAGTTCGCCGTCACCTGGGTGGCGGCGGATCAGGATTTCGATCCTGTCCTGGTCACCCCCGCGGAGGTAGGCGTGGAGATCCGGGGCGGCGGTCATGCCACCCGGCAGATCAACCGCATGCTACCCCCGGGCTTCCCCTGCCAGCGTCTGGTGCTGGTGGAGGTCTACACCCCGGACGGCAACTGGTCCAGCTATCCGCCTCACAAGCATGACGTGCATGTGGAGGACGCCGCGGGCAATTTACTCCAGGCCGATCTGGACGAGATCTACTACTACAAAATCGACCGGCCCGAAGGCTTCGCCATCCAGCGGGTCTACACGGACGCCGATTCGCCCCTGCACCAGGCTGGCTTCCCCATCGACGCCGCCGTGATCGCCCGCAACAACGACGTGGTGCTGGTTCCCGAAGGCTATCACCCGGTCAGCAGCCCTGTGGGGTATAACACCTATTACCTCAACGTCCTGGCCGGCAGCGCCCAAAGCCTGATGGCCGTGGACGATCCCCAGTTCGCCTGGGTCAAGGGCACCTTCCATGAACGAGATCCCCGGGTGCCGGTCTACGATGTCAGTGCGGGGTATTCTGCTTGAGCGATTTTGGATTTTGGATTGAGGATTTTGGATTGGAAAGTGGGGCTTACCAGAGGGTGGGGACCAGGTTGGCGTCTTTGATAGCTCCGTCCCGTGTGAGGATGGCGACATCAAAACCCGCACGCTGGGCCAGGAGAGCCGTGGCGACGATCTGGCGGTCGTGCATTTCGGGGATGGCTTTGCAGTCCAGGGTGGCTATAATCGCTTTCAAGTTCAAAGCCACGACCCTCATGCGTGAATCTTTCTTAACGTCATCCAAGAGATCGACTTCCGAAAAGCCATAAAGGTGAGGCTTACGCTCCACAATAAAGAGCGCCTCCGAGAGTGCAATCGCCGGGATTAGTAGCCGTGCATCTGGATCGTCCAGAATTCGCTTGGCACTCGGACTCAACCGATGATCTTTATCCAAATACCAGATCAAAGCGTGCGTATCAATGATGTACAGAGAGTCCGGCATTTTCCAGTTCCTCGTCTGAGGGATTCCATTCGGCGGCCTTAAAATCCTCTTCATCCAAGTTCAACCGACCCTTGAACAGACCATAGGTCATCATCTGATCTGGCGTGGGATTGGGCCGAGCGAAGAGTTCTTCAATCTCGGCTCGAAGCTTAGCAAGATAGGCCTCGTCGGTCTGCCGTTTGGGCGTAGCCACAATCGGTGCGGCGATATAGGCATCGGCTAGAGCAACCTCGGCGAGCACTTTGGGCGCGGACAAACCGTTCTCCTGTGCCGGGAGCATCCGAATAGCTTCGGCGATCAGCGTCCGCTTGTCGGTGTCGGAAAGCAGTTCAATTTGGGTCAACAGGTCATTGAGTGTCATTGGGTACCCCTCCTTGCGGATATTATAGCACAATCGTTCCACGCAGAAAAGAGGCATTTTCATGGACCAATCCGCCACAATTCGCCTGACTATGGCCCAGGCGTTGATCAAATTTCTCAAAAACCAATATGTCGAACACGACGGCGTGGAGACCCCTTTCTTCGCCGGATGCTTCGGCATCTTTGGCCACGGCTGTGTGGCCGGGGTGGGCGAGGCGTTGCTGCAAAACCCTGATTTTCGCTACTATCAAGCCCGCAACGAGCAGGGGGCGGTTCATGCGGCCACGGCTTTTGCCAAAGTAAAGAATCGCTTGCAGACCCTGGCCGTTGTCACCTCCATCGGCCCCGGTGCCACCAACATGATCACCGGGGCAGCCACGGCCACCATCAACCGGCTGCCTGTGCTACTTCTGCCCGGTGACATCTTCGCCCGGCGCAATGTGGCCCCGGTCTTGCAGCAGCTTGAGGCCGCCCACAGCCAGGATTTCTCGGTCAACGACTGCTTCAAGCCGGTCAGCAAATACTGGGACCGCATCAACCGGCCCGACCAACTGCTCACCGCCCTGCCCGAGGCCATGCGCATCCTCACCAGCCCCAGCGAGACCGGTGCGGTGACCGTTTGCCTGCCCCAAGATGTGCAGACCGAGGCCTTCGACTACCCCGTGGCTTTCTTCCGCCGCCGAGTATGGCACATCATGCGCAACCGGGCGGACCGGGCCACCCTGGCCAAGGCAGCGGAGATGATCCGGACCGCCAAACAGCCCATGATCGTGGCCGGCGGCGGGGTGATCTATGCCGAGGCTACGGACGCCCTGCGCCAATTCGTGGACGCCACGGGCATCCCAGTGGGCGAGACCATGGCCGGCAAGGGCAGTTTGACGTGGGATCACCCGCTCAATTTGGGTGCAATCGGGGCCACGGGCACCTTTGCCGCCAACCGCACGGCACGGGACGCGGATCTGGTCATCGGCATCGGCACTCGGTACAGTGACTTCACCACGGCGTCCAAGACGGCGTGGCAGCACCCGAATGTGCGCTTTATCAACATCAACGTGGCCGAGTTTGACGCCGGGAAACAGCACGGGCTGGCCGTGGTCGGTGATGCCAAAGCCACCTTGGCAGAGTTAAGCGAATTGCTGGCCGACTTCGCCGTAGCCCCCGAATACCGAGCCCAGGCCCAACGTCTCCACGACGAATGGGACGCCGAGGTGCAGCGCATCTACGACATCCGCCTGGCCCCCTTGCCCAGCCAGGGCGAGCTGATCGGGGTGATCAACGACCTCTCCGGCCCGGACGCCATCATGCTCAACGCGGCGGGCTCCATGCCGGGCGACCTGCACAAGTTGTGGCGGGCCACCCATCCCAAGAATTTTCATTTGGAGTACGGCAACAGTTGCATGGGCTACGAGATCGCCGGCGGCCTGGGGGCCAAGATGGCCGCACCGGATCGGGATGTCTTTGTGATCGTGGGCGACGGCTCGTATTTGATGCTTTCGTCGGAGTTGGTGACCTCCGTGCAGGAGGGCGTCAAGCTGATCGTGCTGATTTGGGACAACGGCGGCTACAAGAGTATCGGCTCCCTCAGCCGCTCCCTGGGGCTGGACGGCTTTGGCACCCGCTATGTTCACCCGGAGGGCGGCGTGCTGGCCGGGGATTCCGCGGGTGAGGCTGTGGAACCGGTCCACGTTGACTTCGCCATGAACGCCCGCAGCCTGGGCTGCAACGTGATCGAGTGCGAGACGCGGGACGACTACGTGATCGCCCTGGAAGCGGCCAAAGCGGCGGACCGCACGACGGTCGTCGTCATCAAAAATGACCGTCTGCACAGCGTCCCCGGCTACGAAAGCTGGTGGGACGTGGCCGTGCCGGAGGTCAGCAAGCGGCCCTCGGTGCAAGAGGCTCGGACCGACTATGAAGAGATGTTGAAAAAGGAACGGTATTTTCTGGAATAAAGGTTTTCATCAAACTTGAATTCACCAATGAAAAGGGGAGAAATAGGATGGCTGAAAAACTGCTCAATTATGTGGATGGCGGCTGGCAAACGTCCACGGCCGAGGTCTATTTGGACGTCCACAACCCGGCCACCAACGAGATTTTGGCCAACGTGCCCATGTCTCCGCCGTCGGAGGTGGACGAGATCGCAGCGGCGGCGGCGGCGGCTTTCCCGGCTTGGCGGCGGGTGCCAGCCCCCGCCCGGATTCAATATCTGTTCAAGCTCAAGACCTTGATGGAAGAGTCCTTTGAAGAGCTGGCCCGCACCATTACCCTGGAAAACGGCAAGACCTTGGACGACGCCAAGGGCGAGATGCGCCGGGCCATCGAAAACGTTGAGGTGGCCTGCGGCATTCCCACCATGATGCTGGGTGACTTCTCCGAAGATGTGGCCCGGGGCGTGGACGAGTACATGATCCGCCAACCCATCGGCGTGGCCGCCCTGATCTGCCCCTTCAACTTCCCCGGCATGATCCCCTTCTGGTATCTGCCCTATGCCCTGGCCTGCGGCAACACGGTGATCATCAAGCCCTCCGAGCGCTGCCCCATGACCGTGCGCAAGGTCTTCGAGCTGCTAGACCAACTGGACCTGCCCCCCGGCGTGGTCAGTTTGGTCAATGGCGGAGCTGAGACGGTCAACGCCTTATTGGATCACCCGGCCATCTCCGCGGTAACCTTTGTCGGCTCCACACCCGTGGCTCGACATGTGTACGCCCGGGCCTCGGCCAGCGGCAAGCGCGTCCTGGCCCAGGGCGGAGCCAAGAACCCCATCATCCTCCTGCCCGACGCCGACGTAGCCCTGACCACCAGCATCCTCTCCGACAGCGCCTTTGGCAACGCCGGACAGCGCTGCCTGGCCGCCTCCCTGGCCATCACCGTGGCGGATGCGGACAAGGTTTTCGTGCCCGCCATGGCCGAGATCGCCGCCAGCCGAGTCGTGGGCAACGGGCTGGACGCCGGGGTCCACATGGGGCCGGTGATCACCCCTCAGAGCAAGCTGCGCATCAACGGACTGATCGAAAAGGGCCTCAGCGAAGGGGCCGAAATGGTCGTCGATGGCCGCAACGCCTCCATCAAAGGCTACGAAATGGGCAACTTCCTGCGCCCGACCGTGATCAGCGACATCCCCGTGGGCAGCACCTTGGCCACCACCGAAGTCTTCGGCCCGGTCCTGGGCATGATGAAGGTGGAGACCGTTGAGGACGCCATCGCCCTGGTCAACGGCGGCCAATATGGCAACATGGCCTGCATCTTCACCAGCAGCGGCGCGGCGGCCCGCAAGTTCCGCTATGAAGTGGACGCCGGGAACGTGGGCATCAACATCGGCGTGGCCGCGCCCATGGCCTTCTTCCCCTTCAGCGGCTGGAAAAACAGCTTCTTCGGCACCCTCCACGCCCAAGGCGCCCATGCCGTGGAATTCTTCACCCAAACCAAGGTCGTCGTCGAGCGCTGGTTGGGCGAATGGAATCGCAAATTTTAGATAGAGGGTGGAGATAGAGATAGAGGCTGGCGCGCAGAGGGAGAGCGAGAGAAGAGAGAAAGAGGTGGGGGGATGGGGTTTAAGTTTGAGAAGTTGGACGTTTGGCGGCGCAGTGTGGATTTTGCGAATGAGATGTTCTCCATTGCGGACACTCTGCCAAAACAGTATCAATTCTCCCTGGGTGAGCAATTACGCCGAGCCGCCCTAAGCGTCCCAACCAATATCGCCGAAGGATCTGGGCGCGATGGCGAAAAAGAACGCAAATACTTTTACCGCATCGCCAAGGGTTCCATCTACGAAGTGGTCAGTTTACTGGTGATGATCGGTAAAAGGTCTGGCATCTCACGGGAAGACTATCGTCGTCACTACACTGAAGCCGACGAAATCGCTTCCATCCTAACCGCACTCTCTCGCTGATCTCTATCTCTATCTCTATCTCTATCTCTATCTCTATCTCTATCTCTATCTCTATCTCTATCTCTATCTCTATCTCTATCTCTACACTCTATCCCTTCAGAAAACGAGACCAAACCATGAACAAAATCTTAATCGGCAATGCCCCCTGTTCTTGGGGGACGCTGGAATTTGAGGGGTTGGGCGGCAGCGAGATGACCGCCACCCTCATGTTAGACGAACTGGTGGCGACCGGGTACACCGGCACGGAGTTAGGCGATTGGGGCTTCATGCCCACCACGCCGGACGCCCTGGCCGCAGAGATGACCCAGCGCGGTCTGGCTATGAACGGAGCTTTTGTGCCCGTGGCGCTGAAAGACCCGTCCGCCCACGCCGCCGGGATGGAGGTGGCCGTTCGTGCCGCCCATCTCCTGGCCAAGACCGCCAAGCTCACCGGTCAGGCCAACGCCCCCTTCCTGGTCCTGGCCGATGACAACGGTTCCGACCCCATCCGCACCCAAAATGCCGGGCGCATCACCCCGCAGATGGGGTTGAGCGACGCCCAATGGGCCATCTTTGCCCAAGGCGCGGACCAGATCGCCCACGCCGTCAAAGCCGAAACCGGTCTGCGCACGGTCTTTCATCACCACTGCGCCGGGTACGTCGAGACCCATGCCGAGATCCAACGGCTGCTGGCCCTGACCGATCCCGAAGTGTTGGGGCTGGTCTTTGACACGGGCCACTACGCCTACGGCAACGGCGGCTGCGGAGCCATCGACACCGCCTTGGCCGACTTCGCCGACCGCGTCTGGTTTGTCCACTTCAAGGATTGCAGCCAGGCCCTCATGGCCCAGGCCGCCGCCGAGGGCTGGGACTACTTCAACGCCATCCGCCACGGCATCTTCTGCGAACTGGGCCAAGGGTGTGTGGACTTCCCCGCGGTCAAGGCTTGGCTGGAGGCCCAGGGCTACGAAGGCTTCATCACCGTAGAGCAAGACGTCCTCCCCGGCATGGGCGCGCCGTACGAAAGCGCAAAGCGCAACCGGGATTATCTGAAATCGATTGGAATGTGAGGGGCAGTTTAATTGCGCCTTGGACCAGTCTTCCACCCAGCCACTGGGTTACTGCCAGGGCATATAGCCCAACGCCGGTTGAGTAGGCCGAGTCAACCAACCATTTTCGCCAACCTTGGAATAAGGCCGTATCTCAACCGGCGGGTGCTAGCCAGGGTGGGTATTCGCAAAAAGGCACACAACCATGATCAAAGTCGCCATTCTGGGCGCGGGCAGAATTGCCCATGTCCATGCCAAAGCTGTTGGGGCGGCGGGGGCCAAACTCGTCGCTGTCTATGATATCTTTCCTGATGCCGCGCAAAGGTTGGCCGCCCTCTACGGCGCTGACGTGGCGAGCGGCGTCGATGCCATCCTGGCCCGGCCCGACGTGGACGCGGTGATCATCGCCACACCCACGGACACCCATGTGGACTTCATCGTCCGCTGCGCCGAAGCGGGCAAGGCGGTGCTATGCGAAAAACCTCTGGCCCTCACCAGCGCAGAGGCCCAAAGTTGCATCGACCAGATCGGCCACCTGCCCCTGACCATCCAGATCGGCTTCAACCGCCGCTTTGATCCCTCCCACCGGGCGCTGCAACAGGCCCTGGCCGGGGGCGAGGTGGGCGAACTGGAACAGTTGACCATCACCAGCCGAGATCCGGGGCCGCCCCCGGCCGAATATCTTCGCCACAGCGGGGGGTTGTTCAAGGACATGACCATCCACGACTTGGACATGGCCCTCTGGCTGTTGCCAGAACCGCCCATTTCGATCTACGCCCAGGGCGATTGCCTGGTTGACCCGGAAATCGGCAAACTGGGCGACATTGACACGGCCACCTTGGTCCTGCACACGGCCGGCGGCCATCAATGCACCATCCTCAACAGCCGCCGGGCGGTCTATGGGTATGACCAGCGCATCGAGGTCCACGCCGCAGAGGGCATGTTGATCTCCGGCAATCACCACGAAAACAGCCTGCTGCGCTTTGGGGCCAAGAGTTCCGGCGCACCCGGCCCCCTGCAAAACTTCTTCCTCGACCGCTACGCCGACAGTTATCGCCTGGAGATCGCCGACTTCCTCGACGCGGTCAAGGCTGGACGTCCCGCCTCCGTCACCCTGCACGACGGCCTGGAAGCCCTAAAATTGGCCGAAGCCGCCCAAGCATCCGTGAAGACGGGCCTGCCGGTGGAATTATAAACAAACAGGCCAAGGAGATCCACAATGCAATATGGATATTTTGACGACGCGGCCAAGGAGTATGTGATCACCCGGCCGGACACGCCCCAGTCGTGGAGCAACTATTTGGGTTCCACGGAATATGGGGCGGTGATCACGAACAATGCGGGGGGCTATGGCTTTTACAAATCCGGGGCGCGGGGACGGTTTTTGCGTCTGCGGTTTAACAGTGTGCCCCTGGATCAACCGGGGCGCTATTTTTATTTACGAGACGGGGAGAGCGGCGACTTCTGGTCGGCGTCGTGGCAGCCTGTGGGCAAGCCATTGGACCAGTATGAGTCCGTCTGCCGCCACGGCACGGCCTATTCGATCTTCGAGAGCCGCTATGGGGGCATCGCCAGCCAGGCCACCTACTTTGTGCCCCTGGGCCAGAGCTTTGAATACTGGCGGCTGCGACTGACCAACGAGAGCGACCGACCCCGGCAGATCTCGGCCTTCTCGTACTGCGAGTTCACCAACCAGTGGCAGACCCAGCAGGATCAGGTCAACCTGCAATACTCCCTCTTCATCACCAAGGGCAGCGTGACCGACGAGGGGCTGCTGCGGGTGGCAATCCACGACAACTTGACCCAGCAAGCGCAAGACGCCGGGGAAACCGACGCCGGCGACATGCCCATGCAGACATGGATGGCCCTGGTGGGTGCCCCCTTGGTCGGTTTTGATACAAGTCGAGAAGCCTTTTTGGGCGACTATCGGGGCTATCACAATCCCGTGGTGGTGGAGCGAGGGCAATGCGCCAATAGCCTGGCCTACGGCGACAACGGCTGCGGCGTCACCCAGGCGGACTTGACCTTGCAGCCGGGGGAAAGCCGAGAGATCCTGGTCATGCTGGGCATCGGCGAGGCCCGCACGGTGGGGGCGCGCACCGTGGCCGAGTTCGGTTCGTCCCAGCGGGCCGAGGCGGAGTTGGACAAGCTGAAAGCCAACTGGCACGCCAAACTGGGCAGCCTGACCGTGGAGACCCCGGACGCGGAACTGAACCACACGGTCAACGTGTGGGGGCTGTACAACAGTTTGATCACCTTTGCCTGGTCGAGAGCTGCCAGCCTGGTCTACAACGGCGAACGGGACGGGCTGGGCTTCCGGGATTCCGTGCAGGACATCCTGGGCGTGGCCGCAGCCATCCCCGAAGAGGCCCAGGCCCGGCTGGAACTGATGCTCACGGGCCAGCTTGCCAACGGCGGAGCCATCCCCATCATCCAGCCCTTCACCCACCGCCCCGGCCACGAACCGGAACCGGCCGCCGAGGAGTATCGCTCCGACGACTGCCTCTGGTTCTTCAACGCCGTGCCCGCCTTTGTGGGCGAAACCGGGGACTTCGATTTCTACAACAAAGTCCTGCCCTACGCGGACAAGGGCGAGGACACGGTCTTTGGCCATCTGCGCCGGGCCTTGGAATTCAACCTGGAGCGCACGGGACGCAACAACCTGCCCTGCGGCCTCTCGGCAGATTGGAATGACTGTCTGCGCCTGGGCTATTACGGCGAGAGTCTCTTTGTCGCCTTCCAACTTCGTCTGGGCCTCACGGTCTATGCCGACCTAGCCGTCCAATTGGATCAGCCCCAAGAAGCAGACTGGGCCCTCGCTCATCGCCAAAAATTGGACGGCTATATTCAGCGCTACACCTGGGACGGGGAGTGGTTTATCTGGGCCATCACCGAGGACGGCACGGTGTATGGCACGAAGGAATATGACGAAGGCCAGGTCTATCTCAACACCCAGGTGTGGGCGGTGATCAGCGGCGCGGCCACGGCGGACCAGGCAGCGCGCTGCATGGAGACGGTCCACGAGCGGCTGGCCACCCCCTATGGCCTGATGCTCTCGGCCCCGCCCTTTGTCAAGACCTCTGTGGATGTCATGCGGGCCGTGGTCTTCAATCCGGGCATCAAGGAGAACGCGGGCATCTTCAACCATACTCAGGGCTGGGGCGTCATGGCCGAGTGCATGTTGGGCCACGGTGACCGGGCGTACGAATACTATCGGGCCGCCATGCCCGCGGCCTGGAACGATCGGGCCGAGATCCGCCAGATGGAACCCTATGTCCAGGGCCAGACCACCTATTCCACCTTCTCGCCCCGGCCCGGCAACACCCGCACCTCCTGGCTGACCGGGGCCGCGGCCTGGTCCTACTACAGCGCCACCCAATACATTTTGGGGCTGCGCCCGGAGGTGGCCGGTCTGCGCATTGACCCGTGCATCCCCAGGGACTGGCCCGGCTTCACCGCCACCCGCCGCTTCCGCGGCAAGACCGTGCGCATTGAGGTCAGCAACCCGGACGGGATCTGCCGGGGGATCAAATCTGTGACGCTGAACGGTGTTGCGTTGGCGGACAATCTGGTTCCTGCCGAGGAGTTGGAGGCGGAGAATACAGTCGTTTTGGTCATGGGATAATAATGGCGGAGAGGATTTCCGTCGGGGAAAATCAGCAAAAGCGCGTATTGTCTTCGCCAAGTTTTCTGCTATGCTCAGGGCAAGTTGAGTCCCACAGCCCATCCATCCCGCAAAGGCAGGCCCGGCATGACCACGCCCGAACCCCTGATCCCCAAACACGGTGGCTACCGCAATCTACGGAGCTTCCAGATCGCCCAGTTGACCTTCGATGTCACCGTGCGTTTCTGTGACCGCTATGTGAGCAAATTCAGCCGCACCCACGATCAAATGGTGCAGGCGGCCCGCAGCGGCGTGCAGAATATCGCCGAAGGTAGCCAGGCGTCCGGCACCTCCAAGAAGATGGAACTCAAGCTGACCAATGTGGCCCGGGCCAGTTTGGAAGAGTTACGCCTGGACTACGAGGACTTTCTGCGTCAACGGGATCTGCCGCTATGGGATCGCAGTGATCCTCGGCGTCAAAACTTGATCAATCGGCGGTGTACCACGGCTGATCAGGTGGCGCGCTGGGTTAAGGAGTGTCGGGATAGTGGACTCGGTGGACAGAGTGGACCTGGTGGACGTAGCGCGCCGATCTCATCCACACCGTCCACCCAGTCCACCGAGTCCACACCGTCCACCCCACCCACCTACCCCGAAATTTCCGCCAATGCCGCACTGGTTCTGATTGCCGTAGCCTGCGGCCTCCTGGATCGTCAAATTGCCGCCCAGGCCAAAGCCTTTGAAGACGAAGGCGGCTTCACCGAACGGCTCTACCGCGTCCGCACCGACCGCCGCCGCCGCAAACCCTGATCCCAAAGACAAAAAAGCCGGGCCGCTCCCAAGTGGTAAGCGGCCCGGCTCTGTTCAATTCTTCGAAATGCCCCTACGCCCCATGCACCTGGGCCAACATCCCCGCCACCATCTCCGCCGGCGCGGCAGGCAGTTGATTCTCCTGGAACGACAAAATCCCCAACAGGGTCATGTCCATCAAAAAGCCCAGCATATCCATCCCAATAGACGGCTCCTCCCCCTCTTTCTCTATCTCTTTCTCTCTCCCACCCAGCAACCCACCGCCTTGGATCATCTGGAAGAAGGGGTCCACCACCTGTCGGCCCACGGGATCTGCCAGCCACTCCCGCAGGGTGGATTCGGCGTGGAGCAGGCTGGGCAGGGCCTGGGTGGAGGTCAGGATGACGGGAACCGTGGCCCGGATGTCCGTGGCCGAAGCCCCGATCAGGATGTCAAACTCGCCGTCCTCGGTGACCCAGGCGTGGTGGCCGGGGTGCCAGAAGGCGAAGGCCCGGAAGTCCAGATGTACGGAGACGGTCTGGGTCTCCCCTGGCTCCAGATCCACCTTGGCAAAGCCCTTCAACTCCTTGACCGGGCGCACCAGCCCAGCCACCCGGTCGTGGACATAGACCTGCACGGTCTCCCGCCCCGCCCGTTCGCCGGTGTTGGTCACATCCACGGAGACAGTGACGCCGTCCACGTCCCGGAACGTTTGCGCCGAGGCCTGGGGATGACTATACGCAAAAGTCGTGTAGCTCAGGCCGTGGCCGAAGGGGAACTGGACGGCCATCTGCTTGGCGTCGTAATAGCGATAGCCGATGTACAGCCCTTCGCCATAGCGCACCTGCCCGCCCTCGCCGGGGAAGTTGAGATAGGCCGGGGTGTCGGCCAGCTTGACCGGGAAGCTCTCGGCCAGCCGCCCCGCCGGATTGATGCGGCCATACAGAATATCGGCGATGGCCCCGCCCCCGGCTTGGCCCATCATCCACGCCTCCAAGACCGCGGCCGCGCCGTCGATCCAGTCGGCCACGGCCACGGGGGAGCCGTTGTTGAGGATCACCACGGTGTTGGGCTGCACCGCGGTGACGGCCTTGATCAGGGCGATCTGCTGCTGGGTCAAGTCCATGTAGGCCCGGTCGTAGCCTTCGGACTCGATGAAGCCGGGCAGGGCCACGAAGAGCAGGGCCACCTCGGCCACCTGGGCCTGGGCCACGGCCTCTTGAATCAGATCCGGGCGCTGGCTGTCATCCGTAGGATAGCCCTCGGCATAGGTGAAGCGGGCGTATTTGGCCCCTGCGGTCAGGGCGTCCCAGGGGTGACCGATCTTCGTGGGGTTGATGAAGGAGCTGCCGCCGCCTTGGAAATGGGCGTGTTTGGCCGAGCGACCGATCACGGCAATGGACATGGGGGCCGAGTGAGATCCGCCCAGAGGCAGGATGCCGTCATTCTTGAGCAAAACCATGCCCTCGGCGGCCACCTTGCGGGCCAGGGCGTGATGGGCGGCGGCATCAAAGTCCATGCCCGCCGGGTTGGTGACTGGATCGTTCTTGGGGGTCTGGGCGGCCAACAACGCTACCCGCACCACGCGGCGCACAGCTTCATCCAACACGGCTTCATCCAGTTCGCCAGCGCTCACGGCGTCGATCACCGCCTGGGTGCGCCGGGGCTTGGGACCGGGCATCTCCAGATCCAGCCCACCTTCCAGCGAGGCCACCCGGTCATGCACCGCCCCCCAATCGGAGACGACCAAGCCCTCGAAGCCCCACTCGTCCTTCAACAGATCGACCAACAACGCATAGCTTTCAGAACAGAAGACGCCGTTGATGCGGTTGTACGCACACATGATGGTCCACGGCTGGGCATTTTTCACCGCCGTCTCGAAAGCGGGCAGGTAGATCTCCCGCAGGGTGCGCTCGTCCATCTCCGCGGAGATGCTGAAACGCTGATATTCCTGGTTGTTGGCGGTGAAATGCTTGAGGGACGCGCCCACACCCTGGCTCTGAAGCCCGTTGATCCACGCCGCGGCCATCTGGCCGGAAAGATAGGGGTCTTCGGAGAAATATTCGAAGTTGCGGCCACACAGGGGGGTGCGCTTCATGTTGTTGCTGGGGCCAAGCAGCACATCCACGCCCAGGGTCACGCTCTCCTCGCCCAGGGCCACGCCCACCTGGCCCAGCAGATCCACATCCCAGGTGGAGGCCAGACAGGCCGCGGTGGGGAAGGCCGTGGCCGGGAAGCTCTGGGCCGCCATGTCGTTGAGGTCCGCAATCCGCCGCACGCCGTGAGGGCCGTCGGAGACCAACATGCGGGGGATACCCAGGCGATCCACCGCGGGGGTGGTCCACGACGTCTCGCCGGTGACCAAGGCGGCTTTTTCGGCCAGGGTCATCTGTTGAATGAGGGCGGAAATGTCAGAATTGAGAGGTGATTTTGGGTTGGGCATGATAGGCTCCTTTGGGTAAGGGTGGGTTGATAACGATTTCCCATTATTATACGCCAGGATCGGGTTGGAGTTAAAGTAAGCGTTCACCCCCTCGGCCCCCCGGCCCCCAATTCTGGGGGAGGTCGTGGACAGTTCCCCCAAAGTTGGGGGGTCAGGGGGGCGGGGGTGAATGTTTACGAGTTAAAAGTAGGGGTTTGGGCAGCCGCAACCCGTGCCCGGCAAATGGATCATCCTGCCGTCCTGCCGGGCATGGGAGCGGACGGCGATGCACGTAGTTTGCCTGCGGACACAATCCTGTGCGCCGTCCGCACCCATGCCCCTACCCAAACCCCCACCCGTATCGTACACAAATCCATCGGTCTGTGCTACACTTCTTCCATCAAAATCACCCGCCCACCCCACCAGGAGTCCACATGACCCACCATCTCTATTACGCCGACAGCTACACCACCGAATTTGACGCCCAGATCCTCGCCATCACCACCGTGGACGGCCACCCCGCCGCCCTCCTGGACCGCAGCTATTTCTACCCCACCTCTGGCGGGCAGCAGCACGACACGGGCACGCTCAACGGCGTGGACGTGGTGGATGTGCAGGCGAACAAAGATGGCGAAATCCTGCACATCTTGGCCGCCCCCCTCTCCCCCAGCCCGGCTCACGGCCTCATCGACTGGCCCCGCCGGATCGACCACATGCAGCAGCACACGGGCCAGCACCTGCTCTCCGCCGCCTTCACCCTGCGCCACAACATGGAGACCGTCTCCGTCCACTTCGGCGCGGAGGTCTGCATGTTGGAGCTGGACACGGACTCGATCAGCGACGCCCAGATAGCCGAGATCGAAGCAGCCGTCAACTATCTGGTCTTGAGCCAACTCCCCGTCACCGCCTACGAAGTGGACGAGTCCCGCATCGCCCAGATCCCCCTGCGCCGCCCGCCCAAGGTCAGCGGGTCCATCCGCATCGTGGAAATCCAAGACTTCGACTGGTCCGCGTGCGGCGGCACCCATGTGCGCAACACCGGGGAGATCGGCCCCATCAAACTCCTGCGATCCGAGCGTATCCGCGGCCACAGCCGGGTGCATTTCCTCTGCGGCAACAGGGCCTTGGCCGACTACGCAACCAAGCACAACCTCCTCACCGCCACGGCCAACCTCCTGGACACCCGGCCCGAAGAGGTGCCGGATCTGGTAGTGAAGCAGCTTGCTCGGTTAAAAGAAGTGGAGCGTCTCGTGCGCGACCTGCAAGCATCCCAGGTGACCTATTTGGCCCAGGAGCTGTTGGTCGTTGCGTCGTGGGAAAATGGCCTGCGCACCGTCATCCACCGCAGCCCGGACCTGGATCCAGCCGGACTCAAAGCCCTGGCCCAGGCCCTGACCCAAACCCCGGGCACCCTCGCCCTCCTGGCCTGTGAAGCCAACGGCAAAGCCACCGTCCTCTTCGCCCGCTCCCCCGAATTGACCGATCCCAAGCTCCACATGGGCACCCTCCTGCGCACCACCCTCACCCACTTCAACGGCTCCGGCGGCGGCCGCCCCGACATGGCCCAAGGCGGCGGCGTGGACCCGGAGAAGTTGGACGAGGTGCTGGCGTTTGCGGGGGGGATGTTGATTGGTTGATTGGTTGATTGGCGCTGGACAGCCCAATCTCCCAATCCCCAATCCCCAATCCCCAATCAACCAATCCAACCACCATGATCCAAACCATCGAAGAAACCGCCTTCCGTGCCGTGCCCGCGGCCATCTGCCTGCATTTTGATGGCTGGCGGCTGCGCTTCAACCATGCCGTCACCCGACGGGCCAACTCCGTGTGGCCCAACGCTGACTTTGGTCGCCATTCCCTGGCCGAAAAGCTGGACGCGGTGGAAACCTTCTACCGGAACCACGGCACCACCCCCCGCTTCCAGATCACCTCGGCGGCCTTGCCCGTGGGTCTGGACGACTTTCTCGCCAATTGTGGCTATGCGAAGTCACAGATCAACGACGTACAGATCGCTGACACCTCCCAGGTCATCCAGGCCAGTCGCGCCGCGCCGGCCTTGCCCGTCACCCTCACCCCGTCGTGGACCCCCGCTTGGCTGGACACCTATTGCGCCATCGAGCATGTGGCCGCCCACCGTCGCCCCCTCTACGACGCCATGTGGGGGCGGGTGCGGGCGGCAAAAGCCTTTGGGCTGGTCGTCCTTGACGGTCAACCCGCCGCTGTGGGCCTCTGCGTGGCAGATGGGGAGTGGGCCGGGCTGTTCAACATCGCCACCCACCCGGACTTTCGACGGCGGGGCGCGGCGATAGCGTTGATCCACGCGTTGGTCAGTTGGGCGGGGGCGCGGGGCGCGGCCCATCTCTATCTGCAAGTGCGATCTCAAAACGAACCGGCCCTGGCGCTGTATGGGCGGCTGGGGTTCAGCACCTTGTATCAGTATCACTATCGAGAGCTGGCGTAGGTGCGGTTTTTAACCGCACGAATGGGTCAACCAGCCGTGCGGTTAAAAACCGCACCTACACCGAGCCGTTCGCACCAGGGGGTGCGAACTCCACCGGGGTTTACCACACTGTCCGCCCGGCTTGGTTGGAGCGGTCCAGCGTATCCATGCCGGCGTGGGCCAGGCGGAACAGATCGACCAGGACGCGGCTGAGGTCGGGGTCGGGGAGGGGGGCGTATTTGGTCATGGCGGCGATGATGTAGGGGCGGCGGGGGAGGTGGACGAGGCCGATGTCGCAGGCGGCGGCGGCTACGGAGCCGGGTTTGTGGGCCACGGGGAGGTCGTCGGGCAGGGCTTGGTTGAGGTAGCCGCTTTTGGGTTTGGCCAGGATGCGCAGAGTTTCCGCGCCCACCCAGGCGGAGGGCTGTCCGGCGTGGAGGCGAGCCAGGGTTTGGGCCATCTCGTTGGGGGTGGAGACGTTTTCCAGATCCCGCACCGCGGCCAGGTTGTCCATCATCTTGCGGCGCAGGTGGGTGTGGGTGAGGCCGAAGCCGCGGATCAGGTCGTTGACCCGATCCATGCCGACGAGATCCATGCACAGGTTGGTGGCCGTGTTGTCCGAGGCGATGATCATGAGGATGGCCACGTCCCGAACGGTGAGGGTGGGGGCGTCTTCCAGGTAGGCCAGGACGCCGCTGCCGAAGACCAGGTGGGCCGGGTCAACGGTGATTGGCGCGGCCAGGTCGATCTCTCCGGTCTCCGCCTGGGCCAGGAGGGCGGCCAGGATCTGGATTTTGATGCTGGAGGCCGTGGGGAAGGTCTCGTCCCCATTGACGGCCAGGGTGTGACCGGTGGTGATGTCGATCAAAGAGATCCCAGCGATGCCGGGCAGGTTGTCGACGCCCCCCCGGATCTGAACCTCAAATTTCCGCCAAAACGAGACTTCGTCCTTTATCATCCCTTCGCTCCTTTTTTCCTAAAATTCAACCCCCAATTGGAACCCGGTTGACTTCTTTGCCGTGGCATGAAGCGTACACTGAGTTGTTGCAAGATGCCAACTACAACGATTCATCGAACAGAGGAGCAGGATATGCAGGGCAAAGTGTGTATTGTGACCGGGGCAACAGCCGGGATTGGGGAAGTGACGGCGCTGGAATTGGCCCGCATGGGGGCGACGGTGGTGGTGATCAGCCGCAGCGAGGCCAAATGCCGGGCCACGGTGGACCGCATTCGGGCGGAGACGGGGAACGGGGGCGTGGATTTTTTGGTGGCGGACATGGCGTCCCAGGCGGCGGTGCGGGGGGTGGCGGCGGCCTTTCGGGCCAAGTATGAGCGGCTGGATGTGCTGGTGAACAACGCGGGGATGTATTTTGCCGGGCGCACGGAGAGCGTGGACGGCATCGAGCAGACTTGGGCGTTGAATCATCTGGGCTATTTCCTGTTGACGGAGCTGTTGCGGGACATGTTGATCGCCAGTGCGCCGGCCCGGATTGTCAGCGTGTCGTCCGGGGCGCACATGGGGGGGAAGATCAATTTTGAGGATGTGGAGGGCAAGGTCAAATACAGGGGGATGGGGGCGTACAGCCAGTCCAAATTGGCCAATATCCTCTTCACGGTGGAGTTGGCCCGGCAGCTTGAGGGGACCGGGGTGACGGCCAACAGCCTGCATCCGGGCTTTGTGGCCAGCAATTTTGCCAAGAACAACATGACCGGGGTGCGCAGTCTGCTGCTCCCGGTCTTTGCCCTTTTGCAACTGTTCACCGCCATCTCGCCAGAGAAGGGGGCGCAGACCCCCATCTTCCTGGCTTCATCCCCGGCGGTGGAGGGGGTGACGGGCAAGTATTATGCCAAATCCAAGGCGGTGACGCCGTCCAAGGCGGCCCAGAATATGGGCGCGGCCCGCAGGTTGTGGGCGATGAGCGAGAGCATGGTGGGGTAGGGTGCGAGGGGCGTTGGATACACTTTGGCATTCCGGGAAAGGGCCGGGCGATCTTGGGTCGAGTGAGTAATCGTGGCCCATTCCCGGAATGGTCGAGATCCCCAGGGGCGAGGGGCGAATTGCGGGGGGCGAGGCGTCGCGTGTACAATAGGTTTCCGCAGTCCCACTCAATCCAAAATCCAAAATCGGAAATCGGAAATCTCTATGACTGAATACGCCAAGACCGACATCAACCAGGTACGCCGTCTGCCCAAGCGGGCGGACTATGACCGGGAGACCGTGCAAGCCATTGTAGACGCCAGCGCCATCTGCCACGTGGGTTTTGTGGTGGAGGGCCGCCCCTTTGTGGTCCCCACCATCCACGCCCGCATTGGGGAGGTGGTCTACTTCCACGGCGCGCCGGCCAGCCGCATGCTCAAGACCATCCGGGACGGGGCGAGCCTCTGCATCACCGTCACCCACCTGGACGGGTTGGTGCTGGCCCGGTCGGCCTTCCACCACTCCATGAACTATCGCTCGGCCATGCTCTTTGGCATAGGCCGCCTGGTGGACGACGAGACCGAGAAGTGGGACGCCCTCCACGCCATCACCGAGGCGGTCATGCCCGGTCGCTGGGAGGATGCCCGGCAGCCCAACCCCAAGGAGATGGCCGCCACCTTGGTGGTGGCCATGCCCATCGAGTACGCCTCGGCCAAGGTGCGCACGGGTCCGCCTGGGGACGACGAGGAGGACTACGCCCTGCCCGTGTGGGCCGGGGTGCTGCCCTTGGCGCTGACCCCCCAGGCCCCCATTGACGATCCCCTTCTCTCACCGGGGATCCCGGTGCCCGCGTACATCCTCAACTTCTGAACCGCTCCTCGCTCCCACGCTCCGCGTGGGAGCGTTTTGTCGGCGCTCTGCGCCGAGTGGCGCAGGAGCGCCGGTATGCGTTCCCACGCGGAGCGTGGGAACGAGTTCGAGAATCCACACCAATCCACACGAATCTTTCCTGTTTTGATTCGTGAAGATTCGTGAAGATTCGTGGATCATAGATATGAAAAAGGCGAGAGATCCGTGTCATGGATCTCTCGCCTTTTTGTGGTTAGATTTCGGCTCTATTCCTGGGATGCCACCAGATCCAGACGGATCTGGAAATCATCTTGAACGGTGAGGGTGTTGGCGAAGTTGGGGGGATCGATGCCAAAGTCGCTCATCTTGAGGGCGGCGGTGGCCGTGCCCCGGATGGTGCCGCCGCTCAACGTGGCGGTGACATCAAAGGTGACGGGCTGGCTGATCTCCCGCACGGTGAGGTCGCCCAGCAGTTGGAAGCTGACCTCCTGGCCGTCGGTGTAGGCGTCCGGGGCACCCACGATGGAGGTGGCCACAAACTGGGCCACGGGGAAGCTGCCGAAGCGGGGGCCGTCGGTCTGGATCCACTTGTCCCGACGGGATTGGTCAGTTTGCAGCACGGTCATGTCCACGTTGAACTGGTTGGCACCCAGGGCGTTGGCCGGGTTTGCCACATCCAACTGGATAAAGCCGCTGACGGATTGAGAGACGCCGTGGACTTCGGTCTTGCCGGCGTTGATGCCCAGCTTGGCCAGCGCCCCGGCCATGAACTCCTCCTGCACAATGTAGGTGGCCGTGGACTCTGCGGTCACCACCTGGAAGGTGACCATGCCAGCCTGGGCAGGGACGTCAGCCACGGGGGCGGGGACGTCTGCCGCCGGGGCAGCGGGTTCCGGGCTGCCGCCACAGGCCGCCAAGAGGACGAGGGCAAACAGGGCCACAAAGAGCAGGTGGATTCGACTTCGGTTGTGGATCATAGAGGTTTCTCCCTTGAATTATTCGGACGACGGATCAGGATTGGGCTGGGCTGAGATCGATTCTGGCGCATCCGCGCCCAGAAGACTGTCAAGTTGCACCCCATTGGGCAAAAAGTCGGGCAGGTTGGCCGCCAGGTTGGCCGGGGGCAGACCATAGTCGGCCATCAACGTGCGCATGATCAGGGAATAGATCCCTTCGTGGCGCATGAGAATCGCCCGCTCGCCCTGGGCATCCGCCGGCACGGTCAGCCCCGGCGAGAAGCCAAGCTGCTCGAACTGGGCCACAAAGTCTGGGTTGCGGCTGATGATGTGGATGGGGGTCTCGAAGCCATCCTCCTTGCGGGAGACCCGGGGCGGTTGATGGTCGCCCACCA
Organism: Caldilineaceae bacterium; assembly: GCA_018003515.1. GTDB lineage: Bacteria > Chloroflexota > Anaerolineae > Caldilineales > Caldilineaceae > JAGNDO01. The sequence continues at coordinate 35,121 of JAGNDO010000052.1, forward strand.
AAACGTAGATTGTGTCGCCGCGGTCGGTCAGGATCAGCTCGGTCAACATGCGTAGCTCATAGTCCACGGCGTTCATGTAGTTTTGGCGGCGCACGGCGTGGTCGATGGCATCCTGATCCCCCACCACGGGGTCGGGGGCGGGCAGGTTGAGGCTGTGCCAATCCTCAACCATCTGGGGCAGGGGCACCCAGGGATAGTGGGAGTTTTGGGTGATGAAGAAGAGAAAATAGGGATCTGCCTGGGCTTGCAGTCGTTCCCGCACGGCGTGGAGGGCGTATTGGTCCGGCGGCGCGGGGCCCCAGCCATAGCGGGGACCGTCGTAGGCCAGGTCGCGGTAGCGCAGCCATTCGTCTACGCCATAAAAGCGCTTGTACCGTTCCCATTCATCATCTTTCAACTCTTGGGAAACTGTGGAAAGCCAGGTGAAGTCATAGCCCTGGGATTGCAGAAAGACCCCCAGGCTGGGGTAGGTCTGGCCGTCAAAGCGGTCCAGCAGGGCCAGATATTGGGGATGTTCGGCGATGCGCAGGCCAAAGAGGGCGCTGGTATAGGCCATCCACGAGCCGCCGCCCCAGGTGGGGGCTTCGCTGAGGGCCGAGGCGGTGTGCCAGCCGTCGGCGGTCAGGGACGATTGCAGTTCATCCAAGAGCGCAGTGTAGGCCAGGGCATAGTCGGGCCGTTTGTAGAGGACGCTGCCGTAGCTCTCCACGAAGACGAGCATGATGTTGGGCCGCTTGCCCAGACGCAAATCCGCGTAGTCGTAGGCGTCCACCACGTTGGCGTCCCGCAGCAAGGCCACCTGTTCTTGGGCCACCCTGGACGCCTGCACATTCACCCCCAGCTTGATGGCCAGGCTGCTGATGGGCGCATCGGGTGCGGCCAAGGCCCGGCCCCAAATCCCGGCGCTGATCAGCACCATCAACACCGCGCCGGCCAGGCCCAGCTGGGTCCACCGATTCAAGCCTGTGCGGACTGCGGCGGCCATGCCCAAAAAGAGTAGCCTCCCCACAACCAGAAAAGTCGCCGCCCCCCCTATCCCAGCCAAATAGACGGCCCCGGACAGCTCCACATGCTCGGCCAGAAAGCCGATGCCATCCACAATAAAGCGGTATTGGTTGGCAAAGTTCGGCTCCATCTGATAGACCGAGCGCACCACGGCTTCGTAGATGTGATAGGCCAGGGTGAGCAGATAGACGAAGGGCAGCGCCCAGCCCCAGAGATGGCTTCGGGTGTACCAAGCCGGTTTGCGACCTGTTGTCCCTGCCAACAAAACCCACACAGCCACCAGCACGGTCAGCTCTGCGCTGAGGTGGAATAGGCCAGAGGCACTGGCTGCGGCCCCAAAGATGCCAAACCAGCTACTGCCTACTTCGCCGATCCGTGGCGTGGAAGACGCGCCGGCACTCTCCATCCCAGCCACAAAAAAAGGCGCAAAAAGCAGCCCATTCAAGATCACAAAGCAGAGCCAGAAGATCAGATCGGGATGGCGGCCACTGGGCCTGGTGGGCTGTGGGGTAGGGGTAAGGGTAGGGGTAGGGGATCGAGAAATCGACATAGAAATCCATTCGCAAAGGATGGGCGGGGTCGGTCACGGTCCATCCTAGCACGGCGGCAGGGTTTTCGCCAAGACGCTGGCGGTCTGCCCAGCAACGCGAAGAACGCAAAGGTTTCCCCTCTGCGTTCTTTACAATTCTCAGCGAACTTTGGGTTGCGGAGTAGTTTTTGGCGTCATCATCAGATCTGTTATGTAATTTTGCAGATCGACTTGCTCGGCACAATGAAAGCCCGTATAATACGGCCGATAGATTCATTGCACCTGCTGGATGTGTTGAAAGGAGATACGCCATGACTCCGCCCGCTTCCATGTCCTCCAACGGCTCCGGTGGAACCCATTCCTCCGTCCGCCGCCTCGTTTGTCCCCGGTGTAAGAGCGCAGACCTGATGCGTGTGCGTGCCCCCGCTGCCTATCGTTTGTTGCGCGTGTTTAGCATCCAAGCTAAACGCTATCGTTGCAACGACTGCCTGTGGGAGGGCATGCGCATCGGACGAAACGACTAGCCGACCGCGCACCGATCACCCTCTTCTGCCAAAAAGACCCTCATCCCGACGACGTGATGTTGAGACCCCAGAGATAATCCAGCCAGCCTTGCTGCGGAGCCACGATCTCCGGCAGGCTGGTTTGGCGCGCCCAGAAGGGCTGGAAGTGGTGAAAGTCGGTGAAGACCGGGGGCGGCTGATCCGGGAG
>JAGNDO010000053.1:0-31899 GCA_018003515.1 Caldilineaceae bacterium
GGGATGTCTAGGCCGCCGTGGGGGATTGACTGAATGATCGGGAGGGGCGAATAGGTGGTGGACATGAACGGGTGTTCCTTTTGCACTTTGCCTTTTGCCTTCTTCTTTTCTACCCAATAATAACCGGCTCTTCGGGAAAAGTCACCAAAGACGGATGCTCCCGCTGGGCCAGGGCCACGACCACGGTGAGGGGGCCGAGGCGGCCCCAGAACATGGTGAAGGCGATCAGGAAGCGGCCCCAGTTGTCGAGCTGGCCCGTGGCCCCCAGGGAGTAGCCTGTGTTGGAAAAGGCGCTGATGGTCTCGAAGCCCAGGTCGAAGATGTGCAGACCGCTCTGGCTGAGGGAGAGGATCATGGTGATGAGGGTGACGAGCAGGGTGCTGACGGTCATGATGGCCACGGCTTTGGCGATGGTTTCCACGGGCAGGGTGCGGCCAAAGGCGACGGATTTGTCGTGGCCCCGGGCTGTGGCGACGACCGCCACCAGAAGGACGACGACCGTGCTGGTGCTGACGCCCCCGGCCATGCTGGCCGGCGCGCCGCCGATGAACATCCAGAGCAGGATCACCAACTGGGTGGCCTCGGAGAGCTGTTCTAGGGGCAGGATGGTGAGGCCGGCCGTGCGGGCGGAGACGATGGTGAAGAAGCTGACGGCGAACTGCTGGTCCAGGCGCAGGGTGGTGAGGACTTTGCTGTAGAGATTGCCGTCCAGCATCATAATGGCGATGCCCACCAGGGTCAGGGTGGCGGTGAGGATCAGGGTGAGCTTGGTGTGGAGGCTGAGCCGCCGGTCCAGGCGGAAGCTCCACAGGTCGTACATGACCGTGATGCCAAAGCCGCCCAGGAGGATCAGGGTGCCCATGATGGCCAGGGTCCACCAATCTGCGCCAAAGCCGAAGAGGGGACCGACCTCGCTGGCGGAGAGGGTGCCGGAGAAGAGGTCGAAGCCAGCGTTGCAATAGCTGCTGATGGCGTGGAAGATGGCCATCCAGGCGGCCAGGCCATCGGGCATGACCGTGCGCCAGCGCAGCCAGAGGGCGGCTGCCCCGATAGCCTCTAGGCCCAGGGTGATGCCCAGGACGTAGAGGGCCAGGTTTAGCACGCCGCTGCTTTCGGAGACCCCCAGGCTGTCCCGGACCATGAAGCGGTTTTGCAGGGTCAGCCGGCGGCCGATGATGCGGAAGAGGAGGACGCTGAAGGAGATGAAGCCCACGCCCCCCACCTGGAGCAGAAGCAGGATCATGACCTGGCCAAAAAAGCTGAAATCTGTGGCCGTGGTGCGCACGGCCAGCCCGGTGACCGTGGTGGCGCTGGTGGCGGTGAAAAAGGCGTCCATCCACGAGATGGTCTGGCCCGGCGCGGCGGACCAAGGCAGCTTGAGCAACAAGGTGCCCAGGGCGATGATGGCGGCAAAGCCCAGGATCAAGACCTGGGCCGGCTTCATGGCCGACGAGCGCTTGGCGTCCTGGGCCCGGGTCAGGGCCTGGGAACGACCGGATTGGGCCAAAACCTCGCCCTGGGTGGACAGGCGAGGGGCCAGGTCAATCTTGGTGCCGTATTCGGGTGGGTGCGGGTCGAGAGACATGGGCGAATGGCAATTGGTGAAAGGTGGATAGGTGACGTGGGGTTGATCTTGGGGCAAGGCGGGAAAAGAGTCAAATTTGGGGATACGCGTAGGGGCAGGTTTCAAACCTGCCCGCCGCCGCCGCCCCATACAATTTTCAAAATCCTATCGTGTGATGGACGACACGGGCAGGTTTGAAACCTGCCCCTACGGGAGATCGGCCAACCGGCCGCGGACGGTTTCGGCGTGGGGAGAGCGGATCTCCTCGAAGATGATCAAGGCGGCCTGCAAATGGGATAGGGCTTTATCTATTTGATCGAGGTTTTTGTAGGCGTCACCCAAATTTGCCCTCCATATGCCCTCACTGCGAAGATCGCCGATCTCCCGACTGATGGTCAGCGCCTGATCGTACTGCTCAATCGCCCGCTCCACCTGTCCCAGGGCGGCATACGCCAGTCCCAGGTTGCCCAGGTCCATGCCTTCACCCCCGCGGTAGCCAATCTCCCGACTGATGGCTAAGGCCCGCCCATGATAGTCAATCGCCCGCTTTATCTCCCCCAGGGAAAAATAGACCAAGCCCAAGTTGCCTAGGCGGTTGCCTTCTCCCTGGCGGTCATGAATCTCCTGGCTAATAGTCAGGGCTTGCTCGAACTTCTCTCGCGCCAGCTTCATCTGCCCCAGGGAGTAGTAGACTAGACCCAGATTGCCCAAATGGTTTCCCTCGCCCCGGCGATCGCCAATCTCCCGACTGATGGCCAGCGCATGGTCATGGTACTCAATAGCCCGCACAGCCTGTCCGAGTGAATAGTAGGTCACGCCCAGATTGCCTAGGCAGTTGCTCTCTCCCTGGCGGTCACCAATCTTCCGACAGATGGCTAGAGATTGGTCGAACTGTTTGATCGCCTGCTCAACTTGTCCCAGAGTGGCGTTGGCTAAACCCAGATGATTTAAATGGCGACCTTCATCGAATGGCCTCTTCAACGACTGGGCGGCGTGCATCCCCACTTGCAGTACAGTCACCCGGTCGATACAGCGGCCCTGGATGCCCAAATAGTTTTGTACTACCTCCGCTAGATCGTTGGCGGCGGCCCATGCCTGCTTCGCTTCACAACTTTCCAGCACAGCCAGGATGTGGACCCGGTCCTGGTCCAGCCGCCGGTAACCGGGCAGGCCCCGATCGCTTTCCCGTTTGGCCAGGGCGGTAAAGTATTCGGCCAGTCGAGCCACGCCGTCTTCTGGAGGGATCAATCGGGTGCGGGCGTAGGTGTGGACCAGGGCGTGGCTGGGCTGGGTGCGGCCATTTTCGGTCAGGCAGAGGCCCAGATCCACTAGGTGTTTCAGGTCGTGGCGCAGGGCGGCGGGGGGCAGATCCAGGGCCGCGGCCAGGGTCTCCCGGTCCACCGGGGCCAGGGCCAGGAGGCCGAAGATGGCCAAGAGGTGGCGGGCTTGCTCTCCGGCGGCGGCCACGCTGCGGCCCAGCAGCACGGGCACGCTCTCCCGGCGGTGGTCGCCGTGGTCCAGGGCGGCCAGCCCTTCGCTGTTCAGCCAGGCCAAATAGTCGGCGGGGGATTCGCCATAGCTTTTCATATAGTGGCCGGCCAAACGCAGGGCCAGGGGCAGGCGGCCCACCCACTCGGCAATCTGGGCAATGGCTGTGGCGGCGTCCGGCTCGCTCTCGACTTCGCTCTCGACTGCTCGGCCCTGAATCCATGCCTCCACCAGGGCCGTGGCGTCCGGGCCGGGCAGGGGGGAAAGGGTGCGGCTGTGGGCCGGATCCGGCGCGTCGCTGAGTTGACGGGTGGTGATCAACACGCCGCAATTGCCCCGCACCCGCAGCACCCGGTCCAGATCCGGGCAGGCCTCCGTGCCGTCCAGCAGCAGGAGGAGCTTGCGGTTGGCCAAGGCCCGGCGGGCCGCGCTCTCTGGGCTGGGCCGGGGGTCCTCGCCCAGGCTGCGGGCGATCTGCTCAAAGGCCATGTCCGGGTCCGGCTCGTTGTAAAAGGTGTGGAAGAGCAGCCCATCCGGGAAGGGGTGAGGGCCGGTTGGGCTTGGGGCCATGCCTTCGGGGAAAAGCTGGCCCATAAAGTGGGCGGCCAACGCGCTCTTGCCCATGCCTCCGGGGCCGATCAGGGTTGTTACCCGGCCGGGTTGCACGGTGGCGGTCAGCCAGGCCAGCTCGTCTGCGCGTCCGGTGAAGTGGTGGGGGAGGGGCGGGCGTTGCAGGGGGACGGCCGGGGCCGTGGGCGGGCCTGCGTTCATTCGTTCGAAGGCTGCCGTGGCAATGGCGGTCAGCTTTTCGATGGCAGCCTGAATTTTGTCGTGATCCGCGCTCAATCCGCCCAGGCTCAGGCGCACAAACTCGGCTTGGGCCTCCGGGCTGTGGTTGAGGGTCTGTCCCCACCAATAGACCAGGGCGGACGTGATGTTTTCCTGGACATAGGCCACCAATTGGGGGTCGTGGCCTTTGAGATAGGGGGTCAAATGATCCGCCAAGGCGTCGGGCTGGGCCATATCTGCCGGGTCCGCCTTGGCGCGGATCTGCGCCCGCAAATGGTCCGGCTGGAAAAAGCTGGCCGCGTCCTCGGTCAACATGGTGAACAGGCCGTGGGCCGCGTCGGCATTCGCCCCGCCGGCCAGGGTGACTTGGTTGCCCCGTGGGGTCTGCTGCCATCCCGTCTCCAGCCGTTGGATGGCGATCTCCGTGGCCTCCACCAAAGCCGCCCGCAGGTCCGATCCGCCGGGGGTGTCAGGCTTGCTCAAGCCGTCCCGCAGGCGGGTCCACCAGGGCCAGGTCTGGTCCGCGGCCCAGTTGGCACCCATATTCAGGGCAAGGGATCCCAAGATGGTGGGGCCAAGCTGCGCGCCCACGGTCAAAACCAGGGCAGTGAAGGCGGCGTCGGCTAGGTGGCGGCGGGTTGGGGTGGTCATGGTGGCGTCTCCCTGGGGTGGGGTGGATGGGTGGTGGGGAGTATTGTATCGTAGAAAGGGGGGAAATGGAGAATTGAGATTTGAGAATGGGGAAGGTTTAATTTTGCGTGGTTGCGAGGGGATCAGGTTGCGATGATCCATCCGCCGGGCGGGGGGACGCGGCGTGCGGATCATGTCCGCATCTGGTCTCCGGTTTGGGTGGGGCAATTGGGCAAAATGTCCCATCGCCGGGGGATGAATCCCCCGGCTGGGCGGGAAAACCCGATGAATCGGGTTGGGATCGACTGGATCTTGTGTCAAACGCAGCCCGATTCATCGGGCTTGTTGTGCCCAGCCGGGGGATTCATCCCCCGGCGGTGGTGCATGACAGATCGTGTCCGCAGGCAGACCACGATCATCGCCGTCCGTTCCCATGCCCGGTTGCGACGATCCCACCGACCGGGCACGCGCTGGACAGGGGTACGTTTTTGACCGGGCAACACTAAAGCGGTAAAGTGAAGGGTATCGAGTAATGCGTATCGAGTATTTTGGGGTTTTAACCATCCATTCTCGAATCACAACGCTAAGTCCTCGACACCGATTACTCGATACGCATTACTCGATACCTCTCATCACGAAACGGAAACACTATGATCAAGCAGCAAGCGGTAGAGCAGGGGAGGGCGCGGGGCATGGGTGACCGGGCGTGGCGGTGGATGATGCAGTTGGATCTGCCCGCGCCCGTGCGCTCGGACAACGAGGTGAGCGCCCTGGCCGAGAAGGACTATCGCTGGAACTTTATGGTCAATGTGATCGATGGGGTCTTCTTCTGGTTTGGCCTTAGCTTTATCTCGTCCACCACCATTGCGCCCCTCTTTATTTCCAAACTGACGTCCAGCACCTGGCCGATTGTGCTGTTGGCCGTGGTCTCCCAGAGCAGTTGGTATCTGCCCCAACTCTTCACCGCGGGGTGGACCGAGGGATTGGCGCGCAAGAAGCCGGCCGTGGTGGGGCTAGGGTTTATCACCGAGCGGCTGCCCATGCTGCTCTTTCCCCTGGCCGCGTTGGTGGCCGTGCGCAGCCCCATGCTGGCCCTGGCCCTCTTTTTCTGGGGCTATATCTGGCACTCCCTGGGTGCGGGCATCATCGCCCCGGCGTGGCAGGACATGGTGGCCCGCATCTTCCCCGTGCAGAAGCGAGGGTGGTTCTTTGGCATCTCCTCGTTCCTGGGCACGGGGACCGGGGCCTTGGGCGCGGCCCTCTCGGTCTGGATCCTGGCCAGCGTGGCCTATCCCCGCAACTTCGCCCTGATCTTCGCCATCGCCGCGGCGGGGATCATCATTAGTTGGGCCTTTATTGCCCTGACCAAGGAACCGGCCCAGCGTCCGCCGGTTATTTTACATAATCAGTCAACTTCTTGGAAGAAATACCGGCGCATAGTGGGGGAGGACCGCAATTTCCGCATCTTTCTGATCGCCCGCATCCTGGGGGTGATGGGGAGCATGGGGCTGGGCTTTGTGACGGTCTATGCCATCCAGCGATTTGGCGTGGCGGACAGCACTGTGGGGCTTTACACCGCGGCCATGTTGTTGGGGCAGACCGTGGGCAACCTGGGCGCGGGGCTACTGGCGGACAAGTATGGACATAAGATCTCGTTAGAAGTGGGCTTGCTGCTCTCCAGCGTGGGCTTTGTGGCGGCCTGGCTGGCCCCCAGCGCCGGGTGGATGTTCCCCATCTTTGCCTTCCTGGGCATGACCACGGGCATCCGCATCGTCTCCGGCATCCTGATCGCCCTGGAATTCTCCGCGCCCCAGGACCGGCCCTCGTACATCGGCATCGCCAACACCAGCCTGGGCGTGGGCAGCATCGTGGCTCCGCTCCTGGGCGGCTGGCTGGCCTTGGCCGGCTACGACTGGCTCTTCATCGCCAGCGCGGGGATGGGGATCGTGGCTTTGGCCGTCATGCACTGGATGGTGAAGGAGCCGAGGTTAAAATTGGGATAGCGATCGAAACACGAGGGCCGGAGAGGGGTAAAATCTTGCCGGAAGTGGGGGAAGGGGTTGGTTTTGCCGTTCCGCCCATCCTCTCGCCTATTTTTTACTCGGTATAAGTTTAATTATACAGAGTAAAAGTGTACCCGCCGAGAGCTGGCCGAGCCAGCCCCCCTCACCCTCCCTTTCTGGCCCCCTCCCCCACCCCGCTCCGCCATCTCTTTTCATCTGTCCGCCGCAGAGAGATGCTTGGGCTTGGAGAGGCGAGTGAAAAACTGGCGTCCGTCCTGGGGCTGCGGGTTGATGGCTGACGGCTCGACGGGCGTGTCGGAACTGGGCTGGGCCGCGGGCAGCCACAGGGTGACGCAGGCCCCCTCCCCCACCGCGCCGGCCAGGTCAATCCGCCCGTGGTGATTGCGGGCGATGGTGGCGGCTATGTTTAGCCCCAACCCGCTGCCGGGGATGTCGCCGGCGTCGGCCACTTCGCCCCGATAAAAGCGATCGAACGCATGTTTTTTATCCTTTTCGCTAAAGCCGATGCCCGTGTCTTGCACCTCAAAGCCAACCTCGCCGGGCTGCTCGGCCGCGTTGACACGGATGCGCAGATCGATCTTGCCCTGGGCCGGGGTGTAGCAAATAGCATTTTTGAGAATTTCTTCCAAGGCCAAAAGCAACCGTGCTTGTTGGCCACGGATCCCGGGTGTCTCCACAGGTGCGTCGTGAAGGGTTATGGAAAGTTCTTTCTGGCTGGCTGCGGGTTGTTGCCGCCGTTGTACTTCCACAAAGAGCGGATAGGGTGCCAGGGTTTGGTGTTGGCTATCTGCGTCGGTGGATGGTTTCGAGTCCAATTCGGCAACAGTCAGGATGGCATGAATCAGGAGTTTGAGTTGCTGGGTCTGTTCGTTTAGGGTGGCGACATAGCGGGCCATGTCCGCGGTGCGGTTCTGGTTGAGCGCTTTTGTGAGCAGTTGGACATATAGATCAACGTTGGTCACCGGGGTGCGCAGTTCATGGGAGATGCTGTTGATAAACTGGGATCGGGCCTGTTCCAAGGCCAGATCCCGGCTGCGGTCCGTATGGGAGACCACATAGCCGATCAGTGCGCCAGAATGGTCACGCATAGGGGCCACAGTCAAGGCGGCGGGATAGGTGGTGCCGTTGCGCCGGGTGACCGAGCCATGCCCCCGCCCTACCCGCCCCAAGGTCCGCTTGGCCAGAATTTCGGTCAAATCCAGACCAAGCATGGAAATGGGCTGGTGGATGAGATCGGCCAGGGCATAGCCGGTCCATTCTTCCAGAATCGGATTGACGTAGGTAATTTGCTTCGCCAGATCGACGGTGGCCAGGGCATCGCCCATGCTGCGCAGGATGGCGTCTGCCCGTTCTTGCTCCGCCTTGATCTCGGCGATGCGTAACTGAATCTGGGATTCAAGGGTGCTGTTAAGTAGGCGAAGTTCTCGTTCTGCCCGAACTCGCTCCGTGACATCCCGCACCAGAATCAGCCAGCCCAAGTGCTGATTCTGATCGCTACCGCTCAAGGGGGCGCAGTGTACATTCAGATCCCTGTCTGGCGTGCTGATCTCTTGAACCGTGTCCGTAGCAAATTGGACAGGCAGAGGAAACCAGGTAGGTAGCAACTCCACCTGACCTAGTTTGACCTTGGACAGGCCCAGCAACACTTGGGCCGCTGGGTTGATATCCACGACCCGGCGCTGGCTGTCCAGCACGATCATCCCTTCGGCCATCTTATCAACCAGCATGTGTCGGGCCACAGGCATCAGATCCAGAAAACGGAAGCGGTGCATGGCGAAATTCAGGAGAATGCCAGTGAGCAAAAACGCAAGAGAGGTGAGATCGAAGGTCGAATAGGCACCTATGCGCAGAAGATAGATAGCGTTACTGGCGATAGGCATTAACATCGCTAAAACAATAGAGAGGGACTGGAGTCGAAAGAGACTGCGTTGACGAAAACTGTTTTGGATGAGGAGTATACAAAAGCCCACGAAGAGGCCATATATGTAGACGACCTGCACCCAGAACAAAGGGCCACGGCTATAATAAACCATGTTGAACTCAGGCAACCAAGTGGTGCTGGACCAGTTGAGATGGTGCCATTCGTTGGTAAAAGTGATCAGAACGGTGAACGCGGGAATAATCGAGAGAAGGAGCATCAACCGCCTATTCAAGCGGTCGCCCTTACCTGTAAATTCTAGAGAAAAGCGAAAAAGTAGCACAACGGTGGCCAGCCGAAACGGATAGGCCATTTTGGCGAAGAACACCGTGCTGGTCAAATTGGTTGCCGCCACTTCAAGGCCGTCAAACATAACCCAGGCGGCGGCGCAGACCTGGGCCATGGCAAGGGTGCGCGCCGCCGGTGTGTCTCGGTGCGCCCAGGCCCGGGTTGCGGTGAATAGGGAGAGTAGACTTGCTAGAAAAAACACGAAGGGTAGACTCTGCACAAACATAGTAGGATCTCCATGGAATCAGCATGCCGGGATCACGGACTGTGGTTCACTATGCCGAAGAAGCGGCGCGCAGTCAAGGGGAAATAAGTCCCCCCTTCTGGCGGCGCAGGGGTGCAGATTTGGCATTGACTCATTTATGGGTTATAAATTTCACGATTATGTTTCGCGATTAAGCACGCAAAGTTCCGCCACAAGAATTTTCAGAATGGTTACGTTATGTCCACTCTCCGCTATCACCTCCGCCTCTATCTCGTCCGCCACGGAGAATCCACCAACAACGCCCTCACCCGGCTTCAGGGCTATGAAGCCTATATGCTCTCCCGCTCCAACGACCCCCTCCTCTCCCCCACCGGGCTGACCCAGGCCGAGAAGGTGGCCCCCCTGGTCGCCCGGCTGCTGGACCAGGATCGGGCACAGCTTCTGGCCGCGGACGGGGCGGACGCCCCCCTGCACGAGCGCGTGGAGGTCAGCCCCATGTGGCGGGCCATGCAGACGGTGCAGCCCATCGCCCAGGCCGTGGACATGGCCCCCACCGTGCGCACGGACATCTTTGAGCATGGGGGCATCTTCTTGCGGGGCGAAGATGGCATCAGCCAGGGCTACCCCGGCGCGCATCGGGCCAAGATCCAGGCCAGCTTCCCCACCTATGCCCTGGCCGACGAGATCACCGAAGAGGGCTGGTGGCGAGGAGCCGAGGAGGATCTGGCCGACTGCCACGCCCGGGCCATCCGGGTGGCCCACGGTCTGCGAGAGGAGGCCCAGGCGGCCAAAGAGGCGGGCATCCGCAAACGGCTGGTCATGGTCTCCCACGGCACCTTTATGGACGCCCTGCTCAAGGCCATCTTCTTCCAACTGCCCTCGTATGCGGTCTATTATTACCACAACAACACCGGCGTCACGTGCATCGACTTCAACCACCCGGAAGTCGCCCTGCGCTTCAGCAACCGGCTCGACCATTTGGATGGGCCGGAGATTGTTACGTATTGATGAGTATCGAGTATCGAGTATCGAGTATTTTTGTCGTGCAACGAAATGTCCTGTTTTCATAGGAAGACGTTGACCCACAAAAAATACTCGATACTCGATACACGATACTCTCGCCACAACAGGAGAGTTACTTACCATGCAACACATTCCCACCCTGGTCGCAATGGATTTGGAGGGGGTTTTTGTCCCCGAAATGTGGATTGCCATTGCGGACCGGTTGAAGATCGACGAATTGCGCTTGACCACCCGGGAGGTGTCGGACTACGATCAGCTCATGCGTATGCGCCTGCGGGTGCTGCGGGAGCGCAGCCTCTCGTTGGCCGATGTGCAGGGCTATGTGGCCGAGTCCGTACACCCCCTGCCCGGTGCGGTGGAGTTTCTGGACCGCCTGCGCTCCCAGACTGCGGTGATCATCCTGTCCGACATCTTCTACGAGTTTGTGGCCCCCCTGCTGCCCAAGCTCAACTACCCCACCATCTTCTGCAACACGTTGACCGTGGACGATGATGGCATGATCACCGACTATCACATCCGCCAGCGGGACGGCAAACGCCATGCCATCGAAGCCTTCAACAGCCTGGGCTTCCGCACCTTCGCCGCCGGGGATTCGTACAACGATCTGACCATGATCAAAAACGCCCACTATGGCACCCTCTTCTGCCCGCCCCAGCGCATCGTGGACGAACACCCCGAACTGGCCGTGGCCAACAACTACGAAGATCTGCGGGCCGCCATCGAAGGCAATCTCTTCACCGAAGCCCAACCGCACCGCACCGCGGCCTAATCGCTTGTAATCGTTCACTCCCCTCTGCCCCCCGGCCCCCAACTCTGGGGGAGGTGCTGGACAGTTCCCCCCAAAGTTGGGGGGCTAGGGGGGGGTGAACGATTAAGCAGGGTTAAGCGATCGCTTCAGGGTTGCCGTTGGGCACTGGGGCCAAAAAGCTAACATAAATGGAGGATTGCTCCTTGAAATGGGTGGGCTGAGTGTGGTATTTTTGTCTTCGGCCCAAAACTGGGCCAAGAAGTCAATCAACCATTTCTCACAGGAGCTTTTTTCGCATGACGATTTCCGAATCTTCTATCCCCAGCCGGCCGAGTGTATCCACGACTGCGCCGGGGTTGTTTATGCTGGTGCTGACCCTCTTCATGGCCCTGGTGATGGCCGCTTGCACCCCCGTGGCGGCCCCGGTTGCCCCCGGGGAGTCATCCGCCGAATCACCCGCTGTCTCCGCCCCGGTTGACGCCGACGGCCCCTTGGTCATCTATTCTGGGCGCAACGAAAATCTGGTCGGTCCCCTGATCGAACAATTCCAGACCGACACGGGCATCCAGGTGGAGGTGCGCTATGGCGGCACCTCCGAGATGGCTGCCACCATTCTGGAAGAAGGGGCCAACTCCCCGGCGGATGTCTTCTATGGCCAGGATGCCGGGGCCTTGGGCGCGCTCTCCCAGGCCGGGCGGCTGGCTCCCCTGCCGGCGGCTGTGCTGGATCTGGTGGATGGCCGCTTCCGCAGCACCCAAGGGGATTGGATCGGGGCCAGCGGTCGGGCCAGGGTCTTGGTCTACAACACAGAGCTGGTCAACGAGGCGGATCTGCCCGGGGATGTGTGGGGCTTGACCGAGGCCCGCTGGCAGGGCAAAGTCGGCTGGGCCCCCACCAACGGCAGCTTCCAGGCCTTTGTCACTGCCATGCGGGTATTGGAAGGCGAAGCCCAGACCCAGGCCTGGCTGGAGGCCATGATCGCCAACGGGGTGCAGTCCTTCGCCAACAACACGGCTATCGTCGAAGCCACAGGCCGGGGCGAGATCGAGGCCGGGCTGGTCAACCATTACTATCTGCTTCAGTTTTTGGCCGAGCAGGGTGAAAGCTTCCCGGCCCGTAACTACTTCTTCCCCACAGCGACCGCCGGGGCCATGATCAACGTAGCCGGGGCCGGGGTGACCAACACCACCGCCCATCCCCAGGCCGCCCAGAGCTTCCTGGCCTATCTGATCTCCCCCAGCGCCCAACAATACTTCGCCGACCAGACCAACGAATACCCGTTGATCCCCGGCATCACCCTCAACCCCATCCTGCCCCCCCTGGCGGACCTGATCACCCCAGCCCTGGATCTGGCGGATCTGGAAGATCTGCAAGGCACATTGGAATTGTTGCAGGATGTGGGGGCGATGGAGTAGAAAATATCGTGTGTCGAGTATCGAGTATTTTTGTGGGTTGAGTTGGCGTCAGAGTTGCCCATGAAACAATGGATTCGCACAACCACGCAGAATACTCGATACACGACACACGATTCCCTTCCCGAAACGAGACCACCCATGACACAAACCGCTGAACTCACCCCCATGTCCAAATCCGTCAGTGTGATCGGCTATGTGTTGGCCGTGTCGTATCCCGTGTTGGCTTTGTCAACCGGGGTGCGGGCGCTGTATCAGATCTTCTTCAAAGAGGGCGTGACGGACCTGTTGCCCCCGGCCCTGAGCGGATTGGCGGCCATCTTCTATCTGCTGGCCACCATCGGCTTTGCCTATCGCAAGGGCTGGGCGTGGCGGCTCTCCGTGGCGGTGCTGGGCATCGAGACCCTCTTCACCCTGGCAGTCGGTATCCTCAGCTTTGCCTATCCGGACCTGATCGGGCGCACGGTGTGGCGGCACTTTGGGGCGGATTATGGCTTCTTCCCCCTCTTCCAGCCCCTGTTGGGCTTGGTCTGGCTCTTTTGGCCGGCCACCCTGCGGGCCTATGGGATTGTTGCCAAAGGCCGCGAGGATGCACTAAACTGACCCCCATGCGTCTTGGCCCTTCATCTGCAAAATCGAATCTTGCGGACGCGCCCGGTGGGAGCCATCTCCCCTCCCGGGCGCGTCTCTTGTTGCACACCAGCGCCGGGATCATCACCGGGCTGATGTTGCTGCCCTTGCTCTACCTGGTTATTCGGGCCGCGGGGATCGGCCCCGCGGCCCTGGATCTGATCCTGCGCCCCCGCACGGGGCAGGTGATCTGGAACAGCAGCCTGCTCACCATCGGCGTGACGGTGGCTTCCCTGCTCATCGCCCTGCCCCTGGCCTGGCTGACCGTGCGCACGGATCTGCCTGGGCGCAAGATGTGGACCGTCCTGCTCACCCTGCCTTTGGTGATCCCCAGCTATGTGGG
Source organism: Caldilineaceae bacterium (assembly GCA_018003515.1). GTDB lineage: Bacteria > Chloroflexota > Anaerolineae > Caldilineales > Caldilineaceae > JAGNDO01. Next base: position 13,063 of record JAGNDO010000053.1, read on the forward strand.
CGGCTTTGCTTTGGTGGCCATGATGGGGCCAAAGGGCATTCTGCAATCCTGGCTGGCCCCCCTGGGCGTGGAGCGGTTGCCCTCCATCTATGGGCTGCCGGGGGCCCTGTGGGCGCTCACCCTCTTCACCTATCCCTATCTCTTTTTGAGCATCCGGGCCGGGCTGCGCAACCAGGATCCGGCCCTGGAAGAGGCGGCGAACAGCCTGGGCCATAGCCGCTGGACGACCTTCTGGCGGGTGACGTTGCCCACCCTGCGCCCGGCCATCACCTCCGGCGCGCTCTTGGTGGCCCTGTATACGTTGAGCGACTTTGGGGCCGTCTCGCTGCTGCGCTTCAACAGCTTCACACGAGCCATTTACGTCCAATACCTGAGCAGCTTTGACCGCAGTCTGGCCGCCCTGCTCTCGTTGATTTTGGTGCTGATGACCGTGGCCCTGCTCTATTCCGAGCGGCGCATCCAGGGCAGGGCCAGATATTATCGGGCCAGCGCCGGGGCCAGCCGTCGGGCCAGGGTGGTGCGTCTGGGCCGGTGGCGTCTCCCTGCCTTGCTTTTGGTGATGATCGTGGTGGCCGCCGCCCTTTTGGTGCCCGTGGGCGTGGTGACCTATTGGCTGGTCCAAGGCATCCGGGCCGGGGAGGACTTTGCGCCCATGTGGCGGGCCACCCTCAACACGGTCCAGGCCGGGATGTTGGCCGCCCTGGCCGCCACCTTGCTGGCCCTGCCCATCGCCTATCTCAGCGCCCGTTTTCCCAGCCGATATGCGGCCTTGATCAGCCAGGCCGCCTATATTGGCTATGGGCTGCCGGGGATCGTGGTGGCCCTCAGTTTGGTCTTTTTTGGGGCCAACTATGCCACCATTTTCTACCAAACCCTGGGCATGTTGGTCTTCGCCTATGTGGTGCGCTTCATGCCCCAGGCCATGGGCGTCCTGCGCACAAATCTTTTGCAGACCAGTCCCCGGCTGGAAGAGGCCGCCCGGGGCCTGGGTCTAAACCGGCGGCAAGTTCTGGGCCGGGTCACCCTGCCCCTGTTGCGTCCGGGGATTTTGGCCGGGGCTGCCCTGGTCTTTTTGACCACCATCAAAGAGCTGCCTGCCACCCTGCTCCTGGGGCCGACCGGCTTCACCACCCTGGCCACCCAGATCTGGTCCGCCACAGAAGAGGCCTTCTTCGCCCGGGCCGCGGCCCCCGCCCTGCTTTTGCTCCTGGTCTCGGCCACGAGCATTGTGATTATTTTGGGACAGGAGTAACGAATGGCGAATGGCGAAAGACTGGACAGGCCATGATTGAAAAGACGACAAAGGAACCGTGCAGACGATGGTAAGTCAATCCACCCCATTCGCTCCACCCCATTCGCCATTCGCCATTCGCCATTCGCCCCCAGAGATCCGCCTGGACGGGGTGGTGAAGCGTTTTGGCGCGGTGGGCGCGGCCAATGGGGTGAGTTTGCGCTTGGAAAAGGGGCAGTTGATGGCCCTGCTGGGCCCCAGCGGCTGCGGCAAGACGACGACCCTGCGCATGATCGCCGGGTTTGAAGAGGTGGATGGCGGAGAGATCGAGATCGGCGGCCAGGTGGTGGCCTCGCCGCGCATCCACTTGCCCCCGGAACGCCGCCGGGTGGGGATGGTCTTTCAGGAGTACGCCCTCTTCCCCCATCTGACCGTACTGGACAATGTGCGCTTTGGTCTGCATCTCTACACCGGGGATCGGGACCACCGGGCCGAAGAAGTGCTGGATTTGGTTGGCCTGGCCGGGGTGGAACACCGCATGCCCCACGAACTCAGCGGCGGCCAGCAGCAGCGGGTGGCCCTGGCCCGGGCTTTGGCCCCAGAACCGGCCCTTGTCCTCTTGGACGAGCCTTTCAGCAACCTGGACGCGGGGCTGCGGGTGCGGGTGCGGGCCGAGGTGCGGGCCATCCTCAAGGAGGCCAACGCCACGGCCATCTTTGTCACCCACGATCAGGAGGAGGCCCTGAGCTTGGTGGACCAAGTCGCCGTCATGCTCAAAGGCCAGGTGCACCAAGTCGCCAGCCCCCAAAAGGTCTACCGCCAGCCGGTCAGCCGGGAGGTGGCGGCCTTTGTGGGCGAAGCCAACTTCCTCCCCGGCATCGCGGACGGGCGCACGGTGGCCTGCGAACTGGGCACCCTGGAACTCCAGATCCCCGTCACCGGCCCGGTGGACGTGCTGATCCGCCCAGAAAACTTGCAGGTGCTACCCGGTCCGGCCACCGCGGACTGTCGGGTGCGCAGCAGCCTTTTCTTTGGCCACGACCAACTTCTCACCGTGGAGACCAGTTCGGGTGCCATGCTCAACGCCCGCCTCGGCCCCAGCTTTCACTTTGCCCTAGGCCAACCGGTCCAATTGGCCGTCAAAGGGCCGGTGATGGCGTACGTCAAAAAGTGATCCACGAATCTGCACGAATCTGCACGAATTTTTTTTTGTTTCGATTCGTGCAGATTCGTGCAGATTCGTGGATAAACTCTTTCGCAAATAACATCTTCGTGAATCGATTCTCATTCAAGGAGGAAAATCATGGTGGATCTGTTGCTGAAGGATGAGGTTTATGCCGTGGTTGGAGCGGCGATGGCGGTTTATAATGAGTTGGGGCCTGGCTTTCTGGAAGCAGTCTACCACGAGGCGTTGGAGATTGAGCTGAGATTGCGGGAAATTCCGTTTGCCAGCCATGCCCCACTCACGGTAAGCTACAAGGGTGTCAGGCTTGCCAAGCACTACGAGGCAGACGTAATCGCTTACGGCCAAGTTGTAGTAGAATTGAAGGCCCTTTCTCGCCTCACCACGACAGAACAGGCCCAGCTACTCAACTATCTCAAGGCCACCGGCCACCGAGTCGGCGTCCTGATCAACTTCGGCCACCCTGACGACCTGCAATGGAAACGAATGATCAAATGATCACCATTCTCCACGAATCTACACGAATCTGCACGAATCTTTTCTTATTATTTAAAAAAGATTCGTGCAGATTCGTGTAGATTCGTGGATCAAAAGAAAGGCTCCCAAATGATTGCCACGAATAAATCCCCTCAGCGGATTCAGGGGTTGCGCGTCGCCAGCCCGTCTCTGATCTTGATCTTTGGCGCATCTGGGGATCTGGCCAAGCGCAAGTTGATCCCGGCTCTGTTCAAGGTCTTTGGCGAGGGGTTGCTCCCCGAACACACGACCATAGTCGGCTATGCCCGCAGCCAATACACGGACGAAGCCTTCCGGGAGGCTGTGCGGGAGGGCATCGAGGATCACGGGGAGGGCACCTTTGACCCGGCCCTGTGGGAACGCTTTGCCCAGGGCATCTTTTATCAAGCCGGAGGCTATGACGACCCGGCCAGCTTCCAGGCCCTGGCCACCCGCATCCAGACCATCGAGGCCGAGCGGAAGACCGGGGGCAACCGGCTCTTTTACATGGCCACCCCGCCCACGGTCTTTGAGTGCATCGCTCAGGAGTTGGGCAACGCCGACCTGGCCGCCCCCCTGCCCGGGGGCTGGACCCGGCTGGTGGTGGAAAAGCCCTTCGGCCACGATCTGGCCAGCGCCAAGGCCCTCAACGCCCATCTTCAAGGCATCTTTGACGAGGAGCAGATCTACCGCATCGACCACTATTTGGGCAAAGAGACCGTGCAGAATATCCTGGTCTTCCGCTTTGGCAACGGCATCTTCGAGCCGATCTGGAACCGCAACTATGTGGACCACGTCCAGATCACCGTCTCGGAGAGCCTGGGCGTGGAAGGTCGGGGCGGATATTATGACAAGTCCGGCGCGGTGCGGGACATTCTGCAAAATCACGGGCTGCAACTCCTGGCCCTGACCGCAATGGAGCCGCCAGCCTCCTTCGACCCCAAATCTGTGCGGGATCAGAAGGTCAACGCCCTGCGCTCCATCCGCCCCATGCGCCTGGAAGAGGTACGCCGGGACTCTGTGCGGGGCCAATACACGGCCGGCATGGTGAACGGCGAGGAGATCCCCGGCTATTTGGACGAGAAGGGGGTGGCGGTCGGCTCCACCACGGAGACCTATGTGGCCTGGCGGCTGGAGATCGACAACTGGCGATGGAGCGGCGTGCCCTTTTATCTGCGCACGGGCAAGGCCCTGCCCAAAAAGGTGACGGAGATCTCCGTGGTCTTTCGCCACGCCCCCCATCTGCTCTTCCAAAAGGCCGCGGTGGAGGATCAGATCATCAGCAACGTGATCACCCTGCGTATCCAGCCGGACGAGGGGATCAGCCTGCGCTTTGGGGCCAAAAGCCCAGGGCCGACCATGGCCATCAACCCGGTGAACATGGACTTCGACTATGCCGAAAGCTTTGGGGCCAAGCCCGCGGACGCCTACGAGCGTCTGCTCTTGGACGTGGTCCTGGGCGATTCCACCCTCTTCACCCGCAGCGACGAGGTGGAGGTGGCCTGGAACCGGGTCAACCGCCTGCTGGACGGCTGGGCCGCCGAAGACACCTTCAACCGCAGCGCCGGCGAATCCCGCCTCCCCACCTACCCCCCCGGCTCCTGGGGCCCAGACGAGGCGGACGAGCTGCTGGCCCGGGACGGGCGGCGGTGGCGGAATGGGTGAGGGGCTGAAGGGATGAGCGGGTGAAGAGGTGCCCCCCAAAAAAAGCCAGCGCCGGTTGAGTAGCCGCCGCACGGATCTCCGCAAACCATTCACGCACCCGGCGGCGTATCGAAACCAGAGCGGGTCGGGCCAGTTTGGTTGACCCACTTCGGTTTCGATACGCCCTGCCTGTTTGGATCTTGTACCAGCTTGGGTCAAGCCGGGCTACTCAACCTACGTTGGGCTGCGTTGGTCATGCAACGCACGCCAGCGCCGGTTGAGTAGCCGCCGCCGAGATCTCCGCAAACCAATCGCGCACCCGGCGGCGTATCGAAACCAGAGCGGGTTGACCCAGTTCCGGTTTCGATACGCCCTTTGTCTGCGGTTGAGGGAGGGGCAGGGATCGGTCGGGCTACTCAACCTACGTGGTTGTGTCCACGCACGCCAGCGCCGGTTGAGTAGCCGCCGCACGGATCTCCGCTGACCATTCAGGTACTGGCGGCGTATCGAAACCAGAGCGGGTTGACCCCGATTTTGCCTGACCCAGTTCCGGTTTCGATACGCCCTTTTACTGCGGTTGAGGGAGGGGTAGGGATCTGTCGGGCTACTCAACCTACGGGGTTTTCTAGCGCCGGTTAACCCCCAAACTCTCCAACAACCATAGTCCGTGCCTCAAAGGAGACCCAACAAAATGACCCACAAATCAACAAATCCACAAATCAACCACCTCCCCACCAAAGACGCCCTAACCCACACAGCCTGCGAGCTGATCACCGCCGCCGCGGCCGCCGCCATCGCCCAGCGGGGCTTTGCCACCATCGCCCTCTCCGGCGGCTCCACCCCCCTGCCCATCCTCGCCGCCCTAGCCGCGGACCCGGACATCGACTGGCGGCGCTGGCGCATCTTCTGGAGCGACGAGCGCACGGTCGGCCCATCCTCCCCGGACAGCAACTTCGGTGCGGCCAAGGCGGCCCTGCTGGACCATTTGCCCAAACCCGGCCCCCTGGTCATGCGCCTGGCCGGGGAAGCAGACCCGGACGCCGCGGCCCTGGCCTACGAAAAGGTCGTCTCCGAACTGGTCCCCGCCCGCACGGACGACCCCCACCACCTGCCCGCCTTCGACCTGATCCTCCTGGGCATGGGCGGAGACGGCCACACAGCCAGCCTCTTCCCCCACACCGCGGCCCTGGCGGAGACCGAGCGGCTGGTGGTCGCCAACCCCGTCCCGCAGCTCAACACCACCCGGCTCACCTTCACCTATCCCCTGATCAACGCCGCCCGTCGGGTGCTCTTCCTGGTCTCCGGCGCGGGGAAGGCGGATGTGTTGGAGGCCGTGCTGCACGGTCCGCAGAACGTGGCCGAATACCCCAGCCAAGGGGTTGCGCCGACGAATGGCACATTAACGTGGTTGATTTCCAACGCGTAGGGGCACGGGCTGCGGCGACAAACCTGGTCTTTCAACGGCGAAATTTCCTTCCGCCGCTTCCCGTGCCCGGTAAACCAACCAATTCTGCCACCCTACCGGGCATGAGCGCTATCGACTTTTAAAAAACCTTGAATAGCGGTTGAAAACCACTAGCTTTCTGTGCTATAGTGCAGTCATCCATCCATTTGGACAATGACCAACCAAGAGAATCAACGTCCGCTTTGCATTTGATCGAGGTGAACCAATGTCAACCTACGAAACAGATTTCTACGCCTGGACCCACGATCAGGCGACGCGCTTGCGCACCCATGATTTTGCGCGCTTGGATATCGACAATCTGATCGAGGAGATTGAAACCATGGGCCGTTCAGAGCGTCGCCAGTTGACCAACCGCTTGGAGGTTCTGCTCATCCATCTGCTCAAATGGCAATTTCAGCCCGCTCTGCGTGGCCGCAGTTGGCAATTGACCGTTGTCGAACAGCGCCGGCGCATCGACAAACTCATGCAAACCAATCCCAGCCTGGCTCCCCACCTGCTTGACCTGTTGACCGAGGCCTACGCCGACGCCACCTTCGGGGCCATGCGCGAAACCGGCTTGCCCCAGGAGACTTTCCCCGCCGCCTGTCCCTACACCCTGGATGAGGTGTTGAGCATGACGTGGCTGCCGGGGTAGGCGGGAAATTGAGAATTGAGAGTTGAGAATGGGGAAGTTTTAGTGATGTGGGGTCAGACCTCCTGTCATTAAAACTTCCCCATTCTCAACTCTCAATTCTCGAATTCGCCAGATCGAGTCCAACGTCCCCGGCACGTGAGATCCAAGCGAGAACCACCTCGTCCACCCACCCCAAAGCTCGTGCGTGCCGGGGACGTGGGACGGCTCACCCCCCGATCTGGGCTTGACCCGAAACGCCCCCGGCACGCACGAAGGAATGGCAGGACTGACGAGTCCTCACCCGCTTTGGCCTCACGTGCCGGGGACGTTTCTGCCTTGCTTCTCACCCCATTCCCGCGTATACTGAACCCCACCCACCATCCACCTCCCGCCCCAGGAGAATGCTGCCCATGCGCCGCACTTCGAATCTCGGTCTCAATCTCACCAAATCTGAATCTCTACGGCTATTTGTGTTCCTGGGCCTTGGCCCCTGGATTCTGTTTTGCGCGGGGACATGGATTGCCGTCCGTTTGGGCTGGGTTGATCCGCCGGCCAATGCCTATTTTTGGGTGCTTGTTTGCGTGGGGGCGACAACCGTTGCCACAGGTTTGGCCCAAGGAATGGCGGACGCCCGTAGCCTGCTCGGTCGCCCGGCCACGGATGATAACCGAACCCGCCTCTGGGCCGAGATCCGCACGGATCAGAGCTTGCTCCAATCCAGCCTGCAACAGGAGATGGTGCGTCAGCAGACCACCCAGACCGGTTATCTGGCGGACATGGCCCAGGGTATCACATATCTTCGCCACTCCGCCGAATCATCTTCAACTAATGACATACCTAGTTCACCCAAGCGTTTAGAAGACGCAATTGTCAACCCAGGAGAAATCTATAAAAAGGTGGAAATTGATCGTTTCGTCGGGCGAGACTGGTTGATTGAGAAGATCAATACTTTTTTTGACTGTTATCCTAATGGCTATTTCGTTGTCGTTGCAAAGGCAGGAATGGGCAAGACAGCGTTATTGGCGTGGCTAGCCAAAAGTCATGATGAATATTTCCACCATTTTGCCATCAAAGGGAAAGATAATACGCCCGATAGATGCCTGGAGAATCTCACCGTCCAGTTAACCCGTAGATGGCTAGCGAAGGCGTACCCGGAGAATGGCCCTTTGCCGTATGGGGCAGGAACCACTGAGATCTTCCAGAATATACTCAATAAAGCAGCTTCAGCTCGGGATGCAAGCGAGCCTCACCAAAAGATCGTGTTGCTGGTTGACAGCCTGGACGCCAATACTCATCATCCAGGCCAAAATCCACTGGGACTACCGGCTGAACTTCCAGACGGCGTGTATATCATTGCCACGACAAGACCACCATGTTTGCTTTTACTATCTGCACACACGCCTCATGCAGAGGTTGAAATTGAGGCCGAAGGTGTACAAAATCGAGGCGACATCGACAAGTATCTTTTTCAGGCTACGCAGCGTGTCGAAATAGCGAGAATCCTAAAGAGAAGTTCTTTGACTCCAGAGGCTTTTCGAAAAGAATTGATGGCAAAAGCAAAAGATGTTTGGATATATCTATACTTTGTCTTAACTGATTTGGAGAACTCCGAGAAAGAATATGACCGTCAAGATCTCGAAGATGACGAACGTCCAAAACTCGCCTTCGATAGATTTCCGTTAGGTTTAGAAAATTACTATGCCGAACAGTTTCGGCAGCGGATTGAAGAATATGACGAATCTGCGTTAAAAAGTGGAGAAGAAATTTCTAGACGTTCCCTAAGCCAAACAGTGATTTGCGCGATCGCAGCTGTGAATCGCAATTTAACAGCTAATGAGTTGCGTACCTGGTTGGGGATGAAGGAATCAAATAAGCAGATTAACAAAATAATCCAAGATAGATGGCTCCCATTCGTTTTGATGAGTAAAGAAGACGAACCAACATATTCTCTCTACCATGAGAGCATCCGTGATTTTATGCATGGCGAATTAACTGTTTTTCAATCGGATGTTCAGAGTGATAATCGGGAATTTATTCGTAAGCTTCAAGGCAGCACGAAGGATGCACATAAGCAGATCTCTAGGGTGCTTTTAGACCGCTGGGGTGGCACTAAGCTGACGAAACTCCAGCAAAGAAAAATGGATTCGGTTGACGATTACGGCATAGAAAATTTGTTTTTTCATCTTCAGCAAACCAATAGCTGGCAAGACATAGCGCAAGTGCTTATGGCTGAGTGGGTGATTACGACCACACCAGCTTTGGCACAAGACAAACGCGCCTGGGGGAGACGACGAAGTTCAAGCCAATATATGTCTAGCACCGTTGTCAATGCTTGGTACTTCTTGCACAATCGTCTTAATAAAGTGCCGCTCTATATCGAACAGCTCGGTAAGTATCGGCGACTTACCTCGAAGCTTGTCGATATACTCCTAGTAGATAAAAAATCCACTGAGGCAATGGTTTGCAATCTGCGCAGCGATCTTCTCCTTGCGACAATGGCGAGTCTCAATCGTAAATTATGGCCAGGATTGATCTCAGAAATGATCCGACGTGGGCGATGGGAGGTAGAATCCGGGCTAGCGTTGATTCGTCAGATTCCAGACCGAACTATGCGATCTTCAGCAAGGCGCTTGCTCGCAATTCACCTTGTGGCAACGAATGACTATGATGCAGCCTGGAGCATAGCCCAGACGATTGAAGTCGATAGAGAGAGAATATATGCATATTGCCAGTTGCTTCGCTCTGTCCAAATGCAGCCAGAGGCTAGAGATAAGATTGTGTCTGACGTCATTCGATGCTTACTAAACGAGGAAGAAGACTTAAGACAGATATCTGAGGAAGAGGACTTAAAACAGATATCTGCAGTAATCAAAACGCTCACACCATACATATCTGCAGCAACTTATGAATCGATGGAGATCTTATCAAAAAAAATAAGGCAACCATCACTACGAATAGTCGCGATGACGGTATTAGCCGAGAATGTCATCGAAATGGATAGTAGAACTACTGAACAGGCTATTGGATTAAGCTATCAAACAGATGAGCCGCATATATTTCCTGCACTATTGCATTTGCTGGAACAAGGTCAAGAACTAGAAAAAAAACAAGAAATAGGTCAAAAAGAATTTCATGAAAGAATAGAAGAATTCTATAAAAAAATAGTTCTGGCCATGCTAAAAAATCGACGAGCAACCACAGCGGCTAAAATACTCGAGGATTGGGTTCAGAAACCCTTGGTAAAGGTTAGTGTGATTAAGGCCACCCTACGAGATTTTGTCCAATTTGCGCCTGAACTGGTATTACCCGTCAGCCAGCTTGGGCAAAAACCTGAATGGCAGTTGGAGATACTTCTAGACACACTCTCACTACCTGCGTCAGTTGTCTCACTACCTGAGTCAGTTGATGAGAGGATAGTCAGTGCAGCATTGGCACTTATCCACGACTTGCCCCATCTTGGAACCCAACTGGTTTTTCTGGATCGACTAATAGACCACGCAGATGGCGAAGAAATTATGACGTCAATTGAGACAGTTATTGACACCGTGGCCATTCTAAATGAACCGGTGAAACAAATAGAAATATTGATGACAGTACACTTACACAAATTACCTAATGACTTGGCTAAGAAATTGAAATCACTCCTGGCACAAAAATCTCGACTTGCCGTAGCTGCGATTGCCGAGCGAGTATACGACAAAGTGATAACATATTGGCCGAAGAATCCTTGGCAGGATCAGCAGGAACGGATGCTAATAGACCCATCTGGATCTAGCATGGGTCCTATCTCAACAGTAGGGAGTGATTCTCGAGTAACCCAACTGTCCAAGATGGCAGAAGCGTTAGCAGAACAGCACCTTTTCGCTGAGGCGATCGAGAGTCTATTGGCAATCCTTCGCATCTCTAAAGGAGCATCATCTGTTTTGACAAATGTTCTACAGAAGATTTGGGAAGATTGCTGTAGTAAAATATCTCCAATAGTATCCACCGATCTTGAAGCCAACGAAGCTAATGAATTAGCCAAACGCTTTGCCGACCCACTAAATCAATCCTACGCGTATATGATTCTCTCGATGGCGGTGAAGAATGGTAGAGCAAGCGAATTTTTAGAAAAAGCCCAGACCCATCTTTTGGAAGAGTTGCAAAAGCGAAACATCGATTTGCCGAGACTTCGTCGAGTCGTTGTTGCAATTGCCTTGTTAATGGCACGGTTGCCAGAAGACGAACAAGACAAAAGCTGGATGGCCGTCTCAAGAAAAATCGCTGATCTTGAAAGCGATATCAAGTTAGTCGATCCTGAAACTGAAAAGCTAAACCTATTCCTCATCGCTTCAAAGTATCTTGGAACTGATTTGAGAAAAAGGGTAATTCTAGATGCTTTCAAATGCGCAGAGAGTATACCAAGAAAGTTGCTGCGAGATGACCAGCTAATCGACTTGATAAAATTATTATCTATCGAACCATCCGCCTATCAGGGACTACTAGGTCGAATTCATGATTTGGTCCAAACACTTGATGAGCCAAGTCCAACGATTTTGGAAGAGTGCATAAAGCTTCTGTTAGATGCATCTCAGCTTGATTACGCATTGGATCTACTGAATTGGGCGATTCAGGGTTTGGAAAAAGGTAGACTATGTCCAGATTCTGGGCAAAAGCATGTCATATTTATATTAAATGTTTTAAGAGATGTGGGTAGCAGGATGCTCAGCGCTGAGACTGAGCGACATAAGCGGATTGCAGACTGCATGGTATCAATTGACAGGTGTTCACCACAGGTCAACCAAGCGCAAGAATTCAATGATGTACTTTCCATCCTAAACGATTTCTCTATTGAAGAACTCATGCGCCGAACAACGTTGATCAGCGATGACCTAGTAACTGGCAAGATCCTTGAGAAATTTCTTCCGATTCTTGTCCATGTCGGTGATTTTGAAGGTGCAAAGAAGATCGCAGAAGAGATTTCAACAGATCGGAACACTATCACCGAAACAGATCGCGACAAAGCAGCCTTAAGTCAATATTACCTTCTAATTGTCAATTATATAGATGGAGACAGGGGAAATGAGAAGGATAGCGCCATTAGGGCAAGCCTAAACATCGCAATGACGATTAGTCAACCTGATCAACAAGCTGTGGCGGTGGCCAAAGTTGCACGAATGCTTTCCCCTTCGGATGCCGATCAAGTTTTGGCATATATCAAGGCTTTTTCGAAAAAAACTTATAATGATATGTTGGCCGAGTCTAAGCAGGCTGAAAAGCTTGAAAGATCCTGGCTGGGTAAAATTGAAACCGCCACCGGGGAATATCTAAGGGAAGCTAAAGACGAGGCTGCCAGGCAGAAGGCTATTAAGGAGAAGTCACGAGCGATCCTTCAATCCATTGAGATTAGAAGGGCGGAGATTATTGTTGCGATGGTCCACCTTTGCAATGCCAAGCAAGTGCATCAGATCGCATCTAACATAAAATCAATGGACTCTGGGATAGTCAAATTACGATTAACCGCTGTGAGTGCTCGCCGATTTGCACAACTTGGGGACTGGCAAGAGGCCTATAGGCTCATAGGCGAAATCAGCTCACCAGAGTGGTTGGTTTATGGTTATGCTGGGATCATCGAATATCTCCCGGATGTTGAAAAGCATAAGAAAGTTGATGAAATCATGACCAAGCTGAACACGGAAAAACCGAGTAATCCACAATTTTTTCAGATCTGGAGCGACCTTTTTAATCGGGAAGCTGTTCTCGTGGAGATACTAATTTTTCTTGCAAAGGACCCAGCAACTTGTAACGGCGGACTTCTGATTGATTTAGCAAATCGATTCTTGACAAATAAGGAGTATAAAGCGAGAGCCTATGCGGAGATTGCTCGGTACCAAGGAAACAGCCAATGGGCCTTGGATCGGCTTAGAGAGGTAGAGAACTTGGCAAACCCCCAACTGCTGGGAGAATTAGCCCATTGTTGGCCCCAGACTGAGCGAGATAACATGATTCTCAGGTCTCTGGAAAGTGCACTTAGGCCGAGTGCACGTGATCATCTCCCAATGGCCCTACAAACACTGATTCCACATTTGCCAAGCGGTCAACTGAGTACAGCAGCCGAGGCGTGTCTGGCATTACCGGCGCAGAGCAGACTGGATTGTATCTATGATTTAGCAACACGTACAAGCCAATTCTCTGAATCAGTGAATCTCGATATGTTTCACGTCGTTTTTTCCGACAAAGGCGCACAAATGCGTAGCGACTTCATCATAAATGTTGGCGGTATGTTGCCAATCATTGAAAAACTGTCTTCGCCTAACGCTACACTCAGAATATTGGAAGATATCCGAAAAGTTCAAAACTGGTGGCCGTGATATTTTTCCGTGCCGATGCGAACCGACCCCCGCCGCTTCGGCACGTTTGCCGGCCAGATCATACTCCTCTGGGGGAGGCAAGCGTGCCGAAGACGTTGCGTACAGCCTCCATACACAACGCACAGAAGCTGTACGAAGCGCACAGAGGCTATACCCGGTGTACAGCCTCTGTGCGCCGTCTGTGGAACCTGTACGCCATGCACAGATCCTGTATCTCCCCCACAGGTCCGGTACGTCGGGTACAGAACCTGTGGGCCGCGTACAGGCCCCGTCTGGCGTAGGGAAAGGTTTCAAAATGGTTAATGGTTAATGGTTGATGGTTCATTTTTAACGGCGTGGTACTCGACCCACACTCATTAAAAATTAACCATCAACCATTAACCATTAACCATTGCCCCCCGCCTCAATTGGGCAATTCCCCCCAAATCCGCTACAATGGCCGACGGTTTGCGCGTTATTTCAGCCAACACCGCTCATTCAAACAAGGGAGCAAAACTTTTATGAACATCGTCGGACAACTTTCCGTCTTCCCCAAGCTGCCGGACAGCATTGGCCGCTTGCAGGATATCGCCAACAACCTGTGGTGGTCGTGGACCCCGGACGCCCAGGATCTCTACAGCCAGATGGACCCGGCCCTGTGGACCGCGGTCAACCAAAACCCGGTCAAGTTCCTGCGCAGCGTGGACCAGACCAAGGTCGACAACCTGGCCAAAGACAAAAAATATATCAGCGCCTACAAAGCCGTAGTGCGCGAGTTCGATGCCTACATGGCCCCAGACGCCTCCACCTGGTTCAACCGCACCCATGCGGACAAGCTGGATCAGGTGATCGCCTACTTCAGCGCCGAGTTTGGCCTGCACGAGGCCCTGCCCATCTACAGCGGCGGCCTGGGCATCCTCTCTGGCGACCACTGCAAAGAGGCCAGCGACCTGGGCCTTCCCTTCATCGGCGTGGGCTTCCTCTATCCCCAGGGCTATTTCACCCAGAGCATCGACGAGCAGGGTCGCCAACAGGCCAGCTACGAGAAGATCGACTTCGCCGAGGTGCCCGCCACCCCGGCCCTGGACCCCCAGGGCAAGCAGGTCCTGATCAACGTGGACCTGCCCGGGCGCACGGTCTATGCCAAGGTCTGGCGCATCCAGGTGGGCCGCATCCCCCTCTTCCTCATGGACACGGACGTGGAGCGCAACGCCCCCCAAGACCGGGACCTCAGCGCCCGGCTCTATGGCGGCGACCATGAAATGCGGGTCAGCCAGGAAGTCGTCCTGGGCATCGGCGGCGTGCGCGCCCTGCGTGCCTTGGGCTACAACCCCTCGGTCTGGCACATGAACGAGGGCCACAGCGCCTTCCTGGGCCTGGAGCGTATCCGCGAGAAGGTGCAGGGCGAGGGCTTGACCTTTGCCCAGGCCGTGGAGGCCGTGCGGGCCAACAGCGTCTTCACCACCCACACCCCTGTGGCCGCCGGCAACGACGCCTTCGGCTTCGAGCTGATCGAGAAGTTCTTCTGGCAATATTGGGGCCAATTGGGCATCAGCCGAGAGCAGTTCCTGGCCTTCGCCCGCTGGGAATTGGCCTGGGGTCCCCAGTTCAGCATGACCGTCCTAGCCCTGCGCCTCAGCGCCTTCCACAACGGCGTCAGCGAACTCCACGGCCACGTCAGCCGGGAGATGTGGAAAAACCTGTGGCCCGACACCCCGGTCGATCAGGTGCCCATCACCCACGTCACCAACGGCGTGCATACCAAAACGTGGATTGTGCAAGAATTACGAAATTTGTACGCCAAGTACCTGTCAGCCGATTGGTTGGAAGAGATCGACGACGACAAAATTTGGGCCAAAGCCACCTCCATTCCCTCCGGGGAGCTATGGGCAGTCCACAACGTGCGCAAGGCCAAGATGGTGGACTTTGTGCGTAACCGGGTCAAAAAGCAATACATCCGCTTTGGCGAAGGCCCCGTGCGGGTCAACCAGGCGGCCAAACTGCTGGACCCCAACGCCCTCACCCTGGGCTTTGCCCGCCGCTTCGCCACCTACAAACGAGCCACCCTGCTCTTCCGAGACGAAGCCCGGCTCAAGGCCATCCTCAACAACCCGGATCGCCCAGTCCAGATCGTCTTCAGCGGCAAATCCCACCCCGCGGACGAGCCGGGCAAGGCCTTGATCCAGAAAGTCTACGAACTCAGCCAGACCCCCGACTATGCCGGCAAGATCGTCTTTGTGGAAAACTATGACATGAACGTAGCCCGCCACCTGATCTCCGGCGTGGACGTCTGGCTCAACACCCCCCGCCGCCCCTACGAAGCCAGCGGCACCAGCGGCGAAAAGGCCGCCATGAGCGGCGTACCCAACTTCTCCATCCTGGACGGCTGGTGGCGGGAAGCCTACGACGGCGAAAACGGCTGGGCCATCGGCGAAGAGCGGGAATACAAAGACCTGGACACCCAGGACGAAGCCGACGCCCTCAGCCTCTACGCCCTCCTAGAGGACGAGATCGTCCCCCGCTTCTACGAGCGAGACGCCGACGGCATCCCCCAGGGCTGGGTCGACGCCATGATGGCCTCCATCCGCACCTGCACCCCCCAGTTCAGCATGAAGCGCATGGTCAAAGACTACGTCAGCGACCTCTACCTGCCCGCGGCCGCGGGGCGCCAAGCCATCCAGGGCAACGACTACGCCCAGGCCAAAGCCCTGGCGGGCTGGAAAAAAGCTGTGCGGGAAGCCTGGAGTTCCGTCCACGTCTACGTGCCCAACGTGGGCAACGTCACCACCACGGTCAACGAATCCGTCGCCATCACCGCCCACGTGCGCATGGAGCGCCTCTCCCCCAACGACATCGCCGTGGAGATCGTGGCCGGTGTGCGCAAGGGCGAGGACTTCGACAACCCCGTGGTCATCCCCATGACCGTCACCGGCTCGGAGAACGGCGCCGTGGTCTACACCGGCAACCTCTCCCCGGCCAACAGCGGCAAGCTCGCCATCGGCGTCCGCGTCCGCCCCAACCACCCCGCCATGTTGGACCCCAACGAAATGGGCCTCAACCGCTGGGCGTAGATCGGGGATTGGGGATTTGGGATTGGGGATTGGGTAAACCCCGTAGGTTGAGTAGCCCGACCGATCCCTACCCCTCCGCCACCGCAGAAAAAGGGCGTATCGAAACCGGAACTGGGTTAACCCGCTCTGGTTTCGATACGCCGCCGAGTTCGTGAATGGTCAGCGGAGATCTTGGCGGCGGCTACTCAACCGGCGCTGGGATTTGGTAAAAAAGAGGTGGGGATCGCAGATGCGATCCCCACCTCTTTTTCGTAGGTGCGGTTTTCAACCGCACAATTTGGTCGACCATTCGTGCGGTTGAAAACCGCACCTACAATTTGAACAACGAGGCGGGGGATCGGATGGCCGATCCCCCGCCTCGTTCCCACGCAGAGCGTGGGAACGCCAACGGGCGCTCTGCGCCCCTTGGCGCAGGAGCGCCGAAAACCGTTCCCACGCGGAGCGTGGGAACGAGCAGTTACTCCCCAATCCCATCCCGCATCTCCTTCAGATGCATCTTCTCGTGCAGCCCGATCACCTTCACTGCGGCCAGCACGGACAGTTCCCCCAGCGCGGGGTGGACGCCAGACTTCTCCCAGGCGTCATCGGGGATGGTGGGGAGGAAGGCCAGGGTGGTTTCTCGCTCGGCGGCCAGGCGGGCCAGGGCATCGGAGACGGTTTCCGCGTCCCGGCGGGCGATGCTGCCGGCGTTCCAGCGGTTGATGTCGAAGGTGGCCGCGTCCGCGGCGGTGGTGGTGAGGGTGCCGGCGATCAGCCCTTGGATGTAGCGGCGATGGGCCTTTTCGGCGTCGGCCAGGTGGATCAGCACCTGGCGCACGGTCCATTCCCCGACCACGGGGCGGGTTTCGATGGTCTCCGGGTCCAGGCTGGCGACGAGATCCAGGATTTCCTGGCGCACGGCTTGCATGCGGTCGATGTTGCGGTCGATGGGTGCTGGTTCGGACATGGGGTGGTCTCCGGGTGGGAATGGTGATGGGTTGATTGGGGGTAGGTAGGGAGGATTATACGTCAGGTTGGGGGTGGGATCAACAAGCTAAGACGTCGGGCTTTTCGCAAAAACCCGACGTCTGGGTCAACCCACCCCTTTGCTTGTCCATATTTTGTGGACAAATCCTTGACAAGGTAAATTTCCTATGCTACACTGCCCCAAGCAAGAGGGACAAAAGCGGAGTCGGCATCATAAGGATGGCGACCTGCTCGTATCTGTGGATGCTCAGTATCAAAGAAAGCACGTTGCGCATGGACAACCAAGCACCAACCTTTAACCTAAAAGCCGTGGTCCGGGAGACGGGTCTCAAGCCGGATACTCTGCGGGCGTGGGAGCGGCGCTATGGGTTGCCGGAGCCGGATCGCACGGAGGGGGGCCACCGTCTCTATTCTCAGGAGGATATCGAGATCTTGAAGTGGCTGATCGGGCGGCAGGACGAGGGCATGAGCATCAGCCGGGCGGTGGATCTGTTTCGGCGCATGCGGGCGGCTGGGGAGAAGCCGCTTTCCCCGGCACCAGATGCCTCCACTGCAAGCGAGCGGGGTGTGATGGCCGACGCGGGCCAAACGGATGCCGTTGTCGTGACCCGATCCCGCCCCATGTATGCGGACGGGGCGGCCATCAGCATGAGCCGGGAGGCATGGATAGAGGCGTGCTTGATCTTTGATGAGTCGGCAGCCGAGGCGGTGCTGGCCCAGGCCTTTGCGCTCTATCCCGCGGAGGCGGTGTGTGTGGAGGTTTTGATGGCCGGGTTGAGCAGCCTGGGCGCGGGCTGGTATCAGGGTGATGTGACCGTGCAACAGGAGCATTTTGCGTCGGGGTTGGCCATGCGCCGGCTGGAAGCGCTTTTGGCCGCCACTCCCGCCCCCACCCGCAAGGAGCGGGTGATGATCGCCTGTCCGCCAGAGGAAGATCACACTTTTGTCCCCCTGATGCTGGCCCTGTTTTTGCGCCGCCTGGGTTTGGATGTGATCTATCTGGGCGCGGATGTACCCCTGATCAACCTGGCCGATACCCTGGCCGCGGCCCGGCCGGATCTGGTGGTCTTGACCGCTCAACAGTTGCACACGGCGGCCACGTTGATGGAGATGGCCCAGCTTTTGCAGCAGCACGGGGTGGCCGTGGCCTATGGCGGGCTGGTCTTTGCCCAACAACCACCCCTGCGCCACCGCATCCCCGGCCACTATTTGGGCAATCGGCTGGACGGCGCGTCCCAGGTGGTAGACAAACTCTTGCGCACTCCGGCTCCGGCCCCTCAAATCATCAGCAGCCCGCAGCTTCTCCCTGTGCTGGCGGATTTTCGGCAGCGGCGGTCGGCCATCGAGGCCCGGCTGTGGCAAAGCATGCAAGGCAACGGCATGCGCATCCCTCATGCCCAGTTTCAGACCGCCGTGGTCAACCTGTCCCGCAACGTGGACGCGGTGCTGACCCTGGGGGACGTGAGTTTGATGAGCGAGACGATAGATTGGATCCAGGGGCTGCTGGTCAATCATCGGGCGTCGGCTGCCACCCTCGCCCCCTTTCTCAGCCTCTATGCCCAGGCCGTGGCGGCAGAGATGCCCGCCACCCACGAACCGATCAGCCGCTGGCTGGCCGGGGTGACCCAAGCAACGTAGAGACCCAACCATTCAAGGAGACCCCATGCGAGTCATCATCACAGGCGGAACCGGATCAATCGGACGTGCCCTGGCCGCGGATTTGGCCCACGATAATCACGAAGTCATCATCCTCAGTCGCACCCCTGGCGAGGCCAAGGATTTGCCGGCGGGCGTGCGGGCGGAAAAGTGGGATGGCCGCACCGCGTCCGGCTGGGCGCAT
>JAGNDO010000053.1:31999-36393 GCA_018003515.1 Caldilineaceae bacterium
TACCTCCACCCTTCTTTTGTCACGAGGAGATTCACCATGAGTACCACATCCCCAACTTTGCGCAGACCGGCGAAAACCGGCGAGTCTGGCCTGTCCGGCTCCACGGCCCTGTGGATCGGCATTGTCTTCAGCTTTGCCGTCACCGGGCTGATCTGGCTGCTGGGCGCACGGCTGGACAGCGTGCAACTTTTGCCGGACCAGGGCGCATCCTGGTACGTTTGGAAGCTGCCCGAACCCACCTTTTGGACCCGCCTCACCGCTTGGGGCTTTTATGCCGTGCATCAGGTCTTTATCTGGGGGCTGATCGCCTATGCCCAGCGCAACAAGCTCAAATATACGGACGGACTGCACACGGTCAACTTGATCGCCCTGGGGGGCAATGCCGCCTTCATGCTCCTGCGGGTGGTGCAAACCCACATCTGGTATGACGGCCTGGCCCAGGATGTCTCCATCTGGAGCAGCCAGTGGTCGGTGATCCTGCTGTTGGTGTTGGTCTTGCTCATGGAAAATCCCCGACGGGGCATGTTCTTTGGCAAGAAGGCACCGCTGAACAAGCAGGTGATCAGCTTTGTGCGTAAATATCACGGCTACATCTTCTCCTGGGGCATGGTCTATACCTTCTGGTATCACCCGACTATTGCCACCACGGGCCATCTGGTGGGCTTTTTCTATATGTTCATGATCATGCTTCAGGGCAGTCTTTTCTTCACCCGTATCCACCTCAACAAATATTGGATGGTGACCCAAGAAGTGCTGGTCGTCTTCCACGGCACCTTGGTGGCTGTCTTGCAGGGCAACGGCATCTGGCCTATGTTCGCCTTTGGCTTTGCGGCCATCTTCATCATCACCCAGATGCACGGGTTGGGCTGGGCCAAGTGGGCCAAGTGGATCGCCGTGGCCGCCTATGCCCTGGCCGCGGTCGTCGTCTATAGCCAGCGGGGCCTGATCGCCACCAACGAGATCATCCGCATCCCCGCCATCGAATACCTGGTCGTCTTCGCCCTGGCCGGGCTGATCTGGCTGGGCTTGTGGGTGGATAAACGCATCCGCGGGCCAAAACGGCTGGCCGCGGCGGGGGATTAGAAACAATCCACGAATCTTCACAAATCGACACGAATCTTTGTTCGGCCAAAAAAGATTCGTGAAGATTCGTGGATCAAAAAGCCGATTCACCCCCTTGCCAAAAAGCCCTCCATGAGGCAAAATAACCCCAACCCACACCAATCTTAAATCTTCAACCCTCCACCCGTTCCACAAGGAGACAGCCCATGACCGAGCAAACCGAGACCAACTTTTGGCCCCACAAAAGCAGCGGCATCTATGCCATCCTGGTCGCCATTACCATCACCCTGATCATCGGCTCCATCCTGGTCCAGGCTGGCGGCGAGATCAACAGCAACCTGACCCTGCTCTTCTTCGGCGCCCTGATCGGCTGCCTGATCGCCATGCGAGACGGCTACAAAGGTCCGCTGGGGCTTTAACGGCAAACCGCAGAGGGCATAGAGAAAATTTCTGTGTCTTCTTTGTGCCCACTGCGGTTAAAAAATAAGGACTCGGCCATGAATGTACGACTCGTTTCGATCTGGACCCCAGGCATGATCGGGGTGATGATCCTGGTGGCGGGGCTGACCAGTGGCGTGACCATCCTGACCTGGACCGGGGTGATCTTGATGGCGGCGGCATTTCTGCCCCTGGGCCTGATCCGCCTGCCCATTCTGCGCCGACGCTGGCTGGCGGACGCGGAGACCCGCTTCCAGTCCATGCGCTTTTTGCTCTTCACCGGCCCCTTCTTTGGCCTGCCCGTGGTGCTGGTGGGCATCTTCCTCAGCCAACCCATCTGGATTGTCGTGGGCGGCGGCATCGGCCTCGTTTCCGTCTTCAGCGCCGTCCATGTGGCCTTGACGGCGGATCAGTAGAGCGACGGGAAATAGAACGCGGATGACGCGGATTTACGCGGATCTTTTTTGAAAAATCCGCCAAATCCGCGTCATCCGCGTTCTATTTCCCGTCTCCTTACCCGTTTCGCCCTCTCCACGGCCCAGGTGCCCCTGCTGTTGACCTGGGTGGCGGTGATGATCGCCCTGGCCATTGTGGGTTGGTTTGGCGGGGGCATATACGCGGTCCTCCCGTCACCCCCTGCTCCTGATCTATGGCATCATCTGGGCGCTGGACAAGCATCGGCCTGGCCTTCTTTTGGGGCTTGCCAGGACCGACGTTGGTTGGGTTTGTGGGGATGGGTGGGATGTTGGTCTTGGCGGTCAGGCGGGGTGAGGAGCGGGTTGGTTAACGTTTACAACGATGGAAGCTGGGACAAGTGTGACCACGCTTCGTCCTCCTCGGGTGTCAGCCACTCTTCGGCCAGCGCAGCTTCGCTCAACATGGCCGATTCGCGTACCGAAAAATCCGGTTCCTCATCCAGAATTGTGATCAAAACCCGACGCAAGGGCGGCAGTTTCGTCGGAATTAGAAGACGAAGCCGCCCTTTGTTGTCAATCATTCCTTCAATCGTCTGTAACATAGTTTCATCTCCGCTTAACGGTCTTCCGAGAGGTATCAATCAGTAGGCCAGATCATAGCATGGCTTGCGGGTTTCAACAACCCGTTTACAGCCATGCGGAGTTCGCACCCCCTGGTGCGAACGGGTCGGCGGGATCTGGTCCTAACAACGGTCCAACAAAGACAGGAACGGCGGTTGGGTCGCACGGCCAGCCGCCCGCCCTGGGCTTCACCGGATTGAGGGACGTGGCGGTCGGCGATGGATGAGTTGTTTGGGAAGTTGTTTTGTGGAAATTGAGAGTAAGGCTATTTTTGGCTATGCGAAACACGATCATCTAACCCCTCGTCGCCGCAACTCTCCCTGGGCCAGGATAATCACCGCCCCCAGGATCAACCCGCCGCCCAGCAGGGTACTGGGCCTGACCACCTCGCCCAACAGAAGCGCGGCCAACACCACGGTCACCACCGGCTCGATGGTGGAGAGCATGGCCGCATTGGACGCGCCGATACGGTGCAGACCGGCCAAAAAGGTCACCCCCGGCAGGACCGTGGCCACCATCACAATTGCCCCAACCGCTCCCCACCCCGCCACCGAGGCGGGCAAGTGCGGACCCTCGATCAGCATCAACCCCGTGGACACCACCCCTGCCGACGCAAAGATCACCGCGGACGACTGGATGGCCGACACCCTCCGCATGACCTGGCTGCCCACCATGATATAGACCGAATAGATAGCCGCCGCCCCCACCCCCAGCAGGATGCCCACCATCCGCCCGCCCTCCGGCCCCACAGTCAGGGCCAGGCCGACCGTGGCCAACACCAACGCCACCCTCTTGCGCCGGGTGATGGCTTCCCGCAGCCAGACCAGGGAGAGCAGGGTGACAAAGGTGGGGTAGAGGTAGAGCAGCAAGGCCACTAGCCCGGACGAGGCATAGTTGAGCGCGGTGAAGTAGAAATAGGCCTGCCCCACATAGCCCACGGCCCCCATGCCCACCAACTGGGCCAAGGTGCGCCCCCGGGGCCACCCCTTCCCCTGCGCCGCCAACATCCCCGCCAAAACCAGGGCCGCCAGAGAAAAGCGCAGGGAGAGGATGGTCCACACATCCATGCCGTCCGCATAGGCATAGCGGGCCAGGATGGCCAACGTCCCAAACGCCGCGGCGGAGAGGGTGACGAGGAGGATGCCGATGGCCCGATCTATTGAGTCCGCTTTCACCCTACGGCCATAGATCACAGGAAGATGATATCTAGTGCCGGCAGAGCGTTCAGAATACCGGCATCACTCACCTGGGTAGAACTGAGGTAGAGGGATTGCAGGCCGGTCAGCCTGGCCAGATGCACCAGCCCGGCATCACTCACCTGGGTATTCCTGAGGTCGAGAGATTGCAGGCCGGTCAGCCCGGCCAGATGCACCAGCCCGGCATCACTCACCTGGGTAGAACTGAGGTCGAGAGATTGCAGGCCGGTCAGCCCGGCCAGATGCACCAGCCCGGCATCACTCACCTGGGTAGAACTGAGGTTGAGGGATTGCAGGCCGGTCAGCCCGGCCAGATACACCAGCCCGGCATCACTCACCTGGGTAGCACTGAGGGAGAGGGATTGCAGGCCGGTCAGCCCGGCCAGATGTACCAGCCCGGCATCACTCACCTGGGTAGAACTGAGGTTGAGGGATTGCAGGCCGGTCAGCCCGGCCAGATGCACCAGCCCGGCATCACTCACCTGGTTAAGACTGAGGTAGAGGGTTTGCAGACCGGTCAGCCCGGCCAGATGCACCAGCCCGGCATCACTCACCTGGGTAGAACTGAGGTTGAGGGATTGCAGGCCGGTCAGCCCGGCCAGATGCACCAGCCCGGCATCACTCACCTGGTTAAGACTGAGGTAGAGGGTTTGCAGACCGG
>JAGNDO010000053.1:36493-36760 GCA_018003515.1 Caldilineaceae bacterium
TCAGCCCGGCCAGATGCACCAGCCCGGCATCACTCACCTGGGTTTGCCAGAGGTAGAGGGATTGCAGGCCGGTCAGCCCGGCCAGATGCACCAGCCCGGCATCACTCACCTGGGTAGAACTGAGGTTGAGGGATTGCAGGCCGGTCAGCCCGGCCAGATGCACCAGCCCGGCATCACTCACCTGGGTTTGCCAGAGGTAGAGGGATT
This sequence comes from Caldilineaceae bacterium, assembly GCA_018003515.1. Lineage (GTDB taxonomy): Bacteria > Chloroflexota > Anaerolineae > Caldilineales > Caldilineaceae > JAGNDO01. The sequence goes on from JAGNDO010000053.1 coordinate 36,701, forward strand.
GCAGGCCGGTCAGCCCGGCCAGATGCACCAGCCCGGCATCACTCACCTGGGTAGAACTGA
>JAGNDO010000053.1:36860-36985 GCA_018003515.1 Caldilineaceae bacterium
GGTAGAGGGATTGCAGGCCGGTCAGCCCGGCCAGATGCACCAGCCCGGCATCACTCACCTGGGTAGAACTGAGGTAGAGGGATTGCAGGCCGGTCAGCCCGGCCAGATGCACCAGCCCGGCATCA
>JAGNDO010000010.1 GCA_018003515.1 Caldilineaceae bacterium
GCGCGAGACAGCGTAAGAAAACAACCGCCGAGGGCGCGGAGAACGCAGAGATGCCGCAGAGGACCATTCTTTTCCTCTGCGGCATCTCTGCGTTCTCCGCGCTCTCGGCGGTTAAGTTTTTACTGTTCTCTTCAGACGATCTGTTCGCCCGGCTTGGGACCACCTTGGATCGGCGGCACGCCTCGGCTGCCCGGTGTCCCAGCGTCCACCACAAACTTGACATTGCCCCAATCGCCCACGGGCACATAGTAGACCCGGACTTCCCCCGTGCCCAGATGTTCGGAGCGCTGGGCGATGTATTTGACGCCGGCGTTTTCGATCTCGAATTCGCCGGAGTTGGGGACGAAGCTGGCGGCAAAGATCACCTTTTGCAGCGCCGCGTTGGGGTTGAACTGGATCACCTGCTTGGCCGCCGCCATCTCTTTCAGCGCGCTGCCCAGGGTGGGGGCGGGTGGATTGATCACCGGGACCGGGGGGGGCGTCGGTGCAGGCGTTGGAGCCGGGGTGGGGGATGGGGCCGGGGTGGGGATGCCGCCCACGGTTGGATCGGCATCTGCCGGGGGCGGCGCGCCGGCGGGCAGATAGGCGGGCTTGGCGCTGGTCTGGAAATCCACCAGCCGGTTCATGATGCCGCCCAGATGCTCGAAGCTGTGCCACGGGGCCACTGCTCCCACCACAAAGAGCAGCGCGCCCATCACATAGGGATCCCGCATGATCTCGTAGTTGTACCACATCAGCGAGTCCCAATAGCGCTGTTCGGGGATGGGGTGGCTCTCGTGCCACGGCCCCACATCCTCGCCGCCAGAGACCCCCTGGGTCATGCCCATCTCGGTCATGATTACCTTGTGCTTATCGCCATAGACCTTGCGCACCTCCCGCATCACCCGGCGATAGCGCAAGGTGAGCCACATGCCCCCCTCGTTTTTCTCCTGGATGTTCTGCCAGTGTACCCGCCACATATCCGGCCAGTCGTACTCGTGAAAGCCCAAATAGGTATAAGTCTCCATAGTGCCGGGGAAATGGTCAAGAAAATCCTCGGCCAACAGGTTGCCCGTGGCAAAGTTCATGGCGATGGGTTCCAACCCACTGCCCCCGGCCCGCAAGCGCTGGGCAAAGGCCACCTGGAAGTCGTCGTACTTCTTCTTCACGTCGTCCCCCACGCTCTGGGGGAAGGTCTCGTTGTAGGTCTCCCAGGCATCCACCAGGGGCTTGCCCTTGTAGGTCGTGCGGCTGGCCTCTGCGCCCAGACAGCGGTCCGCATAGCGGATACCGTCGCCCTTGGGATCCTTGACAAACGCGCTCTGTTCATTGTTGGTGACATAAAAACGCCCGATCAACAGGGCATTGGGCACCGCATCCCGCAACTGGCGCAGAAAGCCCACATTGGAATCCATCACCTTGATGATCTTGGGCTGCAACCGCCGGGCCGCGTCCACAATTTCATCCCCCGTGCGATTGCAGTGAAAGCCGTATTTATGGTTCATGTGAGTCTCCTTGTTTCGAGGGGCGAATTGCGAGGGGCGAAATCGAGTATCGTGTATCGAGTATTTTGGCTGTCCGCTACCACAAAATACTCGATACACGATACTCGATACAACTACGGTCGCGAACGGCCCGGCACTTCCGGGGCCATGGGTTCGGGGGTTTCCACGCCGCCCCGGGTGCCGACAATGTCATTGGGGTCCATGAAGGGCCGGGGGTCGGTGAAGCCGCCCCAGCCATCCGTGCGCCGATAGGGGGTGATGCGGATGCCGAAGTGGAGATGGGGCCCGCTCCCTGCGCCCGTGTTGCCCGACTCGCCAATGGGGGTGCCCCGCTCCAACGTTTGCCCCACGCTGACCGTGACCCGGTTCATGTGGGCGCACAGGCTCTCGCCCCAGCGGTGGCGGATCAGGACGAAGTTGCCAAAGCCCCCAGCCTCAAAGTCCACTCGGATCACCTCGCCGCTGTCTGGGGAGACCAGCCGGGTGCCCGTGGGCGTGGCAAAGTCCAGTCCGTTGTGGCCTTTGAGCGGCACACCATCATACGGGAATTGGGCATAGAACTGGGGGTTGCTGCCCCAGCCCTGGCTCATGGCAAAGCTGCCCACAAAGGGCGTGCCCACCTTGAGGATGCGGCTGAACTGGGAGGGGGCCATCAGCCGCACCCCATTGGGAGCTGCTTCGGCCAGCCAGCCCTCCACCCGGCTCGCGCCCGGCACCGAACCGCTGACCTTCCACCAGACCAGTCCATCGGCATCCCGAGGGCCTTCCTTCACCACCAAGGCAGCCTGGTCTGGCAGTTGGGAGATCACATCGCTGGCCGGTTTGCCCACATAGCCTGGGCTGTTGCGCAGGTTGACAATGTCCCCGCTGATGTTGACCACCATGTCCGCCACGCTGTAGGTCTTGATCTGGGCTGTGGAGGGAACCGGGGTTGGGGCGGGCGCTGCGACCGCCGGCGCTCCCGCGGATAGAATGGTGGCACCGTTGGAGTCCGCCTCGGCCACCCAGCCTTCTACCGTGGCCCGGTTGGACCCCGTGCTGCGGATCTGCCACCAGATCAGCTTGTCCACGGTCACCGGGCCGCCCAGGACTGTGGCCGGGGTGTTGATCAGGATGTCGATCGTCACATCGTCCGGGTTTTTGTTGACGTATCCGGCGCTCTTGCGCAGGTTGGCAAAGTTGGAGACCGTGATCTGCTGTCCTTTGCTAAACTTGCCTTGGATTGCGGGTTGAGCCGGTTGGGATATCGGCGCGGGGCTGGGCTGGGGTGTCTCTGTGCTGGAGAGGAACAAGAAATTGCCGGCTGTATCCGCCGCTGCCATCCAGCCGGTGACTTTGCCGCCGTCGGCCAAGATGCAGGCCACCCGGAACCAGCTCAGCCCATCCACCTGTTGCGGACCGTCCAAGACCACGCCCTGGGTCTTGATCGGTACCTCGGCCACTAAGTCCGTAATCGGTTTGCCCATATACCCGGCAGATCGGCGCAGATTGACGACATTGGCGGTCGAGATGTGCATACCTGGTTTGACAGCGCTTGGGTTCATGGGTCTCCCTCCTGGGGCAGAAGTGTTTGGTGCCGTGGGGGTGGTTGGGGTGGTTGGTTGTGATGGGGTGCTGGGGACGGTTGTCCCGCCGGCCGCGGCCAGGAGCAGATTGCCCTCTGCGTCCGCCTGGGCCGCCCAACCGGTCACCGGGCGTCCGTCGGCGTCTTGGGTACGCACTTGCCACCAGGCCAGGCCATCGGCCTGCTGGGGACCGGCCATCACCGTGCCTGCCGCTCCCTCGGGGATCTCGCCGATCTTGTCAGCGGGGGGTTTGCCCATATAGCCCGCAGACTTGCGCAGGTTGACGATGGTGGCCATGCTGACCTGACCGCCGACCTGAAGTTTGTCCAGGGTGACGGGTTGGCTGGATGCGACCACGGCATCGGGATTCCAGCGGTATTTTGCTTTGACTGCCTCGCGAAAATCTTCATGAACACCGGCCCGGCCGTCGATCGCCCACCGGTCACCAGACACATTGGGCCACCTATAGAGAATCAAGGCCCTAATCTGCTGATTGCCCGCTTGTTTATTCCAAAAATCGATCTCGCCGTAGGCCCGCTGCACCCATTGGGTGTTGCGGTTTTCCCAGGCCACATCCTGGTCCGCCTCGGTGATGTAGCAGGCCAGGTGGCGCATATTCTGGGGCACCACCTTCATAAAGTCCTGATAGGCACGGAAATTATAGTGGCGGTTTTGGAAGGGCGGGCTCATCTTCACATCGTCGAAGATCTGGTTGGGGTCCGCGGCGTGGGTATAAGCGTGCAGGGTGAAGCCGTCACAGTTAGTCGGCCCCAGGGCTTTGAGGATGTCGCCGAAATACTGCACCCAGTCCCCGTTGTCGTTGCCCGGATAGGTGGTCTGGTTGTTCCACGGGGCCACGGAACCAATCAGCACCAGATCATCCCCATGCCCCGGCTGGGCCTTGATGGCGTCCCGACACATCTTGTAGCAGCGAGCGTACATCTCCGGGGTGATCACCTCGCCGGCCCCGGTGGAGCGGGATTGGGGCAGGTCTGGGTACAGGGCGGCGAAACGATCCGGCAGCCCGCGCAGGACATTGTGTTCGTCCTCAGCGGTCAAGCCCCGGGTGGCGGGCAGGATGCCCCGGGTTTCGGCACCGGGCCGCTCCACCCAATAGTTCATCTCGTTGCCGATGATCCAGATCTTGCAGCCGGGGGTGGCGGCGGCAAAATTGCCACACCGCTTGGCGAAATCCCCATATTGGCTGCTGTGGGGGATGGTGCCAGCCGGTTGATAGCCGTTGTTGAGCCGGGAGATGATCCCATAGCCCTGGTTGCTCCATTGGGTACGGTTGTCCCCGTTGCGGTTGTTGGGGTCGCTGCCGATGGAGTCGGTGAAAAGAATCCAGCCTTTTACTCCCTGATCGGCCATGAGGTGTTCACCGCCGTGCTCGTGCAAACCATACAGAAATTCAGACTCAAAGGGTTGGCGTGTCATGGTGTCTCCTTCCAAGGGGAACGAAAATTGGACAAAAATGATTTGGACGGGAAATCGAAAAGCAGACCTGGCCGGGGAGAGGTGCGATAAGACTTGTTGGCTTGGACAAGGTCTGTGGGGTGCCTGACATAGCTATCCGGCACGAATCCTATTATAACTGGAATCTCTGCGGACGCAAAGTGGGTTTTTTGTGCTGGGGTGAATGCTACCTCTTGCCATGCACCGGCGGCGTTTGCAATTTAGCCTAGAATTGTGTACCTTTGATATATCCTCCGCCAATTTTCTGCCAACTTTGTGGCTACTTTCCAAACGCTTTTTATTCCCCCCACAGGAGTTCATCCATGACTACCCATACCCAGCTTCGTCCTACCCAAGATCAGCCGTCCAGCCCCCAAAATGGGCAGCCGATTGGATCGCCTCTGGTACCCCACCCTGTCATCATGCCCCCCACCCCCACCTTCCAGCCAGACGCAGAGATCGCCACCCTCTCCTTGGACGAACTGACCTCCTCCGAGAATATCTACAACCGGGAGTTGAGTTGGCTGGACTTTAACTGGCGGGTGCTGCAAGAGGGGCTGGACCCCCGCACCCCCCTGCTGGAACGACTGCGCTTCTTGGCCATTACGTCAAGCAATTTGGACGAGTTTTTCCGCAAGCGGGTGGGCGGATTGAAACGGCAGCAGGCCGCCGGCATCGCCAACCTGCGGCTGCACGGCTGGACCCCGGACATCCAGATCGAGCTGATCGCCCAGGCCGTACGCCCCATGATGGCGGCGCAGAGCGACTGTTTGTTGAAGGATCTGCTGCCCGCCCTGGCCGCAGAAGGGCTACACCTGTTGGACTATACGGAGCTAACCCCGGAGCAGCAGCAGGGGCTGCGCACCTTCTTTCTGCGGGAGATCTACCCCATCCTCACCCCCCTGGCCGTGGACCCCGGCCATCCCTTCCCCTTTATCAGCAACCTGAGCCTGAGCCTGGCGGTGATTTTACGGGATCCGGGCAACGGCGAGACCCGCTTTGCCCGGCTCAAGGTGCCGGAAAACCGCCCGCGCTGGGTTTCCCTGGACAATACCCTCTCCTTCGTGCCCTTGGAGCAGGTGGTGGAACACAACCTGGATGTACTCTTTGACGGCATGGAGATCGTGGCCGCCTACCCCTTCCGGGTCACCCGCAACGCCGACATTGTGCGCAACGAAGAGGAGGCGGACGATCTGCTGGAGATGATCAGCGAGGAGGTGCGGGAGCGACGCTTTGCCCCGGTGGTGCGTCTGGAGGTGGCGGAGAGCATGCCCGTGGCCGTGCGCCGGGTACTGCTCCACGAGTTGGGATTGGAACAGATGGATATGTACGCCATCGAAGGCCCCCTGGGCTTGGCGGATCTCTTCCCTCTGGGCGATGCCAACCTGCCCCACCTCAAATACCCAGTTTGGACCCCCCGCATCCACCCCGCCCTGGCCAGCCTGAGCAGCAAATCTCGCCCCAACGAGATCTTCTCGGCCATCCGCCAGGGGGATTTTATGGTCCATCACCCCTATCACAGCTTTACCAGCAGCACCCAGCACTTTATCGAGGCCGCCTCCCGGGATCCCCAAGTGCTGGCCATCAAGCAGACCCTTTATCGCACCAGCGCCGACTCGCCCATCATCAAGGCGCTGATTGCGGCCGCCGGGCGGGGCAAACAGGTGGCTGTGCTGGTGGAGGTCAAGGCCCGCTTTGATGAGGAGCGCAATATCGAATGGGCTCGGCGGCTGGAGGATGCGGGCTGTCACGTGGCCTATGGGCTGGTAGGGTTAAAGACCCATACCAAAACCACGTTGGTCGTGCGGGAAGAAGAAGATGGCCTGCGGGCCTATATGCACATCGGCACGGGCAACTATAACCCCAAGACCGCCAGCCTCTACACAGATTTTGGCCTCTTCACCTGCCAATCGGACATCGGCGCAGACTTGATGGACCTCTTCAACTTCCTCACGGGCTACAGCCACCAGCAGATCTACCGCAAGGTGTTGGTGGCCCCGGTTAACATGCGCCGCCGCTTCCAAGAGATGTTGGATGTGGAGATGGCCAACGCCCTGGACGGTCGCCTGGGCCGGGTGGTGGCCAAGATGAACGGGCTGGAAGACCCCAAATTGGTGGAGCATCTCTACCGGGCCAGCCAGGCCGGGGTGCAGATCGACCTGATCGTGCGCGCCAACTGCCGGGTGCGCCCTGGCCTGCCGGGGATCAGCGAAAACATCCGGGTGATCAGCATCATCGGGCGCTTTTTGGAGCATCACCGCATCTTCAGCTTCGAGAACAACGGAGATCCCCGCTATTTCATCGGCAGCGCGGACTGGATGTACCGCAACCTCACTCACCGGGTGGAGGCCATTGTCCCGGTGGAGTCCCCTGCCCTCAAGGATCAACTGCAACAGGTGCTGGACATCTGTCTGCAAGACCAGCGCAGCGCCTGGGAGATGTTGCCCGATGGCCGCTATCAACAGCGGCGCACAGACGACCCCACCCTGGAAGAGCAGCGCTCCACAGACAGCACCCGCATCGGCACCCACGAGGCGCTGATGAATTTGACCATGCAGAGCGCATTTTAACGAATGGCGAATGGCAAATGGCGAATGACGAGTTTGTGGCCCGTCGTCCCGCCTTTCGCCATTCGCCATTTGCCATTCGAAAGCAACCTATGATCGATCAACAACAAACAATCGACTTGCTCCACGGCCTGGTCGCCGTCCCCTCTCTGAGCCGGGAGGAGGCGGCGGCTTCTGCGTGGTTGGTGGGGCAGATGATCGCCCTGGGCTATGACCGGGCCTTTGTGGACGCGGCGGGGAATGCCGTGGGCGAGATGGGGCCAGCGGATGCCCCGCTCACAATTGTGCTGCTGGGCCACATCGACACCGTGCCGGGGAACATTCCCGTGCAGATTGAAGAGGACGATGAGAGCGGCCCGGTGTTGTTTGGCCGGGGCAGCGTGGACGCCAAGGGGCCGCTGGCCACCTTCACCGCCGCGGTGGCGCGGATTGGATCTGCCTGGGCAGCGGCGCACAACGTGCGATTGGTGGTGGTGGGCGCGGTGGAGGAGGAGGCGGCCACCAGCAAGGGGGCGCGCTTTATCCGGGACCGCTTTGACGGCAAAAGCGAGCCAGTACCCGATTTCTGCATCATCGGCGAACCCAGCGATTGGCGGCGGGTAACTTTGGGCTACAAGGGGCGCATTTTGGTGGATGTGGAGGCGGCCCAGGGTATGGCCCACACAGCCGGTCCCGACGCTGGGGTGGGGACGGTGGCGGTCTCTTTCTGGAATCGGATCGACCAGATCGCCCACGGGTTCAACGCCACACAAGATCGCCTTTTTGATCAGCTCCAACCCAGCCTGCGGTCCCTCTCCACCTGGACCGACGAGGCCATGCAGGACCGGGTGGCCGCCAAGGCGGGCATCCGTCTGCCCTTGGGGTTTGATGTGGCTGACTTTGCCTCGCAACTGGCCCGTTGGGCCGCGGACGAGGCCGGGGTTGACCCCAACATCCCCGACGTGGCCGATCCTGTCCGAGCCACCATCGAGGGCACGGGGCCGGATCAGCTTTACGGTTTAACGATTTTTGGCGAGACCACAACCATCAGCCTGAAATGCTATGGCCATGAACCGGCCTGGCGCAGCGACCGCAACAACGCTTTGGTGCGGGGCTTTCTGGGCGCTATCCGGGAGGAAGGCGAAACCCGGCCCGGCTTCGTGGTCAAGACCGGGACCAGCGACATGAACGTGGTGGCCCCGGCCTGGGGCTGCCCCATCCTGGCCTATGGACCCGGGGACAGCAGTCTGGACCACACCCCCCACGAGCACCTGCCTCTGGCCGACTATTGGCAGGCGGTGTTGGTGTTGGAGCGGGTGTTGCGGGGGTTGGGGGAATGAGAGAGAGAGAGAGAGATAGAGGTAGAGGTAGAGGTAGAGATAGAGGTAGAGGTAGAGGTAGAGAGAGAGCTATGAACGCGTTCAGGAGTGTGGCGTGGGTGGATGGGCGCTTGCGTCTGTTGGATCAGCGGTTGATTCCACAGGCTACGGTTTATATTGACTATACGAATCACGAAGAGGTGGCCCAGGCTATTTTGGAGATGGTGGTGCGGGGCGCGCCGGCGATTGGGGCGGCCGCGGCCTATGGGCTGGCCTTGGCGGCGGCCAATTGCACCGAAAGCGATCCAAACGCCATGCGGTCGGCGTTGACCGAGGCCGCCGGGGTGTTGAAGGCGGCCCGCCCCACCGCGGTCAACCTCTTTTGGGCCGTGGACCGGGTGATGGTTCGGGTGATGGACCCGGCTTTGACCACCCCGGCGCAGATTCAGCACGCCGCGTTGGCCGAGGCCCATGCTGTGGCAGAGGAGGATGTGTGGACCAACCGTCAGATCGGCCTCAACGCCCTGGCACTGCTGCCAAAACGAAGGCGTAGCGGGGACCAGCCGACGATCAACTTCATTCATCATTGCAACACGGGCAGCCTGGCCACAGTGGACTATGGCACGGCCTTGGGCATCATCCGCACGGCCCACGAGAGCGGGCGCACCATCCACGCCTTTTTGGACGAGACCCGGCCCCGGCTGCAAGGGGCGCGCCTCTCGGCCTATGAACTTGTGATGCAGGGCATCCCCCACACGGTGATTGTGGATGGGGCATCGGGCCACTTTATGCGTACCGTGGGGATCGATCTGGCCGTGGTGGGGTGTGATCGGGTGGCGGCCAACGGAGACACGGCCAACAAGATCGGCACGTACAATTTAGCCCTGGTGGCCCATGCCCACGATGTGCCGTTTTACGTGGCCGCCCCCACCAGCACCATCGATCTAACCCTCCCAGACGGCGACGCTATTGAGATCGAGGAGCGCCCTTCTTCAGAAATCAGCCACATCGGGGCTGAACAGATCACCCCGGAGGGCGCGCACATGGCCAACCCGGCTTTTGATGTCACCCCGGCCCGGTATATCACCGGCATTGTCACCGAGGCGGGCGTGGCCTATCCGCCCTTCGCCAAAAGCCTGCCCAAGTTGGTGGCCCAGGCCCGGCAGATGCATCAGGAACGGCAAGAAATTCGGGCGTGAGGGGATCCTATCCCTACGCAGACCGATAACAAAAAAGTAGACAACGGACCCATCGGCTTCACTCACCCAACGGAGGGCATTTGATGACAACCCAACCATCTTCCACCCAAGTCGAATCCGCCTATGGTCTGGCCCAAGAGCGGTATGCCGCCCTGGGGGTGGACACGGAGCAGGCCCTGGCCATCTTGCGCCGCACCCCGGTCAGCATCAACTGCTGGCAGGGGGACGACGTGATCGGCTTCGAGAACCCCAAGCAGGCGGTGATCGGCGGCATTATGGCCACGGGCAACTATCCGGGCCGGGCCAGAAATGTGGGCGAACTGCGCTCGGATCTGGACCTGGCCTTCAGCCTGCTGCCCGGCACCCACCGGCTCAATCTCCAGGCCAACTATCTGGAGACCCACGGCCAGGATGTGCCCCGCAGCCAGATCGAACCCCGTCACTTCGCCGATTGGGTGGATTGGGCTAAGGCCAACAACCACGGCCTGGACCTCAACCCCACCCTCTTCTCCCACCCCCTGGTCGAGGAAGGCTTCACCCTAGCCCACCCGGACCCGGCCATCCGCCAGTTTTGGGTGGACCACTGCATCGCCTGCCGCAAGATCGGGGCCTATTTTGGCGAGGAGTTGGGCACACCCTGCGTCACCAACATCTGGATTCCCGACGGCTACAAAGACACCCCCGTGGACCGCAAAAGCCCCCGCCTGCGCCTGCGGGACTCCTTGGACCAGATCTTCGCCGTCCCGGTGGACCCCAAACTCAACCTGGATGCGGTGGAAAGCAAGCTCTTTGGCCTGGGTTTGGAGAGCTACACAGTGGGCTCCCACGAGTTCTACACCGGCTATGCCGTGGCTAACCAGATCGGCATCTGTCTCGACTCCGGCCACTTCCACCCCACGGAGACCATCGGTGACAAGATCTCTTCACTGTTGGCCTTTGTGCCCCACCTCATGCTCCACATCAGCCGGGGCGTGCGTTGGGACAGCGACCATGTGGTCACGTTGGCGGATGATCTGGAAGTCTTGATGCAGGAGATTGTGCGGGGCGGCTTCTTGGACCGGGTCAACATCGGCGTGGACTTCTTCGACGCCAGCATCAACCGCATCGCCGCCTGGGTGATCGGGGGCCGCAACGTGCAGCGTGCCCTGCTCATGGCCCTGCTGGAACCCCTGGACCATCTGCGCCAGTTGGAGCTGGACCGGGATCTGACCGGGCGCTTTGTCTTTTTGGAAGAACTGAAGGGGCTGCCCTTTGGCGCAGTGTGGGATTACTTCTGCCTGACCCAAGAAGTGCCCGTGGGCGCGGCCTATGTGGATGAAATTCGTGGGTATGAGAAACGGGTGTTAGCAAACAGAAAGTAATGGTCAATGCACAATGGCGTTGTCGAGTGCAAGATCTGTGCAATATGACCGCCATTCGCCATTCGCCATTCGCCATTTTTGAGGAGAATATCGTGAAAAAGAAAACCGTATTGGCCATCGATCTGGGCGCTTCATCCGGCCGGGTGATGGCCGTGGGCTTTGATGGCCGCAGCCTCACCGTGGAGGAGCTAAACCGCTTCCCCAACACCACCGTCACCATCCACGGCACCCTGACCTGGGACTTCCCCCGCCTGTGGGGAGACATCCAGACCGGCATCGGGCGGGGCATGGAACACAGCCCGGCCGGGTTGGGCGTGGACACCTGGGGCGTCGACTTCGGCCTGCTGGACAGCCAGGGAAATCTGCTGGGCAACCCGATCCACTATCGGGACAGCCGCACGGACGGCATGATGGCCCAGGCCTTCGAGCGGGTGGGCAAGGCCCGCATCTACACCCAGACCGGCATCCAGTTTATGGAGATCAACACCATTTATCAACTGATGAGTTTGGTGCAGAGCAACTCGCCCCAGCTTGCCATCGCCGAAACCCTGCTGACCTCGCCGGACCTGCTCAACTATTGGCTGACCGGGACCAAAGTCAGCGAGCGCACCATCGCCTCCACCACCCAACTGCTCAACCCCGTCACCGGCAGCTGGGCCACGGATCTGATGGACGATCTGGGCATCCCCAGCCGCATCTTCCCGGCCATCGTCGACCCCGGCGCACGGGTGGGCGCGTTCCAGGGCATCCCCGTCTTCGCCACGGCCAGCCACGACACAGCCAGCGCCGTGGCCGCCGTCCCCATGACCACGCCCAACGCCGCCTATCTCAGCAGCGGCACCTGGAGCCTGGCCGGGCTGGAGATGGACCGCCCCCTCCTCTCGCCGGAAGCCTTGGCCGCCAATGTCACCAACGAGGCCGGAGCTTTCGGCACCATCACCCTCCTGCGCAACACCACGGGCATGTGGATCGTGCAACAGTGCCGGGAGACGTGGGCCAAGGCGGGCCAATCCTACTCCTACGCCGACCTCACCACCCTGGCCGCCCAAGCCCCGGCCCTGGTCTCGGTCATCGACCCCAACGACCCCCTCTTCACCCCCCCCGGCGACCACCCGACCCGCATCCGCGACTATTGCCGCAGCACCGGCCAACCCGTCCCCGACAGTGTGGGCGAAGTGGTGCGGGCCGCGCTGCAAGGGCTGGCCCTGGCCTATCGGGAGACCCTCAACGACCTCGCCGCCCTCACCGGGCGCACCCTGGACGCCCTGCACATCGTCGGCGGCGGCAGCCAAAACGACCTGCTCAACCAGATGGCCGCGGACGTCACCGGCCTCCCCGTCCTGGCCGGGCCGGTCGAGGCCACCGTCCTGGGCAACGCCCTCATCCAACTCATCGCCCTGGGCGAAATCGCCGACCTGGCCCAAGCCCGCCAAATCGTCGGCAACATGGGCGGCGTCCACCGTTTCTACCCCAGCGGCAAAGAGAGCCAAGAGCGCTGGGACCGGGTAAACAAGAAATAGGCACGGATTAAACGAAATTGACGGATTAAAAAACGGATCTTTCTCTTGAATTTCAGAGAAAGATCCGTTTTTTGTAGTGATCAACAAGATGGTGAAAGATTCGGAACTCGTCACGCTGGTAGCGTGACCTGCGATCCCGGCGGCTTCTTCGTAGGTCCGGCTATCAGCCGGACAAGTCCCATTTCATCATCAAGTTGATCTCAACAGAAAGATCCGTTTTTGATCCGTTCGATCCGTCAAATCCATGGTCTATTTCTTGGTCATCGTCCCATTCAATTTTTGAAAAATAGGTGTCATTGCTGCGTAGAGATCCGTGTAGATCTCACTCATTTCCGCGTAAATCTTCACGGTGGTTTGGTCAGGCACCACCACCCGTTCGACAGTGCTCCGGTGGGCCGCGATAGACCAATCGTACACCCCCACGCCCACCCCAGCCACCACCGCCGCGCCCCAACTGGTGGCGTCCCCTTGCAGGGCCAGCACATGGATGGGCAGGTTGAAGACATTCGCCAAGATCTGCTGCCACAGCGGGCTGCGACTGCCCCCGCCGATAAAGCGCATGGCCCGAATATCCGAGGTCTGATCCCGCAAAGCGTTCACAATCAGCCCCAAGTTGAAGGCCACCCCCTCCAGCGTGGCCCTGGCGATCTCCGCCTTGCCGTGGTTCATGGTCAACCCCACCATCGTGCCCCGGGCCAGGGGATTCCAATACGGGCTGCGCTCGCCCAAAAAGTAGGGCAAAAAGAGCAGCCCATCGCTCCCCGCCGGGACCGAAGCCGCGGCCGCGTCCAGATCCAGCGCCTCCTCGGCCAGCAGATTCCACGTCCACTGGCGCGCCCCGCCGGCCGCCTGCATCACGCCCATAGGCGCATACCGATCCGGGTGGGCGTGGGCAAAAGTGATGGTGCGCCGTCGGGGGTCCGGCATGGGGGCCGCCCCTGCAATCGAGATCCACGCCGACGAGCCGAGATTGCAATAGGCCTCCCCCGACTCGATCACCCCCGCCCCAATCCCCGCCGCTGAGCCATCCCCCGCACCGATGATCACGGTTGTCCCCGCCCGCAGACCGGTTTCGGCCGCGGCCTGGGTGGTCACTTCCCCCACCACGCCGGTGGAGGGCAAAATGGTGGGCAGCTTCCCCACGGGCAGATCGAGCTTGGCCAAAAAGTCCGGCTGCCAGCTTCGGGTGACCAGATCAAAAAGCAGGGTACCGGAGGCGTCCGAATAGTCCGTGGCGAAGAGGCCGGTGAAGCGATAGGCCAGGTAGTCCTTGGGCTGCAAAAAGCAGACCGCCGCCTCATAAATCTCGGGCTGATGATTGCGCAGCCACAGAATCTTGGGACCCGTATACGCCGGGCTGGGCAGATGGCCGCACGTCTCGTAAATGGCGTCCGCGCCCAGCACCTCGGCCATGTACGCGCTCTCCACCTGCGCCCGCTGGTCCGCCCAGATGATGCACGAACGCAGGGGCCGTCCGTCCGCGCCGATGGGCACCACGCCCATCATCTGTCCGCTGAAGCCCACCCCGGCGATGTCGCCCGCGTCCACGCCGGTCTCGCTCAACAACCGCTGGGTCGTCTCGCAGACCGCCGCCCACCAATCGTCCGGGTTCTGCTCCGCCCAGTTGGGCTGCGGATAGACCGTCTCGTAGGCGGCAAAGGCGCTGCCGATCTGCTGGCCGTTGGCGTCAAAAAGGGTGGCCTTGTTCCCCGTGGTGCCGAGATCATGGGCCAGGATGAAGGGTGCGGTGGGTTGTTGGTGGGTCATGGGTTTTACTCTGTGGAGAGGGGTGACTGTTTGAGGATGCTATAAACTCGTTGGAATTCTTGTTCGCCACCATAAACCGATTGGTGGTATTCGCGCCGAATCTGCTCCAATGCATCCAGACGTTCTTGGTATGGTCGAGACTGCCAATAAGCAAAATCACTCGGCTGTTCGGTCAGGCTGACTTTTCGCACGACCTTGGCAATGGTCATTCGTCTATAGCCCCATCTTGGTATCCATCCGGTGCGCATTCACGCATCAATCACCAGCAAGGCAAACGACCCTATTTTACCATAACTTCTGTCGCATTCGTAGGTGCGGTTTTCAACGGGTGCAATTCAATTTGGGGGCGAGTTGGATTCGGCGCCCGCCCCACCCTGAAAGGGATGGGGCTACAACGGCTTCGCCTGGTAAACCAGGCTTTCCCTCTCACAAAAGCCCCGTTTGACGGGGCGTTGCTGTTGTAGCCCTGCGGCTTTCAGTCCAGGGCGGACGCCGATTTGTGCACAGATCCATGATCTGCCAATCCTGCCCCCAAATTGAATTGCACCCTTTTCAACCGCACGATTCTCATGGGTTATTCGTGGTCTGGTGGGCCGTGCGGTTGAAAACCGCACCTACGATATTACCCCCCGGCGGTCGGTGTCCGCCCGGCCAATCTCTTGATCGCCGTCTCCCGATCCGAGACAAAGAAGACCGCGTTGCCCCGATTACATTCCACAACAAAGGCGGCAAAACTCTTGCTCTCGATCTGGGAGAAATCGCCGATCACCGCCAGCTTCATGTGATAGTTGGCCGCCATCCCCAGAATCTCCCCGGCCAAACCCGTGCGCAGATCGTAGAAGTCCGCGGGCAGATGCCCCTTTTTCAGAATCACGCACGATGATCCCTGATAATAGACATCCCCCAGAAAATCCAGGGCGTCCCGGCGAGCCTCAACCACAACCCTGTCCGCGATCACCTCGGCGATAGGGTGACCGTTTGCGTCAATGATGTTCAGTTCCATGGTTCGCCTTTCTCAAAGAATAGCCACGAAGAAAGGAAGCGGGGAAGGCCCACGAAGAGACCAACGACAGAATCGTTTTTCTTCGTGAACCTTCCCCACTTCCCTTCTTCGTGACTATATTTTAATCAACTTCCTACCCCTACACCCCCG
Source organism: Caldilineaceae bacterium (assembly GCA_018003515.1). Lineage (GTDB taxonomy): Bacteria > Chloroflexota > Anaerolineae > Caldilineales > Caldilineaceae > JAGNDO01. The sequence continues at coordinate 15,370 of JAGNDO010000010.1, forward strand.
CGCAGCTCGTCCGCATAATCTCGCCGGTCGCCTGCTTGGTCGTGGGCACATGGCCGGCCAAGGGCAGGATGCGCTCGTGGATCACGTCCAGAATCCACTCTTTCTGGGGGAAGAAGCCCTCTTCCATCTCCGCGGCCGGGGTGATCCAGTTGCGGGCGCCCACCACGACGATGGGGCCGTCCAGATAGTCGAAGGCCAACTGGGTCAGGTTGCTGGCCACGGTGTGCATGAAAGATCCCCGCTCGCAGGCGTCCGAGGCCAGGACGACCCGACCGGTCTTTTTGATGGACTCGACCAACGGCCCATAGTTGAGGGGCGTGATGAAGCGACAGTCGATCACCTCGGCGCTGAGACCGTGCTTGGCTTGCAACTCGTCTGCGGCTTCCAGCGCTCGGTAAAGCGTGGACCCCAGGGTGATGATGGTGACATCTCGCCCGGCCCGGCGCACAACCGGCTCGCCTTCGGGGACTTCGTAATAGTCCGTGGGCACGCCGCCCGCCACCAATGTTTCGGTCTCGGAATAGAGGCGCTGGCTCTCGAAGAAGACCACCGGGTCCGTCCCCCGCAAAGCCAGGTTGAGCATGCCCTTGGCATCATACGCCGTGGCCGGGAAGTAGACCTTCAACCCCGGCACATGGGCGCACATGGAGGTCCAGTCCTGGGAATGCTGCGCCCCATATTTGGCCCCCACAGAGACCCGCAGGATCATGGGCATCTTCAGCACGCCCGCGGACATGGACTGCCACTTGGCCATCTGGTTGAAGATCTCGTCCCCGGCCCGGCCCATAAAGTCGTTGTACATCAGCTCGGCCACCACTCGCCCGCCGCTCATGGCATAGCCCACCGCCGTGCCCACAATCGCCCCCTCGGAGATGGGCGAGTTGAACAGCCGCTGATAGGGCAGACACTCGGTCAGCCCTCGATAGACGCCAAACGCGCCGCCCCAATCCCGGTTCTCCTCGCCATAGGCCACCATGGTGGGGTCGATGTAAAAGCGGTGGATCATGGCCTCAAACAGCGCCTCGGCATAGGTCACGCAGCGCAGTTTGGGCAGGGCCTTGCCACTTTCGTCCAGCCCGAACCGATTCTTGGCCAACGTGGTCTTGAGCCGACTCTCGGCCAAGGGCATCAGCACCTCTGGCTCCCCAGGGGCCAGGGCTTCCGTCGGGGTGTTGGAGAACATCATGTCAGCGATTTCGTCCGTGAAGACGTTGACCCGAGGGGACGTGTCAAGGGAGACGGCGGCTTCCAGCACCCGCCGAAGTCGTCCCAAAATCTCGTTTTGAATCTCGCCCAGCCCGGCCTCGTCCGCCAACTGGTTGGCCAGCAGATAGTCCCCATACCCGATAATCGAGTCCTGCTCGCGCCACAGGTCCATCTCCTCCTTGGTGCGATAGGCCATAGCGTCCGAAGGGGAGTGGCCGGAGAAGCGATAGGTGATGGTATCCAACAGCACCGGCCCCCGACCCTCGGCCAGGATGATGCGCTTGCGTTCGATGGCATCGGCCACGGCCAGGGGGTTGTAGCCGTCCACCCGCTCGGCGTGCATGGCCTCCGGGTTGACGCCCAGACCCACTCGGGCCAAGGTGCCAAAGCCCATGGTCTCGCCCACGGGCTGACCGCCCATACCGTAGAAGTTATTCATAAAGTTGAAGAGCATGGGCGGCGCGCCGCCGATCTCTTCGGGCCAAAGGGTGCGGTACTGATCCATGGCCGCAAACATCATGCCCTCCCACACCGGCCCACAGCCCATAGACGCGTCGCCGATGTTGGCGATCACGATGCCCGGCCGCCGGTTGACCCGCTTGAAGAGGGCAGCGCCCACGGCAATGTCCCCGGAACCGCCCACGATGGCGTTGTTGGGCATGACGCCGAAGGGGGGGAAGAAGGCGTGCATGGAGCCGCCCATGCCCATGTTGAAGCCCGTAGCCCGGCTGAAGATCTCGGCCAAGGTGCCATAGAGGGCGTAGTCGATGGCCAGATCCCGCACGCTGTCGTGGCCAAAGCGCTCCACCACCCGCAGGGGCGCGCCGCCCAAATAGGTCTCCATGATGGTCTGCAACTCGGCGTCGCTCAGCTTGGCGATGGCCGACAAACTCTTGGCCAAAATGTCCCCGTGGCTGCGGTGGGAGCCGAAGATAAAGTCATCCGGGGTCAGGTTAAATGCCTGGCCCACAGCCGATGCTTCCTGGCCGATGGAAAGGTGGGCCGGTCCCTTGTGATTGTACTCGATGCCCTCGTAGCTGTTCTCTTTCTTGATGCGGTCCAGCATGGTCTCGAATTCCCGAATGGTGACCATGTCCCGGTAAATCCGCACCAGGGCTTCTTCCCCATACTTCGCCCTCTCCGCCGCCGGGTCGGAGACATAGCTATTGATCGGAATATCCGGGCTCACCAAAACAGACCGGGCACGCACATCGGCGGGGTTGATTGTGATTGTTTTTGTCATTGTTTGCTTTCCATGTTAAATGTTGAGGTTGGTGGCGATTGGGAGAATAGGAGATTGGTTGAGATTAGGAGATTGTCTGCCGCCAGACCAATCTCCTAATCTCCCAATCTCTCAATCTCGTCCCTAAATCGCCATTAACAGATCAATATTAGCCAAATTTTGGCTCAAACTTTGCAGGAAACGGGCGGCGGGGGCGCCGTCCACGACTTGGTGGTTGATGGTCAGGGACAGGCCGATGTGGGGCACAAAGGCCACCGCCCCGGCTTTGTCCTCGACGGGCTTGAGTTGAATATTCCCCACGCCCAAAATCGCCACCTGGGGCAGATTCAGCACCGGGGTGAAGTTCTCGATCCCGAATGCACCCAGATTGGTCACGGTGAAGGTGCCGCCGCTCAGTTCGTCCGGGGTGATCTTGTTGTTCAGGCAGCCATCAGCCACCCGCTTGGTCTCCACCGAGATGGCCTTGAGGCTGAGTTGGTCGGCGTTAGGAATTACCGGCACCATGAGGCCACGGGGGGTGTCCACGGCCACGCCCAGGTGGACGGCGCTGTGGCGCTCCACCGCGTCCACTAGGAAGAGGGCGTTGATCTCCGGGTAGTCGGCCAAGGTGCGGGCCGTGGCAAAGAGGACCAGATCGTTGATGGTCACCCGCTGCAAGCCCAATGCTTCCGGGCTGGCTTTCAGCCGCGCCCGCAGAGCCTTCAATGCACGAGCGTCCGCGCTGGCATTGAGGGTCAACTGCGCCGTGGTCTGCACCGACGCCAACATCCGCTCGGCGATCACCTTGCGAATGCCTCGCAGAGGAACGAGTTGCGAGGGGCGAGTTGCGAGGGGCGTGGACGACTCCACTGCTCCACTGCTCCCCCGCTCCGCTTCTCCTTGTCTCCCCTTCTCGCCCCTCGCCACCAAATCCTCCGCCATGATGCGCCCACCCGGGCCGCTGCCCCGCGTCGGCGCGGTGAAGTCCCCGTCAGCCAGCTTGGCCTGGGCCACCGGGCTGATCTTGGGTCGGGCCGCCAAAGCCGCCTCCACGTCCCGCTCGATGACACGTCCGCCGGGTCCACTGCCCGCCACATCCGTTATGTCGAGCGACTTCCGCTCCGCCAAATGCCGGGCGCGGGGCGAAGCGAATGGCGAATGGCGAATGGCGAGTGGCGGCTCAACGGGTTGTGATTCAAAGACTGGGGATTGGGCCTGAGATAGTTCATCAGATTTCCCGCTTGCGTCATCCACCATGGCGTCTTCCAGCTTCGCCATTTGCCATTCGCCATTCGGTTCGCCGACAACGGCCATCTCCGCCATGACCGGCACATCATCCCCGGCGGCAAAGCGCAGGGCCAGGATCGTCCCCGCGGCGGAACTGGCGACTTCCATCACTGCCTTGTCGGTCTCCACTTCGGCGATCACATCATTTTCCGCCACAGTGTCGCCGACGGCGACCTTCCATTCCAATAAAATACAGCTTTCGACTGAGTTGCCCAAACGGGGCAAAATAATTGGTGTTGACATGGTGGATTCCTTATGGGTCCACATCGGCGATCGAGTCGACGATGTGGGTGGGTTGATAGGGGAAGCGATCGACCTCTTCCCGTTGAGTGACACCGGTGAGGACAAGAATGGTCTGCATGCCCGCGCTGACCGCACCCACGATGTCCGTGTCCATGCGGTCCCCGATCATGACAGTCTCTTCTGAATGGACGCCCAAATAGTTGAGGGCCGTGCGCATCATGAGGGGGTTGGGCTTGCCGACAAAGAAGGGGGCCACCCCGCTGGCCTTCTCAACCAGCGCGGCCATGGCGCCGCAGGCGGGCACCAGGCCATCTTCCGTGGGCCCAGAGGGGTCCGGGTTGGTGGCGATAAAGCGGGCACCCCCAGCCACCAAGCGGATAGCCGTGGTGATCTGGGCGATGTTGTAGCCGTGGGTCTCGCCCAAAATAACATAGTCCGGGGCATTGTCGGTGATCACGTAGCCGATATCGTGGATGGCGCTGGTCAGCCCGCTCTCGCCGATGACGTAGGCCTTGCCCTCAGGGCGCTGTTGATGCACGAACATGGCCGTGGCCAAGGCGGAGGTAAAGATACGCTCGTCCGACACGGCCAACCCGGCAAGCTGCAAGCGGTGGGCCAAATCTCTGGGCGTGTAAAGGGGATTGTTGGTGAGCAGGAGATAGGGTATCCCCTGCTCGTTGAGGCGGTCAATAAACCGGGCCGCCCCCGGAATGGCCGTGCTGCCCTTGACCAGCACCCCATCCATGTCCATCAAATAGTTCTTGGGTTTGTGCATGTAGTTAGTTGTCTCCCGCATCAGACGATGCGAACGTTGACACCCACAGCCCGTGCCGCGGCCACATGGGCCTGGGGCGCGGTGTCATCGGTGATGATGATGTCCATTTCGGTGAGGGCGGCGAAGGAGGCCACGCCCACCCGCCCCCATTTAGAGGCGTCCACCACGGCGACGGCCTGCTGGCAATGGTCCAACATAGGCCGCTTGGTGGCGGCGATCTCCGGGCTGACATCGGTAAGGCCCTGGTCCTCCACAATGCCGTGGGCCCCAAAGAAGCCGGTTTGAATGTTCACCTGATCCAGCACGGCCTGGCTGATCGGCCCCACAAAGGCCGCTGTCTCCCGCTGCAACGTGCCGCCAGTGACGATGACATGGATATGGGGGGCATCCAACAACTCTTGGATGATGGCCAAACTGTTGGTGACCACGGTCAGATATTGACGATCCTTGATCTGGTGGGCGATGGCCAAAGAGGTGCTGCTGCTGTCCAAATAAATGGCGTCCCCATTGGCCACCAAGGCCGCCCCGGCCTGGCCGATACGCTGCTTCTCCCGCACCTTGCGCTGACGGCGCAGGGCGAAGGCCATCTCCGCCGCGGCCGTGGTGGACGGCACCGCGCCGCCGTGGGTGCGCAAGAGCAAGTCCTGGTCGGCCAGGCTCTGCAAGTCCGAGCGGATGGTGACATCCGAGACGCCGAATTGCTGGCCCAAGTCGCCCACGGTCACACGTCCGGTGCGGTTGACCAGTTCAAGAATTGATTGGCGGCGCTCTTCGGCGTACAGAGTGGGTGCGGATTCCATGGGTCACATTCTTTGTTTAATTTCATTCACTTTCGATTACTTTCATTTTACACCCAAAAAAAGAGAATGTCAACCATGAATTTGGTGGATTAGGTTAAGGAATTTGGGTGTGTGGCGCGAAGAGACGCAAAATTTTGCGTCTCTTCGCGCCACACACCCAAACCTCTACGCGTTAAATCCCTCGACCAAAATCTCGCTGATCAAAAAGAGCGGATCTTTCAGCGGCTTCACTGCTTCCTTCAAGCCCGCCTGAGCTTCGGGATCGTAAAAGCTGGCCTCGAAGGTCGCCCGGTCGGGCCAATCCGCGGTGGTCATAAAGCGATACGGAGACGGTGCGCCGTCGGGCCCACTGTCGTCGATGCGGGCAAAATCCGAGCGCAGAACCCCAGGCGAGCTCATGTTTGCAGCCTGATGTTCCGTGAGTCGCCATTCGAGAAATTCGGCCTCGTTCACGTGGGGTTGCAGGTTGTAAAGTACAGTCAAGCGAATCATAGCGCAATCCTTGTTTTTCAGCTCTCGCTCCCACGCTCTGCGTGGGAGCGGAAGTTCGGCGCTCTGCGCCGAGGGGACGCCGGAGCGTCCGGGCGCATTCCCACGCGGAGCGTGGGAACGAGTGGGCTAGGTCATCTGTTGCCCGCCGGTGACGTTCAGCGCCTGCCCGGTCATATAACTGGACTGGTCCGAGGCCAGGAAGACGACCATGTTGGTGATGTCGTCGTAGGTGCAGCCCCGCTTCATGGGCACTTGGTCCACATAGCGTTGGCGCACTTCGGCGGCGGTGATGCCCAGACGGGCGGCGTATTGGTCATAAAGCGAATCGACCCACAGGGGCGAGTCCAGCAGATTGCCGGGGCAGATGGCGTTGACCCGGATGCCGTCGTCGGCCAATTCCAGGGCCAGGCTCTGGGTCAGGCCGATGCCGCCGAATTTACTGGCGGCGTAGGCCGAGTTCTTGGCGCTGCCCTTTTTGCCCGATTTGGAGTTGATCTGGATGATGTTGCCGCCGCCTTGGGCCACCATCACCCGTGCGGCGTGCTTGGCGCAGAGGAAGTAGCCGACTAGGTTGACCTCGATCACCGTGCGCCAGCGGCCCACGGGGAAGTCGGTCAGCGCCCCGGCCAGGACGATGCCGGCGTTGGCGACCAGGAGATCCAGGCGGCCAAACTCGGCCACGGTGCGGTCCACCATAGCGGCAACCTGCTCTTCGTTGGTGACATCGGCCACCACGGCCAGGGTACGACGACCCGTGGCCGCGGCGATCTCCTGGGCGGTGGTTTCGGCCTGCTCGCCGTTGAGGTCGGCAATGACCACGTCTGCGCCTTCAACGGCCAGACGCAGGGCAATGGCCCGCCCTAGCCCCTGGGCGCTACCGGTGACGATGGCAATTTTATCTTGTAGTGGTGTTGTCATGCGTGTTCTCTCCTCGTTTCTGCTCTAGCCGGGTCCGTGACCCGGCGGGTGTTTCTCAGGATCTTCTGCGGCAGACCCGCCGGGTCACGGACCCGGCTAGCGCCACGTTTCCCAGGATCTGTTGCCGCCAAGTTGACAAAGGTCTTGCCAATCACGTGATGGAAACGAGGAGTTCGCATCCTCAGATGCGAACGTCGGGCATCTGAGGATGCCCGACTCCACGGTCCATTACATCAGCGGTGACGGGAGACTACGGCAGCATCAACCGCAAGAATTCCGCTTCCGCCTCAACCGTCCATTCGCGGCCATTTTTGAGCAGGGCGCGCACGCTGGGCATGGCTTCGGCCAAGTCGGGCAATGAGGTCAGAGGCAGTTCTTTGATCTGGGGGAAGATGACGACCTTGCCGGGGAAGACCGTGTCCCGCAGGGCCACCATGCCATCCTTGGCGGCGCTGAGGGAGCCGACCGCGGCCAGGGAGCGGTTGGGCGACAGCTCGCCGCTCTCGGCCTGGTGCAACATCAGGCGCAGGTCGTCGATGGTGGAGGCCGAGTGGCCGATCACCCGCACGTTCTTCATGTAGACATCGCTCAGATCAAGCGGAGCCGTGACGCCCCGGGCCACACCGGCAAAGACGTTCATCACGCCACGGGGGGCCAACCATTGGGCGGAGTCGGCGATCACAAAGGGCACTGGGGCCAGCACGACAATATCGTCAAAGCCAGTGCTTTGGAAGGGGGCCATCCCCGCTGCGTAGGCCTCTTTTTCCATGGGGTTGACGCAGATGAATTCGATCCCCTTGGCCGCAGCTTCGGCCTCGTAGGACTCCCGCAGGTCATTGATGCGCAGGTCGCTAACGTCGCTACAAACCATCACGGACGGCGCACCGGCCACCTCGATGGCCCGCTGCACGTGCATGCGGCCCATGGGTCCGCCCGCGCCCACGAAGAGCGCTCGTCCTCCCGGCTGAAGTGCGGAGCGCACGGGCAGATCGGCGTAGGCCCGGGCCACGTCATGGCTCTGGGTGCCCACGTAGACCCAGCGATTGTAGTGGACCCGGCCCACATCCACGTTCACCTTGCGGCTCAACGCGTCCTTGCCCAACAGGGCCACGACGCCGAAGTCGGCCAGATGGGGACTGACCAGCTCGATCAGGTCCGGGTCGGGGGAGAGCAGCACAATATCGTCAATGGGCGTCACCGGCGGCTTGGCCGGATCGGCCACGTCCATGACTTCGATACCCAATTCGGCCGCACGCTGGCGCAGGAAGGCGGCAAAGGCCGTCGGCACCTGGCTCAACAACAGCCGCGCCGGATGGGACTTCTTGTCAAAACCAGCGCTGATGGTGTAGTCGTCGGCCCCCTCACCCCCACCGATGATCCACGCCGTGCCGCCGGGCTTGAGACCGGTGCGATAGGTCAGCCCGTAGGCAGCGGTGACGCAGGCCCACGGCTCGGTCAGTGCGCTTTCCACATAGCCGGTGCTGGGCTGTACGGAGATCAAGTAATTGCCATCGTCGCCGTTGAGCACCCGCTGGTCGATGACGTTGTAGAGGGAGAGCCCGCCCTGGATCTCATAGCCATAGGCATAGCCAACCCCGTCCACAAAGACATCGGCCTGGATGGTGAAGCGATCACCCACCTTGTACTGTTCGCTCAAATTCTCGCCCACACCCACCACGGTCATGGCGACCTCGTGGCCCAGGGTCAGGGGTTGCGACTTCATGTCCCGGTAGATGCGGGGGTGATTTTCGCCCAGGTTGATGACTTTGATGTCGGAGAAGCAAAGCCCGACGGCATCGTGGCGCACCAGCATTTCATCGGGTCCGAAGGTGGGCATAGGCCCGGCGATGGTCTGGCCCTCCAGCCCCAGGTTGTCAAAGCCAGCGCCGTACAGCGGCCAAAGGCGGTTTTCATCGGGCATGGGCGCGGCGGCCTGGCGGAAATCAGTGAGTTTATCGGTCATTGAACGATCCTTTCGTCAAAAATAGACTGACAGAATAGCGGGTGGGGGACAGGAATGTGATACAAGTTTTCTTCTTGCTTGGTAACTTACCAAGGCACATAAGCCAGCGCCGGTTGAGTAGGCCGAGTTAACCGCAGAAATCCGCTAACCTTGAAGGGAGGCCGTATCGAAACCAAGCGGGTCAACCCGCCCCCTCTGGTTTCGATACGGTCGGAAACTGCCCCCGCTTTCTGAAGCGACGCCTACTCAACCGGCGGGGGCTAGCCTACGTGCCTCAGCACCTCATCCGGCGCAGGGTCATTCCCCAACTGGCACAACCGGGTCAACCCAGCTTGGCCCGGCGGGATCAGGCGGCCGACTTGGGTGTAGAATGCGTTGCGCTCGACCTGTTCGGGCAGATGACGGGCGGCCCAGTCGCTAGTATAGCCCAGGCCAGCATGGCGGCCCAACATGGTATGGCCATAGAGGAAGTGGGCACCGTCGAGGAAAATCTCTCGGACCGGAGCTAGTTCGGGGGCGTCGAAGGCATCCACCAAGGGCAGACCGGGGCTGTTCATCTCCGTACCCACGATGATGGGCAAATTGTGGGCATGGGCCAACGCCACAAAGTCATACAAATTTTGCAGCTTCACCTGCTTGACCGCCGGATCGGCGATATTCCAATTGCGATCCGGGATGATGTTGACCGCCACCACGCCCTTGCCCACGAGCAGATCCATCAGCTCAGGCATGTCCTTTTCACCAGGGGTTGTGCCATCTAACCAAGCAAGACAGGGCAGTGCGCCGCAAGCATGGAAGAGAGCGTGGGCCGTCTCCGCCGCGGGGAAGGTGTCCGGGCCGGGCTGGACGTAAGCCGCTCCACCCCGTTTCATCAGTTTGCTGCGCACGAGATTGGCCAGGCCAAAGGGGGTGGCCAGGGCAGCGCTCATCGCAGCCGCGTCCACACCCAGGCTGGTCTGCCAAAAGGCGGACGCATCCGCGGTCTGGGCCTGCGCGGCGGCGATGTAGGCGGCGACGATGTGGCGCTCTGTGGCGTTGCCGCTGGGGGTGAGGGGCAGCACGTCCGCGGCGTAGTCGATGGCGACCGGGGCCAGATGGGCGTTGCAGCGGTCCACCAGATCCAAGTTGCGCTGGCGTGAACGGTCGGCCAAATCCTGGAGGAGGGGCACTGCCGCGGCGGAGGGCTGGCTGCTGGTGAAGCCGATGCCCATGTGATAGAGCACGCCCGGCTCCCCCGGTGAGTTGATCTCCCGGGTGGAAAATTCCGGCACGAAGACGCGGATCTCCATACTGGCCCCGGCGCGGATGCCTAGCAGATCGCAGGCGTCCAGGAATTCATCCACGCCGTCGATCACGTCAAAATCCACCAGGCCCATGAGGTCGATGCCCTCTTCATGGCCCAAGACGGCCAAGGCGCTGGGCGAGATGCCCATTGCGTTGTACGAGAAGAAGGAGTGGGCGTGCATGTTGGCGATGCGGGCTTGGGGCGGTCGGGGCGCGGGCGCATCCGAGGCCGCGGCGAAGGCGGTCAGCGCGGCGCGGCGGGTGGCGGGGTCAAAGGAACTGAGGTTTGGGGAAAGGTAGGTTGGGTTCATTGTTTTTGCCTTGCTGGTTTGGATATGTGGGCGTCTTTGAAATCGTGTGCGCAGACAACGTTCGCCGGGGGATAAATCCCCCGGCTGGTCACGAAAACCCGGTGAACCGGGTTGATTTCAACGAGATCCGTTGGTCAACCCAGCCCGGTTCACCGGGCTTGTTTTGTCCAGCCGGGGGATTTATCCCCCGGCGGTGGTCGGGTTACTTCAACTCCTCATCAAAACAAACAGCCACCTTGCCACACTTGCCACCGGCCATAAGTTCATACGCCTTGTCGGCATCGCTCAAGGCGAAGCGGTGGGTGACCAGATCTTCCGGGTGGATGCCCCAGCGCACGAGACGTTCGACCAACTCTTCCATCAGCCAGATGCTGGTGACCCAGGAGCCGTAGATGGTCTTCTGGTCGTGGATGATGTCCGGGCTGGGGTTGAAGGCGACTTCGCCACCTTCGCCGATCATGACGATCTTGCCCCATTTGCGGGCGGCTTGGATGGCGGTGAGGCGGCCCGGCGCAGCGCCGGAGCAATCCACCGCCCGCTCCACGCCGTGGCCGCCGGTGAGTGCCCGCACCTGGGCCACGTTGTCACGCCCAGCCAGGAGCAGATGGTCGGCCAAGCCCAACTCCTGGGCCAGGTCAAGTCGCTCTTGGACCACGTCGATGCCGATCAGCTTGTTGGCCCCCAGGGCCTTGCACAACATGAGGGCGGCCAGGCCAACCGGCCCCAGGCCGACGACCAGCACGGCGTCGTTGCCGCTGATGCCGATCTTCTCCAGCCCTTCATAGACCGTGCCAAAGCCGCAGGCCACTTGGGCACCATCGGTGTAGCTCAGTTCATCGGGCAGGAGGACCAAGTCCTTCTCGTCGGCCACCAAGTATTCGGCCATGCCGCCGTCACGCTGCCAGCCGTAGGCGGCGCGGTGGGGGCTGGTGCAGGAGATCATATACCCCCGGCGGCAATCGTTGCAAACGCCACAGCCGGAGATGTGATAGACGATCACCCGGTCGCCGCTCTTGAAGCGCTTCAGCCCCGGCCCTTCGGCCACAACCTGGCCACAGGGTTCGTGACCGGCCACCACGCCCTGATATTTCTCCGGCCCCTTGCCCAAATGTTGGTGGTAAATGGCCCGAATGTCGCTGCCGCAGATGGTGGAGGACTTGACCTTGATCAAGACCTGTCCATGGCCCGGGGTGGGCACGGGCACTTCCGTAAAGACCGCCGTGCTATCGCCCGGCAGGATAAGGCCTGTCATTGTTTTCTGCATGATATTCTCCAATAGAATGTTGTGAAAATTCGGAAGGAGAATAGAACGCGGATGACGCGGATTTGGCGGATTTTCGCCGATTTTGAAACTGCTAACCCCACCCTAACCCTCCCCAGATTGGGGAGGGGACAGATCAGGTTTACCGGACTTTCGTCGGCGGCGATCCGGCTCCTCCCCCAACCTGGGGGAGGTTGGGAGGGGGTGGCTTTATTTCTACAAAAAATCCGTTTTTATCCGCTAAATCCGCGTCACCCGCGTTCTATTCCTATGTGGCTATTTCCCCGTTCAGATCCCACAGATCTTCCCAAGTTTGATTTTCTTTCCACAGGAAGACCTGCCCCTTGATCAGGCGATTGTTGTTGTCGATGGTGGCGATTTCGGCCATGTCGGCGGCGGTCAAGGGGGCTGTGACCGTACAGGCCAAGTTGGCCAGATAGTTGCGTCGGTTGGTCGAGAAGGGAATCGGCACCTGCCCCCGCTGCACGGCCCATTTGATGCAGACCACCGCCGGGTGGATGCCCAAGCGCTCGGCGATGCGCAGGATCACCGGGTCTTCCATGTCCACCGTGTCCTCCGGCGTGCGGTCCCGTTCGGGCCGGTTGGGGGAGCCGATGGGGGAGAAGCCGATGGGGAACATGCCCGCATTGCGCACAAACTCGAACAGTTCCGGCTGTTGGAAGTGAGGGTGCAGTTCCATCTCGTTGCAGACCGGCTTGATGCGGGCGTCCCGCAGGAGCAATTCCAGTTTGGGGATGGTCATGTTGGAGGTACCGATATGGCGCACCAAGCCCATGTCCACCAGCTTTTCCATCTGCCGCCAGGTCTTCATGAAATTTTCGTGGATGTAGGGCTTGGCGTCCGGGCTGCGGGAATCCACATCACAGCCGGGCGGGTGGAAGTTGGGGAAGGGCCAGTGGACCAAGTAGAGGTCAAGATAGTCCAGTTGCAGATCGGCTAGGGACTGTTGGCACGAGGCGATCACGTCGGCCTCGGCGTGCTTGTCGTTCCACAGCTTGGAGGTGATCCACATTTCCTCGCGAGGCAGCCCCTCCGCCATCAACTCTCGGAAGGATTGGCCGATCAGATCCTCGTTGCCATAGACCGAGGCGCAGTCAAAGTGGCGATAGCCCACCCTGGCCGCGCTCTTGACCGCAGCGGCCACGGTCTCGCCGGAGATGGCGTCGGAGCCGAAGGTGCCCAGGCCGACCGAGGGCAGTTGTGCGCCGGTGTATAGCGTGGTTTTGGGGACCAAGTTTGGATCGACGGCGTCGTCGTCCATGATGAATTGTGTTTTGGTTTTTGCTTGCATACGATATCTCTCTTCAACACGAAGTCACAAAGGCACGAAGGGCACAAAGAAAATTCATTGAGCTAATTTCAACAAATAGAACACGGATCAGACGGATGCGACGGATTAAAAACGGATTTAAAAATCAGTAAAAATCCGTCGCATCCGTTCAATCCGTGTTCTATTTGTTCTTAACTCCTTTGCGCCTTTGCGGTGGAAAACGGCTTACCCGTACAGCGGCCCATAATTCTGACAGGCCCGGAAGTCTGCGCCCATGGGTTCGTTGGCCCCAAAGGCGGCCCAGGCGCTGGGGCGGAAGATCTGCTCCTCCGGGATGTTGTGCATGTAGACCGGGATGCGCAACAGCGCGCACAGAGCCGCCAGATCCCCGCCGATGTGGCCGTAGGAGATGGCCCCGTGGTTGGCCCCCCAGTTGTTCATGACCGTGTAGACATCCCGGAAGGGGCCGCTGCCCGTGGTGCGGGGCACAAACCAGGTGGTGGGCCAGGTGGGATTGGTGCGCTGATCCAGCACGTCGTGCACGTCGTCGGGCAGCTCGATGGTCCAGCCCTCGGCAATCTGCATGGCCGGTCCCAGCCCCTTGATCAGGTTGACCCGGCACATGGTGACGGGCATGCCGCCCTTGGTGCGGAAGCGGGTGGACCAGCCGCCGCCTCGGAAGTACTCGGTCATGCCCGTGTGCCAGGTGGTGGCGGCCAGACAGGCGTCGGCCTCTTCGGACGTGATCTCCCAGAAGGGCTTCATGGCCGGTTGGCCGTTGAGGGACTGCTGGCCCGTGCCATCCAAGGCGGCCGGGCCGGAGTTGATCAGGTGCAGGAAGCCGTCGGCGGCCACACCGCTCAACTTGTGGCCGGTGACCCGCTCCACCGCGTCCGGGCTCCAATAGGTGCGCACGTCGGCGAAGATCTGGGCCGTGTTGGTGAGCAGGTTGTTGAAGAGCATGGAGACGCCGTTGAGGGCGTCGTTCTCTGTGGCCACGATGTAGGGCTGGCGGATGCCGTTCCAGTCGAAGGAGGTGTTGAGGATGGCCTCCATAAAGTCGCCGTTGGGCAGGTGATCGGTCCACTGGCGCTGGCCCTGGAAGCCACTGGCGATGGCATTGCGACCCAGGGATTCCTCGCCAAAGCCGATCTCAGCCAGCTTGGGGTTTCCGATCATGAGGTCGCGGGCGATCAGGGCCATCTTGACCGAGATAGCCCAGTCCTCGTCTTGCTGAGCGCGGGTGCGTTTATGAGCGTCATCATTGTAGTCGTCGCCCTCAATGCACTTTTCCCTGACCCAGCTCATAGCCAACTCAAATTCCTCTGCGTCGAAAATTCCTTCTTCAACCCGACGCACAAACTCCACCATATCGATGACTTCGACGCGCATGCCCAGGTAATCCTGGAAAAAGCCCTGGTCGACAATCGAGCCGCCGATGCCCATGGAGGTGCCACCCATGCTCAGGTAGGACTTGCCCCGCATGTTGGCCACGGCCAGACCGGCCCGGGCAAAGGTGAGCAGCTTGGTCTGCACGTCCGCGGGGATGTCGTTGTCGCCGGATTCCTGCACATCCCGGCCATAGATGTTGAAGACGGGCAGCCCCTTCTGGTTGTGGGCGGCGGAGACGGCAGCCAGATAGACCGCGCCGGGCCGCTCCGTGCCGTTGAAGCCCCATATGGCCTTGGGCAGGTGCGGGTCCATGTCCATGGTCTCGGAGCCGTAGCACCAGCACGGGGTGACGGTCAGGCTGACGCCCACCCCTTCCCGGCGGAACTTGTCCGCGCAGCGGGCGGCCTCGGCCACGCCGCCGATGGTGCTGTCGGCGATCACGCACTCCACGGGCAGGCCGTTGTAGTGGCGCAGGTTGGCGCTGAGGAAGGCGGCGGTGGCCTTGGCCATGTCCATAGTCTGGACCTCCAAGGACTCCCGCACGCCGCCCAGGCGGCCATCGATGGTGGGGCGGATGCCGATCTTGGGCATATCGCCGATTAATTTGTTGACGGGTGCATCTTTTTTAAAATCTGACATGATCTGCTCCTTGAGGTAAGGGGGGGCGACGAGGGAATTCTCGTCGTCTCCTGTCAAATATAGGGTTGCGAAAGGGTCACTTCACCCCAAATTCTTGGGCCAATGCCGCCTTCATCACATCCACCGGCGCGGGCTGACCGGTCCACATCTCGAAGGCGATGGCCCCTTGATAGACCAACATGCCCAGGCCGTCCAGGGTTTTGGCACCGCGGGCTGCGGCTTTCTGCAAAAAGGGTGTCTGAGGCGGGTTGGGGATCACGTCGCACACGAGATGGCTGGGGAGAATGGTGGCGTAGTCCACATCCGGCGCGTCGTCCACATCGGGATAGAGGGCGATGGAGGTGGCGTTGATCACCATGTCCACGCCCGCGGGGATGGCGTAGGGGCCGCCCCAGGTCACAAACTCGGCGCGGGCCGGGGTGTTGGCGTTGAGGTGTTCCACCAAGTCCATGCCCCGCTGTCGGCTGCGGTTGACCACGATGATGTGGGCCGCGCCAGCCAAAGCCAGCTCCACGGTGATGGCACGGGCCGCGCCGCCCGCCCCAAAGATCACGACCGTACGACCGGCGGGGTCAAAGTCCGCATCGTCGGCCAGGGAGCGCATGAAGCCCTTGCCGTCCGTGTTCTCGCCGATCAGCCGGTCCCCGTCCCGGCGAATGGTGTTGACCGCGCCGATCAAACGAGCGTCGGGGGAGATTTCGTCGAGATATTGAAGCACTTCCACTTTGAACGGGACCGTGCAGTTAGCCCCTTGGATACCCAAGGTGCGCATGGCTTGGATGGCATCCGCCAGTTTGTCCGGTGCCATATCAAAATTCAGGTAGCGCCACATCAGGCCAAGGGCGTCGAAGCCCGCCTCCTGCATCACGCCCGTAGGGTTTTCCGCCACCGGGTGGCCGAAGAGGGCGACCAGGGTGTGTTGGTAGTTTGGTGCGTCGGGCATGGTTGGGTTCTCCGCTTCATTCCACAGGTCGGTGCCAATTGTTCGGTGAAAAGCCGCTCTGGCCAGGTCCGTGACCTGGCGGGTCTACACGGGACACCCTGGTGATCCATCCGTCAACCCGCCGGGTCACGGACCCATAGGCATCAAGCTAAGGGTTTTGCGCTCAAAAACAGAGCATTCCCGGAATGGACGAGATCTCCCCGCCAATCCCGGAATGGGCCAAAACTATTGCATGAACACAAGAAGAACCGGCCCTTTCCGGGATTGCCCAGCCCATTTCCAGCGCTTTGGTCCACCCTGATCCCTTAGCTTGATGCCTATGGGTCACGGACCCGGCTAGAGCGCAATAATTCACCGGGTTATCGATTGAGTACGCCGGCAATCTTCCCGGCCATCTTCTCCGCGTCCGCTCCATCCAAAACGCCCAATTCCAACTCGGCCACAAAGGTCTCGCCCCCTGCCAAGCTCTTGATGTTGCCTTTGGCCTTCTCCGCGGCCAGCCCTTCCGGCTCCGCAGTGGCGGGGAGGACCATGCCCAGAGCGTCCTGGTCCGAGGTGCGGGAGATCCAGCGCACGCCGTGGCCAAGCTGGGCCGGGCGGTGGGCGATGAAGTCTGCGCTGCCGTCCGGGTGCTGTTGCAGGGTGTAGGCCCAGCCGTCGGCGTCGGCCATGTAGTCCAGATAGAAGACCATCTCCGGGTCAAAGGCCATGTCGGGCCGCAAGATTTCGTGCTGGGCCGGGTCGGCTTGCAGGGCGTCGAGGAAGGCCAGATATTCGGGCGTGGGCTTGACGTGGGAGGGGATGGCCGTGCGCACCCGCACGTGATCCACGTCCGACGGGGCGGTGAAGATCAGGTGGCCGTTGTCCACCGGGCGGAAGTTGGCATGGGCCATGTACAGATAGTCCATTGGCGTGCGCTTGAGGTTGGTGATGCGCATGGTGGCGGTGAAGCTGGACGCTCCGGCATAGAGCTTGACCAGGGGTTCGGCGGCATAGTTTGTGGAGAAGGCCACCGTGTGCTGATACCGTCCACCCAGGCCGATATAATTACCTTTTTCATCCTCACCCAACACTAAATGGGCGGCGGTGTACGGGGCGTTGGGCAGTTCCCCGTGCAAGGGATGGGTGTCCCCGGCGGCAGAGTTGGGCACACCCATGCTCATGAAGCCGCAGTGGATCAGGAACGCGCCGTAGGTTTCCAAATAGGTACGGGTGGGCCGGGGTTGGTCAAACATGGATTTCATGGTCAAGTTGCGCTCGTCAAAGCTGGCGGACCAGACCTGCTGGCCCTGGAAAGGCAACAGGACCAGTTCGCCCGCCCCATTGCCCATTCGCACCCCACAAACGCCACTCTCAAAACAGAAAACCGAGGCCGAGAGGGGGCCGCTCTCGATCAACGTGCGCTCTTTTTCGCCAAACATGGTGGGGTGAAGATGAATCGTTGTTTCGCTCATAGCCAAGTCCTAGTTGGGGAAGGAGAAAATAGAATTAAAAAGGGTGATCGGGAATACCAGATTATTGAGACATGGCGCACATGCGCCTCTCAAATCACCCAGCCACCCAATCACCCAATGAACTGATCCCTGCCTGTTGATCACCCCTGTGTGAGTTTATTTGCGCCGACGCAGCATGTCCGCAAAGACAGCCAGAACCAGAATGCCGCCGGTGACGACGATCTGCCATTCCTGGGGCACGGAGAGGATGCGCAGGCCGTTGGTCAGGGTGCTGATGATAAAGGCACCGATCACCGTGCCCATGATGGTGCCTTCACCGCCGCTGAGGGAGGTGCCGCCGATGACGACCGCGGCGATGGCGTCCAATTCGTAGCCCGCGCCCAAGGCCGGTTGGGCCGAGTTGAGCCGGGAGGCCATCAGCACACCGCCCAAGCCAGCGAATGCGCCCGCCAAGGTGTAGACGGCGATCTTCCAAGTGTCTACGTTCACACCGGAGAGACGGGTGGCCTCTTCGTTGCTGCCCAGGGCAAAGGTATAGCGGCCCAAAATGGTCTTGTTGAGGATAAAGCTGGCCAAGAGGGCCGCCAAAAAGAAGATCAACACGGCGTTGGGGATGTTAAAGCCGGGAATGATTGCCCCCAACACAGATCCCATGCCAAACTCGCTGAAGGACGGGGTGTTGGTGAAGTAGATGGGCTTGAGCTGCGAGATCACCAGGGCCAGCCCCTTGGCGATATAGAGCATGCCCAGGGTGGCTACAAAGGGCGGGATCTTCATCTTGGCGATCATGGCACCGTTGGCAAAACCGGCCAGAGCGCCAGCCCCGATTCCGCCCACGATGCCAATCGGCAGAGGCAGCCCCAAGTTGGTGATAAAGACGCCCGTCATCACCGCGGAAAGGGTCATGACCGTCCCCACAGAGAGGTCGATGCCAGCGGTGATGATGACGAAGGTGACGCCCAGGGCCAACACACCGTTGACCGCTGTGGCCAGCAAAATGCCGACAACGTTGCTAAAAGAGAGGAAGTTGGAGCTTGCCAGAGAAAAGACGACAAACATGGCAATCAATGCCCCAAACGCCGCAAACTTGCGCGCCGCATCCCCACCTAGAATCGATCGCTTGACCATGACTTGTGCTTTTGTGGTTTCCATAATTAGGCTGATCCATTTTCATAGCTTTTAGAGGTAGAGCCGTCAATGCGCGTGATAGCACCGCGCATGGTGGCGTAGGTCATGATTGCCTCTTGCGTTGCCTCGTCCGCAGAGAGTTCGCCCGTGATGCGGCCTTCGCACATGACCACAATGCGGTGGCTCATGCGTAAAATTTCGGGCAGTTCTGACGAGATCATGATAATTGACTTGCCCTGCTTGGCCAGATCGTTGAGCAAACGATAGATTTCACTCTTGGCCCCCACGTCAATACCCCGGGTCGGCTCATCAAAGATCAAGATCTCCGTGTCCGCGGTCAGCCACTTGCCGATCACAACCTTCTGCTGGTTGCCGCCGGAGAGATTTTTAACCTGCTGTTGCACGCTGGGCGTCTTGATCGAGAGGGCGTCCACATGATGTTGGGCGGTCTTGCGGATTTTGGCGGTATTGACCACCACCTTGCTAGTCAAAAAACCGCTAAAGGCGGCCAACACAATGTTGGTTTCGATATCCATACGCTGGGCCAACCCATAGCGCTTGCGGTCCTCGGAAAGATAGCCAATACCATGCCGAACCGCATCCCCTGGGCTTTTGATCTGCACAGGTTGACCTTTGATAAAAATTTCACCGGAATCTATCAGATCCGCACCAAAAATGGCCCGAGCCACTTCTGTGCGCCCAGCGCCCATCAAGCCGGCAAAGCCCAGAATTTCACCTTTTTTAAGATTAAAATTGACGTTGCGGAGTGCCTTGCCCCGATTGAGGTTCTTCACCTCAAGCACGATTTCCTGGCTTGGGGTTTCGGGCAATTCTGGAGAGGATTCAAAGATCGTGCGGCCTACCATCATGCTGATAATCTGGTCAATCGCTACCTTGTCCGTCTCCACGGTGTCAACATAGCGCCCATCCCGCATGACCGTGATGCGGTCGCTGATGCGCTTGAGCTCCTCCAAGCGGTGGGAGATATAGACGATCCCCACACCGTTTTCCCGCAGCTCCCGGATAATGACAAAGAGATCCTCGATCTCCGTGTCGGTCAGGGCAGCCGTGGGTTCATCCATGATCAAGACTTGGGAGTTGAAGGAGAGGGCCTTGGCGATCTCCACCATCTGCTGCTTGGCCACACTCAGATCCGCCACCCGAGTGCGGGGATCCAGGCGCAGACGCATGTTGGCGAAAAGCGCTTCCGTCTGCTGGTTGATCTTCTTCTCATCCAGCATGAAACGCATGGTGCTGCGGGGTTCCCGGCCAATGTAGATATTCTGGGCCAAAGTCAGGTGACCCATCAGGTTCAGTTCCTGATGGATGATACAGATACCCAGATCCTGGGCCGAACGGGGGGAGGGGATTTCGACCGGTTTCCCTTTATAAAGTATTTCACCGGCATCCCTATGATAAATACCGGCGAGAATCTTCATCATCGTAGACTTGCCAGCGCCGTTCTCACCGACCAAAGCATGAACTTCACCGGGCCGAAGATCAAACCGGCAACCATCAAGCGCACGCACGCCAGGGAAGCTTTTTTCAATCCCTTCCATCGAGACTAGAACGTCATCCATTGTTCGTTTCCTGTCCAGCATGACACAGGGTACTTTTTTGACAAGAGGAAGAGGGGGCTTCACAACCGGGCTTGCTTCTCTGTCCCACCCGGGTTACGCGTAATCCGGGTGGGACAGAGGTCAAACCAGAAGGCTCAGGGCAAACCGTGAGACCTGTACATACAGAGTCTATTCGTACAGAAGCGCGGAGATGACGTCGGAATCGATGTTAGAGGCATCGTACCAGTGGAAACCGGTGTCGATCATGGAGGGCACGGTCTCGCCACGCAGGGCCATCACAGCGGCCTCAACGGCCTTGTAGCCGATGCCGATGGGATCCTGGGTGATGGCACCGGCCTGGATGCCGCTGCGAATGGCTTCCATCTGCTGTAGACCGGAGTCGTAGCCGATGATCACGATCTGGCCTTCACGGCCCAATTCCTTGGCAGCGTTCAGCACACCAATGATGGAGCCTTCGTTGGCACCGAAGTAGCCAGCCAGGTCAGGATTGGCCTGCATGACGGCCTTGGCCAGGTCGGTGGATTTCAGGTGGTCACCACCGCCGTAGTCGACGTTGACGATCTCGATGTCAGGATAGGCAGCGGCCATCTGGTTCAGGAAACCATCACGGCGGTCGATGCCCGTGCGGCTGGTCTGGTCGTGGACGATGACGGCAACCTTGCCAGCGCCACCGATCAGTTCGGCCATCTTGTCGGCAGCCAGGGCGGCGGCGGCGACGTTGTCTGTGGCAGCAGTCGCCACGGGGATGTCACTGTCCACACCGGAGTCGAAACCGACGATGGGGATACCGGCATCCTGGGCCTTCTGTAGCAGAGGAATCAGGGCCTGGCTGTCCAGGGCGGCCAGAGCGATAGCCGCGGGGTGCTTGTCCAAAGCGACCTGCATCATCTCGACCTGCTTGTCAACCATAGCTTCGGTCTCGGGGCCTTCAAAGGTGATGTCAACATCGTAATCAACAGCGGCCTTCTCGGCGCCCTTCTGAACTGCTTGCCAGAACTGGTGCTGGAAGCCCTTGGAGATCACGGGAATGTAGGGCTTGGCGGCCACTTCAGGGGCAGCGGGTGCAGCAGCAGGGGCGGCGGCGGGGGCGGCAGGAGCCGCACAGCCGGCGAACATGGCTGCAACCAGCAACATACTCACAACGACGGTCAGGAAAGTCTTCTTCATGTTCTGTCTCCATTTGGGTAGGAACTGTTGGCAAGAACTACTTTAGTGATGGCCCCTTGCGGGGTTGACAAACAAACCATACGTGATCGACCTACGCGGGAAAATAAAAAGGATCTGATGTCGCCTGGGCTTGCGCCGAACACGACAAAGAACTGGGATTTGGTTGCAATCAGTTAGAAAATTGAGGGTAGACAAGAGAGCAGTTTGTGTGATATGCTCTGTATGGTACCGATACCATACAAAGCCCATGATACCGCACAATCCTCATGTTGTCAAGCACCAGTTTTGGATCAGATTCAGGCCAAACAGAGTCAATTGGGTTCTGACAATCACCACGCAAACTCACTGGATAAGAGATTATGACAACGATTCGTGATGTAGCGAAACAGGCCGGTGTGGCTCCCATCACGGTCTCCCGGGTACTCAACAACGCCGATTATGTCAGCCCCAAGACACGCGCCCGGGTTGAAGCCGCCGCGCTCGAACTCAACTATGTACCCAATATGCTGGCCCACAGCCTGCGCTCCAAAAGCACCCAGACCATCGCCCTGATCCTGGCCGACATCACCAACCCCTTTTGGACGTCCGTGGCTCGCGGGGTGGAGGATGAAGCCAGCAAGCAGGGATTTATTGTGATTTTCTGCAATACAGATGAGAATGAAATCAAGGAAAACCAATATGTGTCCATGCTTCTACGCCGGCGGGTGGATGGGGTGCTGTTGGTGCCCACTTCCAACTCTGGGGCAGCCGTGAAGCAGTTGCAATCCCAGGGCGTGGAGGTGGTGATCCTTGACCGCCGGGTAGAGGATACGGTGGTGGATCTGGTGCGTGGGGACTCGTTTGGCGGGGCGTATGGGTTGGTGCATCATCTCACCACTTTGGGCCACACCCGCATTGGCCTGTTGAACGGGGCGGAGAAGATCTCGGTCTCGGCCGAGCGGCTGAATGGCTATCTGCAAGCGCTAGTTGATGCGGGTATCCGGCCAGAAAACCATCTGATCGTGTACGGGAAATTTACGGTTGAGAGCGGCTACGCCATGACCCATAAACTGTTGGCCATGCGGCCCCGGCCCACGGCCCTCTTCACCGCCAACAACTTCATCGCCATCGGTGCCCTGCGGGCGTTGAGCGAGAGCGGACTAAAAGTCCCCGAAGAGATCTCCATCGTCTCCTTTGACGACCTGCCCTTCACCTATACCCAAGATCCCCTCATCACCGTGGCCGTCCAGCCCGCCTACGACCTGGGCACCATCGCCACCCAACGCCTGCTGCGGCGTATCACCTCGGACGATGAGCAGCCAGTGGAGGAAATCGTGGTGCCGGTGGAGTTGATCATCCGCTCGTCCGCCACCGCACCCAGCGCCTGACAATCGCCCTGGGGTAGAAGCAGTCAAACCGCCGAGGGCGCTGAGATTTGCAGAGGATGCGGAGGCACGCATGAGAAAACCCTGGCCTTTCTTTGCGCCCGGCTGTTTTTGCCGTAAAAATCTTAACTAATCCCGTCAGTCAACCATTTTACAAAGGAGAATCCACCCCATGCCCACATTTGGTGCCCATGCGTTTGTCTTCATCGGTGATTGGAACACGGAGAGTGGCAACCATGCCATTGCCCGGGCCGGTCACTACGGCTTTGATTTTATCGAGATCCCCTTGCTGAAACCGGACAGCTTTGATGCGGCCAGCCACCGGGCCGCCTTGGACAAGGCCGGTATCGGGGCAACCTGCTCCCTGGTCCTGCCCAAGGGCTGTCACATGCCCCTCTACCCGGAGAAGGCCCTGGATTTCCTGCGCCGGGTGCTGGACAAGGCCGAGGCCGTGGGCAGCACCTATGTCTGTGGCTGCATCGGCTACGATCTGGGCTATCTGACCGGCAACCCGCCCACCCAGGCCGAACGCCAGACCGTGATCGACACCCTCAAGATCGTGGCTGCCGAGGCCGCGGCCAAGGGCATCACCCTGGGGCTGGAGGCGTGCAACCGCTACGAGACCTATATGTACAACACCCTGGCCGACGCACGGGAGACCGTGCTGGCCGTGGGCGCGCCCAACCTCAAGGTGCATGGCGACACCTATCACATGAACATCGAAGAAGAGGGCTTCTACACCCCCATCCTCCAGGCCGCGGACGTGCTGGACTATATGCACATGAGCGAAAGCCACCGGGGATTGGTGGGCAGCGGCACGGTCAACTGGGACCAGGTCTGGCAGGCCCTGGCCGAGATCAAATTCGACGGCAAGCTGGTGCTGGAATCCTTCGCCGCCATCAACGCCGACCTGGTGGCGGCCACCTGCCTCTGGCGTCCGCCCAACCAGGGGCCGGATGTGCTGGCCTCCCAGGGGCTGGCAGTCCTGAAAGCCGGTGCGCGGGCCGCGGGGCTGGTGTAGGGGATAATTGACAGAAGTCAATTCAAGTCCTTGATTCGGAAAAAACCGATTCACCTGGGTTGGCAATCGATTGCGCAATCGATTGCCAACCCGTTTTTGACCGAAAACAAGCCTATAGACAACTTGACAGTCACCCTAACAATGGCTATTATTATTAACAAATGTGTATGCTCTGCACATTTGTTCACGACTCCCTAGGTATGCAGCCCCATCCCTCAACGTGATTCATTTGCTCTTTATATCAGCGTTTTGGCATGAATGATGTGCCCGCTGACTCTGTTTGCGCCTTTTGGCGGCGTTCCCCCCTGTGCCCAATTTCTCATCAACAATCCAAGAGAGGGATCAATGAAGAAGATACTCAACGACCCGGTGAATTTTGTGCCTGAGATGCTGGAAGGGCTGCTGTTGGCCCATCCGGATCAATTGGCCTATGAAGAAGAGATGTTCAGCATCGTGCGGGCGGATGCCCCGGTGCAGGGCAAGGTGGCCTTGGCGACCGGCGGCGGCTCCGGCCATCTGCCCGTCTTCCTGGGCTATGTGGGCCAGGGCATGTTGGACGGCTGCGCGGTGGGCGATGTCTTCAACTCCCCCAGCGCGGACCAGATGCTCAATGTCACCAAGCGCATCAGCGGCGGCAAGGGCGTGGTCTATATCTACGGCAACTACGGCGGCGATGTCATGAATTTTGACATGGCCACGGAGATGGCCGAGATGGACGACATTGAGGTGCGCACGGTTTTGGTGAAAGATGACGTCGCCTCCGCGCCCCCGGCAGAGGCGGCCCGGCGGCGGGGTGTGGCCGGTATGGTCTTTGCCTTCAAGACAGCCGGGGCCAAGGCCGAAGCCGGTGGCTCTTTGGACGAAGTGGTGGCCGTGGCCGAGAAGACCCTGGCCAATACCCGCACCATGGGCGTGGCCCTCTCCCCCTGCATCGTGCCCCAGGTCGGTCGCCCCACCTTCACCCTGGCCGAGGACGAGATGGAGATCGGCATGGGCATCCACGGCGAACCGGGCATGAAGCGGGAGAAGTTGCAGAGCGCCGACCAGATCACCGAGCGCATGATGAGCGCCATTCTGGATGACCTGGGCGCAGCCGCAGGGGAAAAGGTTGTGGTCATGGTCAACGGCCTGGGTGCCACCCCCCCGGAGGAACTTTATGTCATCTACCGCAAGACCCATCAGATCCTGGCGGGCCGAGATTTGGGTGTGCATCGGGCCTATGTGGGCGAATATGCCACCTCCATGGAGATGGCCGGCGCGTCCATCACCCTGTGCCGGGTGGACGCCGAATTGGCCGCCCTGTTCGACGCCCCGGCCAATACGCCTTTCTTCACCCAAGTTTAGGATGCAAAGAAGTTCGACTTTTTTCAAAAGTCGAACTTCTGGGTTGACCCGACCCGTCCGATTGCACAGCGAAAGGATGCCAGACTCATGGCAGAAATTCAGAACGACGCCATTGTCGCCGCCATGTTGCGGGCCGCCACGGTCTTGGTGGATCAAAAAGACTATTTCACCGAATTGGACCAGGCCATGGGCGACGGTGACATGGGCCTCAGCATGGCCCGAGTCGGCGTGGCCCTGCAAGAGTATGTGGCCGCCACGCCCCTGGGCGAAGATATTGGCACCTTCATCGCCAAGGCGGGCATGGGGGTCAACAAGGCCGCCCCCTCCACCATGGGCACCCTGATCGCCACCGCGCTCATGCGGGCGGGCAAAGAGGTCAAGGGGCAGGCCGAGATCAGCGTGGCGGATCTAGCGACCATGTTCAGCGCGGCGGATCAAGGCATGCAAGAGCGGGGCAAGGCCAAGCCGGGGGACAAGACCATCATCGACGCCATCCACCCGGCCGCCGAAGCCTTTGCCACAGCTTTGGCCGGGGGCAGTTCAGCAGCCGAAGCCGGGGCGTTGGCCCTCTCCGCAGCCCAGACCGGGCGGGACAGCGTCACCCCCCTGCGCAGCAAAATTGGCCGGGCCAGTTGGGTCGGCGAGCGCACGGAGGGCAAAGTTGACCCCGGTTGCGCTATGTTCTGCATGGTTTTGGAGGCAGTGGTCGCCGGGTAGAACTACTAACCCCACCCTAACCCTCCCCAGATTGGGGAGGGAACCGTTCAAGCCTGAGCGGCCACTCGCTTTGCGGAGATCTGGCTCCTCCCCCAATCTGGGGGAGGCTGGGAGGGGGTGGCTTGGTAATTACCCAGGTAAAGCATGGCGATGGGTACAATTCGAGTGATTTCAAAATGAACGGTTCGGCCTAGGCCACCACTTCATCTTGATATATATTTATGTCGATTCAGCACTCCCTGTTTGTTGGTGGTTCATTCACATTTTTCCCAAAGGAGAAAAGCATGAAGAAGCTATTCGTCGTACTGTCCGTGTTGTTGATTGCATCGATGTTTGTGGCCTGTGCAGCCCCGGCAGCCCCTGCCGCCGCCCCGGCGGCTGACACCGCTGCGCCGGCCGCAGAAGCACCGGCCGCCCCGGCTGCCGAGATGGTCTTCACGACCGTGGTCAAGATTGCCGGTATCAACTGGTTTGACCGCATGGAAACCGGTGTGGTGGCGTGGGGCCAGGAAAATGGCGTCAACGCCGCCCTGGTTGGCCCCGCCGAAGCCGATGCCGCCCAGCAGATTCCCATCATCGAGGATCTGATTGCCGGTGGTGTGGATGCCCTGTGCATCGTCCCCATGGACCCGACCCAGCTTGACCCGGTGCTGAAGAAGGCCATGGACGCCGGTATCGTCGTCATCACTCACGAGGCCTCCAGCCAGGTCAGCATGGACTATGACATCGAAGCCTTTGACAACTATGCCTTCGGTGCCGGTCTCATGGACCGTTTGGCCGGATACATGGGCGAAGAGGGTGAGTATGTGGTCTTCGTCGGCAGCCTTGGCTCCGAAACCCACAACCAGTGGGTGGACGGTGGCATTGCCCAGCAGGAAAAGGCTTACCCCAACATGACCCGCATGGGCGACAAGGTTGAAACCTTTGACGATGCCGAGATCGCCTATCAGAAGGCCAAAGAAGTGCTGGCCGCCTATCCCAACATCAAGGGCTTCCAGGGCAGCGCCTCCACGGACGTGGCGGGCATTGGCCGAGCCATTGAAGAGGCCGGTCTGCAAGACGTCGTCTCCGTTGTCGGCACCAGCCTGCCCTCCATCGCTGGCGACTTGCTGACCACGGGCGCCATCGACGCCATCGGTTTCTGGGACCCGGCCGTGGCCGGCGCTGCCTGTAACGCGATCGCCAAGATGAAGCTCGAAGGCATGGAAATTGGCGAAGGCACGGACCTGGGCATTGAGGGCTACCACAGCCTGATCGCCGTGGGCAATGTGCTCTTCGGCAATGCGGCGGTGTACGTGGATGCCACGACCGCTGGCGACTATCCGTTCTAGTCTAAATTAGGTGAGTAAGGGATTGGGAGATTAGGAGATTGTGTTTGTGACAATCTCTTAATCTCCCAATCTCAAAGCGCTGGCAATGAACCCTTCCCGCCCTTATGCGAATGCCGTGGCATGTGCAAAAGGGTCTCAATGAACTCGGATGAAGC
Organism: Caldilineaceae bacterium; assembly: GCA_018003515.1. Classification (GTDB taxonomy): domain Bacteria; phylum Chloroflexota; class Anaerolineae; order Caldilineales; family Caldilineaceae; genus JAGNDO01. The sequence continues at coordinate 42,658 of JAGNDO010000010.1, forward strand.
CTTATGGCCGAGGAACTTCTGCGTCTAACCGGCATCAACAAATCGTTTGTCGGCGTGCGCGCTCTGCAAAATGTCGATCTGACCATTGAACGTGGCCGCATCCACTGCTTGGTGGGTGAGAACGGTTGCGGCAAATCAACCCTGATCAAGATCATCGCCGGTGTCTATCAGCGAGATTCGGGCAGCCTGACCATCAACGGCAAAGAGTTTCCCTCTGCCATCCAGCCCATCGACGCCATTCGGGCCGGGGTCCAGGTCATTTATCAGGATTTCTCCCTCTTCCCCAACCTGACCGTGGCGGAAAATATCGCCCTCAACGAGCAGTTGGCCGAGGGCCGGCGGCTGGTCAACTGGCGCAAGGTACACAACATCGCCAAAGACGCCTTGGCCCAGATCGAGGTCAACATTCCCCTGGACGTGCGGGTGGAAGAGGTGTCGGTTGCCAACAAGCAGCTGATCGCCATCTCCAAGGCCCTGCGCCAAAATGCCCAACTGATCATCATGGACGAGCCGACCAGTGCCCTGACGGAACGAGAGATCCGGGCCTTGTTTAGCGTGATCCACAAATTGCAGGATCGGGGCATCGCCTTCCTCTTTGTCAGCCACAAATTGAACGAGGTGTTGGAGATCTCCGAGACTATCATTGTCATGCGCAACGGCCAGGTAGTGAGCAGCGGGGATCGTCAAGAATATGACAACGCCCGGCTGATCTTTGAGATGACCGGTCATGCCATTGGCAAAAAATCTTACACATTCACGCCGGACCCAGTTCAACCGCTTTTGCTCAAGGTGGACAATTTGAGCATGGGCAGCATGTTGAACGGGGTCAGTTTTGAGATGCAGGCCGGGGAGATCCTGGGCGTCACCGGGCTGCTCGGCTCCGGGCGCACAGAACTGGCCCTGACCCTCTTCGGCATGACCCCGGCGGATGCGGGACAGATTGCCATGAATGGTCAGCCCGTTAAGATCCGCTCGATTCAAGATGCCATCCGTCACGGCATCGGCTATGTGCCCGAAGATCGGCTCTCCGAGGGGCTATTTTTAGAGCAATCCATCGGCAACAACGTGGTGGTGCGCATCATCGACCAACTGCGCAATAGCATGGGGTTGACCGTCCCCGGCCAGGTCAACGGCAAGATTGGCGAGTGGGTCGATTCCCTGCGCATCAAGACATCCGATTCGGCTCTGCCGGTCAAGACCCTCTCCGGGGGAAATCAGCAGCGGGTGGTGTTGGCCAAATGGCTGGCCGCCAACCCTCGGCTGATGATCCTCAACGGGCCGACCGTGGGCGTGGACATCGGCTCCAAAGATGAACTCCACGACATGATGAAACGGCTGGCTGGGGAAGGCATGGGCCTGCTGGTGATCTCTGACGACATCCCGGAGCTGTTGAGTGTCTGCAACCGCATCCTGCTCCTGCGTCATGGGCGGGTCGTTCAGGAGATCTCGCCCCAAGAGACCGACGAAAATCAGCTCGCCGCCAAGTTAATTGAGGACTAGCCCCGTGAAAAGCATTTTGCGTCGTAACGAAACCCTGGTGGCCATCACCATCGTCGGCTTGAGTCTGATCATCGGGCTAAACAACCCCATTTTCTTCACCATCGGCAACCTCTTTGATCTGCTGCGCAACGGCATTGTGATCGGCATTATGGCCATGGGGGTGTTGATCGTCATCGTCTCCGGCGGCATCGATGTCTCTTTCACCGCCATCGCTGTCTTTGCCCTCTACGCCACGGTCAAGTTTTTCAAAGCCAGCGCCCCGGACGCCCCCATTTGGATGTTCTTCGTGGTGGCCTCCATGATCGGCACGGGCCTGGGGCTGATCAACGCCTTCTTTATCGCCCGCTTCAAACTGCCTACCCTGATCGTCACCTTGGGGACCCTCAGCCTCTTCCAGGGCTTTCTGCTCTTCGCCATCGGCAACGCCATCATTCGGGATGTGCCACCGGCCTTGACGAGTTTTGCCCGCATGGCCCTGGTCAAGGTGCCTTTGAATCGGGGGGTGGCCAATCTGCATCCGGCCATTTTGATCACGGTCGCTGTCACCATCGTGGTCTGGTTTGTGTTGCGCTACACCATGTTGGGCCGGGGCATCTACGCCCTGGGCAGCGCGCCCGAAGCCGCGGAGCGGGCCGGGTTCAACGTCACCCGCATCCAAATCTTCATCTATGCCTTTGTGGGATTCTTGTCCGGCATTGCCGGCATGACCTTTGGCTCCCTGGCCCGTCAGGCCAACCCCCAAGACATTGTGGGGATGGAGCTAAATGTGATCGCCGCCGTGGTGCTGGGCGGGGCCACCCTCACCGGCGGACGGGGAACGGTGATAGGCACGTTGTTGGGGGTAATCCTGGTGATTATCGCCAACACCAACCTGATCCTGATCGGCGTGCCCACGGTCTGGCAGCGGGTGGTGATCGGCGTGATCATCCTGGTCGGCACGGGTCTGCCCGCCATCCGCGAACGCCAGGCCAGCAAGCAGGCCGCCAGCGTGGCGGAATAGCGGTCTTTTTTGTAGCAAACCTACCCACGGAACAGATATTCATGGACACCAAAATTCCTTTGAAGCGCTCCTTGCTCAGTCGCTTGCCCTTTGACAGCCATACAATCCGGTTGCTCTTTATCGCTGCGGGCTTCTTCGCCCTGTTCAGCGTGCTGTTGCCGGGCAAGTTTCTCTCCATCCGCAACATGCAGTCTATGGCCGTGCAGTTTCCCGAGTTTGGCATTTTGGCCTTCGCCATCATGATCACCATGCTCACCGGGGGCATCGACCTCTCCGTGGTGGGCGCGGCCAACCTCTCCGCCATCGCCGCCGCCGTGACCTTGGGCTTTTTGACCGAGAGCGCCGGGCTACCGTTGGGCGTGGCGATTCCTGCGGCTATCTTCGTGGCCCTGTTGGTGGGATCTGTGTGCGGCCTCTTCAACGGATATCTGGTCTCCAAGATCGGCATCACCCCCATTCTGGCAACATTGGGCACGGGTTCCCTCTATACGGGGCTCTCTTTTGTCGCCACGGGCGGCCCGGCCATCACCACCACCAAGCTGGCTTTTATCGGCAATGGCTCCCTGCTGGGCGTGCCGATTCCGGTGATCATCTTTATTGTCCTGACCGGCGTCATGTCCCTGATCCTGCGCCGCACCTCTTTGGGGTTCAACATTTACATGCTGGGCACCAACGATCGGGCCGCCCTCTTTTCGGGCATCAACAGCGTGCGAGTTTTGGTGCGCACCTATTGGCTGGCCGGGGTCTTCGCTGGCATTGCCGGGATCGTCTTTCTGTCTCGCACCAATTCAGCCAAGCCGGATTACGGCTCGTCCTTTATCCTGTTGACCGTGCTGATCGCCATCCTGGGCGGCATCAACTATATGGGCGGCTTTGGCACGGTCTCCGGGCTGGTACTTTCCGTCCTCAGTATTCAGTTTATGTCAACAGGCCTCAACATGCTCATGCTCGAACTCTCCGGCTCCAGCGCGGCCATTTTCTTCCGCCAATTCGCCTGGGGCGCAGTCCTGCTCATCGTCATGGTGATCAACTACTACAGCGACCGACGCCGGGATAAGCGGTTGAGAGCGCTGCAAAACAGCAACTGAATATCGAGTATCGTGTATCGAGTATTTGTTGTGTGTGACACATGAGAAATACTCGATACACGATACTCGATACAAAACCCTTCACACGAAAGGCAACCCCAATCATGAAAAAAATCGCGTATCTCGGCATGGGTATCATGGGCCGTGGCATGGCGGCTAATTTGATCAAGGCCGGTTATCCTGTCACTGTGTGGAATCGCACACCGGATCGCTGTCAGCCCTTGGTGGCCTTGGGTGCATCCCAAGCCGCCACCCCGGCAGACGCCGCGGCGGGCGCAGAAGTGATCATGTTCTGCCTGAATGACGACGCTGGCGTGGAAGACCTGATCTGGGGCGAGGGTGCCCTGTTGGCCAATGTCAAGACCGGGCAAACCGTCATCGACATGACCACAGTCCATCCGGACACCAGCCGCAAGGAGGCCGCCGCCTTCAACGCCAAGGGCGTGGGCTTCTTGGAAGCTCCGGTCAACGGTAGCAAGAACGAGGCCGCCGGTGGTGGGCTTTGGATTGTGGTTGGCGGCGACAAGGCCCTCTACGAAGAGGTCAAACCGATCCTGGCCGTGTTGAGCGAAAGCACCCATTACATGGGCGTAAACGGCCAGGGAGCGTCCATGAAGTTGGTGGGCAACCTGGTGGTGGCTTCCATGCTTGAGGCTCTGGGCGAGGCAATGGTTCTGGCCACAAAGGCCGGGCTGAACCCGGAAGATGTGCTGGGCGTACTCCATGTCACCGACTTCAAATCCCCCATCTACGACGGCGTAGGCGGCATGTTGATCAACCGGGACTTCGAGACCCACTTTGCCCTCAAGCTCATGCTCAAGGACGCCAACCTGATCAGCAAGTTCGCCCAGGATCTGAATGTCCCCCTGCCCGCCGTGGCCGCCACCCGCGAGGTGATCAAGGCCGCGGTCAACAAGGGCTGGGGCGAGGAAAACGCCTCGGCATTCATCAAAGTGCTGGAAGAACAGGCCGGCGTGGTGGTTCAGAAGCAATAGAAGCAACGACGAATAGAACGCGGATGGCACGGATTTTGCGGATTTACACGGATTTTTCAAAAAATCCGCGTGAATCCGTCCAATCTGCGTCATCCGCGTTCTGTGTTTACTCTGCGAAATGAACAACGAGGAGTGTACCTGTGGCTTATTATGCGTTGGACAACCATTCCGTGCTGGACTACCTGCGCGGCCTCTCCAGCCTGACCGGCATTCTGGACACCGCCGCCCCCCTCACCGCCCAGGAGATCGGGGACGGCAACCTGAACCAGGTCTTCATCGTCCACAACCAGGCGGACCCGGCCCAGTCTGTGGTGCTCAAGCAGGCCCTGCCCTATCTGCGGGTGGCCGGGGAAGATTGGCCCCTGACCCGCGAGCGCATGCGTTTCGAGACCCAGGCCCTGCTCAAGCACAACGAGCTGGCTCCCGGTCTGGCCCCCATCGTCTATCACGCGGACAGTGAAATGTCCGTGGTGGTGATGGAGAATCTGTCGACGTTGGAAGTCATGCGCAAGCCCCTGGTGGCCCGGCAGCGCTTCCCCCACTTCGCCGATCACATCTCCACCTTCCTGGCCCGCACCCTCTTCTTCACCTCGGATCTCTACCTCACCGGCGTGGAGAAAAAGGAGATGCAGGCCACCTTTATCAACCCCCACCTGTGCAAAATCCAGGAAGATTTCGTCTTCACCAACCCCTTCATGACCTCGCCGGAGAACAATTGGAATCCCCTGCTCGACGCCGAAGTGGCCGCCGTGCGCCAGGATAGCGAGCTAAAACTGGCCCTGGCCGAGATGAAGGAACTCTACATGACCCACGGCCAGGCCCTGATTCACAGCGACCTGCACACGGGCAGCATCATGGCCAACGCCGCCGAGACCAAGGTCATCGACCCGGAATTCGCCTTCTTTGGCCCCGCCGCCTTCGACATCGCCGCAGTGCTGGAAAATCTAGTCCTCAACTACCTCTCCCACTTCGCCCACACGCCGGATCCCGCCCAACGGGCCGATTACCAAGCCTATCTTTTGGAAACAATTCGGGAAATCTGGATTCAGTTTGCGGCAAAATTTGACGACTTGTGGGTCAACAACAACCGAGGCGAATTGGTCCCCACGCCCTATTGGGCCTATCCCGGCGGAAACGAAGCCTTCGCCGAATACCGACGTCGCTATATCGCCCAACTGCTCCAAGACGTGGCCGGCTTCGGCGGAGCCAAATTCCTGCGCCGCATGATGGGCATTGTGACCGTGTGGGACATCAGCAGCATTGAAAATCCGGCAAAACGGGCCGTGGCCGAACGCCTGGCGATCCGCATTGGCCGCCGCTGGATCGTGGAGCGCAACACGGTCACCAGCGTGGATGACCTGATCCGCATGGTGACAGAAGAGGCAAAGAAATAGAACACGGATTAGACGGATCGAACGGATAAAGACGGATCTCTTTCAACAAAAGAAAATCCGTTTTTATCCGTCAAATCCGTTCAATCCGTGTTCTATTTTTCAGACCTCATCCAGTTCCAAAATGGCCTGTGCCGCGTTGCTGTCGGTGATCAGCACATCCAAAAAGCCGGCCCGCAGGGCACCCAGGATGGCGGCGGCTTTGACCCGGCCCCCGGCCACCCCTACCACGGTGCAGGGTCCAGCAGCCAGGGCGGGCAGATCAATCCCAATGCGCCGCCGGTTGACCTCCACGTCCAGCACACGCCCCTGGATGTCAATATGCACCCCGCACACATCCCCGACCGCCCCCGCAGCCTGCAATTCAGCCATTTCTGCCACAGTCATATAGCCCGCCCGCACCAGACTGGATCGCTCCCGATCCACGCTGCCGATGCCGACCAGGGCATGGTCGGCCTGCATGGCCAGATCCAACACATCCCGCACCTGCCGCCCGGCCATCAATTCGTCCCGTGTGGCCTGGCTGGCCACGATCAACGGGGCGTTAAGCAGGGTTTGCTGTCCGCCCAGGGCTTGAGCAAAGAGCCGGGCCACCTCCGGCCCGTCCGTGTTGGGCGTATTCCCCCCCACCCCGCCGATTAACTGCACCACCCGCACATCCGGGAGCCGCCGCCGCTGCAACGCGGTCACCACCTCATAGACACCTGTGCCCCACGAGACCCCAATCACGCTCAGATCCTGGATTTGATCAAAATAGGCCGCGCCCAGCCGCCCGATCAGGCGCAACATGCGGGCATAGTCCAGGCTGCTGCGGTCGGCCACATTGACCACCGCCAGCCCAAACCGGCTGCGCAGGGCCGCCTCCATCTCCACCATGCGCTGTAGTGGATAGTTGATGCGGATCTCCACCAACCCCTTCTCGTGGGCCTCGGCCAACATGCGGGAGATGGTAGGCCGGGAATATTCATATTCCTCGGCGATCTCCGCCTGGCTGCGCTTTTCCACATAGTACAGATCGGCGATGGTCGCCAGCAGTTGCAGTCGATCTTGGCTGTCCATGTCTCCCCCGTCTGGTTTGGCGTGCGGTGGGAGATTAGGAGATTGGGAGATTGAGAAATTATGCGATTGGGTCGGTCACCCAACCAATCTCCCAATCTCCCACTCTCCTAATCTCCCAATCTCTTCATCTCTACAAAAGCCGTCCCGGAAATTCCAACGCGCCCTTCAAGTCGGTTAAAAAACGGCCAGCCAGCGCGCCGTCTATGATCCGATGATCCGACGTCAGGGTAAAATCAGCTTGGGGCCAGACGACGATCTGTCCGCTTTCGTCCACGGCGGGTTTAGAGAGAGTGCGGCCCACGGCCAGAATGGCCGCCTGGGGCGGGTTGATGATGGCTGTAAAGCGCTCCACCCCAACCATGCCCAAATTAGAAATCGTGAACGTGCCCCCGGCCAGATCTTCCGCTTTCAAGCTGTTGGCCTTGGCCCGCGTGGAGAGGTCGGCCAGTTCTCCGGCGATCTCGGCCAGGCTGCGCCCGTCCGCCCGGCGGATCACCGGCACGATCAGCCCGGCGTCCAAGGCCACGGCCACGCCCACGTTGATCTCCCCCCACTCCACAATTTCGGTTTTCCCGGAGTCCTCTCGCCAACTGGCATTCACCGCCGGATGCCGGGCCAAGGCCCACGCGCACGCCTTGATCAGCAAGGCCGTCACAGTGACTTTAGGGCCATCAGCCCCCCCATCCGCCCGAATATCGGCGATGATCTGGTTGGCCCGCTCCATATTCACGGTCACGCTGGCGGTGAACTGGGGGATCTCCTGCACGCTGGCGGTCAGCCGGGCGGCGATGGTGCGGCGCATGGCCGTGAGGGGCACGATGCGGCGAATGGCTGGGTTGGGTGAGGGGAGATTGGGAGATTGGGAGATTAGAGATTGGGAGATTAGAGATTGGGCTTGGGCCGCAACGTCTTTGGATTGGATGCGGCCGCCTGGGCCACTGCCAGAGACAGCGGCCAGATCCACGCCCATCTCCCGGGCCAGCCGCCGGGCCGCGGGCACGGCGCGGATCTCCCCTTCGACAGGCTCAGAGAGCGAGGGTGGGGCAGGACGATCCGCCAACAGCCCGGCTACGTGCCGCTCCACATCTCCTTTGGTGATGCGAGGGCCGTCCGCGGAGATGGCTGCGGGATCTACGCCGTAGGCGTCGGCCATCTGTTGGGCCACGGGGGTGATGGGTTTGTTGATATGTTGATTGGTTGATTTTTCGGGTATGGAGATTGGGAGATTGGGAGATTGGGAGATTGGTTGATCGGGCAGGGTCTCGCCGGGCATGAGGATATAGGCGATCACCTCGCCGATGGGCACGGTGACGCCAGGGCCAATACGGATGCCTTGGAGAATGCCGGACGCCGGGGCCTCGACCTCCATGTTGACCTTGTCGGTCTCGACTTCCAGAATCGGCTCGCCCTTTTCCACCGCGTCACCGTCGTGATGCAGCCAAGTGGCAACCGTCCCTTCTTCTTGATCCATGCCGAATTTGGGCATGATTACTTTTTTGGGCATGGGTGTGTGTTCCGTGTTATGTAAAAACATCGAGTATCGTGTGTCGAGTATTTTTGGTAGGTCGAGAAGATCCAAGGAGCTATCCACCACGCTAAATACTCGATACACGATACTCAATAGCTCTAAATCTCGTAGCGCACCAACTTGCGCACCGCGGCCACCATCTCCGCCACCTGGGGGACCATGGCCCGTTCCAAGTTGCGGTTGTAGGGCGGCGGGCACTCCGCGCCGCCCAGGCGCACGATGGGGGCTTCCAGATAGGCGAAGGCGTCACTCTGGGCGATGAGGGCGGCCATTTCGCCGCCGTAGCCGCCGATCAGGGGGGCTTCGTGGGCGATGATCAGCCGCCCGGTCTTCTTGACCGAGGCGATGAGGGTCTCGGCGTCGTAGGGCTTGAGGGTACGGGGGTCCACGACCTCCAGGTCGATGCCCTCTTGGGCCAGAATCTCGGCGGCCTCCAAGGCCCGGGGGACCATGACGCCGATGGCGATCAGGGTGGCGTCCGTGCCCGTGCGCTTCACATCCGCCTTGCCCAGGGGGATGATATACGGTTCGACCGGGACCGGACCGCTCAATTTGTAGAGCAGCTTGCTCTCCACAAACATGACCGGGTTGTTGTCGGCAATGGCGGCCAAGAGCAACCCCTTGGCATCATAGGCCGTGCTGGGCATGACCACTTTGAGGCCGGGCACGTTGACCAGCAAGGACTCCAAGCTCTGGGAATGCTGGGCCGCCGCGCCCGTCCCCGACCCGGCGGGCATGCGCAGGACCATGCTGACGCAGGCTTTACCGCCAAACATATAGCGAATCTTGGCCCCCTGCAAGACGATCTGCTCCATGGCCAGGGTGACGAAATCCATGAACTGCATTTCGGCAATCGGCCGCATCCCGGTCATCCCCGCGCCGATGGCCGTGCCGGCGATATTGTTTTCGGAGATGGGGGTATCCCGCACCCGCTCGGACCCGAACTCGTCTATCAGCCCCACGGTGACGCCGAACGCGCCGCCATAGATGCCGATGTCCTCGCCCAGCATGAAGACCTTCTCGTCCGCGGCCAGAGCGCTGTGCATGGCCTCCCGCAGGGCCTGGGCATAGGTGATCTCCCGCTGGCCGGGGTCCGGGTTGATGGGCGTGGCCGCTCCCAGCTTTTGGGCGGCCCAGGCGGGCAACAGCCGGTCCGGATCCCGTTCCGCCGGGTCGATGAAATAGACATCCTCGGTCAAGGTGGAGAGATCCGGCTCCGGCTCGCCGTCGGCGTAGTCGATGGCGGCGTCCAGTTCGGCTTCCACCCGCTCGTCGTAAGCGTCGGCCTCATCTTGGCTGAGGAGCTTTTGGGCCACGAGCCAATTTTGCAGGCGCACGATGGGGTCTTTTTCTCGCCACTCGTCCACCTCGGCCTTGGTGCGATAGAGTTCTTTGTCGCTCTTGGAATGGCCTCGATAGCGATAGGTGACCAATTCCAACAGGGTCGGCCCGTCTCCCCGGCGCGCCCGCTCCACGGCCTCTGTGGCCGCCTTGTGGACCGCCAGCACGTCCATGCCGTCCACGCTGAAACCGGGCATGCCATAGGCCACGGCCCGCTGGGAAACCTGGGGCACAGGAATCGAAAAAGACGATGGCATGGACATGGCGTATTGGTTGTTCTCGCACACGAAGACCACGGGCAGCTTCCAGATGGCGGCCATGTTCAGGCTTTCGTGGAAGTTAGCATTGTTGGCCGCGCCGTCGCCAAAGAAGGAGACCACCACTTTGCCGCTCTGCTGCAACACGGTGCTCAACCCTGCGCCCACGGAGAGGGGAATGCCGCCGGAGACAATGCCGTTGGCCCCCAGACTGCCCAGGGAGAGGTCGGCCATGTGCATGGAGCCGCCCTTGCCGTGGCAGACCCCGCTGGCCTTGGCCAGCAACTCAGCCATCATCCCCTGGACATCCTGGCCTTTGGCGATGGCGTGGCCGTGGCCCCGGTGGGTGGAGGTGATCTGGTCGTCCGGGCGCAGGGCGGCGATGGTGCCCACGGCCGTGGCTTCCTGGCCAATGCACAGGTGCATGGTGCCGTGGACCTTGCCGGCCGAATATTGTTCGAAAGCCGCCTCTTCGAACTGGCGGATCAGCTTCATTTTATAGAGCATCTCTCGCAGGGCTTCCGGGGAAAGATCGATCTTGTCCAGGGTCCAGGGGAGGGTGGGGGGGGTGATCAGGGTTTGCGCAACCATACTTTTCCTCGTCAAATGAGTATTGTTCTCGTTCCCACGCTCCGCGTGGGAATGCAACTGGGCGCTCTGCGCCCCTCGGCGCAGAGCGCCAAAAAGCGCTCCCACGCAGAGCGTGGGAGCGAGACTAAGTGGTTTCAGCCAACCTTCGCAGGTGGCGGATGTTGGCGGCCACTCGCTCGTCTTCCGCCGCGCCTGTGGGGTTGACATCGAAGATGCCCGTGCCAACCACCAGGAAGTCCACGCCCGCGGCCACGGCATCGGCCACGGTCTCTTCGCCCACGCCCCCGTCCAGGCCGATGGGGAAGGTGAGATCATGCTCGGCGCGGTAGGCGCTGGCCCAGGCGGCCTTGTCCAAAGAACGGCGATCAAAGCTCTGGCCCCCAAAGCCGGGTTCGACGGCCATGATCAACAATAGATCGACCTGGGGCAGGAAACCAGCCAAATCTTCCACCGGACGGCTGGGGTTGACCGCCACCCCGGCCAAGCCGCCCTGGGTTTTGATGGCCGCCAAGGTGCGGGCCAGATCCGGCGTGCAGTCCTCTTGCACGATGATCAGATCCGCCTCGGCGAAGAGGGGGAGGCTGGCGTCCGGGTCGGCCACCTCCAGATGCACATGCAGGGGCAGACAGGTGACCCGGCGCAGATCCGCCACGGTCTTGGGGCTGAAGGCAAAGTTGGCCACATAGCCGCCGTCCATCACGTCGATGTGCAGGGAATCTGCGCCCGCGGCCTGGGCCTGGGCCACCAATTCGCCCAGGCGCATCTGGTCCGCGGCCAGGATAGAGGGGCTTATGTGGGGGGTGGGGATTGGGGATTGGGGATTGGGATCGGCACCCAATCCCCAATCCCCAATCCCTAATCCCCGGTCACTGACTTGCGACATGGCGCACCGTTTCGTGGATCATTTCCTGCAAGGGTGGATAGGTGGCGATGTATTGGTCCACGAAGAATTTGTACTGTTCGTGGGCGTCGGGGTTGGGGTCGATACGTCCGGCGGCGCGCACCATTTGGTCCGCGGCGGATTGGGTGTCGGCATAGACCCCCGCGGCCACGGCCCCCAGGATGGCCGAACCGAGACACGGCCCGTCGGTCACTTCGGTCAGGAGGATGGGCACATTGGCCACGTCCGCGTGGATCTGCATCCACAGGGGGCTTTTGGTGGGGCCGCCGGCGGCCACCAACTCGGTCAACTCGTAGCCCTCTTGGCGGAAGGTGCGGAAGATGTGCTCGGAGCCATAACAGATGCCTTCGATGATGGCCCGGAAGAGGTGGCCCGTGGTGTGCTTGAGCGTGAAGCCCCGCATGATGCCCCGGGCTTCCGGGTCCACGTAGGGGGTGCGGTTACCCTGCCAATAGTCCAGCACTACCAGCCCTTCGGAGCCGATAGGGATCTGGGCGGCCATCTCGTTGAGGACGGTATAGGTGTCCACGCCCCGCTGGGCGGCCAAGGCGGCCTCCTTGCCGGCGAAGTTCTCCTTGAACCATTTGACCACGGAGCCGGTGGAGATCTGGCCGCCTTCGACCGTATATTGGCCGGGGACGACGGCGTCGGTGTATGTCCCAAAGATGCCCTTGGCGTGAAACTTGGTGGCACTCTGGCCCAGCATGAGGTGGGACGAGCCGGTGATGAAGGCCATCTTGCCGGGGGTCAAGACATTCAGCCCCACCATAGCCACGAAGGCGTCTGCGCCCCCCTGGGCTACGGGAATGCCTGGGTTTAGCCCAAACTCGGCAGCAACGTCGGAGCGAAGGACGCCGGCCACCTCTCCCATATCCAAAATGCGCGTGGGAAATTTTTCAACAATATCCCCCAGACCAATGCCGTCGTAAAAGCTCTGGGAGAAGCCGCCCTCGTCCCGGTCATAATACCAGCGGATGCTGGTGTTGTTGATGCTGCCGGTCCACTCCCCGGTCAGGCGATAGGTGAGCCAGTCGATGGCTTCGCCAAAATATTTGGCCTTGGCATAGGTTTCCGGCTCGTTTTCCTTGATCCACAGGGCCTTGCTGGGCAGCCATTCGGCGGAGACATTGCCGAAGCCGTTGTATTTGAGCATGGGGTGGCCGGATTGGGCGATGCGGGCCGCCTGATCCGCCGAGCGCACGTCCATCCACAGGAGGCAGGGGCGCAGGGGGTCGTGGTTGGCGTCAAAGGCCATCACCGTGCAGGAGGTGGCGTCCGTGCCGATGCCGATGATGGACTCCGGGGCCACGCCGCTCTCGCTCATGGCCCGGCGCACGGCGATCACCAGGGCGTCCCACCATTCGTCCGCCCGCTGCTCCGCCCAGCCGGGCCGGGGATGGCGCAGGGGATAGGCCGCGGACGTGAAGATCAGCGGCCTGCCGTCCAGGGTGAAAATGCCGACCCGCACGCTTTCCGTGCCGTAATCAATGCCCATCACAACCTGATCTGTCATGGTCTTCCCTTTCCAAAATTATGCACATCCGTGCAACGGATTAACATTTGTGCTATAATAAAAAGATACCTCACATCGCCCAGACTGTCAACATGAGGGCAGAAGCCGCAGGCAAAATCACCCCATTCACCCGATAAACTAAGCTAAAAAATAATCCAAAGGAGCCACCTATGACTCAACCCATCCTCCCCGGTATGCCGGGTAAAATGCAGTGGACGCATCCGCCCGTTGAATGGCAGACGGAAGACGGCGCGCTGACCGCCACCGCCGGACCGCTGACGGATCTCTTCACCTCCCCCGGCGGGGATGCGCCGGTCAACAATTCGCCCCGGCTGTTGGCCCAGGTGGCCGGGGACTTTCTGTTCAGCGCCCGGGTCATCGTGGACTTCCGGGCCAAGTTTGATGCTGGGGTGCTGATCCTCTACGCCGGGCCGGATGTCTGGGCCAAGCTCTGTTTTGAGTTTTCGCCCCTGGATGAGCCGACCGTGGTCTCCGTGGTGACCCGCGGGCTGTCCGACGACTGCAATTCGGTCGTCATGCCCAGCAACCAGGTCTATTTGCGGGTGGCGCGCATGGGGGATGCCTTTGGCTTCCACTATTCCGTGGATGGAGTCATTTGGCACATGGTGCGCTATTTCAGCCTGGGCGAGCTTGGGGAAGCGGGGATCGGCGTGGGGGTCTCGGTGCAATCGCCGACTGGGGAGGGGTGTACGGCGGTCTTCGACCACCTAGCGTTCAGTCGCCACACCTTGGGCGACATGCGCAGTGGGGAGTAGGGGAAACAGGACAGGCGGCAAAAATCCAGGCATGACTCTGACGCAGAGAATTCGCAAAGATTCGCAGAGGAAAACACCTTCTTTCCTTTGTGATCTTTGTGATCTCTGTGGTGATCAATACAAATTTACCCAAAACCTTATTCGCGCCAACTAACCCAAAAAGGAGAAACAAACCCATGCGCCCAAACAAGCTTCGCTCCCTGTGGACCGCCGGCGGGGTGACCCTGAACGGCTGGCTCACCATCCCCAACTCCTGGTCCGCGGAGGTGATGGCCCACGCCGGGTGGCAGAGCGTGACCATCGACATGCAGCACGGCTTCTCCACGGTGGAGAGCGCCATGACCCAGCTTCAGGCCATCAGCACCACGGATGTGGTGCCCCTGGTGCGGGCATCGTGGAACGATCCCCTCCAGATCCAGCGCCTGCTGGACGCCGGGGCCTATGGGGTGATCTGTCCGTTGATCAACAACCGGGCCGAGTGCGAGCGCTTTGTGGGGGCCTGCCGCTATCCGCCCCTGGGCTATCGCAGCATCGGCCCCACCCGGGCCGTGGTCTATGCCGGGGCCGACTACGCCGTCAACGCCAACCAGACCGTCCTCACCTTCGCCATGGTGGAGACCGCCGAGGCCCTGGCTAATTTAGATGAAATTTTAAGCGTGCCGGGTCTGGACGGCGTCTTTGTGGGGCCAGGAGACCTGGGTCTCTCTTTATTGGGCCGCTTTGGTCCGCCCATCACCGAACCTGTGCTGCTGGACGCCATCACCCGCATCGCCGATACCACCCGGGCCGCGGGCAAAATCGTGGGGACTTGGTGCGCCACCGTGGAGGACGCCATCCTCTGCCGAGACTTGGGCTATCAATTCATCACCATCAGCTCGGATTCCGCGCTGATGACTTTGGGAGCCAAGGCGCAGATCGCCCGCTTCCGGGAAGGAGCGTAGCTTATGCAAACTGAAACCATCCCCAAGATCGGCTTTGGCACCTGGAAGATCGGCGGCGACTCCAGCGCCGACCCCAGCCAGGATGCGTGGTCCCTGGCCGCGGTGCGCTCGGCCTTGGATCTGGGCTACACCCACTTCGACACGGCGGAGATGTATGCGTCCGGACGCTCCGAGATCATGGTGGGCCGGGCCATCCGAGAGGCCGGGGTGGATCGGGCGGGGCTGTTCATCACCTCCAAGGTGCTGCCGTCCAATTTGAGCTATGAGCGGACGTTGCGGGCGTGCGAGGGCACTCTGCGCCGCCTGGGCATGGACTATTTGGATCTCTATCTGATCCACTGGCCCGTGGCCGGGATGCAGTTGGAAGAGGGCTTCCGCGCCCTCAATCAGTTGGTGGCCGAGGGCAAAGTGCGCCATCTGGGGGTGAGCAACTTTGATCTGCCCCTCATGCGCCGGGCGCAAGCCCTGTCCGCCACGCCGATTCTCACCAATCAAGTGCCGTATAGTTTAACGGATCGATCTTATGTCAAAAATGGCGTGGTGGCCTATTGCCAGGCCAACGACATCCTGGTCACCGCCTATTCCCCCGTGGAGGAAGGCCGCCTGCGGGTCAACCCCGCCCTGGCCCAAATCGCCACGGCCCACGACGCCACCCCCTATCAGATCGCCCTGGCCTGGCTGGTCCAACAGCCCAGGGTGATCACCATCCCCATGTCCGGCAATCCCAAGCATCAGGCGGAGAACTTGGCAGCGGGCGAGATTATTCTCACGCAAACAGAAATGGCCGGGCTGGAGTAAGCCGGGCCATTTCTGTGTTTATCGAGGGAGAATGGGGTTATTCGATCAGCACGCCAAGAAGGCGAGTACGGCCTGGTTGAAGGCTTCGGGTTGGTCCACCGGGGTGGCGTGACGGGAGTCGGGGATCACGATCAGTTTGGCCTGGGGGAGTTGGGCGACGTAGGCTGCTTTGACGGCCACGGGGGTGTAATCTTGGTCGGCGGCGATGACCAGGATGGGGCAGCGGATCTCCGACAGGTGGGCAACGACACTCCACCCCAACAGGGCACGCAGGGCGGAGACGTAGGCCCGGTGGTCATTTTCAAGCCAACGCTGGATGAAGGTGCGGCGGATTGTCTCTTGGTCGGGTCGGGGGAAGAGCCGGGGGGCCAGGAAGCGGGCCATGCCGCCCATGCCCAGGAATTGGACCAGGGCCAGCCGCTGCCAGGCTTTGAAACGGTCGCCCCAGGTGTGCAGGACGAGGGCGGGGCCGCTGTTAACGATGACCATGCGGGCCACCAGATCCGGGGCGTCTACGGCCAGTTGGAAGGCGATCATGCCGCCCATGGAGATGCCCACGACTGTGGCGGGGCCAGTCTCCAGGTGGCGCAGAAGGGCGGCCACATCTGCGGCAAAGAGGCGCACGCTGTAGGGGCCGGGCGGTTTGGCCGAGCGGCCATGACCCCGCACGTCACAGATGATGACCCGGTGGGTGGCGGCGAAGAGGGGTGTCTGGGTCTGGAGTTCCCAATCCCGGCTGCTGGATCCCAGGCCGTGGATGAGGAGCAGGGGCGGGCCGCTGCCGATCTCTTCGTAGAAGAGGTCGAGGCCGTTAACGTGGGCGGTGGGCATGGGCGCGGTCTCCGTTTCAGGCGGTGTTGAGGTTGGCCAGCAAGCGTTGGGTGACTGCGGCGATCTCGGCCACGGCCTGGTCGAAGGGGGCCTGGTTGGCTCGGGACGGTTTGCGATAGCCGCTGACCTTGCGGACAAATTGGAGGGCGGCGGCCTGGATCTCGGCTTCGGTGGCCGGGCCGTCTGGCGTGCGGAGTTGGGTAATGCTGCGGCACATGGGTGAGATCCTTTCTGTGGGCGTCCTGGTACGGTAGAAATAAGTGGTTCAACCGGATTTCATGGGGTGAACGTCCCCGGCACTCGCCACCAAAAGTCTCGAACATGAAACGAGTTGTGGCGAGTGCCGGGGACGTGGCTTGACCCCCTGAGATCCCAGAGAACCAGAAAAGTTAGCCAGAGTTGGAGGAAGCTGGGAAGGCGTGGCTGGGTATCCGTCTGCTTTCTGTCTTCATCCAGCCTACCCGCCGTCCACAGCCCGCAGGGCTGCCGCCCGCATGAGATCGACCGGGGCCTCTTGGCCGGTGAAGCGCTCGAAGGCCAAGGCCCCTTGCCAGATCAACATGCCCAGACCGCCGATGGTGGTGGCCCCGTCCGCGGCGGCCATTTGCAGCAGCCGGGTGACCGCGGGGCGGTAGATCAGGTCGTAGACCACCTGATCCGGGGAGAACTCGGTCTCCTCGTCCCAGGGCATCTCCTCGGCGTAGGGGGTCATGCCCACGGAGGTGCAGTTGACCACCAGGTCGGCGTCCGCGTTGGCGTCGGGGATGTCGTCGGGCAGCAGGCCGGTGCGGAAGATGCAGTCGGGGAAAAGCTCCGCCATCTCGTCGGCCAGGGTCTCGGCCCGGTCCCGGCTGCGGTTGAGGATGGTGATGGCCTTGGCCCCCGTGTCCGCCAGTCCATAGACCACGGCCCGCGCCGATCCGCCCGCCCCCAGCACCAACGCCGACATCCCCGTCACCGCCACCCCCTGCTCATGCAGGTCGGCGATAAAGCCGGGGGCGTCCGTATTGTCCCCGATCAGTTCATCGTCCACCACCAAGATCGTATTGACGGCACCAATGGCTCTGGCCGCCGGGGTCAAGTCATCGAGAAAAGGCATCACCGCCTGCTTGTGGGGAACGGTGACATTGGCCCCCCTCAACCCCAAAGCCCGAATGCCCAACACAGCCTCGCCAATCCGCGCCGGTGGCTGGGGCGAGACGGGCAACCCCACATACCGCCAATCCATCTCCAGCCGGGCAAAAGCCGCATTGTGCATATCCGGGCTGATGCTGTGGCCCACAGGCCAACCGATCAGGCCGACGAGTTTTGTACTCGCCGTGAGTTCCTGTTGATTGGTTGATTTGTTGATTGTCATCCGTCCACCCCGTCCACCCCGTCCACCGAAGCCCCCAAAACCCGAAGGGTACCCGCAAACCCCGGAAAACTATCCGCAGTGACTTCAGCATTGTGAATGGTAATGGGGCCAGCGCTGATCAGCCCAGCCACCGCCAGAGCCATAGCCAAACGGTGGTCCCCATGACTGTCCCCATGCCCACCAAAGAGGGGCGTGGGGCCGTCGATGATCATGCCGTCAGGCGTGGCTTCAATTTTGGCCCCCAAATTGCGCAGTTCTTGGACCGTCGTGGCGATGCGGTCGGTCTCTTTGACCCGCAATTCCTGGGCGTCTTTGATGACCGTGCGTCCGTGGGCTTGGGTGGCGGCCAGGGCCAGGGTGGGCAGTTCGTCGATCATGGTGACGATCTGGCTGCCGCCGAAGGTCATGCCCCGCAGGTCGCTGGCTTGGATCTCCACATCGGCCACGGGTTCGCCGCTCTCATCCCGGGGGTTGAGGTAGCGGATCTGCGCGCCCATCTCCTGCAAGGCGTCCACCAAGCCCGTGCGGGTAGGGTTGACCCCCACACCGCGGATGGTGATGTGGCTGCCCGGCACGAGGGCCGCGGCCGCGATCAGGAAGGCCGCCGAGGACATGTCGCCGGGGATGGTCAAATTGAGGGGCTTGAGGGGCGTTTGGGGCCGTTCGCTGTGCAGGGTGTTGCCCCAGACTTTGATGGGCGCGCCCATTGCCCGCAACATGCGCTCCGTGTGATCTCGGGCCGGTCCCGGTTCGCGCACGATGGTCAGGCCCTTGGCGTACAGCCCGGCCAAGAGCAGACAGCTCTTGACCTGGGCGCTGGCCACGGGCATGGGGTAGTCGATGGCGTGGAGTCCGCCGCCGTCCAGCCCCTCGCCGCTGAGGGAGAGGGGGGCGAAGCGGCCGTTTTTCCGCCCCAAAATCACTGCGCCCATGCTGCGCAAAGGTTTGACCACCCGATCCATAGGCCGTCCCCGGATCTGGGAGGTGCCGTTGAGCACGCTGGAGAAGGCTTGCCCGGCCAGCAGTCCTGTGAGCAAACGCATGGTGGTGCCGGAGTTGCCGCAGTCGAGGACGTCCGTCGGCTCGACCAGACCGTCGATGCCCCGGCCCCGCACGGTCAAGTCCGTGGGGGTATGTTCGAGGATCTCCACGCCCAGGCAGCGCATGACGTGGACCGTGGAGCGGCAGTCGCCCCCGTCCAAAAAGCCGCGGATGATGGTGTCGCCGTCACCGATGCTGCCAAAGATCACGGCCCGGTGGCTGATGGATTTGTCCCCCGGCACGCTGCAATGGCCGCGCAGGGGGGAGGTGTTTGTGATGATTAGGGTGTTTGGCATAGGTGGTTGGTTGATTTTGTTGATTGGTTGATTGATTAAGTTGAGTTGGGTATCGAGTGTCGTGTATCGAGTATTTTTGTGGGATGAGGAGAGGTCAGCGCGATGGGGGCCTATGTGGTTGACGAGATCTTGACCCACAAAATACTCGATACACGATACTCGACACTACTTCTTTTTCCATCCCGCCCGCACTTTTTGCGATTGAGCCAATTTTGTGCGCAGGGCCTCTTCGTCGCCGCTGTCGATCAGGGATCGCAGATCGGCCAAGTGGCGGGCGGCGCTGTCGATCTGGGCCAGGACCGCGTCCCGGTTGGTGGCGAGGATGTCCAAAAACATTTGGGTGTCGCTAGCGGCCACCCGACTGGTGTCTCGGAAACCCCCGGCAGCCAGTTGCCAGACCCGGTCATCGTCCATCCCGGTCGCCATCACCGTGTGGACCAAGGTGCTGGCCAAAACAAATGGCAAATGGCTAATGGCGGCGACCAATCGGTCGTGGCGGACTGGGTCCAGGACCACGGGGCGGGCTTTGACGGCGGTGACCAGTTCTGTGGCCAGGGCCAGGGCTTCCGGGCCGGTGCGGGCCAGGGGGGAGAGCACCCAGGTGGCATCTTTGTAGAGATCCGGCTCGGCGGCGCCGAAACCGGCGGTCTCTTTGCCGGTCATGGGGTGGCCACCGATGGGCTGGAGACCGGGGGGCAGATTCTGCATGGCTGCGCAGACGTGGCTCTTGGTGCTGCCCATGTCCATGATCAGGGTGCCCGGCCACAGGATCGGCCCGACCTCGGCCAGCATGTCCACGATGGTGCGCACGGGGGTGGCCAGGATGACGATGTCCGCACCGGCCACACCCGTGGTCAGGTCCGTGGTGGCCTGGTCCACGGCATCGGCGAAGAAGGCGGTCAGGGCACCGTCCGCGCTGCGGGTGACGCCCCGCACTTCCCGGCACAGCTTGTGGCGCACCAGATCCATACACAGGCTGGCCCCCATCAGCCCCAGGCCAATGACGGTGACGCGACAGTCGGAGAGAGGTTTGGGCATAGTGGTTGATCTGTTGATTGGTTGATTGTGGTTGGTTATCGAGTGTCGTGTATCGAGTATTTTTTGTGGGTGGAGGAGTCGTCAACCCTTTGGGTGCCTATTGCGCTGACGAATTCTGATCCCACACAAATACTCGATACACGACACTCGATACTAAATCGTCCGCCCCACCGCCTCGGCGACCAAGCGCAATTCCTTCATCAGCTTGACAAAGTGGTCGGGGGTGAGGCTTTGGGCACCGTCGGACCAGGCTTTGGCCGGGTCAGGATGGACCTCGATCATGAGGCCGTCCGCGCCGGCGGCGACGGCGGCCTTGGCCACAGCGGGGACTAGATCCCATTTGCCCGTGCCGTGGGCCGGGTCGGCGATCACAGGCAGGTGGGTGAGCTGTTGCAGGGCCGGGATGGCGTTGATGTCAAAGGTGTTGCGGGTGTAGGTTTCGTAGGTGCGGATGCCCCGTTCGCAGACCATGACGTTCATGTTGCCGTTGCTCAGGATATACTCGGCGCTCATCAACAGCTCTTGAATCGTGCCGCTGATGCCCCGTTTGAGGAAGACGGGGATATTCGTCTTGCCCAAGGCCTTGAGCAACGAGTAGTTCTGGGTGTTGCGCGCCCCCACCTGAAAAATATCCGTGTAATCGCCCACCAGTTCCACCTCGTCGGGCGTCATCACCTCGGTGATGATGGGCAGACCGGTTTGCTCCCTGGCCTCGGCCAGATAGCGCAGCCCCTCTTCGCCCAGCCCTTGGAAGGCGTAGGGGCTGGATCGGGGCTTGAACGCGCCGCCGCGCAGGAAGTTGGCCCCGGCCTCCTTGACGGCGTGGGCGGTCTCGATGATCCCCTCTCGGCTCTCCACGCTGCACGGCCCGGCAAAGACGGCGATCCGATTGCCGCCGATGCTTTGGCCGCGCACGGTGATGACGGTCTTTTCTTGGCTGAAATCCCGGCTGGCCACCTTGAAGGGCTGCATGATGCGCACGGTCTTCTCCACACCGGGCATCACCTCGAAACTGTCTTGTTGGATCAGATGATCATCCGCGCCGATGACGCCGACGATGGTGCGGGCTTCCCCCCGGCTCAGATGAACCTTGAAGCCCAATTCCTCCACCCGGCGCACGACGGTCTCGATGTCTCGGCTGGGTGCGTTCTGTTTCATGACGATGATCATGGTTTGGTTCCTTTTCGTGGTGAATGTCTTGTATCGAGTGTCGTGTATCGTGTATCGTGTATTTTGTGGGACGAGAACTCGTCAGCTATGTAGGTTCCCATCGCGCGGACGAGTCCTCTGGCCACAAAATACACGATACACGATACTCGATAATCTCTTACCTAACTCCGTTGACAGCCAAAACCGGCGTCGGTTCGGCCTGGGTCGGTGCGTCCACCATGTGCCGGCCCACGGCCTTGGCCACCAGACGCAGTTCGTCCATGAGGGTGGCGAAGCGTGCGGGCTTCAGGCTTTGGGGGCCGTCGCTGAGGGCCGAGTCCGGGTCCGGGTGGACCTCGATCATGATGGCGTCCGCACCGCAGGCGACGGCGGCCTTGGCCATGGGGGCGACCAGCTCCCATTTGCCCGTGCCGTGGGCCGGGTCGGCCAGGACGGGGAGGTGGCTGGCCTGTTTGAGGACGGGCACGGCGTTGAGGTCGAAGGTGTTGCGGGTGGCGGTCTCGTAGGTGCGGATGCCCCGCTCGGCCAGGATCACGTTGTAGTTGCCATTGCTCAAAATATACTCGGCGCACATAAGCAGTTCCTTGATGGTGCCGCTGATCCCCCGTTTGAGCATGACCGGGCGGTTGGTGCGGCCCACGGCCTGGAGCAGCCCATAATTCTGCATGTTGCGGGCACCGATCTGCATGATGTCCGCGTATTCGGCCACCATCTGCACGGTCTCCACAGTCATCACCTCGGTGATGATGGGCAGCCCGGTCTGCTCCCTGGCCTCGGCCAGATATTCCAGCCCCTTCAAGCCCATGCCCTGAAAATCGTAGGGGCTGGTGCGGGGTTTGAACGCGCCGCCCCGCAGAATCCTGGCCCCGGCGGCCTTGACCGCGTGGGCGGTCTCCAAGATCTGGCTGCGGCTCTCCACGCTGCACGGCCCGGCCATCACCACCACCTCCGGCCCGCCGATGCGCACCATGTTGACCCCTTCGCCCACTTCGATGATGGTGTCGTGGGGATGGCTGGTGCGCCCGGCCAGCTTGTACGGCTCCTGGATACGCACGGTGCGCATGACCCCGGCCATAGCGTCAAACAGTTCCCGGGTGACATGGGTCAGATCCCCCACCAGGGCCACCACGGTCTGGCTGTCGCCGTAGATGGGGTGGGTCTTGCAGCCGAACTGCTCGGCCTTGCGGATCACCGCGCCGATCTCGGCGGCGGTGGCATCGGGTTTCATGATAACGACCATAATTGACTTGCTCCTTTGAGGATAACTTTCCGAATAAGGGGGAGGGTATCGAGTGTCGTGTATCGAGTATTTTTGTGTGGGATAAGCACTCGTCAGCCCTGAATGTCCCCATTGTGCTGACGACTACTCATCCCACAAAACACTCGATACACGATACTCGACAGATCAAATCTGCAACAATGCCGTCTGGCTCATCTCCCCGTCCGCCTCCGGTTGGATGCCGGCGGGGTAGCTGCCCAGCAGTTTGACGAAAGCGGCTCGATTGAGAAGACCGACGATGGCCTCGCTGGATTGAGGATCCTGCCAGTGGCCTTGAAAATCCAGATAAAACACATAATGCCAGGGACGGTTGCGCCGGGGGCGGCTCTCCAGTTTCACCAAGTTGATTTTGCGGTTGGCGAACTCGCTCAACGCGCCGTAGAGCGAGCCGGGGGTGTCGGGCACGGCGAAAACCAGGGAGGTCTTGAGCGCGCCCGCGGGGTCGGCCTCCCCTTTGCCGATGACGAAGAAGCGGGTGTAGTTGTGGCGCAGATCCTCGATGCCCTCTTCCACAATCTCCAACCCATAGTGCTGGGCGGCCAGACGGCTGGCGATCACGCCGATGCCCGGTTCCGGGTTCTCGGCCAACTCCTTGGCGCTGCCTGCGGTGTCATACCAGGGAATGGCCTTGAAGCCCCGGCGGTTGAGGTATCCCTCGCACTGGGCCAGGGCCTGGGGATGGCTGCGCACCTGCACAATGCTCTCCCCATTGCCGGGGATGGTGAGCAAATTATGCCGCACCCGCAGCAGGATCTCGCCGTGGACCTTCAGATCATGGTCCAGGAGCAGGTCATAGGCCTTGTTGATGCTGCCGGCCAAGGAGTTCTCCACGGGCAAGGCCCCAAAGGTAGCAGTTCCGACCTCGGTCGCCTCAAAGATATCCTCAAAGGTGCGACAGGGCAGGGTGATCACCTCCGGCCCAAAGTGCTGGCGGATGGCCTCTTCGGAGTAGGCGCCGTGTTCGCCTTGGAAGGCGATGGTGGTTGATTGGTTGATTGGTTGATTGGTCATAGGTGTTTGGCCGGTTGTGAGTGATTATGTGATTATGTGATTGGGAGATTGGGAGATTGGGAGATTGGGAGATTACAACGGCCAAATCTCCCAATCTCTATCTCTACCCTCTATCTCTACCCTCTATCTCTACCCTCTATCTCTACCCTCTATCTCTACCCTCTATCTCTACCCTCTATCTCTACCCTCTATCTCTACCCTCTACTTCGCTTCCCAT
The DNA here is from genome assembly GCA_018003515.1 of Caldilineaceae bacterium. GTDB lineage: Bacteria > Chloroflexota > Anaerolineae > Caldilineales > Caldilineaceae > JAGNDO01. The sequence continues at coordinate 66,577 of JAGNDO010000010.1, forward strand.
CTTGCAAGCTGCTCGTCGATCCAGCGTTCCAGTTCATGCATGTCGATTTCGGGTAAATCGGCCTTGTCCGGGCGCAGGCTTTTGGCTTTTTCCAGATAGACGTGTTGGATCTCCTGGGGCGATTTGTCCGTATTCCAATGCAGAAGCACCCGCACGCACATGGGCAGGCTGCCCGGCACGGCCATCTCGTGACCACACATGAGGGGCACATCCATCCACCCCAACTGGCGGGCTGCCGTGGCCGGGAAGGCGGAGACCAGATCCGGCGTGGTGGTAAACAGGGCGCTGGCCAGATCATCCGCCCGCACGCCGTTGATGCGGATGATCAGGGCCAACATCTCCCGCGTCGCCCGCCAGATTTCATCGGGTGTATCCTCCGCCACGGTGGTGGCCCCGCGTATGCCTCGACAGATCATGGAAAACCTCGAATTTTGGATTGTGGATTCTTGATTTTGGATTGAACGACGCCCGCCCCTCGCAATTCGCCCCTCGCCCCCCAAATAAAAAAGCGAGGTGACTTAGGCGTCGCCTCGCTTTCGTAGCGTGAATGGGGTCGGATGGGATCCGGTCACCTTTCGCTCTTCCCGCGGGACGCGCTCGTAAAGCCGCCAAAATAATAGCTAAACCAAAATTGCCCGGAAAATTGGGCAAAAGAAAACCCGCGTCCCAGGGAACGCGGGTTGGCAAACAGCATCACATCCCCAGCCGGCTGGCTGTGGGTCAGGCTACGGGTCTGGGATTGACCGTGCTGGATGCTGGCGGTGGTCATGGTTTGCTCGGCTGATACAGGCGGCGAGTTAAGAGAAGCATGTGCCCGGTGCCCGGGAATGTGGTAAAGAATAACACAGCCATTTTCCCGTTGTCAAACCATCCCAGGACGCGATGGAGGGTCAAGCCAAGAGGTCGAGCTTTTGGGAAAAGCCCGACCTCTTGGTTTGGCCCCTACCGCCGCACCAGAGGCAGATAGACAAGGTTTTGCGCCGGTTGGGCCTGGGTGACGATGATGGTGGCCTGGTGAATGGGCGACGCGCCATCCGCATAGGTGTAGGTGTCCACGGTGTCCAGTTGATGCTTGTAGCTTTCGCCCCCAGCCAGGAGACCGCTGTCCCAGCTAGCCATCGGCGCGAAGGTGGGTGCATTGGCTTCGGCACGGCTGGCCGTGGGATTAAGGGTAAAACTGGTGCTGGTGTGTTCGCCGCTGTCCACATTCACCCACTCGATGATGCTACCCGCAGGCACGGTCAGCACCGCCGGGTCAAAACCGTTGGGGCCGACGCTGATCACATAGTCGGCCTTTTTTTCCACCAGTGGGGTGAGGGGGATGTTGCGCTCTACCGGCGTATCCACCACCACCAGATCCTCTGTGCGATAGGGCTGATAACCCTGTCCCCACGCCTCCACCCGGAAGGTACCGGCGGGGGTGAAGAAGCTGAAATAGCCGTCATCCCCGGTGGTTTGGGGGTTGATCTGGCCAAAGTCCGCGGCGGCCCATTGGCTGAAGATCGCGGCCCCGCCCACACCCGTCCCGTCGCTTTGGGCCTGGAAACAGGTCGCCACAGATAAGGGGATGGGCTTGCCCGTGGTCAGATCGTAGATCACCCCTTCGGGATCGATCAGCACCGTGCCGTCGGAGCAAATTTTGATCTTGGCGCAGGTGACGCACAGCTTCATGCTGCCGCTGACCGGCTTGTCGGTGGATGTGGTGAAGACGCCCGTATAGACGCTATCCTTGTCCGGGTCGGTGAGGGGGATCTCGCTGCCGTCGGTCAAGGTCAGGGCCACCACCCCGTCCCCCGCGCCGCAGCAGAGGGTGACGCTGACCGTATAGGTCTGCCCAGGTCGCAGGAAGATCTGCCAGCCCGTGGCGTCCGTGCGGCCATCCGGCCCCTTGGGCGTGCGGGCACTTCCGGCCGGGTCGCTGAAGGTGAGGCTCATGGGACTCCAGCTCAGGCTGTGGTCCACCTTGACCAGCACCGTGGGCGAGGGCGAACTGGTCAGACCGCCGAAGCGGGCCACGGCATAGAGGGTGTTGTCCCCGTCGGTGAAGTAACCGTCGTAGGCCCAATGGCCCAGGCCGTCGGCCTTGGCCGTGCCAGCGAGAAAACTGTTAATGTAGATATCCACGTTCGTGTTGGGGTAGGCCCGGCCCACGACTTTCAACATGCCATCGCAGACCGTGCCGGGGATGGGATAGGTGATGACCGGGGGTAGCAATGGCACGGTAAGCGTGACCGTGCGCAGGTTGTCGTTCGGGTTGGCGTCCGGCGTGTCGCTGGTGATGCGGACGGTGTTGGTCAGAATGGTTCCCGGCGGGGTAGTCGAGGCGATGACATGGGTGGAGATCAGAATGACACCGGTCTTGCCCACGCCAAGGGTGCCCAGGGTATAGTCGAGGTACTGGGCGGCGGGCTGGGTGGCGGGGAAAGCAGGCACACTGCGCTCGCTGACCAGACTTTGGGGGACTTCAAACTTGTCGGCCACATGCACGTTGACCGCGTCTGCGCTACCCACGTTGGCATAGTCCACAATCCAACGGATCCGCCACACACCTCCACCGTCTTCTCCCGCAGAAACCACACTACCAAGTTGGGGTAGAATGCGCCCCTGTTTGCGCACCACCAGATCCGGCTGGCGCTGGTCCACGGGCAGGATCAAGTAGTCCTCGGTCTCCCCAAGCAGGAAACCACCCAAAGGACCATGCCCGTCGCCATAGCCCCCGACCCCCTTTTCGGAAGGACGTTCGCTGAGGCTGACCCGCAGCCAGGCCGAACTGTCCGCCCTCTCCGCAGGCCAGGAGACCGGCCCGCTGGTGGGGATGACCAAAGTGTGCAGCCCCGGTCCCAGGGTGACGGCGTCCACCGGGTGGTCGATAACGATGTGTTCCGGGGTGTCGAAGAGGCTGGGGCCGCCCAGACCGCAGGCGTCCACATCACCCCAACTGCCGTTGCGGTTGCTGTCCAGCCAGATGTTGAGATAGCCAACCTTCTCCGTCTCGGCCAGGAGGGTGAGGGCCAGGGGCGAGATGAAGATCTGCACCTTGAGTGCGCCGGGTTTGCAGTGGGTGAAGCTGGCTGAAGCCAGATCCAGCCCGTCGTCGTGGCGATCCTGGTCGGCCAGGTTGATGGGGGGCTGGATGTTGTTGGCCCCGTCCGTGTCCGGCCCAGTGTCGGCCTCGCTTTCCAGGCTGACCGCCCGGCCCAGGTGGAAGGGGAGGGCCAGCCGGTGATACGGCCCCGGTGCGCCCGGTCCATCGGCCACGGTGGGGAAGCGGGCGGGGAGGCCACCTTCCACGGTCATGGTCCCGCTGCCCGTGGCGGAGAAGTGGTTGGTGCTGTCCGGCGCGTCCCCCAGATCTCGGCAGGCCAGCATGACCGTGACCGGATTGCTGGTACCGATGGCACCCTGGCTGCTCCAAATGGCCCGGTTGATCAGGATGTCGTCGCAGCCCACTTGATCCGAGACTTTGGCCCGGATCAGCAGACGCATGGAAGTCGCCTCCGTGTTGCCGCCCAAGTCCGTCCGCCAGATCACTTTGCGCCCATCATCCACAATAGAGGCCGCGCCGTTTTGGGTGGTCACACCCGTGGCGATCACCCCGGTGGGCAGGGTATCGGTGATCAGGACTTGATAGAATTTCTGGTCCAAATTGGCCAGATCCAGGCTGTAGAAAAGCTCCTCGCCGGGCAGGACGGTATAGTCGAGCAGTTGGGCCGTCTCGCCGTTCTGGTTGGCCAGGAGGCTTTTGTGCAGCTCAATCTGGGGCTGGTCGCCGGGCAGATGCAGATAGTCCTCGGTCTCGCCCAGGGCAAAGACGGCGGGATGTCTGGGGCCCCGGCCATCGCCATAGTTTTGACCCTGCACCCACACGGCCTTCTGTTCACTCAAGGTGAAGCGCACCCAGGCTTGCTCGCCAAGTTTATCGTCCATCACCAACCCAGTGGGCACGGTAAAATCTTGGAAGCCCGCCGTAATCAGACTGGTGTCGATCAAATGATCCCGCACGATCCACTCGGAGGCAAAGGTCTGGCCCCCGGTAACTGGCGGCGGGCAGGACTTGGCATCGGACCAGTCCCCATCCCGGTTGCCGTCAAACCAGACGTTGAGATAGAGACGACCAGGCTGGGCGTTGGGCTGCTTGGCCACCCGCACGGTCAGGGAGGCTTCCCGGCAATCTTGGAAGGCCATCTCCCGGTTGAGCCAGCCGTCGTCGCCCTGGTCCTGGTCGGCCACATCCGCGCCCCCATTGAGGATATTGTTGCCCATATCCTGGTCCGGTCCCCGGTCGGCCTCGGGTTCGATGGTCACCCGCAGCCCCAGCCAGGCCATGCGGGGATCCTGGTGCAGAGGACCGCTGGCCGCACTGGCCGGCGCGCTGGCGGGCAGATCCCAGACCGTGGGGAAGCGGCCCGGCACCCCGGCATAGGCCGTGTTGGTGAGGCCGAAATGGTTGTCCAGGCTGTCCGGCGCGTCTCCCAGGTCGGCCCGATAGTAGACATCCGCGGGGACTTGGGCTTCGTCGTTGTTGGGGTTGAGATCCCCGTAGACGCTAATGCGCGCCCGGTTGGTGATCAGGGCGGTGGCGGTCTGCTCCACGGTCACATAAACCCGCACGCTGCGTTCCTCACCGACCTGGAGATCGTTCTTGTATTCGCACACCACCTCCCCGCCCTCGCTCTGGCCGGTGATCAGGCGGCATGTCCAACCGCTGCCCTCAAACCCGCCATACTTCAGTCCCACGGGCAGGGTGTCGGTCACGACCAGGGGGGCATGGACATAGACCGCGCCTTCGTTGCGCACGGTCAGGGTATAGACGCTGTTCTCTCCCCGGTAGAGTACGCCGATGTGCCCTTTGTAGCAGCCCACGTCACACTGGGCCAGGGGCGCATTGGCATCCCCGCCCAGATCGAGAACGCTAAAAGGGCCGTTCGGGTCCAGGCCGAAGCTCGCCCGATCCGGGTTAACGACGCCGCCGCAGTTGTGGCCGGAGACATCCGCGGGATCAACGCCCAGATCGGCAACCGGTGCGTCGCTCTGGGCCAGGATAGCCGCAGGCAGAAGGATGAACAACAGGATCGTCAAAGCCAATACCGTGGCCAGACGAGCAAATCGGCTCGGCAAAAGATGGGGGCGGCTTGGAATTATGGTAGAGAGAGACATGGGATGACTCCTTGGGTGTGGTTGACCAGAACGCGCTGGAACGGATCTTTGACTCACTCAACGAAGAACGGGGAGGTTCGCAGACAGGCTTCAACGTGAGTTCAACCGAACGGGGGACCGATCTTACCCTTGGATGTTGATAAATCCGGCCCAGGTGAACGGGTGGGGGGTGCGCTGCATGGCCTGGAGTTGGGCCGCCCGCAAGGCGGTGCCGGGCTGGGTGAGTCTATTTTGAACCAGATGGGCGTAAAAATCAACCATGAGATTGGCGGAGGCCTGATCCGCCACCTTCCACAGGCTGACCACCAGCCCCGTGGCCCCGGCGGCCAGGAAGCCCCGGCCCATGCCCAGCAACCCGCCACCCCTTGGCTCTCCCCGCCCGGTCTCGCAGGCGCTGAGTACCACCAGGGGGCGCATAGGCAGGGAGATCTCGTAGAGATCCGCCACGGTCAAGCGGGCGTCGGCCAGACGCATCCACGAGAAGAGGGGGTTGTCCGGGCGAAAGGTGGCGTGGGTGGCCAGGTGCAGCAGGGTGCAGGATCGGCTGGCCTGGCGGAAGGCGGCCATGCTGGCGGCCTCCTCCACCAGCACATGGGTGGACAGGGCCGGGGCCAAGGTGGCGGCCACCTGTCTGGCCTCTGCGGGGGAGTGGTGCAGACGCCCCCCATCGCTATAGCCCAGGATGAGGGCCTGACCAGGGCCAGAATTCTGATCCGGTTCTGGGGCCACCGGGTGCAACAACACATCCGGCGCAGAGAGGTGAACAAATTCATACTGCGCGACCAGGTGTTCTTTTCCATCGTAAAAAGCGGCCACAGGCAGATCATGCCAGCCGGGGGGGAGGAGCAGATAGACCCGTTTGCGACCGGCCATCTGGTTGGCAACGGGGGCGATGAGGGCGGCGTGGAGGCGGGAGAGGAGGGCGGTCACGGTGCCCATGCCCTCGTTGCCACCCCGGCTGCTCACATGCTCCATCTGAAAACGCCAAGCCCGCAACAGGCGCAGCAAGGCCCCTTCTGGCACCAAATCCGAGACCAAATGGGTCTGGGTTTGGCTTACCACCACCACATGAAAGACGCCTTGGGTCACAAAAAAGTGGAGCAATAGCTCGTCCGCTTGCAGGCTGGCGCGCAAGCGGCGGGCAAAATCCTGCGCCTGTTTGCCCAAATCCACCAGGGGCACAAGCCCGGCAGGGGAGGGCGCGGTGTCCCCCAGATTGCGGCGCACTTGGCGGCGGCGGGTCAGTTCGGCCAGGCGCTCCTCCACATGGGCCAGACGCTTGGGCAGATCTTCATCCTCGCTCTGGCGGCCGGGATGCGTGACATCAAAGGGGCGCTCCAACTTGGTTTGCACCCAATGCCACTGCTCGCGCAAAGTCTGTATTTGATTTTGTAAATGGCGATCCGCTGGGGTGAACACCCTGGTCCCGGTGTCGGTGACGGGGCCCAAGTGGGAAAAGGGGGCGGACGCGGCCAAGTTGAGCGCAAAGAAGACCTGATCCGGGGTGCCCATGCGCTGATTGAGCCGGATCAGGTCAGCGTACAGGGGCAGCTTGTCCTCCATAAAGCCCATCTGAAATTCGTCCACGGGCAGCCGGGCGCGCAGATTTTCCACGCCTTGGATAGCCGTGCGCAATTCCTGGCAGGCCAGGGCCAACTCACCCTGTTGCTCGTGGATCTGGGCCTGGAGATGATGGGCCTGGATGCTCAGATCCGCCAAGGGGTGACGTTGCAGGATGGCCAGGGCGCTCTGCACCTGGACCGCGGCCTGGGCGGAGGAGGCATCCTCGGCCAGCAAGGATCGGGCCTGGATCAGATGCAGACGGGCGGCCAAGCTGGGCCAGGCCGCGGGGTCAATTTGTGCGGCCACCCGGCGAGCCAGACGGCGGGCGGTTTGGGGTCGTCCCTGGGCCAGGGCAAGCTGTGCCCGATCCGCGTCCAGCAGGTGGATGCGCGCATGGGCTTTTTGCTGATAGAGCAGCCGTCGGGCCTTGGCCAACAGCCGATCCGCTTCGGGGAAGATGCCCAGGCGCTGATAGCCGACCCCCTGAACCATCAAAGCCTGGGCCTGCTGCCAGCGGGTGGCGGAACGGCGCAAAGACTGACCGGCCAGGGTGATGGTTTCGTGGAGCAGGTTGAGTTCCCGGTAGACGAAGGAGCGGTAGAGATCGACCAGGGCCACATCCGTGGGGTTGGGGATGGCGGCGAAGCCGCTGCGGGCCTCCTCCAACCGGTGCAGGGCGCTCTGATATTGGCCCCGGCGATAGGCCAGCCGCCCCAGGTTGAGGTCGGCCCGGGCCACTTCTTGATGCTGTTCGGTCTGGGCCAGGACTGTGCGGGCGTCCAGCAACAAAGCTTCGGCCCGATCAAATTGGTCCATCTCCTCCAACACATTGGCTCGGTTGATCTCCATGCGGGCGGTCTGCACTTGATCGCCCAGGGTCACAAAGAGCGCCCGGCCCCGCTCATAGGCGGCCAGGGCCTGGGCCGGTTCGCCCAACTGTTGCCAGGCGGATCCCACGTTCATCTCCAAGATTGCCAACTCGCCCCACGCCTCATCACCCAAGGCCAGACATTGGGTGCGGGCCTCTTGGGCCAGGGCCAGGGCGGCCCGATAGTCGCCCATCTCCTGGATCACCCCCACCTGGCTGATGCGCAGACCGATCACTCGGCGCTGTTGGCCTTGCTGGGCATAGATGCGTTCGGCGCGCTGATAGGCATCCAGGGCTTCGTCGTAGCGGGAAAGGTAGAAGAGGGCGTTGCCCTGCACCCAATCGGCCAGGGCGATGGCCGTGGGGGAAGCCATCCCCTGGGCCGCGGCCTGGGTGGTCAGGGCGATCTCCAAGGCCCGGTGGGCGTTGCGCAACAGCTCCGCGCTGACCCGGCGGGCCAGGACACGGATGATCTCAATGGTGAGGTGGGGGCGCAGATCGGCCAGCACGGCGGGGAAAGTGGGCTGACCGTAAGCGGTCATCAGCTTTGTTGCCACCTGCTCGTCAAATTCCAGATCCGCCGGAGAATCAATCATGGAATCCTGAAGTCGGCCAGGCGGATGGTGGCGGTGGGGGTGTCGATTTGGAGTACAAAGGTGCCCGACTCCACCCCTTCCAGGAGGAAGAAGCCCAGATCGTCCACCCTGTCCTGGGCCACGGGCGTGGGTGTGGACGTGGGAGCGGGGTTCTCTCGCAACAGGGTGACGTGGATCTCGCCCCGGTTGAGCAGCTCCGCCAGGTCGTTGCTTTCGCCCGGTCCTTGGGCATCCAGAAGCTGGCCCTCGATCTGCCAGATGTTCTCGGCCACCACAGGCGGCACCTTGGCCAGGATGATCTGAAAGGGGCCGGCTTGATAAACCAGGCTGTTCAGTTCATGCCCCCGCCGTTGCAAGGCTGGTTGGGCGACGGGCATGAGCAACACGGCGTCAAGCAAACGCTTGCCCGCCCCCATCAAACGGGCGGGCAGGCTTTCGGTCTTGGCGACCAGGGGCACAGCGGCCAACTCAGCCACCTCCGCCTGGCAGTGGAGGCAGGTGTGCAGATGCAGCCGGATCTGGGCATGTTCGCCCGTGCCCAGCAGGTTGACCTGATAGGCCAGCAGATCCTCCGTGGGCGGGCAGGTGATGCGGAAGAGGACGGCCCCTAGCTCAACATCCAGCGCGGCCAGGGCGGCGGCATCCGCCCGGCAAGCCGCACAGCGGCCCAGGTGATCGGCCACCTGGGCCGAGGCCGCGCCATCAACATAGGCCAGCAGATCGCCACTTTGGATTTCGGTGGGGGCAATGCAGTAGGTCATTGTTTGGTTTTTCCGAGTGTTCATCGTTCCTGCCCTTCGATTGATACCCTCGCGGGGTAGCCCATGTAGTCATGGGGGAGGCGATACTGGTGCTGTGTCACTCAACGCAAGGCAGGGGCAGGTTCCGCCACGGGGGGAAGTGATGAGTAATGAGTGATGAGTAATGAGTGATGGGTGGAACTGTCCACGACCTCTCTTAGAATTGGGGACCGGGGGGCTAGAGGGGGTCAACGGTTCCACTCATTACTCGTTACTCATCACTCATTACTCATCACAAAAGCCCGCTTGGCCCGTTTCAACACGCGCTCTTTGATGCGGCGCACTTCGTTGACATCGGCGAAATGGTTGGGGTGGGTCTGGGCGATCTGGGCCGGGGTCATGTCTTGTTCAAAGGAGAGGTGCAAAAGCAGTTGCTCTTGGGGGTCTGTCACCTCTTGGCGAAACCAGGCGAAGATTGTTTCCACGCGATCCTGGCGATAGACCCGATCCAGAGTGTCGTGGTCCGGGGCGGGTTGGTAGGCCAGGACGGAGCGCTCTTTTTCCACCCGCTCTTGCAGACGCGCATAGCGTTGATCCTTGCGTCGTTGATCCAGCACCGTGGTCACCGCGCACTGGTGCAGATAGCGCAGCAGCCCGCCCACATGCTCGAACCGGGAGGCCAGATGCATGGGCCGCCGGGTGAGGGTGCGCCAGAACTTGGCCAGGGCCTGCATCTTCAGCTCGTCGGCCTCTTCCGGGTCCAAGGGCGACCCTTTGGCCGTGGCATAAAGCCAGGTCAGGATCAGCCGTCCATATTGGGCCTCGATGGCCGCCCACGCCCCATCCAACCGATCCTCCAAGGCCCGGCGGAAGAGCTCAAAGCAATAGCCCAATTCCTGGGCGCGGTCCACCTTCGCCTCTCGTCGGCACTGCTCTACTACCGTATTCAGATCCAGATCGGTCATTGGGCGGGCGGTCATGCGTGTGGCTTTCGTGTGGCGGAGGGAGATAGAGATAGAGAGTTGAGATAGAGATCGGGTGATTGGCGGCTATTTCTATCTCTATCTCTATCTCTATCTCTATCTCCAATCTCTATCTCTCTCCCTAAAACCGAATCTCCATTACCCTCGACCCGACACTGGGGGAGCTGATGTAGACATCGGGCCAGGTGCTGGTGGCTTGGGGGTAGTGGTGATAGATGGCGTTGGAGACGGCCTCCTCGCCCCCGGCGGAGACCAGGGCCACGGCGCAGCCGCCAAACCCGGCCCCGGTCAACCGGGCACCCAGGACGCCGGGCGCGCTGCGCATGGCATCCACCATCACGTCCAAGGCCGGGCTGCTGACTTCGTAGTCGTCCCGCAGGCTGGCGTGGCTGGCGTTCATCAGCTCGCCCACCCGCACCAGATCCCCGGCGGCCAGGGCTTGAGTGGTGGCGATCACCCGCTCGTTTTCGCCAATCACATGGCGGCAGCGGCGATAGACCACCGGGTCCAGCAGATCTTTGTGGGCTTCAAGCTGGGCGCTGGTCACATCCCGCAGGGCGGTGATGGCGGGGAGGACGGTTTTGAGGGCGGCCACCCCGGCTTCGCATTCGGAGCGGCGTTGGTTATAGGCGCTGCCGGCCAGGGAACGGCTGGCCCTGGTGTTGCCGATGACCAGCGCCGCGCCCTTTGGGAAGGGGATCAGCTGGAAGTCCAAGCTGCGGCAGTCGATGAGCAGGGCGTGGTCCGCCTGGCCCATGACGCTGATGAACTGGTCCATGATGCCGGAATTGACGCCCACAAAATGGTTCTCTGCCCGCTGGGTGGTCAGGGCGATCTGGGGACCGGGCAGCTCCACACCGGCGGCTTGCAAAAAGGCCCGGGCGCAGCAGACTTCCAAGGCTGCGGAACTGCTCAGGCCGGAACCCCGGGGCACGTTGCCGCTGACCACGCCTTCCAGCCCGGTCAGTTCAATCCCCCGCTCTTGCAAGGCCCAGGCCACGCCCATGACATAGTTGGCCCAAAAGAGCTTTTCGTCATAGACCAGGCTGTCCAGGCTGAACTCGGCCCAGGCGTCGAATTCCAGGGAGTAGAGGCGCACGGTGCGGTCGTCTCGCTTGCGATAGACCAGGCGTACATCGTGCTCGATGGCCACAGGCAGCACAAAACCGTCATTATAGTCCGTGTGTTCCCCGATCAGGTTGACCCGCCCCGGCCCGATGGAGAGATGGGTAGGTTGACCGTCAAAATGTTCTAAAAATGATGCGATGATGTCGTTCGTGCGTTTGTCCATGAGTTTGGTTTGTTTGTTGATTTGTGGATTGGTTGATTTTTTGAGATTGGGAGATTGGGAGATTTTTGCGTCACCCACCGCCCAATACGTGATAGAGATTCAAATTCCCCTCTTTGCCATCGGCGCGGAAGGTGTGGAGGAGGGGGAGATGGGCGGCGGTGGCCAGGTGGCGGGCTTCGGCATCTTCGATCTGGTGGACATAGCGCAGGATGTGGGGGCCGCGCTTCCAGGGCAGGAGGGCGTCGCCGGGGTCAACCTGGTCCTCGCTGAGGCCGATCTCGGCCCAGTCGGCCAGCTTGGCCTGGAAGCGGTCTGCGCTGAGGAATTGCCAATAGGAGATGGCGATGATCCCCCTGGGGGCGGTGAGGTGGGCCAGGTCCATCAGCACACGCTGGCGCAGATCTATGCCGGGCAGATGATGAAAGGTGGCAAAACAAGAGACCAGGTCGTAAAGCCCGCCGGTCGTCAACCCACTTGCCCACTCAGGGTCAGCCAAGTCTGCCTGCAAATAGGTTGTGCTTACCCCAGAAAGATCCTCAGTCTGGCTGCGGGCCAGGTCCAACAAGGCTGAGCTGGCGTCCACGCCCGTGTAGTCCACGGCCCGGTCCTGGTCGGCCAGATAGCTGGCGAAGCGCCCGTTGCCGCAGCCCACGTCCAGCACGCGCAGAGGTTGCCCTTTCACGCCGGGGGGAATGTAGGGTAAAATGCCGTCGAAGCCGGGCCAGGGCTGCTGCCGGGTGGCGCTAAACTCGTCCGCCGTGGACGCGTAGAAGATGCGGTTGAGATCGAGCAGGGTACGGCGTACTGCTTCATCCATAAGATTATGTCCACTTTAAGAAAGTTATGGCTTTCTTAGTATGATAGCTGTGATATACTTAACCTGCAAGCGTGGAAGCCCCTCATCTTGACTGGTTTCTGTCCAGGAGGAAGATCATGGCCTTAATGGTGAAGAGTCTATTCGATACACCCCAAACCGAGCGTATGAGCGCCCGGCAATATATCGACCATCCCCACAGCGAGCGCAAGTCGGATCTGATCGAAGGAGTTTTTGTCATGGCATCTCCCGCGTCCTTTGTGCATGAAGATGTGCAGTCGTTAATCCTGACCACCATGCGAATTTATGTCGATTCAAAACGTCTCGGCAAGGTGATCGGGCCGAATACGGCCTACCGACTTTCCGAGGAAAATGTCTTCCAGCCTGATGTCTCTTTCATCCAAGCGGAGCGGTTGCACTTGGCCCGCACGGTCTTCTTCCCCGGCCCGCCGGACATTGCCGTGGAGATCGTCTCTCCCAGTAGCCGCCACTATGATGAATTCGAGAAGATGGTCAACTATGGCCGCTATGGGGTGCGGGAATATTGGCTGATCAATCCCTTGGACGAGACCGCTGTCTTTTTCACCCGCGTGGACGGGGAATGGATACCCATTCCTGCCGAAAAAGGCATTCTGCGATCCCAAATTCTGGACGGTTTCTGGCTGAAGACCGATTGGATCTTCCCCCCGGCGGGCGAGGAGCGGCCCAGCGTTCTTACCATCGCCCAGGCCCAGAGGATTGTGTAGATGAAACGCATTATCCCACTCGAAGAGATCCCCGATGACGTGCTGGAAAAGGGGCGTCTTTGGCAGGAAAGCCGCAACAACTTTGACCCGGCGGCCCACAGCGCGCACATGACCGCCATCTTTCAGCGCATCTTGGCCGTGCCGGATGCGGAGTGGCGGCCCAAGGAGGGGCTACGCTCTATTTTAGCCCGCTTTCCCAAAGACGGCAAAGGTCTCTATTCCAAGGCAAATCTGATCGCCGGCTATCGCCACCTGATCGACGAGGGGGATCTGGAGCCGGACCCCACGATCATGGCCCGCATCCGCATGAAGCCCATGCGCACGGCCAGCGGCGTGGCCCCGGTGACGGTGCTGACCGCGCCGGCCGGCTGTCCCGCCCAGTGCATCTTCTGCCCGGACGACTACCGCATGCCCAAAAGCTACATCTTTGACGAGCCGGGCTGCCAGCGAGCCGAGCGGGATGGCTTCGACCCCTTCCGCCAGACCTTGGGCCGGATCGAGGCTTTCGAGAGCATCGGCCATGACGCCTCCAAAGTGGAGTTGTTGATCCTGGGCGGGACGTGGAGCGCGTACAGCCGGGACTATCGGGAATGGTTTGTGCGCCGCTGCTTTGACGCCATGAACGCGGCGGGGAACAAAAATTATGTCGAGTCCACGACCTTGGAAGAGGCCCAGGCCATCAACGTCACCGCGGCCCACCGCAATGTTGGGCTGGTGATCGAGACCCGGCCTGACTGGGTTAACCCGGAAGAGATCCGCCATCTGCGCAAGCTGGGCGTGACCAAGGTGCAGATCGGCGTGCAGAGTTTGGACGATGAAATCCTGGAAATGAACAAACGGGGGCACAAAGTGGCCGAGGTGCGCCACGCCCTGGGCTTGTTGCGCACGGCGGGCTTCAAGCTGCATCTGCATTGGATGCCCAATCTCTACGGAGCCACGGCAGAGAGTGACCACGCCGACTTCGCCCGCTTCTTCTCCGACCCTGCCATCCGCCCGGATGAGTTGAAAATTTACCCCTGTTCGCTGATTGCGGGCACGGAGCTATTTGATCTTTGGACAGACGGCGAGTATCACCCGTACACCGAAGCCGAACTGGTCGCCCTCCTGGCCGATGTCAAGCCCACCATCCCGCCGTATACACGGGTCAACCGGCTCTTCCGGGACATCCCCGCCCACCACATCCGGGCCGGGGTGACGGCCAGCAACCTGCGCGAGGTGGTCCACGCCGAGTTGGCCCGCCGGGGCACCCGCTGCGGCTGCATCCGCTGCCGGGAGATCAAGCGCACCCAAGTTCGGGAAGAAGACCTCACCCTGCGCACCCACACCTACGAGACAGATCTGACCACAGAGCTTTTCCTGAGTTTCGAGACGCGGGAGACGGGAGACAAGGAGACAAGGAGACAAGGAGATAAGGAGAGTTATCCGCTCCCCAATCCCCAATCCCCAATCCCCAATCCCCAATCCCCCCCCTCCATCGCCGCCTTCCTGCGCCTCAGCTTCCCCAAATCCGTGGACGCCGGCAGCCGAGCCTTTCTGGAAGAAATTCGGGACACGGCCATGATCCGGGAGGTGCATGTCTATGGCCCGGCCCTGGCCATCGGCGCGGACAAGCCCGGCGCGCCGCAACACGTCGGGCTGGGGAGTCGCTTGATTTTAGAGGCCAAACGGCTCAGCCGGGCCGCCGGGTTTGACGCCATCAGCGTGATCGCCGCCACGGGCACCCAAGGCTATTATGCCGAGCGGGGATTTGAACGGGTGGGGTTGTATATGGTGGATCGGGGATTGGGGATTGGGGAGTAGGGATTGGGGATTGGGGATTGGGTGTTGTTCACCCCTTCACGGATACGCCCCTCACTATTGCGGCGGCCATCACCTCGGCAGCGTAGGCACCGACCACGTTGACATCCGCCGGGACTTCGCCCGTCGCCAAGGCGAAGATCGTGTCCCCGTCCATCAGGGTGTGGGCGGGGCGGATGGTGCGGGCCAGACCGTCCTGGGCCATCTGGGCGACTTTGTTGACCTGTTCTTTGGTCAACATGGCGTTGGTGAGGATGGTCCCGATCACCGTATTCGTCAACGGCATGGGCGGCTGGGCCGCCCCCGCCGCCATTTGACCCAGCACGGCCAGGGAATCGGCAAAGCCCGACCCATCCGGCAGACGTGCCCCGGCCATGATCTCTCCGCCGACTGGTTCGATGACATCTCCCACCGCATTCACCGCGACCACGGCCCCCACCCACAGATCTCCTTCTTCTTCCCCCAAGCGCAGCATGGCCGCACCCAGCCCGCCGGGCATGGCCTGCCCCATGCCCAAAATTTTGCCCACGGTGGCCCCGGTCCCCGCGCCCACCCGGCCCTCGGCCACGGGTCCGCTTTGGGCGATCACGCAGGCCGCATAGCCCATCGTGGCATCCGGGCGCACATCTGCCCGACCCACGGCCAGATCAAAAAGCACCGCGGCGGGGACGATGGGCACCCGGCCCACGCCGGTCTCGAAGCCCGCGCCCTGCTCTTCCAAATAGCGCATGACGCCGGTGGCCGCGTCCAAGCCAAAGGCCGAACCGCCGGAGAGCAGCAGGCCGTGGACATGGGTCACCCAGTGCATGGGCCGCAGCAGATCCGTCTCCCGGGTGCCCGGCGCGCCGCCCCGCTGATCCACCCCGGCCACCGCGCCCTCCGGGCAGAGGATCACCGTGCAGCCCGTGCGGGCATCAAAATCCTGGGCATGGCCGAGACGGAAGAAGGCGGGGAGGGTGAGGGGCTGAATGTGCATAGCCGGGGTCTCCGATGTGAGGAACGATGAAGGGAAGAAGAAGAAATGACTACCCTGCAAAAAGCATTTAACCGCCGAGAGCGCAGAGATCCGCGGAGGAAAAGCCTTGTTTTTCTTTGTGATCTTTGTGATCTTTGTGGTGAATTCGACCTTTTTGCAGTAGAGTCAGAAATAGAACACGGATTTGACGGATGCGACGGATTTTTACGGATCAAAAAAGATCCGTTTTGATCTGTCCGATCCGTCAGATCCGTGTTCTATTTTTGCGTTCTATTTTGCCCGGCGCATCCGCCACAAAGATCCGCCAAAGATCCCCGCCCCGGCCAGGCCCAGCAGACCGATCCCCCACATCAGCCCCGGGCGTTGACCGGCCAAATCGCCCAAATCCAACGATCCCATCCCAGCCGCCGGGGTGATGGTGGGCAAGGGCGTCCAGCGTGGGGTGACAGTGGATGTGGCCGTGGGCTGGGGCGTGGGCGTCTCCGTGGCCGTGGGGATGGGGGTCTCCGTGGGCATCTCCGTGGGAAATGGCGTGGGTGTGGGTGTGGGCGGCACAGGGGTGGATGTGGCCTGGGCGACAGGCACAGCCGCCGCCACCACCACGGGAATCGGGGTCGCCGTGGGCGCGACCGCGGCCGGTGCGCTCTCGTCCGGGTAGAGGGCGATGGCGTCCACAAAGATCACGTTGTCCCCGGTGCTGCGGTTGTGATCTGTCACAAAAAAGACCGTGATCACCTCGCTCTGCGCCCGCACGGTCAGGTCGATGTTCGGCCCCTTGCCCGGCGCATAGTTGAGCAGCCGGCCCGGTCCCCAATGGGTCTGCCCCCACACCACGGTTGCGCCGTTGGGGTCCGTGCCCCCCGTGGGGTCGATGCCCAGTTGACGGCCAAAGGCATCCGGCTCGTTGGGCGCGGCCCAGGCCACGCTGGCCCGATAGCCCGCCCCGGTTGTCACCTGCACCTGGGTGAAGATCCCCGCCTTAAAGGTGCCCCCATTGCTCCACATGCGCAGGCTGGGCGCACCCCAAAAGGTGTCCACATCCTGCATAAAGGTCAGATCCCCGCTCAAAATAAAAGGCGTCCACCCCTGGGGAATCTGCCGGGGCGGATCGCCGTAAAACGAGTCCATGTCACACACAGACGCCGGGATCACATTGGGCGGGCTGCACGGCTCCGAGGCCGCGGTCACGAGTTCTGGGGTCAACAAAGCTGTAATAAAAACAATGCACAATGCACAATGGACAATGCACAATCGTACGCGCCCCGTCCACCCCCCATTCTCCATTCTCAATTTTCCATTCTCCATTTTCAATTCCCCGTGCTGGCGCAGCGGAAGCCCAGCCATGCCGCCGCCGTCTCCGCGGGGACCGCTTGCCAACTGTCCGTGCGCAGACCCAGGCTGTCGTCTTCGTATGATCCGCCCCGCACCACAAAGATGCCCGGCTCCAGCAACGTGGCGGTCCATTCGGCCACATTCCCGGCCATGTCCGCCGCCCCAAAGCGGCTGTCCCCGCCCGGCGAGAACGCACCCACGGGGCCAGGACCGGCAAGCCCTACGCCCGCCTGCACCAATCGGGGCTGGAAGAAATCTCCCCACGGATAAACAAACCGGCGCATAGAAGTCGGGGCCACGGCCGCGCCGATCTCCCACTCCTCCTCCAAGGGCAGACGCTGGCCCAGCCAGGTGCAATAGCTGTTCGCCGCGCCCCAACTCACCCCCGCCACAGGAAAGTCCCGCTTCCCCGGCTCCAGAATCGGATTTGTGCCGCCGCCCACGCTGCTCTCCCCCGGCCAACTGCACACCCCCGCCTCATAACAGGCCCGATACGCACCGTTTGTCACCTCCGTGCGGTCCAGGCGAAAACTCTGCACCTGCACCATGCGCACCTCCCCAGGCCGGGACGGGTCGCTGATGGGATAGGTTCCCGCCGGAATCACAATCTGATCCTCCGACGACCCCACGGCCCCCTGCTGCCAAAACAACAGCCCCGCCGCACTGATCAGCCCAATGGCCAGGAAAAAGAAGAGCCCGCTTAAAAATTGTGCCCGGCCCCGTCGCTTGGAACGGGCCAGTTGACCGCCCGTGGGGGCAAGGGACACCACTCCGCTCGCAAAAACCTCTCGGGTCGGTGGGGAGGCTTGGGCCTGCAACTGGCCTAAAAACTGGGCCGCCCGACTGCGCCGCGGCTCCAAAGGCAAGCTGCTCTCCATGCGCAAAGCCTGCAACAACCGCATCCCCCAGGCCGCGCCGTTGGCATCTTCCTGGCGCAGCCGTCGCACATCCCCCACGGGCAGGGAGCCGCCAGCCAGCCGGGGCCGAGGGTCCAACAGGGCTTCTTTGATCACCTCCGCCGTGCGCTCCGGGTCAGTTTGGTGGGTCAGGGCAGTCAACATGCCCCGGCCATAGGCCAAGGCCGAGCGCAACAGCAGCGTGCGCTGGCTCTCGTTCAAAGATTGGCCTGCCTCCAATACCAACAGCCCATCCCGCAGCAGGGGCTGAGGCGGCAACTCCCCCCGCCCCCACCAGCGCTCCAAAGCCGCATCCAGATCCCTGGCCACCCCGGCTGTGCGGGTGCGACCGTCACTGCCCCCAAACCGGGCGCGTATCCCCACGCCCCGGGGTTCGTGTTCGATCACCGCGCCGCCCTCCGCGTCCGCGCCAAAAGACCAGGCAAAGCTGCTTGGTTCGCCGCCCGTCCCGCCGGGAGAGAGTCGGTAGGGATCATCAGGTTGTTGGGCTGCCCGCCCCAGTCGTCGGGTAAATTTCGCCATAACGCTATTGTAACACATGGCCGGAGCAGAGCAATCCTCGCCCCCCTCGTTCCCACGCCCCCCTCGTTCCCACGCTCCGCGTGGGAACGCCCTCGGACGCTCTGCGTCCCGTGGCGCAGAGCGCCAATTTTCATTCCCACGCGGAGCGTGGGAACGAGATCTCCCGCCCTCTCTGCGGTTATGTCCCAATTTTGACCACCGTTCACGAAAATGCTATCATATCGCCCATGAACAGACCGCACCGCACCTTCACCCACGGGACCACCTACTTGTATCCGAGGGGCGCGAGACGCCCCTTCCCGCTTGTGCGCGCCGTGTCCGGGGCGGACTGCTAGAACAGTCTGGCCCTCTATCCTCTTTGTCCGAAACGCGTGGCGCACCGTCACGCGTTTTTTGTTGCCCAAAAACCAGATCCCAAAAGAAACGGAACCCAACCATGACCACCCTTCCCACCACCCAACCCACCCCCGCCTCGGTCCCCTTCCCGTCCGTGGACCACCAAATGGCCGTCCTCATGCGCGGGGTGGACTTTGGCGACGCCCAGACCACGGAAAACATGGAGAAAGAATTACGCAAACGGCTGGAAGAATGCCAGCGCACGGGCGTCCCCCTGCGCGTCTACTGCGGCTTTGACCCCACGGCCACGGATCTGCACCTGGGCCACACAGTCCCCATCCGCAAACTGCGCCAATTTCAAGAGCTAGGCCACACGGTGATCTTCCTGATCGGCACCTTCACCGGCACCATCGGCGACCCCAGCGACAAGACCAGCGCCCGGGCCCAACAGAGCCTGGACGAGGCCATGGAAAAGGCCAAGAGCTTCACGGATCAGGCCTGGAAAGTGTTGGACCCGGCCAAGACCCTGGTGGATTACAACCACAAATGGCTCTCGACCCTCACCTTTACGGATGTGATCGACCTGGCCAGCAACTTCACCGTGCAACAATTTTTGGTGCGGGACAACTTCAGCAAACGCTTCGAGAAAGGTGACGCCATCTGGCTGCACGAGTTCTTCTACGCCCTCATGCAGGGCTTTGACGCCGTGGCCCTGAATACGGATGTGCAGATCGGCGGCACGGACCAGCTCTTCAACCTGATGGCCGGGCGCAAGTTGATGGAGGCCAAGGGCATGCGCCCCCAGACCGTCCTCACCTTCCCCATCCTGGTGGGGACCGACGGCGTGCTGCGCATGAGCAAGTCCACGGGCAACTACATTGGCATCAACGAGTCCCCAGGGGTGATTTTCACCAAGGTACTCAACCTGCCCGATGACACTATCCGCAACTACGCCGATCTGGTCACCCGTTGGGGTCCAGAGAAGATCGACGGATTGATGGCCGACTTGGCCGCCGGGGCCATCCCCGCCCGCAAGCTGAAGCAGACCCTGGCCTGGGAGATCGTCAGCATCTTCCACGGCGACGCCGCCGCCGACCAGGCCGCCCAGGACGCCCTGAGCATGTTCCAAGGCGAGGCCCCCAGCGACGCCCCCACCTTCACCCTGGCCGGCCCCACCCTGCTCTTGGATGTGATGGCCGACAGCAAATTGGTCAAGTCCAAAAGTGAGGCCCGACGCATGGTCCAGCAAGGGGCCGTGCGGCTAAACGAAGAGACCATCGAGGACACGGGTGCCACGGTCAACCCCAGCGGCGGCGAACAGGTATTGCAGGTGGGAAAGCGCAAGTTCCTGCGTATTCTGGGGTAAACCACCTTCCCGGAAGGGGCCACAAGATCTTGCGCTGAACAAAATTTCGTGGCCCCAGCCGGAAAGGTTATGTCTGTAGAGAGGCAAGAGTTTGCGTCTCTATCTCACCAACACAAAAACACCCGGAGAGACTGAGTCTCTCCGGGTGTTTTTGTGTTCAATTCCTGGTTGTTATGTAGATAACAGCCAAAAAAATGGCAAAGAAAAAGAGTGTTGCTATCACGCTTCCCCCGACAGTGGCTTCCAACCACAACGCGATAGACAACACTCTGATTGAGAGTATATCACGGGGCAGGGAATCCTGCAAATCCGTAACAGCATGAAATCAATCTATGTGATCGGGTGTGGATAAATGAGTCGGGTCGAATGTCAAAAAAAAGGACGCAAAAAAAGAGTGTTGCTATCACGCTTCCCCCGACAGTGGCTTCCAACCACAACGCGATAGACAACACTCTGTTTGAGAGTATATCACAGGTTTTCCGGTCTGGCAAGTGGCAAAATCCATGAAAATCGACTAAAAGCCTCAAAACTGGCTATTTTTGCTTACGAATTTCGGACTTTTTACGATCTTGCCCGCAATGTGGACGGGTTGTCAGCGTTGGATGTGTTCAATTTAAGCACCCTTCATCCTTTGTGGCAGGGTATGGCCGAAAAAAGCTGATCGAAATGGCCGGTTTTAGTTGCGGTTCAATTCGTGATACAATGGCCCACGGTCTGAGTTCATTTTTCAACTTATTGCACAAGGAGCAATCGTATGGGTCTGTTCGAAGGCAAAAAGGGTCTGATCTTCGGTGTTGCCAACAAAAATTCCATTGCGTGGGGCATTGCAGAGGCGTTGCACGAAGAAGGGGCTGAATTGGGTTTCAGCTATGCCGGGGAAATTCTGGAAAAGCGGGTCAAACCTTTGGCCGAAAGTATCGGGAGCAGCTTTGTGGAAGAGTGCGATGTCACCGACGACGCGGCCATTGACACCGTCTTTGCCAAAGCCAAAGAGCATTTCGGGACCATCGATTTTCTGGTCCATTGTGTGGCCTATGCGCCCAAGGAAGAGTTGGGCGGTCGCTTTGTCAACACCACCCGCAACGGCTTCCGGGTGGCCCTGGACATCAGTTGCTACAGCCTGGTGGCCCTGGCCGCCCGGGCCAAGGATCTGATGCCCGACGGCGGAGCCATGATCGCCCTGACCTATTTTGGGGCGGAGAAGGTGACGCCCAACTATAACGTCATGGGGGTGGCCAAGGCGGCCTTGGAGGCATCCGTGCGCTACCTGGCCTGGGATCTGGGCAAGGATGGCATTCGGGTCAACGCCATCAGCGCCGGCCCCATCAAGACCCTGGCCGCGTCTGGGGTCAGCGGCTTCCGCAAGAGTCTGAAATATGTGGGCGCTGTGGCCCCTCTGGGCAACGTCACCCAGGAAGATGTGGGCAACGCCGCCCGCTACCTGCTCAGTGACTGGGCCTCCGGCGTCACCGGCGAAGTGGTCTACGTGGACGGCGGCTACAACATCATGGGTGCCCCGGACGACGAGGCGCTTGAGAAGATTTTGGCCGAGTAGTTGTGACGGGGTGAGCGGGTGAGCGGGTGAAGGGGTGAAAAAACGGACGACTGCTATCTCAGAAGCAGTCGCCCGTAATATTTTCACCCCTTCACCCGCTCAGATCAAAAGCCGGGCGGCTCGTCCACGGGGCCGTCGAACTGCATGGCGGTGAAGACGGCGCCTTGGGGGTCTTGGATGACGGCGAAGGTGCCCATTTCACCAGCCTTGGTAAAGGGTAAAAGGATCTTCCCACCTAATTCCTGGGCCTTGGCCACGGTGGCCTGGATGTCCGCCACCATGAAATAGGCCGACCAACTTGGCGGCATCGGCCCCCAGGAGTCGTCCATTTCCATCATGCCGGCCTGGACTCGGCCATCGTTGGCAAACGTGTGATAGCCGCTTGGGTCCTGGCTATAGGTCCAGCCGAAGACAGTCGCATAGAACGCGGCGGCGGTCTTGGCGTCCCGGGTCTCTAGTTCATTCCAGACCAACGTGTTGTTCATGTTGACCAATTGCGCGCCCATATGATTTTGGGGCTGCCAGACGCCGAACATAGCCCCGGTGGGATCCTGGATCAGGGCCATGCGCCCCTCTTCCATCACATCCATAGCCGGCATGACCACGGTGCCGCCGGCCGCCGCGGCCTTCGCTACCACGCTGTCCACATCGCTGTGCTTCACATAGGACATCCAATAGGGCGGGATGCCTTGGGCTACCATATCCGGCGGCAGAGGCCCCCCGCCAGCCACGTTGTAGCCCTGAATTCGGAACATGGTGTACATGGGGCCCATGGGCGTAGGCATGTCCACGGCCTCCCAGCCGAAGAGTCCGCCATAAAACGCCTTGGCCCCCTCTTGATCCGAGGTGGTGAGATCCACCCAGTTGAACAGGCCGTCCGGGTATGCGGTGACTACTTTCATCTGCTTTTCTCCTTTGCTAGAACTGCCAACCGTCCGTAACCAGCATGCCGATTCAGGAGTGCCCTCACCCCTGAATTGCCTCTCCATTGTATCACAAAAAGAACATTTGGTCTATAGGCAAAACCATGTAAAATGGTTGTTTTTGGACGCGAAAAAGCCCCGCCGAATGGCGGGGCTTTTTCTATCAATTGGTGGCGGAGACGACGGGATTTGAACCCGCGACCTTTGGCTTGACAGGCCAATATGCTAACCGCTACACCACGTCTCCTCGCAAGTTTGTACCCAAGAGGAGTACCACAATTGACAAAGAGAAGAATACCATCGGCCACCTTGGATGTCAAATTGAGGGGTTCTCAAAAGCCGCAACCGTCCTCTTTTGCTGCCTGCGCCCCTCTATTCATCTTAGGAAAAAGTGTTCTTTTTCATCTTCCTTTAATCTGCCCTCCACAGCGGCTTTACATTTGGCCGTTATGCTTGCGGTCGGTTACGCTTGGATCGAATAGAGCGACAACCGCAGGTGTTCCCAAATTGAGGAAAGCTTACCCTGGATTCGACATGAGTTTGCTATGATAGCCCAAGTTTAGCCCAACCAACCAACCATTTACCAAAGGATTTCACCGTGCCCAAGACAAACCAACGCAAGAGCCGTTCCTTCATTCTGTTGATGCTGACCGTGGGCATCATGATCTTTGTGGCGGCTTGCTCTGCTGCCACAGACGAACCGGCCACACAGCCGGTGGCGACGACGGCGGCCCCGGCTGTGGTTGAACCCACTGCGGCCCCGGTGCAAGCAGTCGTTGAGGTTCCCACAGAGGCCCCAACAGCGGAACCCGTGGCTGAGGCCCCCGCTGCCTCGACCACAATGGCCACATTTGTCATCGACCCGGCCCAGTCCCAAGTTCGGTTCTATATTGACGAGGAACTGCTGGGTCAACCCAAGCGGGTGGAGGGGATCAACAGCCAGGTGGCCGGGGAGGTGACGGTCAATCTGGGTAACTTCGCAGAGATTAGCTTCTCGCCCATCACCATTGGCGCGGATGGCTTTGTGACCGACAGCGACAAGCGCAATGGGGCCATCAACCGCTTCGTTTTGCAAACGAGCGAATACCCGACTATCACCTTCACTCCCACGGGCGTGGAGAATCTGCCCGCCGAGATCGCCGTGGGCCAAGCGTTTAGTTTCCAATTGGTGGGGGATCTGACCATCCGAGATGTCACGAGTTCGGTGACGTTGGAGATGACCGTGATGCCCGTCTCCGAGAGCGAGCTTCAGGGGTCCGGCAGTGTGACCGTGCAGCAGGGGACGTTCGATCTGTCCATCCCCAGCGTGCCCAGCGTGGCCAATGTGAGCGAGGATGTGTTGTTGGAGATCGACTTCGTGGCGGTAGGGAAGTAGAGAGCTAAAAAATAGGCCACGGATTTGGCGGATAGAACGGATGAAAACGGATCAAAAAGATCTGTCAAAATCCGTCTCATCTGTCAAATCCGTGGCCTATTTTTTTACCCATAAACCGTGACTTTGCCCGTGGCGGTGCCATCCCCGGCGAGGACGGTGCGGAAGGCGGCGAGGGTGCGGTCGATGTCCGCGGGGGTGACATGGTAGTGGGTGACGGCCCGCAGGCGGTTGCCGCCGACGGGGTTGAGCAGCACGCCCTGATCCACCAACCCGGCTGCCAGTTGAGCCGGGGTCATATCTGTCCGGTTCAGGGCGAAGATGACGATGTCGGTTTGGACGGTGGCCGGGTCGATGGAAATGCCGTCCAGGGCGGCCAGCCCTTGGGCGAGGGTTTGGGCGTTGGCGTGGTCGTCGGCCAAACGTTCCACCATTTCGGTGACGGCCACGATGCCCGCGGCCGCAATCACCCCGGCCTGGCGCATGCCGCCGCCCACCACTTTACGATTGCGCCGCACTTTGCGGATGAAGGCCCCGCTGCCCACCACCACGGACCCCACGGGCGCGGCCAACCCCTTGCTCAAACAGAGACTGGCGCTGTCCGCATTCTGTAGCAGCCGGGCGGGTGAGACGCCGAGGTGGACCGCCGCATTCCACAGTCTTGCCCCGTCCACGTGGAGTTGCAGGCCGTGGCGGTGGGCCAGTTCGCCGACCGCGTCCATGTAGTCCACAGGCAGGACAGCGCCGCCGCAGCGGTTGTGGGTGTTCTCCAAACAGATCAGCCGGGAGATGGGGAAATGCTCGTTGTCCCCCCGGATCATGGCCTCGACTTGGGCCAGATCCAGGGTGCCGTTGGGCCGGTTGGCGGCTGTGCGGGAATGCACGCCGCCCAGGGCCGCGCTGCCCCCCTGCTCGTAGATGTGGATGTGGGCCTGATCGCCCAGGATCATCTCGTCGCCCCGGCCGCAGTGGGCGAGGACGGAGATCAGGTTGCCCATTGTGCCGCTGGGCACGAAGACGGCGGCTTCTTTGCCCGTCATCTCGGCCACGATGGCCTCCAAGCGGGTGACCGTGGGGTCTTCGCCGTAGACGTCATCGCCCACGGGCGCGGTCATCATGGCGTCCATCATGGCCGGGGTGGGTTTGGTCACTGTGTCGGAGCGCAGGTCAATAGGATCGAGTTTCATTTTGTGGCCTTTGGGTGGTGAGAGGTTGGGAGATTGGGCGTTCAGGATCAATCTCCCAATCTCGCGTCAAACAATCATGGTGCCTTTTGTGCTGGGGACGTCGGCCCGGCGGGGGTCGAGTCGGGTGGCGGCGTCCAGGGCGCGGGCCAGGGCCTTGAAGAGGGCTTCGGCCTTGTGGTGGTCGTTGCGGCCATAGAGGACGTGGGCGTGCAGGTTCATGCGGGCGTGGATGGCGAAGGTCTCGAAGAGGTGGAAGATCAGGTCCGTGGTCAGACCGCCCACCCGTGGGGTGACGAAATCGGCCTCAAAGACGCAATAGGGCCGCCCGCCCAGGTCGATGACGACACGGGCCAGGGCTTCGTCCATGGGCACATAGCTGTGGGCCGTGCGCACAATGCCCCGGCGGTCGCCCAGGGCCTGGTCCACCGCCCGGCCCAGACAGATGAAGGTGTCCTCGGCGGTATGGTGGTCGTCGATGTGCAGATCCCCGGTGCATTTCACGGTGATGTCGAAGAGTCCGTGGCCGGCCAGGAGGACGAGCATGTGGTCGAGGAAGCCGATGCCGGTGTCCACATCGGCCCGGCCTTGGCCGTCCAGGACGATGCGGGCGGAGATTTGGGTTTCTTTAGTGGTGCGGTCGATCTGGGCTTCACGGGGCATGGGGTGTGTTCGCTTTCAGCCAATTTATGAAGGTTAAAATATCGATTTCATCGGTCAGTTGAAGATCTGCTTTATCGTTCGTATGGATATGTGGCACTTGAATTCCGGCGGTTTCAGGGCCAATTCGTCCGTATTTCAAGCGAATTGCCTCAGGATCTGGGCTGTTATCGAATCCAACCACAACCTGTTTCCCATCCAAGGCATAGTAGCTGTACTTGCGACGCTCATCGCTAAACATTTCTCTTACCGAAATGCGCAGACGACCAAAGCGAGCCCTTAGCTTTAAATTATCCCTTTCAGGCGTTAAGGTGGCTGAGTATTCGACGTCATCAAAATAGCGTTGAGCTACACGAATTACCCCAGCAAAACGCCCTGCAATTCCCGGGTCCAATCGCCCACCCCCTTATGGCAGAATTCCCAATCGATCAAATCTTCTTCCCACGTCTTGGTAATTGTGGCCTCTGTCTTCTTCACAAACTCAACGCTCTCAAGATTTTCGAGAAATAGATCGTAATTCATTCCATACTTTTTCGCGAACACGGCATCTTGCCGTTTCAAATCGGCAATTTTAGAAGTAATCTGCTCAACGACAAAGCGCTGCAT
Organism: Caldilineaceae bacterium; assembly: GCA_018003515.1. Classification (GTDB taxonomy): domain Bacteria; phylum Chloroflexota; class Anaerolineae; order Caldilineales; family Caldilineaceae; genus JAGNDO01. Next base: position 92,881 of record JAGNDO010000010.1, read on the forward strand.
GGCTAAATCCGCGGACTCTTGAATTCCACCAAGTATATTGAACAGTTCTACATATCGATTATCAATCGCAACTGTAACCATTTTCTCTCCTTTTCACCACGGTACCCTGCACGTTATGAAACCAATACGTTAACGCACCCAAACCGCAGCATACGCATAATCAAAATGGGACCATGCAAGCAGCAATTCGTCGACAAAGACCGAGATCGGACCATCTCCCACTGCGGGATCACAAATTTCGACCATACGGGCATTCTCGGTTCCAGCTAGAACGACTGCATGAGGAGTATCAAATCGCCAATATCCAAGATCGCCCGTGCGCACAAATAGAATGCAGGGCACACCTCCGACAACCGACGAAGATACATCTTCCCAGGAACCGGTACCAAAATAAGTCCTGAATCCATGTTGCTCAAGACGACGGATATTGCTGGCCGGCGTGCCAATGCCTGTCGTGCCCAACCAACGAGCCACGTCTTCTTGAGTGACCGGCTGTGAATTGTATGCGGCAACCATTGCGGCGCAAGCAGGCAAGCACCAGCTTGGTTCAGTCTGCCGCAGATATGGCACGTTGAGCAAGGGCATCGCCATACACTCCCATTTCGGCTAACTGCTGCGGGGTAAACAGAATCTCGCCACTCTGGGCATCCACATCTAGCGTCCCCACGGAACCCACGGGGCCGCAAGTTGGCAATCCCAACCAGACCGGCACTCGCCAAAGAAGCCGCGTTCCAACCAATAGGTTTGGCTCCTCGGCATAAAGCAGATTCCCTACCCTCTCCAAAAGCAGCCGGTTGACCTGCCTCTTTGCGGCCACGCTTGTCACATTAACACGCGTTGAAATAGTCAATTCCATTGTCACGTCCGAACCGGGCGGGACGGTCATGCGTTCAAATTCCACATTCAGCATTGTTGTGCCCTCCCCAATAGACAAGTCATCACCTTGCCCTGCAAGGCTTCTCTATGGTACGACCAAACCGACCCGACGTCAAACCGCTCGCAACGCGGCCACCAACCGATCCGTCTGATCCGGCCGGCCCACGGACACGCGGATGCAGTTGTCCAGCCCCGGCTTGTCGTAGTGGCGGACGAGGATGCCCCGCGCCTCCAAGGCCAGCTTAAGCTCCCTGGCCCGGCGGCCTTCCACCCGGCAGAGGATGAAGTTGGCCTGGGACGGGATCGGGCGCAGGTAGGGGATGGTCTGCAAGGCGGCGAATAGTCGGTCCCGTTCGTTTTTGAGCTTTTCCACCACGTCGTAGATTTGCTCCACATGGCGCAGGCTGGCCAGTCCGGCCACGGTCGCGGCCACGTTGACGTTGTAGGGCTGCTTGAAGGTCCACAGCTTCTCCAACAGCCACAACGGAAAGATGCCATAGCCCAAACGCAATCCGGCAATGCCCGCAGCCTTGCTGAAGGTGCGCAGGACGACCAGGTTGTCGTATTCCAGCACCCAGGAGGCCCGGCTGGGTGCGTCGGCAAACTCGATGTAGGCCTCGTCCAGGATCACCATCACCGGCAGGGTCAGGAGTTGGCGCAGGTCGGCGTCAGACAATAGATTACCCGACGGATTGTTGGGGGAGGTGAGGAATAATAATTTAGTTGTGAATTGAGAATTAAAAATTGAAAATTCAATGGCTTCCACATCGACCGAAAAGTCAGCCCGCCGCCAGACATTGACGACCTTTGCGCCCTGGAGCTTGGCGTCGAAGCTGTACATGCCGAACGTGGGCGGGGTGTTTTGGATGGCGTCGCCCGGGGCCAGGAAGAGGCGGCCCAGGTAGTCGAGCAGTTCGTCCGCGCCGTGGCCGGGGAGGATGTTCGCCGCAGGGACGCCCACAAAGCCGCTCAACGCTTCCCGCAGTTCGCTCTGTTGCGGGTCCGGGTAGATGTGATAGTACGCATACTCGGTCAACGCCTCCCGCACCGCGGGGATGGGGCCGTACGGGTTCTCGTTGGCGTCCAGCTTCACAATCTGGGCCGCGGGGATGCCCAGCCGGGCGCTCAACACCTCAAAGGGCTGGATGGGCGTGTATTCTTCCAAATGGGCGATGGTGGGGTTGAGGAGGTGGGATGGGTGCATGATTTTCGATTTAGGATTGGTGATTTTGGATTGGTGGGGGGAGATTGAGAGATTGGGAGATTGGGAGATTATTGTGGGTACGCTCAACCAATCTCCTAATCTCCCAATCTCTCAATCTCCCCTCTTCAACCTGCGCGCCACAGCACTGGCATGGGCCGTCAACCCCTCGGCCTGGGCCAAGGTGTGGGCGGCGGGGCCGATGGACTGGAGGGCGGTCTCGTTGAGGCCGATGACGCTGATAAGTTTGACAAAGTCGCTGACGTTGACCGGGCTGGCGAAGCGGGCGGTGCCGCCCGTGGGCATGACGTGGCTAGGTCCGGCCACATAGTCGCCCAGGACCTCGAAGCTGCGTTCGCCCAGGAAGATGCCCCCGGCATTTTGCACTGCGCCCACATATTGCCACGGGTCATCCACCAACAGGCAGAGATGTTCGGGACCGTAGGCGTTGGCGAGGTCCAGGGCCTGGGTCAGCCCTTGGGTGATGACGATACCCCCGGCGTTTGCCAGGGAGGCCACCACGGTTTCGGCCCGGTCTAGCGCTTCAATTTGGCGCGCTACCGCCGACTGGACCTTTTCGGCCAAGGCTCGGCTAGGCGTGAGCAGGATCGCACTTGCTAACAGGTCGTGCTCAGCCTGAGCGAGAAGGTCGGCGGCGGCCAGTTCTGGGTCCGCGGAGGCGTCGGCGATCACCATTGTCTCCGTGGGACCGGGCAGGCCGTCGATGCCCACCATGCCGTAGACCTGGCGCTTGGCCAGGACGGTGTACAGCCCGCCGGGGCCGCAGACCTTGTCCACGGCGGGGATGGACGCCGTGCCATAGGCCAGGGCGGCGATGGCCTGGGCACCCCCGGCCACATAGACCGCGTCCACGCCCACGATGTCTGCCGCCACCAAGATGGTGGGATGGGGCAGGCCGGTCTCCCGCTGGGGTGGGGAGATGATCGAAACAAAGGGCACGCCCGCTACCCTGGCCGGCACCGCGGTCATGATCAGCGTGCTGGGCAGGGGAGCCTGGCCGCCGGGGACGTAGACGCCCACTCGGCCAATGGGGCGCACCAGTTGGCCCAAAGTGCCTTCGTGGTCGTTGTGGATCCAACTCAGCTTGGGCTGGCGGCGGTGGAAGGCGGCCACCCGGTCCGCGGACAGGCGCATGGCGTCGATCACCGCCGGGTCCACCTGGGCGTAGGCGGCTTGGATGTCGTCCGCGGTGACTTGCAGGCGCAACGGCTGCACCCCATCCAAAATTTCGGACCAGTGAGCCAAGGCCGCATCGCCCCGATCCCGCACATCCGCCAGGATGCGGCGCACGGCCTCTTCCGGCTGGATGCGCTCGCCAAAGAGCACGGCGTTGCGGTCCAGCACACGGTCGGGCACGGCGAATTCATCCCACGCCCGGCGGCGCAAAATGCCCGCCTGGGCCGTGGGGACGTCGTAGATTTCGATAAGGTTGGGCATGGGATTCCTCGTGATGAGAAAATATCGAGTAATGCGTATCGAGTATCTCGTGGTTAAGGACTTTCAGACGTTTGACAGTTCTTGACCACGAAATACTCGATACGCATTACTCGATACTCGATTATTTCCTCAACCCTTCCGCATCCTCAATCCGCCCCAAGACGACCAGGATGTCGCCCTCGGCGATGCGAAAGGTGGCGCTGGGGCTGATGAGCAGATCGTCGTCCCGGCGCACGGCCATGACGGAGAGGCTGTAGCGTTGGCGCAGGTTGCTTTCGGCCAGGGTGTGGCCCCATAGGCTGGGCGGGGCCAGGAGTTCCACCACGCCCACGTCGTTGCTGACCTCCAAATAGTCCACAAAATGACCGGCGGCCATCTTGCGGCCTAGGCGCACCCCGGCCTCATGTTCGGGCAGGATCACCTCGTCCGCGCCCACTCGGAGCAGGATCTCCTTCTGGGTCTGGGTGCGGGCCTTGGTGATCACCCGCTTGACGCCAAGGCGTTGCAGCAGCACGGTGGCCAGCAGATTGGCCTCAAAATCCGTGCCGATGCAGACCAGCCCCGTGTCAAAATTCTCCACCCCGGCCTGGCGCAGGGCGTCGATATTGGTGGCATCCATCTGCATGACATGGGGCAGTTCGGTGCTGAGTTTTTGGACCGTGTTGATGTCATAGTCGATGGCCAGCACATCCTTGCCATATTTGACCAAGGTGGTGGCTACGCTGGTGCCAAAGCGGCCCAGGCCGATCACGACAAATTCGTTGCGACTCTTTTCAAAGGGATTATATCGGCTGCGCTGCTTGGGTTCGCTCATGGGTCACCTTTTGTATCGTGTGTCGTGTATCGAGTATTTCTTGGTCATGCACCGCCATTACTCGATACACGATACTCGATTTCCTGCTTTTTTTGAGGATGAAAGACGACGGCATGGTCGACCAATTCTCCGTCTTGATAGGTGAATTTCGCCGAAAAGAAGTGGGGCTGATTGAGCCAGGGCAAAAAAATACGGTCGCCGGGCCATAAATTCAAGTCCAGCAACCCCGCGTTGTCGATCCAGGCCAGGTTGCCCTCCACAGCCTGGGCGGGCGGGTGCAGGTCGCCCTCAAATTCGTGGATGGTGAAGAGATAGACATACCAATCCTCTTCCTTGGCAAAGGCCGGAAAGGTCAGAATCCCCCGCAGCCGGGGATTGCGGGCCACCAGCCCGCTCTCCTCCCGCACCTCCCGCACGGCGCATTCCTCCGGGGTTTCGCCCGGTTCCAGCTTGCCGCCCAGGCCATTCCACTTGCCCTGGTGCATGTCGTTCTGCTTTTTCACCCGATGCAGCATCAGGGTTTGGCCGTCCCGCTGGACGTAGATGAGGGTGGCGAGTTTCATGGGCGATATCTCTATCGAGTATCGCGTATCGAGTATTTCGTGGTTAAGAACTGTCGAACGTTGGAAAGCACTTGACCACGAAAAAATACTCGATACACGATACTCGATACCTCTATGGCTTGGCTAATTCTTGCTGAACAAATCCGGTCAACTGATCCAACGTGGGCGGGGCGGCCAGGGCGACGCCGTTGATGGCAAAACCCGGTGTGCCCCGAATCCCCAGGCGGCGGGCTTCCTGATCACTGGCCTGGACTTTGCGCTGCATGTCGCCATCGTCCAAACACTTGTCAAAGGCAGCCACATCCAGCCCCACAGCCGTGGCATAAGTGGAGAGGGTGCCCCGTTCCAGCCCACCGAAATTCTCAAAAACCTGGTCATGATATGCCCAGAACTTGCCCTGAGCGCCAGCGCACTGCCCGGACTGAGCGGCCTCGGGCGACTGGGGCGTGACCACCGGGAAGTCCTTCCACACAAAGCGCACCTGATCCGGGAAGGCGGCCAGGATCTGCTCCCGGATGCGGGTGTTGTGCCAAGATCGACAGGCCGGACAGCCAAAGTCCGAATACTCGGTGATGGTCACCTTGGCATCCGCTGGGCCGAGGGCCGGGTCAGCCAGGGTGGCCGGATCAAGGCCCGCGCCGCCGCCCATGGATTGCCAAGTGACAAAGGACAACAGAGCAATGAAAGCCACGGCCACAATCGCCACGGTCAGATTATTTTTGCGCTTGGTTTCCTGCTTGGCCGCCCGTTGTTCCTGGCGGGCCACTCGGTTTCCCTTTGCCATCGGATGTCCTTTTATGTTTTTAGATTCCTGCTCGTTCCCACGCTCCGCGTGGGAACGTCAACCGGCGCTCCGCGCCACGGGACGCCGGAGCGTCCGCGGGCATTCCCACGCGGAGCGTGGGAACGAGCAGGGAGATCAGAAGGGGGTCATGGCGGCTTCGATGAGTGCCGCAATCCCCAACGCGGCCAACTCCATGTCCTCAGATTCGGACAGGCCGCTGACCGCCACGGCCCCCACCACCTCGCCGTCCAGGATCACCGGCACACCGCCGCCCCAGCCGATATAGCGTTGGTCGCCAAAGTAGGCCAGGTCAAAGCCGTCCTGGGGATCTCGGGCGGCTTGGCCGATGTCTCGGCTGGGTTTGCGTTCCCGGGCCGCGGTCCACGCCTTGTTGGTGGCGATCAGGATCGATGGCAACGGCGCGCCGTCCAACCGGGCCAGGGCGACAAGTTCACCCTGGGCGTCGGCCACGGCAATCACGGCTGCCTTGCCGCGATGTCGCAAGGCCGCCTCAATGGTGCTGATCGCTATCTGTGCGTCTTCGTATCCCAAATTCATGATGCGGTTCATTTTGTTCTCCTTTGTGTCTGGCTCGTTCCCACGCTCCGCGTGGGAATGCAAACCGGCGCTCTGCGCCACGGGACGCCGGAGCGTCCGCGGGCATTCCCACGCGGAGCGTTGGAACGAGGAGGGGCGGCTAAAACGCCGCCAGCTCCTTCGCCGCCACGTAGATCTTCTCGGCGTTGGGCCGATAGGCGTCCTCCAACGGCGGACTAAACGGGACGGGGGTGTCCAGCCCGCCCAGGCGGCGGATGGGGGCGTCCAGCCACTGGAAGGCCTCGTCGCCGATCAGGGCGGCGATCTCCGCGCCCAGGCCCACCATGCGGGTGGCGGAGTGGACAATCAGCACCTTGCCCGTCTTGCGCACGGAGGTCAGGATCGCCTCCGTGTCCAGAGGCTTGAGGGTGCGCAGGTCGATCACCTCGGCGGAAATGCCCTCGGCGGCCAGTCGTTCGGCAGCCTTCATCGATTCATGCACCTGCACGCCATAGGTGATGATCGAAAGATCCGTCCCCTCTTTCGCCAGCCGAGCCTTGCCCAAGGGGACAACATATTCCCCCGCTGGCACGTGGCCCTTAATCGACCGATAGAGGGGCTTGGACTCGAAATAGATCACCGGGTTGTTGTCCCGGATGGCCGCGGCCAGCAGCCCCTTGGCATCCGCCGGGGTGGCGGGAGCCACGACTTTGAGGCCAGGGGTGTGGACAAACCAGGCTTCTGGGTTTTGGGAATGGAAGGGGCCGGAGCGAATGCCGCCGTCGCTGGGCGCGCGGATCACCCAGGGCACGGCGTCACGGGTGCGGTAGTGGTGGGTGGCGGCGAACTGCACAATGGCGTCGTAGGCGCTGGTGATGAAATCGGCAAACTGCATCTCGATCACCGGGCGCAGACCCATCAACGCCATGCCCGTGGCCATGCCCGTGAAGGCCATCTCGGCCAAGGGGGTGTTGAAGACCCGCTCGTCGCCGAACTCCTCCCACACGGACTTGGTGACTTTGAACGCGCCGCCAAAGATACCCGCCACGTCCTCGCCCAAAACAAACACATCCGGGTCCCGACGCATTTCCAAAATCAGGGCCTCGCTGATGGCGGCGATGTAGCTCATCTCTCGGTAGCCGCTGTCCGTGGCGGAGAGGTCCAGCTTTTCGGCCTCGGCGAAGCCGAAATTGCTTGCAACGGGTTTGGTGATTGCATCAGTCGGCATAGACACCCTCCTCGACGGTGGCAGGGTCGGGCCAGGGGCTGGACTCGGCGAATTGCACCGCGTCCTCTATTTCGACCGCGGCCCGGTGGTCGATCTCGTCCAATTCGTCCTGGTCGCTGACGCCGCTTTCCAGCAGTTTGCGGGTAAAGCGGTCCAACGGGTCCTTGGCGGCCCATTCGGCCAACAACTCCTTGGGCACATATTCAGCGCCGTCATGGATGGCGTGGCCCAACATGCGCATGGTCTTGGCCTCGATCAGGGTGGGGCCGCCGCCGGATCTGGCCCGATCCACGGCCTCCTTCACCGCGGCATAGACCACTTCCACGTCGTTGCCGTCTATGATCGCCTTGGGGATGCCAAAGCCGTCGGCCCGATCGGCGATATCCATGTGGGCCATCTGCTGGACCACGGGGGTGGAATAGGCGTACTGGTTGTTTTCGATCATCAGCACAAAAGGCGCTTTGTAGACAGCTGCCATGTTCAGAGTTTCGTGGAAAAGCCCCGTGCTGCTGGCCCCATCGCCGATGAAAGTGAGGGCGACCCGGGGTTGTTTGCGATAGACAAAGCTCATGGCCATGCCCAGGGCCACGGGCAAGGACTGGGCCAAATGACTCACAAAACCGACAATGCCCAGGCTCATGTCCCCCATGCCGTGCAAATTGGCGTCCCGCCCGCCGGTGACCCCGGTCTCCCGGCCCAGGAGGTTGGCGAAGACGCGCCGAGGCGTCATCCCCCGCAGCATATACGCCCCCACATCCCGGTGCATGGGCGCGATCACATCTTCTGGCTCCAGGGCAAAAGCCGCGCCCACGCTGATGGCCTCATGGCCTCGCTCGCTGAAGGCCCCGCCCACGCCCCGGCCTTGCTTCCACATGGCCATCACCTGCTCATCAAAGGTGCGGGTCAGACGCATCCAATAGTAGAGGTCGATCTTTTGGGCGGGGGTGAGGGTGGATGGTGCGGTCATGGGCACGTCTCCGGGAACAGAAGTTGATTGGTTGCTTTGTTGATTGGGGGTGTTAGCCCCCAACGCCCAAACCGGTCACGAGGTCTAAAATACGCGCCACCACCTGCTCCAACGTGAGACCCGTGCTGTCCAGGGTGATGGCGTCGTCTGCGGCGCGCAGGGGGGCGGTGGCGCGTTCGCTGTCTACTTTGTCCCGGCGGCGCATGTCGGCGAGGACTTGGGCGAAGTCGGCGGGGCGGCCCCCGTCCACGGATTCTTGATAGCGGCGGCGGGCTCGCTCTTCCACCGGGGCGTCCAGGTAGATTTTGAGGGGGGCTTCGGGCAGGACGACGGTACCGATGTCCCGGCCCAGCATGACGATGCCGGGGAGGTCGGCCTGGCCGCTGCCGTAGCGCAGACCGATGCGCCGCTGCTGCACGGTGAGGGCCGCCCGCACCCGTGGGTTGGCCGCCACCGCGGAGACGTTGCGGTCCACCTCTGGCAGGCGGATCTGCCAGGTCACATCCACGCCGTCCACCAAAATGGTGTTGGGCCGGCCGTCGCCTTGATCCGCGGCGGGGGCGATGTCCATGACAATGGTTTCGGCCAGATGGCCCACGGCGTCGAGATCTTGGACAGAAAGGCCCCGGTCCAAGGCCGCCCAGGTGACGGCTCGGTACATGACGCCGGTGTCGAAATAGAGATAGCCCAGGACCTGGGCTACCCGATGGCCCACGGTGCTTTTGCCGGAGGCCGCCGGGCCATCCATTGCGATGATGGCGGGGTGATGGGACTGGCTATTTTTGTCCGCCACGACCGCCGCCCCCGCTCTTGGGTCCGCTGCCGGTTCGTTTGCGGCCATCTTTTCCCCTTGGGCCAAATTTGCCATCGTCCTTGGTGTCACGCTTGGCGTCACCTCTTGGCTTACTGCCAGTGTCGTCCTTGTCCTTAGCTTTGTATTTATCTTTGCCCTTGGCGAACTCGTTGCCTCGACCTCGTTCATCGTCCCGGCCGGTGCTGGCCCCATAGCGCGTGGAGGGGCCGCCCCGATTGGGTTGAGTTCGGGGCCGGGCCGACTCCGGCATGGGCGGGCTTTCGCTGCCCTTGCCGGAGATCATCTCCTTGAGGGAGCCGACCTCTGTACCGGTGAGGGCGCGGTATTCGCCGGGTTTGACCCCTTCCACGGTGACGGGGCCGATGGCCCAGCGCACTAGGCGTTGGGTGGGATAGCCCACAGCCGCGGTCATGTGGCGGATCTGGCGCTTCTTGCCCTCTCGCAGCACAATGCGCAACCAGACCCCCTTGGCGACACCCTCGTCCAGGACCAGGCCTTCGGGCAAGGTCTTGGCCACGTTGACCTTGCAGGGCTGGGTGCGGCCCGTGGGCAGATCCACGCCCGTGCGCAGATTTTCCAAGGCCAGCATGGTGGGCATCTTTTGCACCAACACATAATAGATCTTGGGATGTTCGTAGCGGGGATGGGTGAGCCGGTTGGCCAGCGCGCCGTCGTCGGTGAGCAGGACCATGCCCTCGCTGATCAGATCCAGTCGGCCCACGGGGAAGACCCGGCGGGCATCTTCGGGGAGCAGATCCGCCACGGTCTGGCGGCCCCGGGTGTCCCCGCCGATGTCGCTGAGGACGCCCCGGGGTTTGTAGACTTTGTAATAGACGTGGCGCTTGGGCTGTTTGATGGGCTGGCCGTCCACGGTGATCTCCACCTTGTCCGGGTCCACTTTGGTCCCCAACTCGGTGACGACCTGGCCGTCCACCTGCACCCGGCCGGCCACCATCAGATCTTCGCAAGCCCGACGGCTAGCGACCCCTGCGGCGGCCATGATTTTTTGTAAGCGATCTTCGGACATAGTTTTTCCGTTTTTCTCACTGTTGAATCGTGTATCGAGTATCGTGTATTTTGTGTCGTGCGCCGAGTATCGTGTCTGATGCAAGGATCGAGTCAACAAAATACTCGATACACGATACTCGATATTGTTCATTCCAAAACCAGCACCTGCGTTCCCACCACTTCTCCGCCCAGCCGCCATTCCAGCACGCCGGCGGTGAGGCCGGGTTGCCAGCTTTCGATCAGGGGGGGCAGATCCAAGCGGCGATAGAGCTGTAGATCCTGGCGCTGCCAGCGGGGCAACAGCAGATCCGGCGCGTCGCCCAGGGGACGCAACAGCCAGACTTTGCCCTCGGTCCCCACCATGCGCTCCAGAGCGGTGAGCCGTTCCCCTGGCCCTGGGTTGCGGGAGAAGAAGAGATCCGCCTGATCGAGCAGGGTGCGGGCGTCGGCGTAGCGGGCGTTGCTGCCCAGAATCACCGCCAGGCGCTGGTGACCATCCTGTTCGACGCTGACCACCAGACATTGGCCCGCCACATCCGTGGTGCCGGTCTTCACGCCGTTGATCCCGGCATAGCTACCCAACATCTCGTTGGTGCTTTGCAGGGCATGGCCCGCCACGCTGGCGGAGGCCGTGCCCACAATGCGCTGAAAGAGCGGAAAGGCCCAATCCGCCTGGGTGAGGGTCAACAGATCCTTGGCGCTGGTGTGATGGCCGGGGGCGTCCAGCCCTTCGGGATTGGCGAACTGGGTCTGGGTCAGCCCCAACTCCGCCGCCCGTCGGTTCATGGCGTTGACAAATCCCTCCACGCTGCCGGCGGTGACGCGGGCCAGGGCCGTGGCCGCATCGTTCCCGCTAGGAAGGAGTATCCCCCACAGCAGGTCTTCCACGGTCAGGCTTTCGCCGGAGACCAGCCCCATGGTCGCCCCGCCCACCAGATCCGACGGCTGTATGCGCACGGTGGATTGGAGGAAACCCGGCTCGGCTGCCTCTCGCTCCAAGACCAACAATGCGGTCATCAGCTTGGTCAGGCTGGCCTGGGCCAGGGGCTGGTCCGGGTTGATGGCCATGAGCGTGGCGTCGGCCTGGACATCATAGACCAGATAGGACCGGCTGGCCACCGCAGGGGTCTGCTGAAATTGGGCCTGTTGGCGCAATTGACCCAGGGTGCGACGCTGGGTGGGGGCGATTTCCCGATCCACCAAGGTGGGCGGCGTAAAGCCCAGGGTGAAGAGGGCCATCATCCCCAAGAGCAGGCAGACCAGGATGCGGCGGGCAAAGTGAGTCATGCGGGATTGGATCTCAGAATAGAAAGCGGAACCGGATACTGTCCGCATTCTATCCCCATTCCCGGAGAGCGTCAAGAGATTCACCCGGCCCCATCAGCGTCCATTTCGATCAATACCTTCAAAACACCCCGCTGCCCGGCCTGTTCCAGGGCGGCCACGCCGTCGTCCAGCCCAAAGCGGGCGTGGATTAGGGGGGCGGTGACGATGGCCCCGGTGGCGAGCAGGCGCAGGGCCGGGGCAAAGGGACCGCAGCGGCTGCCCAAGATGCGAATTTCTCGTACGGTGAGGCGGCTGAGATCAAAATGGTCCAGCTTTTCGGCGACGGTGGTTTTCAGCACCACCGTGCCTGTGGGCCGCACCAGGGTGAGGGCGGTCTCGATGCCCGATGGGTTGCCTGTGACATCCACCACCACGTGGGCGGGCTGGGCCAGCAGACCGGTGAGATCCGCGGGGTTGTCCGCCACGGCGGTGGCCATGCCCAGGCGGTGGAGCAGGGCCAGCTTGGCGGGGTGACGCCCGATGACGGTCAGGTCGCATCCTGTGCGGGCCAGGGCTTGGGCCACCAGGTTGCCCACGCGACCATCCCCTAAGACGTAGACCCGGCTGCTTGGGCCGACATGGACTTGCTCCAAGATGCGCAGGGCCGCGGCCAGGGGTTCGGTGAAGATGGCCTGGTGATTTGGCAGAGCGGCAGGCACAGGGTGCAAATTGGCCACGGGCATGGTCAGGTAGTCGGCAAAAGCCCCGTCCCAGTTCATGATGCCCAAGGCTCGCCGGTTTGGACAGTGGTTGGCCAGGCCATCTTGGCACAGGGCGCAGACCCCGCAGCCGTGGTTGATCTCCCCGACCACCCGGCGGCCCAGCCATTGGGCGTGTGCGGGGGCGGCGACGACTGTGCCCACAAATTCGTGGCCCAGTATGCCCCGGAAGCCGCCTTTGTAGCCTTGCAAAAGTTGCAGATCCGTGGCGCAGACCCCGGCCAGATGAACGCGGATCAGCGCCTCGTCCCGACCGGGCTTGGGGACGGGGGTATAGGCCTGCAACACGGGGCCGGCGTCAGTCAGGTACAGGGCGCGCATGTGAGAAGGTAGAGCAGAATTGGGCATGGGTTCCATGTCCTCAATTTCTAGACGGCGATGGTTGATGTGGCCCTTGGCCTCCTGGTCCCCAATTCTGGGACAGGTACAGTCTATCCCCCCAGAATTGGGGGCCGGGGGGCCGAAGAGCGCGAACAGTGACTAAACAGAAAACGGCGGGGCAGCTTGGCCGCCCCGCCGTTTGCAAGTCCAAAATATCAGGCCAAGGCTGTCTGGCCGCTGGAGAGCGTGGCCCCGTTGTCCTTCTTGGGCAACAAGGAGCGTTCTTCCCAGGCCACCAGCAAAGCCGTGGCGTTAAAGATGGAGCTGTAGGTTCCAGAGAAGAGACCGACCAGCAGGGTAGCCATGAACTGCTGCAAGGTGGCTCCACCCAGCACCAGAATAGCGGTGAGGATCAGCATGGCCGTGACCTGGGTGGCGATGGATCGTTGCATCGTCTCGATCAGGCTGCGGTTGGCCACGGTGGAGAAGCTCTCGGAGCGATAGCGGCGCAGGTTTTCGCGGATGCGGTCAAAGACGACGATGGTGTCGTTGACGCTAAAGCCGATCACGGTCAAGATGGCCGTGAGGAAGAGGGCGTCGATCTCCCAGCCGGCCACCAAATTCATAATGGCGATGAAGCTGATGGTCACCATTACATCATGGAAGAGGGCGATGACGGCGCAGGTACCATAGCGGAAGGGGTGGGAGACCTGGCGGAAGGCCCAGGCGATGTAGAGCAGGATCAACAGTGCGGCCACAAAAACGGCTTGCACAGCGGCCAGACTCACCTCGGCACCGATGGCTGGGCCGATACTGCGATAAAAACGCTCTTCAAATTCGCCGTATTTGGCTGTAAGGGCGACGGCCAGGCTTTCCTTCTGCTCGGTTTCCAGATTTTTCAGCTTAAACTGGATTGTATTATCGTCTTCCACATGAAAAGCTGTGGTGTCCGAATAGCCGGCCTGCACAAAGACCTGGCGGGCCTCGGTCACAACCACGGGCTGGTTAAAGCGGATTTCCCATTGGGTGCCGCCGGTGAAGTCGATGTTGAGGGGCAGGGGCGTGCCAAAGGCAATCAGATGCCAGATAACGAAGATCAGGCCAGGAAGGGTGGCGATCAGGGAGATGGTGAACCAGAGTCCCCGTTTTTCAACCAAATGATACATGGCGATAAGTCCTTAGTGTAGAGTGTAGAGTGTAGAGTGTAGAGTGTAGAGGGTAGAGGGTAGAGTGTAGAGGGTAGAGGGTAGAGTGTAGAGATAAAGGGTAGAGTGCAGAGTGTTCTCTACCCTCTATCTCTACACTCTATCTCTACACTCTATCTCTACACTCTATCCATTAGTAGCCCAAAAGCTGACGAGAATGCTCGCGCTCCGGCCCGGCCAGGGTCAGGAAGGTGCGCATAAAGGTGCGGGTGGCGAAGACGGCGGTGAACATGGAGAGCATGACACCGATGCCCAGGGTGATGGCGAAGCCCAGCACCACGCTGGCCCCAAAGTTGTTGCCAAACCAGGCCAGCACAATACAACTCAGCAGGGTGGAGATATTGCCGTCCCAAATGGCCGGCCACGCTCGGCTGAACCCGGCCTCAACAGACAGACGCACAGAGCGTCCCACTCGCAGCTCTTCTTTCATACGCTCAAAGATCAGGATGTTGGCATCCACCGCCATGCCGATGGAGAGCAGGAAACCGGCGATACCCGGCAGGGTGAGGGTGACCGGAAGCAGTTTGAAGACCATCATGTTCAAAGCCACATAGATGACCAAGGCCACACCCGCCAACACACCGGGCAGACGGTAGAGGATAATCATAAAAATCAGCACCATGATCATACCCAGGACACCGGCTTGCAGGCTGCGGTCCACGGAATCCTGGCCCAGACTGGCACCGATGGTACGCACATCCACCACCTTGAGGGCCACGGGCAGGGAACCATACCGCAACTGGATGGCCAAGGAGTCCGCCTCGGCCCGGGTGAACTGGCCGGTGATCACACCGCTGTCCCGGATGGCGGCCTGGATGGTGGGGGCGGAGAGTACCTGACCGTCCAAGACGATGACCAGGGGGCGGCCAATGTTGTTGCGGGTGTATTCGTAGAACACATCGCTGCCATCACCGGTCAAGGAGAAGCTGATCTCGTATTGACCAAACTGGTCCGGTGTCGCCACCGCGTCCCGCAAAATATCACCGGTCATGACGGTCTGGAAGACCTGGTCGGTGAATTGGGGGGAGAGGCCAAGAGTCAACTGGCCTGCCTCCAAGGCGGCCTGGGCATCAGTGGCGGCGGTGGGCCGGTTGGTGGTATTGATGATCATGCCCTGGAAGAGATTCTGAACACCCGGCTCCACAAATTCCAACTGGCCCGTGGAACGCAGGGTCTTGATGGCCTGTTCCGGGTTGTCGATCCCCGGCAACTCCACAATAATACGCTGTTCGCCTTGAAGCTGAACATTGGGCTCGGTCACACCCAGACCATTGACACGGTTTTCCACGATCTGGCGGGCCGTGCGCATGGCCTCGTCTGTGGCAACCTGGCCTGGGATCAGATCCGCCTCGAGCAGCACCTGGGTGCCACCGGCCAGATCCAGCCCCCGGGTGATGTCTTGCAGATCCCGGGGCACATCCTGCCCCCAAGAAACTGCCGACTCCAACCAGGCGGGGTGGTTGACGGGTAAAGAGATGTAGATAGCAAAGGCCGCCAAAAGGGCAATCAGGCCTAGGACAACATTGTTATTTCGCATGGACAATCGGCTCCTGCGGACATGGTTGCGTCGGGCGAGTCGTGCAGCACCCGACGCATCAAAAGAGTAAATTCATCGGAAGTAAGCGATCTTGAAGTCAGAAATCACACAGTGTATTGTATACTGTGTTGTATAATGAAGGGTATTGACCGCTCAAGGATCTCTTTTTTCTCGGTTTTTTCTTTGATGAGAGCAAGTCAACCTGCGCATTATAGATCCTGCACCCATCACTGTCAAAACCGGAGCCGGATCGGGGGATGTTTGGTCTCCGTCCTAACCCGCTTTGGCGACAGAGAAATCAAAAATCGGCAATCAAAAACCCAGAATCCAAAGGAATCCCTATGCTAACCCCAAGACCCCATGCCATCTATCATTCGGGAAAAATCTACACCGTCAACCCGACCCAGCCTTGGGCCGAAGCCGTGGCTGTGGCCGATGGCCACATCCTGGCCGTGGGGCAGAACGCCGAGATCTTGGCCCTGGCCGGGGCGGAGACCGAGCGGGTGGACCTGGGCGGTCGCTTGACCCTGCCCGGTCTGTGCGATGCCCATATCCACTTCTATAATTGGTCCATCACCCGCCAAGAGGTGGAACTGGCCGCCACCCGCAGCAAGGCCGAGATGATGGCGCGCATCGCCGAGCGGGCCGCCACCACTCCGCCCGGCGGCTGGATTGTGGGCAACGGCTGGAACGAGAGCCGATGGGGCGAAACCCGCTTCCCAGACCGCCACGACCTGGACGTGGTGACCGGCCCGGATCGCCCGGCCATCTTCTGGCGCAGCGACATGCACGGGGCGGTGGCCAACAGCGCCGCCCTGGCCCTGGCCGGGGTGACGGGCAGCACGCCCAATCCGGCTGGCGGGGTGATCGACATGGACAGCGCCGGCCAGCCCACGGGTTTCTTGCGGGAACTGGCCATCGGGTTGGTCGCCTTCCACATCCCGGCTATTTCGTCCGCAGCCTTGGACGCTGCCCTGGCCGGGGGCATGGCCGAACTGCATCGCCTGGGCATCACCGCCCTGCACGACCAGCGCATGAAGGACCACGACGACGGTCCCCTTGCCCTGGCCGCCTACCAGCGTCTGCGCCGGGACGGGCGGCTGAAGCTACGCATCAACTGCAACATCGCCGCCCACGATCTGCCCCATTTGGCCGGGTTAGGATTGGCCACGGGCTTTGGGGACGACACCCTGCGCCTGGGCCATGTCAAAGTCTTCACTGACGGCAGCATGGGCACCCGCACGGCGTGGATGTTGGCCCCATTTGAAAAAGAGCATCCCGGCGATCCCGACAACCTGGGGGTCAGCGTCACCCCCCCGGCGCAGATGGCGGCGGAATTTCACCGGGCCACGGAACTTGGCTTCCCCATCAGCGTCCACGCCATCGGCGATCAGGCCAACCGGGTGGTGCTGGACATCTTCGAGGAGTTGGCCGCCACCGGCATGACGCCGGCCACCCCCCACCGCATGGAGCATGTACAGATCATCGACCCCACGGACCTGCCCCGGCTGGCCCAGTTGGGCATCACCGCCAGCGTGCAGCCCATCCACGCCACGGACGACATGGACACGGCGGATCTGCTTTTAGGCGCACGCACGGCCCACATGTACAACTTCCGCAGCCTGTTGGCCAGCGGCGCCCTCCTGGCCCTGGGCAGCGACGCCCCCGTGGCGGACCCTAACCCCTTCCTGGGCTTCCACGCCGCCCTGGTGCGCCAGCGGCCAGAGCGGGCAGAGCGCCCGGCCTGGCATGGGGCCGAGCGCATCGGGTTGAAAGAGACCATTCTTGGCTATACGAAGAACGCCGCCCAAGCCGGGGGATGGGCCGACACCATCGGCAGCCTGGAAGCGGGCAAACGGGCCGACATGATCGTCCTGGACCGGGATCTCTTCGAGCTGACCCGGCAAGGCTTCCAAGGCCGAGAAGTGGCCGACACCCAGGTGGCCATGACCATCTTTGACGGCGAAATCGTGTACGAGGCGAATGGCAAATGGCAAATGGCGAAACCCTGAACTCGTTCCCACGCTCCGCGTGGGAACGCATATGGACGCTCCGGCGTCCCCACTGGGCGCAGGAGCGCCCCCATTTGCGCCCACGCGGAGCGTGGGTGCAAGAGAGGAATCCATGAAAAAACTTGACCAATTCATCCAAGAAAAAATGACCGCCACCCATCTGCCCAGCGTGAGCGGGGCGGCCATGGTGGACGGCAAAATCGTCTGGTCCCGTGGCTTTGGCTTCCGGGACTTGGACCAGGGGCTGCCCGCCACGGACCGCACGTTGTATTGCATCGCTTCCATGACGAAATCCTTCACCTGTTTGGCCATCATGCAGTTAGCAGAGCAGGGAAAATTGAGCGTGGACGACCCCATCGGCCACCACATCCCCTTTGATCTGCAAGCGAAGGGGGAGCCGGTGCGGATTTGGCATCTCATGACCCACTCCGCCGGCATCCCCGCCCTGGCCTATGCCGAAAATGTGATTCGGGGCATGACCGGGGGCATGGAAAGCTGGCTGCCCATCGCCACCTATGCGGACATTGTCACCTTTATGGGCGACGCCGAAAGTTGGGCCACCCACAAGCCGGGGGAGCGCTGGCACTATCTCAACGAGGGCTATCAACTCCTGGGCTATGCCATCGAACAGATCAGCGGCTTGAGTTTTCAGGATTATGTCACCCAGCACATCCTGGCCCCACTTGGCATGGATCGCAGCTTCTTCGCCAAAGCGGACGTGGACGCGGACCCGGACGCGGCCACCCCCTACGTGGTCACCGACAGCGGCGAGCGCATCCCCTCGGTCTATCCCTATGGCGCGCTGAGCGCGGATGGCGGGCTGATCAGCAACGTGCAGGATCTGTCCCGCTATCTGGCCATGCACATGAACGGCGGCGAATTGGACGGGGTGCGGGTACTCTCGGCAGCGGGCATTGCGGCCATGCACACAGGCCGCATCCCCCGCCCGGAGGTGGGCAACCCCTTCGGTGAGGCCACATACGCCTATGGCTTTGGGGATACGCCGGACTTTTTGGGCCACCGGCTGATCAGCCACGGCGGGGATGTGGGGACGGCCACGGGCTATTTGGGCTTTATCCCCGAAAAGAAGATGGGGATCATGATCCTGAGCAACGGCAGCGGGTATGGGCCAAGCAATCTGGGCATCTACGGCCTGGCCGAGATGCTGGGTCAGGACCCCGACCGCCTCCCCCACGTGGTGCGGGACCGGCGGCTGGCCGAGTTGACCGGCACCTACGAGAGCTATCGCGCCACCATGCGCTGGGAGATCCGGCGCAACGGGGATCTGCTGGTGGCCGCCAGCCGCACAAAACACTCGGCCAACGAATCTACCATCCTCCCCCAAACCCTTGACGAGCAGCAACGCACCTTCACCCTGCTCCAAGACGGCATCACCCTGCCCATCACCTTCACCGTCTCGCCGGGCGAGCCTGCCCCCCAGGTGGATCTGATCTGGGGTCGCTATCGTCTGCGCCGGGTGGGGGTGTAAAATGAAGGGATTGGGAGATTGGGAGATTGGGGAATTGGGTGATTGTCTGTTCGGCCAATCGCCCAATCTCCCAATCGCTCAATCTCTCAATCTCCCCACAAGGAGGCACACCCATGCCCCATCTTCACGTCAACGACATCAACCTCTATTATGAATGGCAGGGCGACGAGACGAAGGATCTGATGATCCTCAACAACGGCATTTTTATGTCTGTGCCGTCCTGGGCGTTTCAAACCCCAGACTTGGCGAAACACTTCCGGATTCTGGCCTATGACATGCGGGGCCAGGGACGCAGCGACCACCCAGATGGGCCGTACGACATGGACCTCCACGCCCAGGATCTGCTGGGGCTGATGGATGCTCTGGGCATTGAGCGCGCCCACATGGTAGGCACGTCGTACGGCGGTGAGCTGAATTTGTATCTGGGCATCCACCACCCGGAGCGCTGCCGCAGTTTGACGGTGATCGCCTCGGTCTCCCACAGCGAGACGTTGCTCCATGCTGTGGTGGAGCGGTGGCGGCAGGCCGCCCTGCTGGGGGATGGGGAACTCTTCTTCACCCTGATCTACGCGGATGTCTATTCCCAGGGTTTCTTGGATGCCAACCCGGAGATGGTGCCCGTGGCCCGCAAGCGCTACGCCGACCTGGATCTGGCCGCGGCCGTGCGGCTGATCGAGAGCTATCAGCGCTTCGACGTCCGCCAGGATCTGCACCGCATCCAGATCCCCACCTGCATCGTCGCCGCGGAGCTGGACCTGCTCAAGCCCCGGCGCTACAGCGACTTCATGCACCAAGAGATTGCCGGGTCCGAATACCATCTCATCCCCAACGCCGGGCATGTGGTGGTGATGGAGCAGCCCGGCGCGGTCAACAGCATCATCATCGGCTTCTTGACCCGGCAGCGTT
>JAGNDO010000054.1 GCA_018003515.1 Caldilineaceae bacterium
TTGTGGGGGTTGAGGTGTTGATTGGTTGATTGGTTGATTGCGCGGTTGGCGTCGGCGTGATCGTCGGCGTCTCGGATGGCGTGGCCGACGGGATGGGCGTATGGGACGGCGTAGCCGACGGCGTGGTGGACGGCGTCGGTGTCCCGGTGGCCGGGATCGGAGAGGTCGCCGTGGCCGTCGGGGTGACCGTAACGCCCACGCACGCCGTCAACGAAACCTGGTCCACATAGTTGACCATAGCTGGTGCGCTGCCGTTATTAAAAACATTAAAATAGACCACAACCGTCTTGCCCCGCTCGCCCATCAGGTCGAACTGGCGGGTCTGCCATTGCTCCGCACCCGGCGCGGTGGACCGGTCCAGGGTGCGCAGGAAGCTGAGGTTGTCGTTGAGCAGCAGGATCTCCCGATAATCGGTGCCGTCTGCGCTGGGGCCGGGGCGCTGGGAAAAGCTGAGGGAAACAGTGGTCGCCCCGGCGGGGATGGCCACCCGCTGATAGGCCGAGGAGTGGCTGTAGGCCGTGCTGGCCGGGTCCGCCGTGCCCAGGCGCAGGGATCGGCTGCCAGCCAGGACTGGGCTGGTGACGGGTCCGGCTTGTAGCGGCGTGGGGCCAAAGCTCCACCCGTCCCCGGTCTCGAAGCCGCCGTTGAGGATCAGATCCGTGCAGCCGGGTTGGGGGGTGGCCGTGGGGGCGGGGGTGTTGGTGGGTTGAGGGGTCGGCGTGGCCGTGGGCGGCTGGGTGGGCGTGGGGGTCGGCCCGGTGAAGGCCCCGGCCTGCTCGGCCAGGACGGCCAAGGCCACCTTGGCGTGGCGCACCACATAGCTCAGATCCACCCGGCTGAGGGTGTCCCCGGTGTTGTGATACCAGGGATTGCGGTCGTTGGGGATGGCGTCTACAAAGAAATTTTCGATGGCCAAAAAGGCCGGAAAGCCATTGTCCCAAAAGGGCGAATGGTCGGAAAAGCGGCTGGCCGAGGTGGATTTGCGCTCGATCACCAATTGTTGATTATAGACGGCGTTTGCGGCCACAAACATGGTCCCCAGATCGTTGGACCCCTGGCCCGTTCCCGTGTGGATCTCCATCACCCGGTCGCCGTTGCCGTCCCAGCCGATCATGTCCAGATCGATATAGCCCATCACCTGGGCCCCGGCCAAAGCCAAGGATCGGGCATAGGATTTACTCCCCCACTGCCCTTGCTCTTCGCCGGAAAAGTGGACAAAGTGGACGGTATCGCCGAGTTGCACTTGGCGCAGGATCTCGGCAATCATCAGGGTGGCCGCGGTGCCGGAGCCGTTGTCGTCCGCGCCGGGCGCGCTGTTGTAGGGGTCTTGGGAGATGCTGTCGAAGTGGCCGCCCACCAGCCAGATGCGCTCCGGGTGCAGGGTGCCGGGGATCTCGGCGATGATGTTGCGCCCGGAATAGCTGCCATAGGTCCAGTCGTCGTAGCGCACGGCCATGCCCCGCTGTTCGTAAAATTGATAGAGATAGCGCTCGGCGTCCCGGATGCGGGTGGCGAAGGTATAGCGGCTGTTGAGGGTAACATTTGTGCCGTAAATGCTGACCGGTTGGGCACCGCTGAGGTCGGCGATGCGGGTCGAGATCTGGGCGCTGCTCACCTGATCCAGCAGGGTGGTGACAAATGAGTTGGGTTGAAGCACGGCCAGTCTGGTGGGGGAGCGGGATGGGTCATAGGCCAGGGTCGGGGCCAGGAAGTCGGGGGCGAGGAGGGACAGGTGCAGATCTTGGGCCGGGGCCGCGTCGACGAAGCTGCGCTCCCGGCTGCTGTCGAGGGCGATCAGGGCTTCGGTTTCGTCCGCCCACAGAACCCGGCCCAGGGTTGCCAACTGGGTAGTCTTGGCCGACCGGTCGTCTGGCAAGCCCGCTTCCTGTAGATCCACAAAGTAGTAGACCTGGCCCGCTGTTCTTTGATCCAAAAGCTGGACCGCAAAGCCAGCATCGGCCAATTTGACCAGATCGTCCGGGCTGCCGCTGGCGATGAAGCGGGGCTGATCGCCGGAGAGCCGGGCGTGGGGATGGGCCAGGGCGAACAGCTCATCGGCCCGCTCTGGGGGCGCGCTGACCAGGAAGAGGGTGGGGCCAAAGGCGTTTGGGGTGGGCGCGGCCTGGGCAACGGGCGCGGCCGCGTGGTTCATCCACAGACCGGCGGCGGTGAAGAGGATCAATAGGCTAAAAACAAGGCGTTGGGGCCAGCGGGCCGGATGTGGGGTCATGATGTCTGTCTCCTGGGATAGGGCGGTTAGGGCAAAAGGGTCACACAGGATCAAGACGTGGGCGGACCAGAAAAGGACGCGAGGCAATTGGGCAAGATTGGACAAGCGCTTGGGGATGGCTTATGCTGTTTTCACGCGATATTCAATCCATTTCTCACCAAAGGAGCGCACAATGGCTGTTGAAAACAGACGACTGGGCAAGCACGGCGTCCTGGTCAGCAACATCTGCTTGGGGACCATGAATTTTGGCTGGCACACGTCCGAGGCGGACAGCTTCGCCATCATGGATCGGGCCTTGGAGTTGGGGATCAACTTCTTTGACACGGCGGATGTCTATGGCTGGTCCGAGGAGAATGGGCGCACGGAGGAGATTATCGGCAACTGGTTTGCCCAGGGCGGCGGGCGGCGGGATGCGGTGGTCTTGGCCACCAAGGTCTATAACCCGGTCAATCGCAAGGCAAACATCCGGGAAGTCAATTCGGACGGGCGCAGCTTGTCGGCGTACAAGATCCGCAAGCATTGCGAAGGCAGTTTGAAGCGGCTGCAAACCGACTGGATCGACCTCTATCAGATGCACCACATCGACCGGGCCTGCCCCTGGGACGAGACCTGGCAAGCCTTTGACAACCTGGGCAAGCAGGGCAAGATCGTCTACGTCGGCTCCAGCAACTTCGCCGGCTGGGACATCGCCACGGCCTGCCAAGAGGCGTCCAAGCGCAACATGATGGGCTTGGTCAGCGAGCAGAGCATCTATCACCTGAACAACCGCATGATCGAGCTGGAAGTGATCCCGGCCTGTCGGCACTATGGCCTGGGGTTGATCCCGTGGAGTCCGTTGGGCGGTGGGTTGTTGGGCGGCGTGCTGGAAAAGATGGCCGCCGGGCGACGCAGCAGCACCCAGTTCGAGGCCGAGGTAGAGGCCAACCGCTCCAAGATCGAGCGCTACGAGGATCTGTGCCGGGAAATCGGCCAGGCTCCGGGGGAAGTCGCCATCGCCTGGCTACTCCACAACCCTGTGGTCACCGCGCCCATCATCGGTCCCCGCACCCTGGAACAGTTGGAGAGCGCAGTACGGGCCACGGAGATCGTGCTGGACGCCGAGACCCTGGGCAAGCTGGACGAGATCTTCCCCGGCCCCGGCGGCGAAGCGCCCAAGGCGTATGCGTGGTAAGGGTTGGAACACACCCATGTCATTTGTGCCCAGCATGAGAGTATGCGAAAATGGAACAGGTAGCCCATGTGGGCGAAAAAGTTCGACTTTTGAAAAAGTCGAACTTTTGGTCTGTCCCTCCCCCGTCCGATTGAAAAGAAGCAAGCGATTTGGAAGCCAACTTGATGTCAGAACGTATTCGAGATTATTTGATTGTGGTCGGCCACCTGTGGATCGGTGACGAGTGCCGGGATGCCTTTTTCAAGAACCCCAACAGCGTACTCATCGGCTTCAAACTGACCCAAGACGAGAAGGAACGATTGCACAAGCTCACCGACGCCTCGTTCTCGTCCATGGAGCTATTGGTTGAGGCCACCGGGCTGGAGTACGACGAACTGCGGGAAGCCATCGACCATCCCCGGGCCCGCATGCGCCACCTGACTACACGCAAACGATAGGAAGACGTGAAACGTGTTGCGTGTTCTTGTTTCACGTTTCACGCATCACTTACCAGCAAGGAGTGTGATTCTCTTGGCAAAAAACGAGTCAAACAATATTGAACTGCGATCTTATGTCTTTCTGGATAGCTTGCAGCCCCAGCACGCCGCCTTTTTGGGGACGGTGGCCCAGGGTTTTCTGCCCTTGGCCCACGACGCCAGCCTGTGGATCGAGATCGCCCCAGGCATCGAGATCAACCGGCTGACCGACATCGCGGTCAAGTCCACGGCGGTGCGACCGGGCATGCAGGTGGTGGAGCGGCAGTATGGCCTGCTTGAAATCCACAGCGCGGACCAGGGGGAGGTGCGGGCGGCCGGCCAGGCCATCCTGGACGCCTTGGGGCTGAAGGAGGAGGACCGCATCAAGCCCCAAATTGTGAGCAGCCAGATCATCCGCAACGTGGACGGCTTGCAGGTGCAGTTGATCAACCGCATGCGCCACGGCCA
The DNA here is from genome assembly GCA_018003515.1 of Caldilineaceae bacterium. Classification (GTDB taxonomy): domain Bacteria; phylum Chloroflexota; class Anaerolineae; order Caldilineales; family Caldilineaceae; genus JAGNDO01. The sequence goes on from JAGNDO010000054.1 coordinate 4,325, forward strand.
CATGCTGATCCCCGGCCAGACCCTCTATGTGATGGAAGTGACCCCGGCGGCCTATGCTGCCCTGGCCGCCAACGAGGCCGAAAAGGCCGCCCACATCAACATCCTGGAAGTGCGGGCCTTTGGCAGCTTTGGCCGCATCTACCTGGGCGGCGAAGAGCAGGACATCATGGCCGGTTATGGCGCGGCCGTGGCGGCCATTGAAGGGTTGGCGGGACGCACGGCGTAGCCAATTTTGGATTGGTGATTTTAGATTTTGGAGTAACTACCAACCCCACCCTAACCCTCCCCAGATTGGGGAGGGGACAGTCCTGGGTAAGCGGCAATTGGCTTTGCAGCGATCCGGCTCCTCCCCCAACCTGGGGGAGGTTGGGAGGGGGTGGCTTGGCAGTTAGATTTTGGATTTGTGGCAATAGGTGAGTCTTGGGGCAATCCCCATGCCCCACTCGATACTCGATACTCGATATTCCAAAGGAGTCAGACAATGAGCGAAGCTTTAGGCATGATCGAAACCCGTGGCTTTGCGGCCATGGTGGAGGCCAGCGATGCAATGGTGAAGGCGGCCCGCGTAGAGTTGGTCGGCTATGAGAAGACCGGCGGCGGCTATGTGACCGCCATTGTGCGGGGCGATGTGGCCGCGGTGAAGGCTGCCGTGGAAGCCGGTGTGCGGGGAGCCGAGAAGGTCGGCCAGGTGGTCAGCGTGCATGTGATCCCCCGCCCCCATGCCAACGTGGATCAAGTTTTGCCCTTGGGCCACAAGGAAGTGACGGAATAGTCCATGAACAATCTTTGGCGCGAACTACCCACTGGCCCAGATGCCCCCGAAACCGTCTATGCCATCGTGGAAATCCCCCGGGGCAGCCGCAACAAATACGAATATCACAAGGAGCAGGGGGTGATCTTCCTGGACCGGGTGCTCTATTCCTCTCTGCACTACCCCGGCGACTATGGACTGATCCCCCGCACCTTCTGCGATGATGGCGACCCTCTGGACGTGCTGATCATGATCAAGGAAGCCACCTTTCCCGGCTGTGTGGTCAAGGTGCGGCCCATTGGTCTCTTCCGCATGAAGGACCGGGGCCAGGAAGATGCCAAGATCCTGGCTGTGCCCACAAACGATCCCATCCACAAGGATTATCGGGACATCACGGACATCCCCCAGCACTATTTGGAGGAGATCCGCCACTTCTTCCAGGTCTACAAGGATCTGGAAGGCAGCTCCGTGGAAGTCATCGGCTGGGACAACGCCGCGGCCGCCCGGGCTGAGATCGTCGCCTCTCAGAAAATGTACGAAGAGCGCTTCGGCTTCAAGTCGATTTAGCGAGGGGCGAATGGCGAGGGGCGAGGCAGTAAGATCGCAAAATCGCCCAATCGCCAATCAACCAAATAACCAATCACCAAGTGACTTAACCACCTATGCAAGAAATTCTTTCCGGTCTGTGGGACATCGATGAAATCGGCTCCATGGTCCACGCCTATCTGTGGCAGTGGGGCAAGACGGATCTGACCCTGATCGACTGCGGCATGCCCGGGGATGAGGGCAAGATCCTGGCCGCGCTGCGCGCCCACGGCTTTGACCCGGCCCACATCCGCCGCATCATCATCACCCACGCGGACGTGGACCACATGGGCAGCCTGCGGGTGCTGAAACAGACGGTCAAGGCCCCCGTGGCCTGTCACAGCGTGGAGAAGGATCTGATGGAGCATCCCGGCAAGCGCACACCGGCCAAGACGCCGGCCGGCTATGCCATCCGCCCCCTCCATGCCCTGATCAGCCTGCTGCCCAAGTTCCGCGTGGCCCCCGTGCGCCCGGATCAGCTCTTGGTGGACAGCCAAGTGCTGGCCGGCGAGGGCTTCACGGTGATCCACACCCCCGGCCACACCCCCGGCCACATCTCTTTGCTCCACAAAGAGCAGCGTTTCCTGATCGTGGGCGATGCCCTGGCCAACCGCAAGGACAAGCTGGGTGGCCCCGCGGTCCTCTTCACCCCGGACCCGTACAACGCCCAGCGCAGCATCTGGAAGCTGGGCAAGAAATACGCCAACGACATCGACGCCGCGGTCTTCGGCCACGGCGTCCCCATCCTCAGCGGCGCGGGGGAACGCATCAAGCAGCACGCGGCGGAAATCTACAATACGAATGGCGAATGAGCGAATGGCGAATGGGGCAAGATCGCCATTTGCCATTTGCCATTCGCCATTGAGGAGACTCCATGAAGATCGGTAAAATTGTTGGCACCTTGGTGGCCAGCCAGAAAGACCCTGGTTTGGAGGGGTTGCGCTTTCAGGTGCTGAAGAATGTGAGCGTCGACGGCACGGTGAAGGACGACTATGTGGTGGCCGTGGATGCCGTGGGCGCGGGCGTGGGCGAATACGTCCTCTACGCCGGTGGCTCCAGCGCCCGCCAGACCACGGCCACGGACAAACGCCCGGTGGACGCGGTGATCATGGCCATCGTCGACACCTGGGAGGTGGGCGGCGAGGTGAAGTATGACAAGGCGAATGGCGAATGAGCGAATGAGCGAATGGCGAGTTGCGAATGGCGAATGGTGAATGGCGAATGAGCGAATGGCGAGTTGGTAAGCGAAGGGACTGATTTGTGATGGCGAAGATTGATGACGGCCAAATTGAGGCGATCCGCCGCCGGGTGATGCAGGAGATCGGCGCAACCGCCCAATCCCCAATCCCCACTCCCCAACCCCTAGCCTCAACCCGCGCCCCGCACCTCAGCTATGTGGGCCGGGAGGGACGCCAGGCTGGGTCCACGCCCCGGGGCGGTGAGTGGGGGATCTATCCAGACATCAACGGTGCGGTGGCTGCGGCCAAGGTTGCCTTTTTGGCATTGGACAAGATGACCCTCCAGACCCGGCACAATGTGGTGGCGGCCATGCGGGAAGCATCCCGCCGCCACGCCCGAGAATTGGGCGAGATGGCCGCGTCCGAGACCGGTATGGGCCGCCCGGAGGACAAGGAAAAGAAGAATCTGCTGGCAGCCGACAAAACCCCCGGCCCCGAGATCCTCACCCCGGACGCCCAGAGCGGGGACCACGGGCTGATGCTTCTGGAACGCGCCCCGTACGGGGTCTTCTGCGCCATCACCCCCAGCACCAACCCCACGTCGAGCATCATCAACAACGCCATCGGCCTGGTCAGCGCCGGGAACGCTACGGTTTTTGCCGTGCATCCGGGGGCCAACCAGGTGTGTAATTACACGATCCAGTTGCTCAACCGGGCCATCGTCGGCGCGGGCGGGCCGCCGGATCTGCTCACCGCGGGCAAAGAGGCCACCATCGCCGGGGCGCAAGCGCTTATGCGCCATCCGGGCATCCGCATTTTGTTGGTGACCGGCGGGCCAGGCGTGGTGAAGGAGGCAATGGGCAGCGGCAAGCGGGCCATCTGCGCCGGGCCGGGCAACCCGCCCGTGGTCGTGGACGAATCCGCGGACATGGCCCTGGCCGGTCGCCAGATCGTCTTTGGGGCCAGCTTCGACAACAACGTGATCTGCGTGGACGAGAAGGAAGTCTTCGTGGTGGACCGGGTGGCGGATCAGCTTTTGGCCGCCATGCAGGCCAACCAGGCCATGCTCCTGCCCAAGTACAAATTGGCCCAACTGGAGCAGGTGATCTTCGACAAAGTTGGCGCGCCGGGCGAGCACGGGGTGATCAACAAGAAGTGGGTGGGCAAATACCCCTGGCAAATCCTACGGGAGATCGGCATCACCGCCGGGCCGGAGCTGCGGCTGATTGTGGCCGACGTGCCCCAGGAGCATCCCCTAGTGTGGACTGAGCAGCTCATGCCCGTCCTGCCCGTGGTGCGGGTGCCCAATGCGGATGCGGCCATCGATCTGGCCGTGGCCGCGGAGCATGGCTTTGGCCACACGGCCAGCATGTTCAGCCGCAACATCGACAACCTCAGCCGCATGGCCAGGGAAGTCAACTGCTCCATCTTCGTCAAAAACGGCCCTAATTTGGCCGGCCTGGGCTACGGCGGCGAAGGCTACACCAGCTTCTCCATCGCCAGTCCCACAGGCGAAGGGCTGACCAACGCCCTGACTTTTTCACGGTTGCGAAGATGTACGATGGTGGACCATTTTAGAATTGTGTAACGAAAAGGAACGGAGGCCACGATGACTACAACTGTTTATGTCGAATCGGATCAAGCGACACGGGAGACGATGTATCTGGTTCAATCGGCCATTTCCAAAGAAGTTGCCACATTGAAACTTGCCATCAGAGCCGGTGAACGGCGCTTGGCTGAATTTGAAAAGAAGTATGGCGTCTCATCCGACTATTTCATCGCTGAGATGGCTGCCGAAGATATGGACGAGGGGGATGACGAATATATTCGATGGGCGGGAGAGTTCGATCTGACCCAGAGCCTCCGGGAGAAACTCCAGCGCCTCATGGAGATTAATTACCGTGATCAGCGAACATCTCACTCAGATTGAAGCCGTCATTGACAAATACACTCAGGCGTCCTTTGTTCAGGGCATCACCTACTCGGTTGAACGACGATCGAGAGAGCAGGCGTATTTATACGGCAGCCTCCTTTTCGTAGACGGCTCCTCCCTCCATTTTCGAGAATTTCTTGATACGTTCGACGACATGATGATAAAGCAGAAGTACGCTTATCATTATCAAGATGGTGAAGGCCAATTGATTTTTCGTTATGACAACGCCACTCACCGACCGACTTTGAGTTTCGTTGAACATAGACATGATAAAGAGGGAATCATCCCGGCCTTGTCACCAGATTTGGACACTGTCATCGAAGAAATTGTGGCTGGGGCCGATTGGCTATGATCTCGCATCTCAGCGAACTTTTCAACGACTACGACTGGCACGCGGACGAACTCGAACCCGGCATTTGGCGCAGCAGCTTTGCCACGGATGCCGGGGGCGAGTTCGATCTTTTTGTGATGGCCGGGGAGGAATGGGTGCATTTCGCCATCAGCCCCTTCACCCCCCGCCCGGTGGATGGCTGCCGGGGGCGGCTGTTCGAGGCGTTGCTGATCCTCAACCAGCAGATGCGTCTGGCCCACTTCGGGTTGGACGGCGACGGGGATGCAAATCTGATCCTGGATCTGCCCGCCGCCGGTTTCACTTTTGAACAGTTCACCTTGGCCGTAGACACCCTGGTCCACTACACAGAGGAGCTGGGCGGTGAACTGGTCCGGTTGGCCACAGAGCCGGGATTTCATTCGGCGAAGGTGATGGGTATCGAGTAGTGCGTATCGAGTATCGTGGTGTGTGTAGATGTAACAGCCTGGTTGCCCAGCGCATCTCACCCACGCAACACGTTTCACGTTTCACGCAACTCAACTCTCGCAACTCAACAGAATCGAGCCTACCCATGACCAACCCAGACATCATTCGCATCTACAGCACCACCTGGTGCCCGGACTGCAAACGAGCCAAGAAATTTCTCAACGAGCAGCGCATCCCCTACTCGAACATTGACATTGAAAAAGATTCGGCGGGCATGGACCTGGTGATCCAGGTCAACAACGGCAGCCGCAGCGTGCCCACCATCATCTTTCCTGACGGGGAGATCATGGTGGAGCCATCCAACGCCAAGTTGGCGGAGAAGTTGGGCCTGCACACCCAGGCCCAGCGCACCTTTTACGACGTGATCATCGTGGGCAGCGGGCCGGCCGGACTGACCGCCGCCCTCTATTTGGGCCGGGAAAACCAGGACGTACTGGTGATCGAGCGCTCCGGCGTGGGCGGCCAAGCCGGCATCACCGAGCGGCTGGACAACTTCCCCGGCTTCGACGAAGGCATCCCCGGTGCGGAGTTCGCCGACCGCTTGGGTCGCCAAGCCCAACGCTTCGGTGCGGAGATCCTGCAAGCCCAGGAGGTCACCTCCATCAGCCGGGACGGCCAGAACATGCAAGTCACCACGGGGGATGGGGTCAGTTACGGCGCCCACGCCGTGCTGCTGACCACGGGGGCCCGTTATCGTCGCCTGGGCGTGCCCGGCGAGGAGAGTTTGATCGGGGTCAACGTGCATTTCTGCGCCACCTGCGACGGGGCATTTTACAAGGACAAGAAGGTGTTGGTGGTGGGCGGCGGCAACAGCGGCTTCGAGGAAGGGCTATTCCTGACCAAGTTCGCCCGTCAGGTGGACATCATCGAATTCCTGCCCCAGGTCAAGGCCAGCCAGATTTTGCAGGAGAAGGTGGCCCATCACCCCCGCATGAGCGTGACGGTCAACCATGCGGTGAAGGAATTGCTGGGCGATGGCGGGCTGGATGGGGCCGTGGTGGTGGATCGGGCCACGGGCGAGGAAAAAGTGTTGGACCACGACGGCATCTTCGTCTTTATCGGCCTCACCCCCAACAGCCAATTGGCCCAAGACTTGGCCCAGATCGACCGGGCTGGCTTTATCGTCACCGACAAAACGCTCATGACCACCATGCCCGGTCTCTTCGCCGCCGGGGATGTGCGGGCAGACTCGACCAAGCAGGCCGCGTCCGCAGCGGGCGAAGGGGCCACAGTGGCTTTAATGATTCGTCAATATCTGCAAGAATTAGGATAACTTTATGGCTCAGGCCGTCCCGACCAACACCCAATCCTCATCCGCCCCGGCCCTGGCTTTGCTGGAGTTTGACAGCATCGCCGCGGGCATTGTGGCCGCGGATGTGATGGCGAAAAAAGCGCCCTTGGATCGGTTGGTGGCGGGGACGGTGCAGCCGGGGAGATTGTTGGTCTTGTTGGCCGGGGACGTGGCCTCGGTGGAGGAGTGCCTGGCCGCCGGACGGGCCGCGGGCAGTGGGGCTTTGATGGACGAGGTCTATCTGCCGGGGGTCCACGGCCAGGTGGTGGCAGCCTTGGCCGGGGCGCGTCAACTGCCCTTGGAAGACGCCCTGGGCATGGTGGAGACCGCCACCGCGGCCAGCGCCATCCACGCCGCGGACGCCGGGCTGAAGGGCGCGGATGTGCGCCTGCTGGAGCTGCGCCTGAGCGACGGGCTGGGCGGCAAGGGACTCTGCTTCTTCACCGGTGCGCTGACGGATGTGGAGACGGCTGTGGAGATCAGCAGCGCCGTGGTCACATCCGGGCGGTTGGTCCACGCCGCGGTGATTACCCGGCTCAGTCCGGAGTTGGCGCAGATATTGGGGATTGGGACGAGATTTCAGGAAAAGTGAGGGGTGAGTAAACGGGGGTACTCAGCAGGAGGGGGTACCTTCTATGTTCGCAAATACAACCCGTGTACCAAACCGCCTTCTGAATCAAAACGGTCCTGGATTATTGGATAAAACCGGTCATCCCCAGATTCGTAATATCGATAGATGGCATAGGCGATAATATCAGCCAACTGAATGAGGCGAGATGCCCTGGAGTCAAGAAAAAGCGGCACTTCAGAAAAGTTCCGAATCACCCCCCACGAATGGCCTATGGTGCGAAAATCAGTCGCAAGGGCCTGTATCGTCGTTTCATAGGTGGATTTATCGAAAATGATGAGCCCTCGCTGCGTATCCCCATTCCGATGCAAACGTTGAAGATAATAATCGAATCGGCTTGCCATTTGCTCAAACGCGAGCAGAATTGGATCTTGTGGTGATGCAACCGTTTTTTGGATCACACTGGCAAATAACCGATTGCTCACATGGGAACCGGTGAAAACACGGAGGATATCCTCAATGGCGGCCAATCTCACCTCTTTTGGATAGTTGCGCCACATGCCCTTTCCACTCATCATGGGATTTCCGTGCAACTCCACAGATGCGGGATCAGCCGGGTTGAAGCGGGCAGCAATGTTGTCCAATTCCTGAGAAAGCCAAAAGCCCTGACGCTCAAAAATACTAATACCCGCCAGAACGAAGAAGTTCTGTTTCGGATCGTGTACGCTGCCTGACTCATCCATGTAGAGTAAATGCATGACGTGGTTTACCCGTGATGATATTTACTACCCGAATAAAGAAAACCAGTCAAGGAGAGACCAAGCTCTCGCGGTCCGAAAAGGTCAGACCTCTTGACTGTTGATAACTACTTTAATCAATCTGCTTTAACTTGTCAAATTCACTTCATTCCTCACATTTCCAAAACATCCGCTCAGAAAACGAGGGTGCCTATGCCCGATTTCTCTGCCTTTGACACCTACATCGACACCCACAGCGACCGCTTCATTCAACGCCTGCGGAATCTGGTGCGCATCCCCAACGTGTCCGGCCCAAGGCGGACCGGCCATGCGCCACGCCGCAGACGCCGGTTGGCCGAAGGGCTGGGGTTGGGGACGGGTTTTTTTTAGAAGGCAAAAGGCAAAAGGCAAAAGGCAAAAATAGTGTAACCCGACAAAAGTCGGTGAAAACAAATCGCTTGCGTGATAGTCTATGACTGTTACGTAAGCGATTTTCTTTGTGAGAGGGTCAGACCCCCATTCATCACCTGGACGGCATCAACACCCGTTGTAAATCAAAAAAGAGAAAGAAGAGATTCCCGCATGACAAAGTTTTTCAACAAATGGACACGCATTTTTCATCGTTGGATCGCTATACCCACCATTATCTTGATCCCGATTGCAGTTGTCGCCAAGTTCACCGGCGATACGGCTGAACATCTGCCCCCGCAATTAGAACAATTTCAGTCTATCTTAATGCTGTTGCTGGCCATCAGTGGAACCTATCTGTATTTGATCCCCTATATCGCCAAATGGCAGCGCAATCGGCGCAAAAAGGCTGGGGTGGCCGCAAAGACAGTCGTTATGCCAACAGACTCTTGAGGTCTTTACCAAACTGAGCGCCCCCAAGCCTTCTTGCATCCCATCGTTCTAACTTGCCCAAGGAAAAGCGCCCCATGAGTTCCAAACTGACAAAAACTGCTGCGGCCATTGCCTTTATCATCGGTGCCATGTCCATCGTCGCCGGGGGTCAGGTTATCCTCGGCAAGGGTATGGATTACACCATCATCGGCTGGCTGCCGAAATACAACTTCATCCTGGGGCTGCTGTCATCGTTCTTCACGGCGATTGTGATCTGGCGGGGCAGCAAGATGGCCATGCCCACGACCATCATCACATTGGCCAGCAACGTGGTAGCCCTTTTGGCCTTAAAGACCACCTTCCGAGACGAGGTTGCGCCGGAGAGCATCAACGCCATGATCTTCAGAATCGCCGTGTGGCTGGTCATCCTGGGCCTGATGGTCGTCGCCGCCCGCAAGGGGAGGCATGTACTCGAGGCTGGCTAGTCACAGCCCGGCACAAATAGCTCCGCAGATCCGCAAGCCCCTGCTCTAGCCCGGTCCGTGACCGGGCGGGTCTGCCAAAGAAGATCATGGGATCGACCCGCTGGGGCACGGACCCATAGGCATCGTTCTACACTTTCACAAGGAGAATCGACCCATGAAATCTAAGCTCACAAAAACTGCTGCGGTCATCGCCCTTATCATCGGCGCGATGGCGATATTCGCCGGAGGCCAGGTTGTCTTACTCGGCAAGATTATGGACTACTACGTGATAGACTGGGTTCCGGTCTACAATCTCGCCCTGGGGCTAATCTCTGCCTTCTTCACGGCGGTTGTGATCTGGAAGGGCTGCAAGGTGGCCATGCCCGCCGCCATCGTCACATTAGCCAGCCACGTGACCGTCATCCTGATTTTGCAGACCGCCTATGCAGGCGTGGTTGCGCCAGATAGTATCAAAGCGATGACTATCAGAATCGCTGCATGGCTGATCATCCTGATCCTGATGGTCATCTCCATACGGTCAGACGATCCAACGCTCGCCGATAGCTCAAACCAATCGACGGCAAGCTAGAACAATCTTCTTCGGTAAGCGTCCAAGATTGGGCTCCCAATCTTGGACGCTTACCGAATTAATCCTCTCTCTTCTCCCAAAGGATCATCCAACAGCGCCCGCACACGCCCGGCCAAATCCGACATCACAAAGGGTTTGGTGATCCATGCCAGCAATCCGGCTTTTTGTAGCTGCCCGGCCACTTCGTCCAGGGGATAGCCGGACATGATGGCCATTTTCACCCAGGGATAGGCCAGGCGCACTTGGTCAACCAGCTCCATGCCCCCCATTTCCGGCATAATCAGATCACTCAGCACCAAGTCCACCTGCCCTGACTGTTCAGTCAAATAGTCCAGGGCCTGCACCCCATTGCTGACCGCCACAACCCGATACCCCAGAGCGCTCATGGCATCCGCCACGGCCTCACGCAGGGCGTCGTTGTCTTCGGCCAGCAAGAGGGTCTCGTGGCCCGACAGGTTGGCAAGGTTGGCCTCAAAATACGGGGGATGCTGTGGGACATCGGTCAGCGCAGGCAGATAGAGGAAGAAGGTGGTGCCCACGCCCACGGCGGTCTCCACGCCGATGGTGCCGTCGTGCTGCTTGACGATGCCATAGACCTGGGCCAGCCCCAGCCCTGTGCCCTTGCCCACCTCTTTGGTCGTGAAGAAGGGTTCAAAAAGATGCGCAAGATTTCCTGGCTCAATGCCGGCACCCGTATCCGAAACGGCCAGACAGACCCACTTTCCAGGAGCCATGTCCGGCACGGGCGGGGTCTCGTCGGGGCCAATTGTCAGGCTCGACAACGCATAACAGAGCGTGCCTCCGTTGGGCATGGCATCCCGGGCATTGAGGGCCAGGTTCATCAGAGCTTGCTGTATCCGGGTGGGGTCGGCCTTGACGATAAATGCCCGCTCCGAATAGGTCAGCTTAACCCGGATATTTTCGGGCAGGGTGCGTTCCAAGAGTTTGGCGGCCTCCTTGACCAGAGGCAGAAGATCGACCGTGCTGCGGCTCATGATGGAGCGGCGGCTGAAATCCAGAATTTGGCCGATCAGGTTGGAGGCGTGTTGAGCCTGATCTTGGATGACGGAGAGTTGGACCGTCTGTTTGGGCAGAAGGTTGTTGCTCCGTTGCAACATCTGGGCGTAGAGGACGATCACCCCCATGATGTTATTGAAATCGTGGGCGATGCCAGCGGCCATTTGGCCCACGGTGACCAGGCGCTCCTGGGCCTGCTGATAGCGCTGGCGCTCTCGATCCTCGGTCACATCCCGCAGCACCAGCACCCAGCCCCCATGATTGGCATCATGGTCAACTGGCCGCGCCGCCATCTCGTAAATCCGGGATGCGTGGGCGATCTCACGCCACAGACTTTCTGCCGGCCGCGGAGGAAGAAATTCACTCAGGGGGTGATCCCCCAGCCGCTCTAGTCGTTGCCCCAGTTGGACTTCTGCCAATACAGCCAATTGGGTCTCGGCCACCGGGTTGATCAAGGTCAGCCGATAGTCTGAGTCCAGCAGGATCACCCCTTCTGGCACAGATTCGACAATCTGTTGCATTTGCCGCTGGATGCGTACCCGATCCGTGATGTTGCGGTTGACACCCACGCTCCCAAAAGGGGTGCCGGCGTCATCGGTCAACAAGGTCACCTGGCTGCTGATGTGAATGGGCACGCCTTGGCGATCATGTTGAATCACCTCGCCGGCCCAAACGCCGTCCTGGAAAAATTGGGCCACCACCTCTTCCCGATTCACTTTACCATAATCCGGTTTGAGCAATTCCTTCACGGTCTTGCCCAGAGCCTCCGCCTCGGACCAGCCATAGATGGACTCAGCAGCCCGGTTCCACAAGTTGATGCGAAAGTCCAAGTCCGTAGAAAGTATGGCGTCGCTGACATTTTGCAATAGATGCGCCTGGTAGCGCAGACGCTGATCGATCTCTTTGGCCTGGGTGATGTCTTCGATTACCGCCACAGTGAAGGCAGGCTCCGAGATGGCGTCCCAAATCGGCGCAATATTAAGCCGAACCCAGATCAGATGACCCTCTCGGTGGCGGTAACGCTTTTCCATCTTGAATTCTGTAATCTCCCCCGCAAGCATGCGTCGGGTCTTGTCCAGATCTTCCTGAAGATCCGGCCCGTAGGTCAGATCCATATAGGTCAACGCTTTCATCTCTTCCTGGGTATAGCCCACCATGGCGCAGAAGGCCGGGTTGACTCGCACAAACTGCCCTGTGTCCGTTCGAGACATAGAGACGCCAAGTGCCGCCTGCTCGAAGACGGCGCGGAAGCGCTCCTCGCTTTCGCGTAGGGCTGCGGTCGTCGTAAGACGTCGCTCTTGGCGCACGAGAACAAGCCCCAGCAGCACGGTGACCACAGGATAGATCAGCATGACCGGCAGGGTAATGATGCGCAAGACCGGTAAAGCATTCCCGCCTGGCAGGGTCAACATGGTCAACAGCATGACAACGTGGACGATCATACCGAAGCCGTATAGCTCCCAAATGGTGTGGTCTGCCAGCCGGGTGGTCCGAATTCGTCGCCACCCCAGCCCCAGAGCCGCGCAGACCACGATCACCGTCACACCGGTGACCATTCCTGCACCCCCCTGAACAATGCGAACGCTACCGGTGATCAACACGGCAACCAAGGTCGGAAACCAGCCCAAAAACAGACCGCTGACGCTCAGTAACACGGAACGAGTGTCGAAGAAAATGCCCGCGGTCAAAGGCCAGGGGTTTAACATGATGACAACCCCGATCAGCCCCACAAAGAGTCCTATCAGGAACTGCCGACCCCGGTTCGCGTGTCGTGACCGAACTGGCAAGGTATCGTACAGCGCACCCAACGCCAAGAGCAGGATTGCATTGCCCAAAAGACCCGTCAAGGAGGCATAGTTGAACAGTGTAAAAATTGCGGAAAGTTGAACTGCTATCGAGTTCACATTCATCTGCGTAGGCTCCAGAAGTATCGTATTGGGGTAGCTTGTACGGGGATCGGGAAGGAAGCCCATTATACCACGGAAGATAAAAATCCAATCCTCCTTTCAAACCAGACCCTGGCCGATGAAAAACCGACCCCTTGCCCATCTTCCCCTGGCTTTGGTAGACCGAACTCGGGGTGGTATGATCGATCCACGCCATTGTCAACCCTGCCAAACCCACACCCAAAGCGAGTGCCAACCATGATCGACTTTTCCACCTTTGACGCCTATATTGACACCCACACCGACCGTTTCATCCAACGCCTGCGGGATCTCGTACGCCTCCCCAGCGTGTCTGCCCAGGGCGGACCGGCCATGCGCCAGATCGCGGACGCGGTGCTGGCCCTCTGCCTCTCCCTGGGCTACGACGCCCGCCAGGTGGAGGTCAATCCCGGCCAGCCCCCTTTCATCATCGCCGAAATGGGGCCAAAAGACGCCCAGCGCACTCTGATGATCTACAACCATTACGACGTGCAGCCCCCGGAACCTCTGGATCTGTGGACCGTGCCCCCCTTTGATGTCACCGAGCGGGATGAGCTGCTGCTGGGCCGGGGGGTGGCGGACAACAAGGGCAACCTCACCATCCGCCTCAGCGCCATCGAGGCCTATCGGGCGACCATCGGCGAACTGCCCCTGCGGGTGATCTTTGTGATCGAGGGCGAGGAGGAGATGGGCAGCCCCCAGATCGCCGCCTTCAGCCAGCAACATGCCGACCTGCTGCGCACCTGCGACGGCTGTTGGTGGGAGGCCGGGAGCGTCAACGAGCAGGGGCAAAATTCTATCACAATGGGGCTGAAGGGGCTGGTGGCCCTGGAGTTTCACGCCAAAGTGATGGAGCGGGACAGCCATTCGGCCAACGGCGGCATCCTCCCCAACGCCATCTGGCGGCTGATGGAGGCCCTGACCACCCTGCGTCAGCCCGACGGCAGCCTGACCATCGACGGGCTGGCCGAGCATCTGGCCCCCCTCAACCCCAAGGATCTGGCCATCATCGCCGACTCCGAGTGGAGCGAAGACCCCCTGCTGGTTCGCATGGGCATCCGAGAGCTGTTGGGCGGGCGCAAGGGCAAAGAGGCGGAGATTCAACTGGTCCTGCGCCCGTGCATGAGCCTCAACGGCATCATCGGCGGCTACACCGGGGCCGGGGGCAAGACGGTGATCCCCAGCGAAGCCACGGTCAAGAGCGACATCCGCCTGGTGCCCAACCTGACCCCGGAATTGGTCTTTAATCTGGTCAAGGCCCACCTGTCCCGCCGGGGCTTTGACGACATCACCGTCACCGAAAGCGAGGCCGGGCTGCGTCCGTCCAAGACCGATCCCGGCGCGCCGATTGTGAAGGCGGCCCAAGCCGCCATCCTGGCCGCCACGGGCATGGCCGCGGAGCTGGTCCCCAACATGGCGGGCAGCGGCCCCATGTATGATCTGTGCGACATCCACGGCATCGACACCATCGGCGTAGGGGCCGGCAACCCAGACAGCCGCGCCCACGCCCCAGACGAAAACCTGCGCCGGGCCGATTTTGTGATGGGGATGAAGATTGCCGGACGGTTTTTGGCGGAGTTTGCGAAGGGGTGATCGGGAGAGGGGGAGACAAGGAGACCGGGAGACAAGGAGATTGGGAGATTGGACTCCTCAGCGACACTCCCGGTCTCCGCTTCTCCTTGTCTCCTTGTCTCCCCTTCTCCCTACCGCTCTAATAACGCTGAAATATCCGGGCTGCCTGCGTCCCGATAGAGGGCAAGGGGGTCCAGGCGGGTGATGCCGGGGAGGTTGTCGAAGTGGCGATCGGCGGTGATGATCTGGCTGATGCCCTGTTCTTGCATGACTGCCAGATGGATGCAATCCCTGGCCTGCATGCCCCCGGGGGTGAATCGGGCAAAATTGCGCTCGGTGAGGCGCATGGTGTGGTCGCCGATCGGATGAATGTGATCAACGACGGCCCGCATGTGGGCCACAACCTGCAATCCTATGTCGGTTCTTCCCCTGGCCCCATACCGATGCAATATCTCTTGAAGAGACTCTGTATCGGTTTCTCCTTGCCAGCGATCCATCACCAACTCCGACATCACCCAAATACAGGCATCCTTATAGGGATGATCAACCCCGGCGGCATACATGGGCACATTGACATCCACAAATACTCGCATCACAGGATCTCCGGGTGCAATATCGGCCAGCCATCATCCGTCATGACAGCCTGTACGATCTCCTCCTCCAACTCCTCCCAGTCGGGCATGACCTCGCCCCGTGCTTCAGCCTCCTGGCCCATTGCGTAAAGACCACGCAGGGCCGCCATGCGCCGGGCCTTGACCGCGTCCGCCACGTAATAGACCTGCACAGCCTCCCGGATCAGCCCGGAGACTGTGGTTTCCCGTTCTTGGGCCAATGATTGCAACAGATCATACTGTTCTTCGTCCAAAACAGCTTGCACTCGATGCTTGTAAATAGCCATTTTTTGCTCCCTGTGAACAATTGAGTTTCATACTACCAGTCCAATACTATCAACAGTATACTACCGTTTTTTGGCAAAATCAACCGACAAACGAAGATCCGCCAGTACCAGCCGATCCGTGGGAAAAGCCAAAGGTTCGGGCACAGCATCCAAGGCAAAAAAGGCGACACGATCCAGATCGTCCCCGGCGTGGAGGGTGCCGGAGACGGGCTGGCCGAAGAACCAGATGCCCACGGTGTGTTGGCGGGGGTTGTGGACGTTGGAATGGACCGCGGCCACCGTCCCCAGGGCCACAGCCAGCCCGGTCTCCTCGGCGAACTCTCGGATAGCGGCGGCCCGCACGTCTTCGTCCCACTCTACATGGCCGCAGGGGATGCACCAGTGGCCGGGATACGAACTGTCCGGGCTGCGCCGCCCCAACAAGATGCACCCGTGATCGTCCTGCACAATCACGGCCACGCCCACAGTGGGGTTGCGATAATGGATAAACCCACACGCCGGGCAGACCGGCCGCATCCGCCCGCCCCGCTCGGCTTGGATCAACGGTGTGGCGCAGTGGGGACAGAACTGAAATCGCATCGATAAAATTCCTTTCAAGACAAAGAGTTGGTCCGCCTCTGAGGCTGTGATAAACTGTCAAGCTATCAATTGCCCGACACGAATAGGACCGAAGGACAGACACCCATGAATATTTCACCCAGAACTGTGCCGGATATCGCCGGCGAATACAATTTGATCGACTCCGGCAACGAGATGAAGTTGGAGCAGATCGGCAAATATCGCATCGTGCGCCCGGCACCCCAGGCTGTGTGGACGCCCCGATTGTCCGATACTGAATGGAACAGCGCCGACGCCACCTATATGCGCAGCAGCAGCGGCGGCGGGGAGTGGAAGTTTAGAAACCAGACCTCCCGCAAATTCCAGATGCTCTATGATAACATCGGTTTCGAAATCAAGCTGACCGACTTTGGCCACTTGGGGCTTTTCCCCGAGCAGGCCCACAACTGGCAATGGCTGCGGGAGGTGATCCGCACCCGCATGGCCTACACCAACAACGCCAACCTGAATGTGCTCAACCTCTTCGCCTATACCGGCGGCAGCAGCTTGGCATGTAGCCAAGCCGGTGCCCATGTGGTCCATCTGGACGCGGCCAAGGGCGTGGTGGATTGGGCCAGGGACAACGCCAAGTTCAGCCATCTCCACGACCGGCCCATCCGCTGGATCGTGGACGACGCCCTCAAATTTGTGGCTCGCGAGGCCCGACGCAACAACCGCTATCACGGCATCATCCTGGATCCACCCAGCTTTGGCCGCGGTCCCAAGGGCGAGGTCTTCAAGATCGAAAACGATCTGATCCCCCTGCTGGCCGCCTGTAAAGAGATCCTGGCCAACGACGCCGCCTTTGTGCTGTTGAGCTGCCATACCCCCGGCTTCACCCCCCTCACCCTGCACAACGAACTGTTGGAAATGGTGGGCGAGCGCCCCGGCAACATCGAATCCGACGAAATGATCATCGCCGAACAGGATCGCCTCAGCGCCCCCGGTCGCCTCCTCCCCAGCGGCACCTATGCCCGTTGGCAAGGCCGAGACGTCACCAAGCCCAAAAAGGCCGAAGCGAAGAAGTAGCCTTTCTATCGCATGAAAAGCACCTGGAAAAATCGTCCTCACAATGGTACACTTGTTGTCAGGCAAGCAGACTCGACATATCTGTCATTCCTTTGTCACTGAGTCATCAACGGGAGCAAATCTATGAGTCTAATCCAGGCGCTTTTACAGGATATGCACACAATAGAAACTGAATTGAGCCAATTTGAAAGCAAATTTGGCGTTTTGTCCCAGGATTTCTACGTCGCCATGACCCGGGGTGATCTGGAGGAATTTGACGCCCTAGACGACTATCGCATGGAATTTGTCCATTGGATGGGTCTTTACGAAACGTGGGGATCCTTCAATGGGAAGTACCGACAACTGATCGATCGTCAACCCGTTGCCATGCAGATCAAGACCAATCTGGAACCCAGCTATGCTTGAGCCGCTTTCATCGCCAGCGGCCTATCAGAAGTTTGTCTATGCCTTGCCCCGCCGCTATCCCAGCATTCAGCGATCCACATTGGTATACATCCCTTCAGGCAACCTCTTCGGGCGATTGGATGGCATGGTAGTTTTCACACAAAATGTCATGCTTTGTGTAACGGAAATTCTCAATTTTGAAATGCAAGCCATTGCCAGCTATGGCTACGAAGTTTCCCGATCCCACATTGATTCCGATGCTGACGACTTTCCCATTGCTGCTCAATTCTGCCAGGCGAGTTCGCCGTTCAAAGACAAATTCTACTGGTACGATTCCTTTCCCCACCCGCATATTCCGGCTTTGGCGAGCACGCATCCTCATCACAAACATATCCACCCGGACATCAAGCACAACCGCATTCCTGCTTCGAACATAAGTTTTACCCGCCCCAACTTGCCCATCTTGATCGAAGAGATCGAAAGTCTGACGAACGCGGGCATACTGCCTCCAGAATGAGATAACCTGTTGTTTTCGCCATTTACCCTATGCTAATCACCAGCCTGCAAAACCCACGCATCAAGACCATTGTCAAGCTCGGCAGCCGTCGCCAGCGGGATGTGGATCGGCGCACGGTGGTTGAAGGGGTGAAAGAAGTGGCTCGTTGCCTAGACGCCGGGATCGTGCCCCTTGAAGCCTATGTCTGCCCGGATCTGGCGGCGGACGAGACCGGGGCTGCGTTGGTCCACCGCTTGGTGGGCATGGCCGACCAGCGCCTCACCCAGTTGTTCGAAGTCACCCCGGATGTCTTCGCCAAGATCGCCTATCGGGGCGAGAGCGGCGGCCTGCTCCTGGTCATCCCCTATTTGGACACCCCCCTTGACAACCTGATGACTACACGCAACACCGACCATCCCCCCTTCTTCGCCGTCATCGAAGGGGTGGAAAAGCCGGGCAACCTGGGGGCCATCCTGCGCACCGCAGACGCCGCCGGTGTGGACGGGCTGATCGTCTGCCCCGGCGAACGAGGGGGCACGGATCTCCATAACCCCAACGTGATCCGGGCCAGTCTGGGCACCCTCTTCACCGTCAAGGTGGCCCAGGCCGAGAGCGCCACGGTTTTGGCCTGGCTGCGTAGCCACGGCATCACCGCCCTGGCCGCCACCCCCGACGGGGAAGTCCCCTTCACCCAGGCCGACATGACCGGTCCTGTGGCCGTGGCCGCGGGCAGCGAAGCCTTCGGCCTGACCGATCTCTGGCTGAACGGCGCACACCAGCGGGTCACCATCCCCATGTTCGGCATGGCGGACAGCCTCAACTTGGCCACCTCCACGGCGTTATTGCTATACGAAGTTGTGCGGCAGCGAGACGCAAAAAGCTCGTAGTAAGCGCTTCAGCGCCCGGACTATGCACCTCATTCACCCGCAAATCGCTCTAGCCAGGTCACGGACCTGGCGGGGGTCAACACGGGACGCCTCGGTGATCCATTCGTCAACCCGCCGGGTCACGGACCCGGCTAGAGCAAAGTTGTCCCGGACCTGTTTTCGTCGAGCTGTAGTAGCCGCGCATAGTCCGGGCGCTAAAGTGCCTACTACGAACGGCGGGAACCCGGTCCTCTGCGCCAACGTTTCCTCCACATGACCCAGCCTTCCGCAGCATCCCATTCCTCAAAATTAACCCGGCGGCGTTTTTTGCAGATGATGGCCGGCAGCGTGACCCTGGCCGGGGGCGGCGGATTTTACACCCGCTTTGTGGAACCGGGCTGGCTGGACGTGACCCAGATCCCCCTGGTCATCTCCGGTCTGGCCCCGACCCTGGCCGGTCTGCGCATGGCCCAGATCTCCGACATCCACCTCAGCCAGCACACCAGCCCCCAGCGCCTTTTGGACGCGGTGGACGCGGTCAACAAGTTGGCCCCGGATCTGATCCTGATCACCGGGGACTTTGTGGGGGGCAGCGCGCAATTTGGCCCCGGTCTGATCGATCCCCTGCGTCAATTGACGGCCCCTGCCTTTGCCATCCTTGGCAACCATGACCATTGGACGGGCGTGGAACGCATTGGCGGTTATTTGGCCGAGACACCGGTCACTTTGTTGCGCAATCAGGGGGTTTCCGTGGCCGATGGCCTTTGGCTGGCCGGGATCGATGATGTATGGGCCGGACGCCCGGATCTGAGTGCGGCCGTGCGGGACGCCCCAGCCGGTGCCACCACCCTGCTCATGGCCCACGAGCCGGACTATTTCGACCAGGTGATCGCAGCGGACGCGCCCGTGGCGGTCCAGTTCAGCGGTCACAGCCACGGCGGACAGGTGCGGCTGCCGGGGATCGGTGCGCCCGTCCTGCCCTATTTGGGCCAGAA
Source organism: Caldilineaceae bacterium (assembly GCA_018003515.1). Taxonomy (GTDB): domain Bacteria; phylum Chloroflexota; class Anaerolineae; order Caldilineales; family Caldilineaceae; genus JAGNDO01. The sequence goes on from JAGNDO010000054.1 coordinate 23,857, forward strand.
GTATCCCATTGGGCTGCGGGCTGTGGGCCAGCGTCAGGTCTACACCAACCGGGGGCTGGGCGTGTGGCCCCTGCCCTATCGCTTCAACTGCCGTCCGGAGATCACCCTTTTCGTCCTGGAAGCACCCCTACTGCCTGGATGACCCTGAGCGGGTATACTGGCCGAACAAACAGAACAACTTCACCGGGATTTAGCTCATTTGTTTGACCTAACCCTCTGCGTGTGATAGACTGCGCAGAACGCTAAAGTCCAGTATCGCCCTTGAGGAAATGGCATGAATTCGCAACGATTACGCAACAGTTCCATCTACATCCTGCTGCTTTTGGCCTTGGCGGCTTTTCTCTACACCTCCCTGGCTCAACGCTCGGCAACCCCGGCGGCCACCATCTCCATGGGCCAGATCGCTGCCTTGATCCGATCCGGTGATGTGGACCAGATCGCCATCCAGGGGGACCAACTGTTCATCGTCAAACGCAACGGCGAGCAGATCACCTCCCTCAAGGAGAACGGCATCGGGTTGATCAGCATTCTGGAAGATTTGGGCGTCCCCCAAGAGCAGTTAAAGAACGTGGACATCCGGGTCGTGGAGCTGACCGGCTGGGCCAGGTGGGGCGGATTGGTCCTTTCCCTGCTGCCCCTGCTGCTGATTGGGCTCTTCTTTTTCTTCATTTTGCGCCAGGCCCAAGGGGCCGGCAACCAGGCGTTTAGCTTTGGCAAGAGCAAGGCCCGCATGTTCACCGGGGATAAACCCACGGTCACCTTTGACGATGTGGCGGGCAACGAAGAGGCCAAGCAGGAGCTGGAAGAAGTGGTAGAGTTCCTCAAGGAGCCGCAGAAATTCGCCACATTGGGTGCGCGTATCCCCAAAGGTGTGCTGCTGGTCGGTCCTCCGGGCACGGGCAAAACCTTGGTGGCCAAGGCCGTCTCTGGCGAGGCTGGCGTGCCCTTTTTCAACATCTCCGGCTCGGAATTTGTGGAGATGTTTGTGGGTGTGGGGGCCAGCCGGGTGCGAGATCTCTTCGAGCAGGCCAAGAAGAATTCCCCCTGCATCATCTTTATCGACGAAATCGACGCCGTGGGCCGTCACCGTGGGGCCGGCATGGGCGGCTCCCACGACGAGCGGGAGCAGACCCTCAACCAGATCCTGGTGGAGATGGACGGCTTCGACACGGACACCAACATCATCATCATCGCCGCCACCAACCGCCCGGACATCCTGGACCCAGCCCTGCTCCGCCCCGGCCGGTTTGACCGCCGGGTGACCATGGATGCGCCGGATGTCAAGGGCCGGCGGGCCATTTTGGACGTGCATGTCAAGGGCAAGCCCCTGGCCTCGGATGTAGATTTGGATATTGTGGCCAAGCAAACCCCCGGCTTTGTGGGGGCGGACATCGAAAACCTGGTCAACGAGGCCGCCATCCTGGCCGCCCGGCGCAACCGGCGCTCAGTCAGCCTGGCCGAATTCCAAGAGGCCATCGAGCGGGTGCTGATGGGGCCAGAACGCCACAGCCGTCTGATTTCCCCCAGAGAGAAAGAGATCGTGGCCTATCACGAAGCTGGCCATGCCCTGCTCATGTACTATCTGCCCGGCCATGATCCGGTCCACAAGATCACCATCGTGCCCCGAGGCATGGCCGGGGGCTACACCATGAGCATCCCCGAAGAAGAGGGCCACCGCATCACCACGGTGGAACACTTTGAAGATCAACTGGCTGCCCTGTTGGGCGGACGGGTGGCGGAAGAAGTACGCTTTGCGGACATCACCACCGGGGCCAGCAACGATCTGGAGCGAGTCACCGGCATGGCCCGATCCATGGTCACCCAGTGGGGCATGAGCGCTATTTTGGGACCGATCCAATATGGTCAGCGGGAAGACATGGTCTTCATGGGCCGCACCATCCATGAGTATCGCAACTATAGCGACAAAACCGCCAAAGTCATCGATGAAGAGGTGCGGCGGCTTGTGGACGAAGCCCACCGGCGCGCCACGCAGATTGTCACCGAGTACAGGGACAAGCTTGATCTGGTGGCCCTGCGCTTGCTGGAAGTCGAGACCGTCATGGCCGAAGAGTTTGAACAGTTGATGGCCCCCAACTATGTCCCGACCCCGGTGGCTTCGCCCGATCAGACCCACGCCATCTCTCCCGCAGAGAGCGAAAATGTAGCCAGAGGCAAGCGCCGGGCCGAAGAGGAAGATCGTTCCGACAAAGGCGTCAGTCTGGGCGGAAGCCTGCCTGCGCCCGCCTAACTATAGCCTGTCATCTTTCAAAGGCCCCGCCATCCCAGCGGGGCCTTTGTGTTTTGCCCCCGATCACCCATGCCCTGCCCATGACCGCATTCCTCTACAAACTCCACCGTCATCATGCGAACGGTTTGCCCCTCAGCCGCTGGGTGATCTTCTGGCTACTGCTGATGGCCGGCCTCTTCTGGCTGGGTTGGCTGCCCACAGATCCGGCCTGGGATCGGCCAGGGGCCGTGCTGGGCGTGCTGGCGGCGATTCTCCTGATCGGCGCGGGCTTTATCGCCAAACGTCGTCATTATGTCCACTTTCGGCCCCATCCAGAGCCTCAACTGACCCCTTCGCCCCTCTCGGCCCAAGAAAAAACGCCGGTCTGGGCCAGCGGACGCTTTGGCGTCCAGGGGAAACTGCGCCAATTCACCTGGCTGCAAGGCTACTATCGCACCTTCGCCACCCGGGAACATGCCATCATGTGCCTCTCCAGCCCCACTCGTTTTCTGCTCCTTGGCCGCTTGCCCGAGCAGGATCTGGGCATGTGGTACATCTTCATCCAGCCCGGGGACATGCGCCGGGTGCGCTTTGGCGAAGTTCGCTTTGGGAAAAAAGGCGGACCGGGTCTGGCCATAGACCATTTGCTGCATCTGCCCAAACGGGGTCGGTTTAGACCCGCTCGCACGTTGCGCGAAACCACCTATTTGGTCTGCGAAAATGGCGCTGACGCCGCCCGTCTCCTTGCGGATCTGCGCCACGATCTGCCCCCCCTTCCCCGCGCCACCGATTGACCCTATGCCACTCAAAAAACAGCCATCAACCCCACCCCCTTTCTCCCCAGGGCACCGTTTGTGGGCCGGGCTGCGCCTGATGCGATTGAGCAACGCCCTGCCCGCGGCCGGTCTGGTCTGGCTGGGCGGACGGCTGGCCGGTGTTGTTCCCCTGTCCGGCGAGGTGGTCCTGGCCGCCGGGGCAATGGGCTGCATCACGGCCTATGGCTACGTCAGCAACGACCTGGCGGACCTAGCCGAGGACCGCATCAACAAGCCGGACCGCCCCTTGCCCGCCGGGGCCGTGGGGCAAAAAACCGCCCGCCGGCTGGCCGCCCTCCTGGCCGGGCTGGGGCTGATTCTGGCCCTGAGGATTGGCATCGGGCCGGGTCTGGTGGCGGGGCTGGTCTTGGCTCTGCTGGCCCAATACAACCGGCGCTGGAAATCCACAGCCGGTGGCGGCAATCTTCTGATCGGCGGGCTGGCCGGGGGAACCCTGCTCGTGGGCGGATACGCTGGGGCAGGGATGACCGGTCTCCTGGCCAACATTCTGCCCAGCGCCGTCCTCGTCACCTTCATCACCGCCCGGGAACTGCTCAAGACAGCGGAGGACGTGGCCGGAGACCGGATCGCGGGCAAGCGCACCGCGGCCACGGTGCATGGCAGCCCTTGGGTGGTGCGCCGGGTGGCGATTCTGGCCGGTGTCACCGCCCTGTTCAGCCTGTTGCCCGTGGTCGCTCTGGGCTATTCCTGGGCCTATTTCGCCATCATCGGCCTGGGGGTGGATGGGGTGCTGATCTACGCGGTGGCCTATCTTTGGGCGGATGCCAGCCCGGTACGGGTCAGCCACTGTTTGGCCTTGCTCAAGGGCAGTTATTTTGCCGGGCTGTTGGCCTTGCTTCTGGCTTGATCGTTGACGCCTTTTATAGGGTCTGCTACACTATCATCAGTGCCTCGTCCCCCTTTTGTATTCAATTCTGGAGTTGCCAATGACCGTCTCTCTCGCCCCACCCAAAATCGCTAAACCCATCAAGAAAAAGCAGAAGACTAGCACGCCTCCCCCCGTCCAGTCTCCCGTGCAATCTTCTGCCCAGCCGGAACCCTCCACCCCCTATGTCGCCTATCTGCGCGCTGCGGACGAACATCCCCTGCTGCGGGTAGAATTGATCCAGGAGAAAATCCACATGTCCCCAGCCCCCCGTCCTAAGCATCAGCGCATTGCCATGAGCCTGTCGTTTCTGTTAAGGGCATTCTTGAAGGATCATGATATTGGCCTAATTTTGGCCAGCCCCATCGACGTCATCCTTTCCCCAAGACGCACGGTGGTGCAGCCGGACTTAGTCTTCGTGGCCAAAGATCGGATTGAAACGCTACTCACCGACACGGCCATCGTCGGCGCGCCGGACATGGTGGTGGAGATCCTCTCCCCGTCCACGGCCCAGATCGACCGCACGTCCAAGCGGCAGACCTACGCCGAGCATGGGGTGAGCGAATACTGGCTGGTGGATGTGGACGCCCAGATTCTGGAACTTCACATCCTGTCCGAGGGCCGCTATACGGTGGCCGGCGCGTATACGCCGTTCGACATCATCGACGTCGGCCTCTTCGCCGAAGCCCGCATCCCAGTCGCCGAAATTTGGGCCGGATTCGAGATCATCCAGCCGGACCCTGAAAATTCCGGCATCAGAAGCGAGTAAACCCCGCCATGACCGACCCCATCCGCCCCTCTTGGGACGAGTATTTTATGAAGATCGCCTTCAACGTGGCCGAGCGCAGCACCTGTGACCGGGCCCACGTGGGTGCGGTGATCGTACGCAACCGGCGCATGTTGACCACGGGCTACAACGGCGCACCGGCCGGTTTGCCCCACTGCGACGAGATCGGCCACCTGCTCATCGACGACCACTGCGTGCGCACCCTACACGCGGAGCAGAACGCCATCATCCAGGCCGCGCTCCACGGGGTCAGCACCCAGGGCAGCACGATTTATGTCACCCACCAGCCCTGTCTTACGTGCGCCAAGATGATCATCAACGCCGGGGTGGAGCGGGTGGTCTACGCCGGCAACTATCCCGATGAAAACAGCCGTCAGTTCTTGAAAGACGCTGGCTTGACCTTGGTCCACCAGCCGTGGGAGCGGCCCGGGGATACGGTGTTTCATCCAAACGATGTACACAATAACGTAAGTTTTGCACAATCAGCGTCGGAATCGTGAAAAAGTGCAAAAAATGAATGGCTGGAACAAACAAACTTTGGACGAACTCCATCGAACAGAGTTGTAGCCAACTCAAATCAGCATCAATTCAACGAGCTTGTCAACATAATCGCAATGGTTCTGACAGATCTTGGCCTGAATCAACGGTTTATGACAATCGATTCGAGGTTTTAGTGTCAATTACCCAACACGATGGGCAGATTCATCGTTTGGGGTCCGAATTGACCATTCGTTTTTGGCGATTATTGAGCAGATCTGTCTCTGGTTGCACAAAAGTTACGATAATTAAGAATTGAGAGTGGAAAATTGAAAATTGAAAATGTCGTGTCAAACACTATCCATTTTCAATTTCCTACTCTCAATTTTCCATTGAAAGCGAAGCGGCATGCTGAATTTTCCGAAAGATTTCCTGTGGGGCACGGCCTCCGCCTCCCATCAAGTTGAGGGCGATAACCGCAACTCCCAGTGGTGGGAATTCGAGCAGCAGCCCGCCGCCATCTGGCACGGGGATCGCAGTGGGTTGGCGTGCGATTGGTGGCACAACACGGACGGCCATCGGGACGGTGACTTCGACCGCATGGCGGATCTGCACCAAAACGCTCACCGATTGAGCATCGAATGGAGCCGGATCGAGCCGGAGCCGGGGCGTTTTGACCCGGCGGCCATTGACCGTTACCGGGCCATGCTGGGCGGCCTGCGGGATCGGGGCATCCGCCCCTTGGTCACTCTGCATCATTTCAGTGACCCGCTCTGGTTTGTGAAAGCGGGCGGCTGGGAGTCGTCGGACAGCCCGTTTCTCTTCCGCAGATACGTTGACTATGCGATCATGGGCTTGCGAGATCTGTGCGACTTCTGGTTTACCATCAACGAGCCAATGGTCTTCGCCGCCCAGGGTTGGGCACGGGGCGTCTTTCCGCCGGGCAAGCAGAACATCCTGGCCGCGGTGAAGGTGGTCAAGCATCAGCTTTTGGCCCACGGCTTGGCCTACCAGCTCATCCACGAGCGCCAGCCGGACGCCGAGGTAGGCTATGCGAAACACGTCCGCCTCTTCAACGGCCAGCGGGACGGCAACCCGTTTGATCGCTACGCCGCCGGGTTGAAACGCTGGATCTTCGAGCATGTGTGGGTCACGGCCACGTGGGACGGGCGAATTCGTCCGCCCCTGGGGTGGGGCCAGCCCTTTGGCCCGTTGGAACGCAGCATGGATTTCCTGGGCCTCAACTACTACACGGTTGACCAGACCCGCTTCTCTTTGAACCCGGTCAACCTGTTTGGCACGGAGTCCTTCCGCCCAAACAGTGAGCTTTCGGATAGTGGGCGGGATGGCCCCTTTGCCGAATATCGCCCAGATGGGCTGTATCAGGTCTGCCAGGAAGTGCGCCAGTTCAACCTGCCCGTCTATATCACCGAGAACGGGCTGCCCGACAGTGACGACAACCAACGCCCCCGCTGGCTGTTGGCCCATCTGCATCAACTGCACCGGGCCATCCAGTCTGGCGTGGATGTGCGGGGCTATTTCCATTGGACCCTGGTGGACAACTTCGAGTGGGCCGAGGGGTGGGGGCTGCGCTTTGGTCTATTCGAATTGGACCCTGTTACCCAGGAACGGACAGCCCGTCCTAGCGCCCGCCTCTATGGTGAGATCGCCCGGGACAACGGTATCACTCCCCAGATGCTAGAGCAGGTCGGTCTCTAACCTACAAAAGCTTGGGCAAGCCCAGCACCCCAGACCTTACGCAGGGCAACACCCCGTAAGGTTGACAGGAAAATGAAAGCACACCAAACAGAAAGATGGACATATACTTGTTTCAGAAATGCGGCGCTCGCATCTTCCGGCGGAGGGTTCTCCGCCTAATCCCATAGAATTCAAGTCATCAAAGGAGAAGGAAATTTGCTTAAGGAATTCAAAGATTTTATCATGCGGGGCAATGTGTTGGATCTGGCAGTCGCCGTCATCATTGGCGCTGCCTTCGGGAAAATCGTTACCTCTTTTGTCAACGACATCATCATGCCGCCCATCGGGATGTTGTTGGGCGGCGTGAATTTCGGCGACCTGTATATCAACCTCTCCAACACGGCCTATGCCAGCCTGGCTGATGCCCAAGCTGCCGGGGCACCGACCATCAACTATGGTCTGTTCTTCAACAGTATCATCGACTTCGTGATCATCGCCTTTGTGATCTTCATGGTGGTACGCACGGCCAACACCATGAAAAAGAAAGAAGTTGCCGCCCCCGTCGCTCCGCCAGCACCATCCAATCAGGAAAAATTGCTCGGCGAGATTCGCGACCTTTTGAAGAAGAAATAACAGAAACCCTTTTTTTTTGGACAGAGCATCGTGCCGATTGTCCTCCACCATTTTTTTCGAAAGGAAAATTACAACATGTCATTGCCTATCGCAAAAGTCCGGGGTATTACCGAAGAATTGGCCGCATCCATGAAGGAAATGGGCTTCAAAACCAGTGACGATCTGCTGGCCGCGGGTCGCACCCCTGCCGGGCGCAAGGAATTGGCCGCCAAGTTGGGCGTGGACGGCAAGGATCTGCTGGTATTGGTCAACCATGCCGATCTGGCCCGGGTCACCGGCATCGGCGAAGTCTTCTCCAATCTGCTGGAAGAGGCCGGGGTGGACACGGTTGTCGAACTGGCCGGCCGGCGAGCCGACAACCTGCTGACCAAGATGACCGAAGTCAACAGCACCACCAACGTCGCCAAGCGCCTGCCGGTCATCTCCCAGGTCGAGGGCTGGGTCGCTCAGGCCAAGGAATTGGACCGGGGTATCGAGTACTAAAATTATCGAGTATCGAGTATTGAACGTGGTCAAGCACGTTCAATACTCGATACTCGATACACGATATGTTTGACATCCGCCCCCATTCCAAGTATAGTACCTCCACAATCGAGCTATACCGACGTTGAACCGGAATAGTAGCGGCCAAAGCGGGTTTCAGAGAGTCTCCGGCAGGTGGAAAGGGGACAACAGCGCAGGCGGTGAATGGGCCGGGGAGTCGAGCGCCGAACCAGCGGGAATTTTCTCGCCCAGTAGGACGCTCCGGAGACGCCACCGTTATCTGGGCGCTGAGGATCGGGTTTACCCCCCGTCCTCGATGAGTGAGACTGGCGCAATCCCTGTTTTCTCACAGGGATTTTTTATTTCCGAGAGTTGTCGGAACAGCCGGTCTAAGCGGGGTGGCACCGCGGGGCATTGAACATCAGCCCTCGTCCCCAAAGGCAGAGCGTCAGCTTTGCGTTTGGGTGGCGGGGGCTTTTTTTGTTGGTCGATTTGTTGGTCGGACTGAGAGATTGGGAGATTAGGGGATTGGGAGATTAGGAGATTGAATGTGGCGCGTGGCAACACAATCTCCTAATCTCCCAATCTCCCATTCCCCTAATCTCCTCCCAAAGGAGACGGAACCATGAGCACATACACACCCTCCCTGGATGCGGTGCGGGAATTGGCCAAACAAGGGAATTTGATCCCGATTTATCGGGAGTTGCCGGCGGATTTGGAGACGCCGGTGTCGGTCTATTTGAAGCTGCGCAACGGGGACGCCAGCTTTTTGCTGGAATCCGTGGAGAAGGGCGAGCAGTTGGGGCGCTACAGCTTCATCGGCGTCCATCCACCCATGACCGTGGCGGCCACGGGGGAGACTGTGACCGTGGGCGGGGCGGGTGGGGCTGTGCTGGAAACCCGGCATGGGGATCCCCTGGCCGTGGTGCGGGAGATGATGGCGGACCGCAAGCCGGTGGATCTGCCCAAGCTGCCCCGCTTTGCCGGGGGAGCCGTGGGCTATTTCGGCTATGATCTGGTGCGCTTTATGGAAAAATTGCCGGATACCGCCAGCCGGGATCTGGAGGTACCGGACATGCTCCTGCTCTTTAGCGACAACCTGATTGTCTTTGACCATGTGCGCCACAAACTGCTGATCATTGCCAACATGCGGGTGGAGGCGGACCTGATGGCGGCCTACGCCGACGCCATCGCCCGCATCGACAAGATCGCCGGGGATCTGCGCAAACCCCTGACCCCGCCCCGCATCGAACCGTGCGTGAGCGATGCCCAATGGGTCAGCAACTTCACCCAAGCCCAACACGAGGCCAACGTGAATGTGGCCAAGGAGCACATCACCGCCGGGGACATCTTTCAGGTCGTCCTCAGCCAGCGCCTCAGCCGGGACACGGACGCCGACCCCTTCACCATTTACCGGGCGCTGCGCATGTTGAACCCGTCGCCCTATATGTATTTCCTGGACTTCGCCGGGGTGGCGGGCCACGACGGCGAGCCCGTGCGCATCATCGGCTCCAGCCCGGAGATGCATGTGCGCATGGAGGACGGCATGGCCTACCTCCACCCCATCGCCGGCACCCGCTGGCGGGGCGAAACACCGGAGGCCGACGACGCCCTGGCCGCGGAACTGCTCAACGATCCCAAAGAGCGGGCCGAGCATGTGATGTTGGTGGACCTGGGCCGCAACGACCTGGGCCGGGTGTGCGACTACGGCTCCGTGCGGGTGCCCACCATGATGACCGTGGAGCGCTACAGCCATGTCATGCACATCGTCAGCGACGTGCGGGGCACGGTCCAGCCGGGGCACGATGCTATCGATCTGCTGCGGGCCACCTTCCCCGCGGGGACGGTCAGCGGTGCGCCCAAAGTGCGAGCCATGCAGATCATCGAAGAGTTGGAAGGCACCCGCCGGGCCACCTATGCCGGAGCCGTCGGCTACATCGACTATAGTGGCAGCATGGACACGTGCATCACCATCCGCACGATCTGCATGGTGGGCAAGACGTGCAATTTGCAGGCCGGCGGCGGCATCGTGGCGGATAGTGATCCGACGGCGGAATATCATGAGACATTAAACAAGGCCAGGGCGTTAGCCGTGGCGGTGGAACAGGCAGAAGCGGGATTGTAGAGATTTAGAGATTGGGAGATTGGGAGATTGGTGTGGGTTGAGGGAGTCTTAGGGGGTGAGGGATGGGATCTGATTTGACGGATTTGCGGGTCTTTCGGGCGGCAGAGTTGCTTGGCAAAACTGTTTGGGATGCCGTGGTAAGTTGGGATTACTTTGCCAAAAAGACCGTCGGCGAACAATTGGTGCGTGCGGCAGATTCGATTGGGGCCAATATTGCCGAGGCTCAGGGACGCTACCATTACGGCGAAAAGCTACACTTTCTCTACTATGCCAGGGGGAGCCTTTACGAGACCCGATTTTGGTTGCGTCAGGCCTTTCAACGGAAGCTTTTGAAGGCGGAACAGGTCAGCCAAATCCAAGAACAACTCGACTCTTTGCCGCTCATGTTGAACAATTTTATCAATTCGATCAAGAGCCAGAAATCCCAAGGAACCGTCAAAGAAGAGACTGTCCCATATACAACGGATTGGCTCGATGCCGACCCAATCGCCCAATCTCCCAATCTCTCAATCTCACCCAACACCGATCCAAACCCTTTTTAGCAAAGGAGAACTAGACCCATGACCGAACGTAAACGCATTCTCACCGGAGACCGGCCCACCGGGAAGTTGCATTTGGGCCACTATATCGGCAGCCACCAGCATCGGCTGCGCTTTCAGGATGAGTATGAGTGCTTCTTTCTGGTGGCTGATCTGCACATGCTGACCACCAAGCCGAGCAAGGAGGACATTGAGCGCATCGGCGAGAACGCCCGGGCCATTGTCATGGACCATCTGGCCATCGGCATTGACCCGGAGAAGGTGACTTTCTATTTGCAGTCCGCAGTGCATGAGATCTATGAATTGCAACTGCTGATCAGCAGCCTTGTGACGGTGGAGCGGCTGCAACAGTTGCCCACCATCAAAGAGATGGCCAACGCGGCCAATATGGACCAGATCCCCTTCAATTTGTTGGGCTATCCGGTCCTTCAGGCCGCGGACATCCTCATGCCCAGGGCGCATTTGGTCCCCGTGGGCAAGGACAACGAGAGCCATGTGGAGATCACCCGGCAGATCGCCCGCCGCTTCAATAACCTGTACGGCGAGGTCTTCCCCGAACCGGACGCCTTCGTGCAGGGCGGCACACTCGTCGGCACGGACGGCCAGGCCAAGATGAGCAAGAGCCTCAACAACGCCATCTTCCTCAGCGACGACGCCAAAACCGTCACCAAAAAGGTGATGGGCATGTACACCGACCCGGCCCGAATCCGGGCGGACATCCCCGGCACGGTGGAGGGCAACCCGGTCTTTGCCTATCACGACGCCTTCAACCCGGACAAGGCCCAGGTGGAGAATCTGAAAGCCCGCTATCGCACGGGCAATGTGGGGGATGTGGAGGTCAAGGAGAAGCTGGCCGCGGTCCTCAACGACTTCCTGGACCCCATGCGGGAGCGCCGGGCAAAATACACCGCGGACACGGGCTTGGTGGACCAACTTCTGGTCGAAGGCACGGCCAAGGCCAGCGCCGAAGCCCAGCAGACCGTCTTCGCCGTCAAAAAAGCAATGGGCCTCACCGGTGTCTGGAACCGCATGAGAAGAAGCGCGGAGAAGCGGGCCAAGAAGCAAAGCAAAGGCGATTGAGAGATTGGGCGATTGGGAGATTGGTTGGGATAAAGACCATCCCATGAGCAATCGCCCAATCTCTCAATCGCCCAATCTTCCCCATCTCACCGAATCTACTCTTGATCCAAGGAGTTCCAACACCATGATCGCCGTAATCGACAACTACGACAGTTTCACCTACAATCTAGTACAATACCTGGGCGAGTTGGTCAAGCAGCCCCACTTTTTGCAGGCGGACGGCACGCCCCAGGAGATCCGGGTGTGGCGCAACGATGAGATCGATGTGGAGGAGCTGGCGGACCTGCACCCCACTCACATCCTGATCAGCCCCGGGCCTGGCTCGCCGGACAAGGACAGCGGCGTCAGCAACGATGTGATCCGCATCCTGGGGCAGACCACGCCCGTGCTGGGAGTCTGCCTGGGCCAACAGTGCATCGGCCACGTCTTCGGCGGCGTGGTGGACCGGGCACCCCGGCTGATGCATGGCAAGGTCAGCCCGGTGCATCACAAGGGGGGCGGTCTCTTCAAAGGGCTGCCCAGCCCCTTCAACGCCACCCGCTATCACAGCCTGATCGTGGAGGAGCCCCTGCCCGACGTGCTGGAGGTCACCGCCTTCACCGCGGAAGGGGAGGTGATGGGCCTGCGCCACAAGACCTTGCCCATCCACGGCGTCCAGTTTCACCCGGAAAGCATCCTCACCGAGCACGGCAAAGAGATGCTGGCAAATTTCCTAAAGATGAAAGCGGAGTAAAAAATAGAACACGGATTACACGGATTTGACGGACTAAAACGGATTTTTAAAAATCGTTTTTGATCCGTTTTAATCCGTTCGATCCGTCCAATCCGTGTTCTATTTTTTGAATTCACAGGAGGCGATGATGAGCGAAAGTGCAATTCAAACGGCGATCCATCTGCTTTTTAATGGCGGAGCGTTGACCACGGC
>JAGNDO010000055.1:0-9214 GCA_018003515.1 Caldilineaceae bacterium
ACGCCCAGGCTTTTAGCGAAGGCGTATCCCCGATCCGGCAGGTTGCCAAAAACCCGGGCCGCCAGGGGCAGGGTGAGCAGGGTGATGAGTTGGACGATCAGGTACCAGGATAGGAGCATAATTGAGAATTGAGAGTTGAGAGTTGAGAATTGAGAATTTTGATTGTGGGTGATGGAGATGATGGGGGGGTGAAGGGGAGATTAGGCGATTGGGAGATTGAGAGATTTTCACCCCTTCACCCGCTCACCCGCTCACCCCTTCACCCGCTCATCGAAAATAGTAATACCCATCCACCCCCTGCACCACCTTGCCGGGGACGGCGTAGATGATCACCCGGTCGTTGCGGTAGACGGGGACCAGGGCACCGGTGTCGGCCATTTGGGCCAGCTTGGCCGCGCCAGCGGGGCTGGTGAATTGCTCCAATTGGCCCACGTAGATCAGGGCAACGTCCAGCTCGGAGAGCAGGGCCTGGGTGCGGGCCATGTCCGGCGTGCTCCAGAATTCGTTGAGCAATCCCTGACGTTGGCCGACTTGTCCGCCGTCCCGCTGTTCGTTTTTGTGCATGCCCACGGGGGTGCTCAGGCCAGTGAAGGTGGCGGCCCGGGTCCCGCCCGCTCGATAATAGTCAATCTCGGCAGACTCCACCAACACGCCGTTGCCCCGCACGGTGGCCAGCAGCCAGCGGATGGCCTCCGAGTCATAGCGCAGTTCGATAGTATTGCTGCCATCGGGCCAGGTGTAGCTGCCGTTTTGCATGTAGGCCATGCCGTCCAAGGTGCCGAAATTGGGTCGCCAGCCCACCATGCGCTGGTCCAGGCGGGCGGGCGTGCCGATCAGGGGGTAGGCTAGGGTGGCGAGGAAAAGCAAAGTGAGAATTGAGAATTGAAAGTTGAAAACTTTTAATGGGTGTGGTTGTGTACCTGTTTGGGTATCTGAAACCCCACCGGGTACTCCACCATTTTTGCCTTTTGCCTTTAACATCCGCCCGATCACAATCGCTCCGCCAAGCCCCCACAGCACCCAGACCTGGATGAAGAACTTGAAGAGGGTGTTCATGCGGTACCAATCGCCGCCTTGGAGGAAGTCTTTGAGGTAGATGATCTGGGTTCCGGCCAGGAGGGCGAGGCCGGTGACCATGAGGGTGGTCACAAAGAGTTCGCCGGGATCCGCGGCCTCTCCCCGCCGCCAGAGCAGGAGGAAGGTAAGGCCGAGGGGCAGCAGGCAGAGGCCAAGGACCGTCCAGCCCAGGACGAAGGCGGCGACGGCGGCCAGGATCGTGGCCATCACCACAAAGCCGCCCAGGATCAGCCCCAGCTCCGGCCGGGTCAGCCGCCGGGTGAGGGCGAGGAAGCGGGGCAGGCGGTCGTATTGGCCGAAAGCCAGGGCTGTCCAACGCTCCAGACCCGTGGGTTGGGCGTCCCCAAGGCGGGCTGGATGGGTCAAGGCCCCCCAGAGCCAGGCCAAGAAAATTGCGCCAAAGAAGCCCCAAATCAACAACCATTTGCCCAACTCATCCGGCTCCCGCACCAGCCCCACGCCAGACGCGCCCACGTTTTCATAGGTGGCGAAGAAGGGCAGGAAGAGCAGGATGGTCCCGGCCAAGAAGGCGACCACCACGGCGGCGGTGGCGGGCAGGTGGATGCGTCCCCGGCCCCGGTGTTGGCTGACCAGGAAGGCGAGTACGCCCACGCCGAAATAGGTGGGCAGTTCCCACAAATTGACCGAGGCCAGGGTGCCCAAAACGAGACTAAATGCGGCCAACAGCCCCAATCCCCGCGGCCAGGATTTGCGCCAGTCCACATCGTAGCTGCGGATCAAGGTCAGGGCCAGGGCCAGGAAGAGTACGGTGAAAGGGATGCCGATCATGTGGGGATGCAGGTCGGCGAAGAGGAAGCTCCAATAGGGGAACTCGTTGATGGTGGCCGGCAGCACCCGGCTGGGATCCCAGAAATTGTAGCCGCCCAGGGTCTCCGGGGTGGTGATCACTCGCCACAAGCCGGACGCCGCATGGACCGCGGTCTGCACCAGGGGGATGGCGCTCTGGAAGTCCGTGGTCCCCCGCTCGGCCAATCGGCGCAGGATCTGCCCCAACCCGTCCAGATTACCGATGATGGCGACGAAGATCGGGGCGAGGAGGGCGGCGGCGAAGCCGTCTCGCCAGGGGATTGGGGATTGGGGATTGGGGATTGGGGGATGCGGTTGATTGGTTGATTGGTTGATTGGGTCGGCTGCGGGCGCGTCAAGATCAGCGTAGGTTGAGTAGACCGGGGCAGTTTCCGGTCGGTTCGAAACCGCAGCGGGTTCGGGAGCGGTCAGGTCGATGTCGAGAAGATCATCATCCTCAACCAAATCCCCAATCCCCAATCCCCAATCCCCAGTCCAAACAACCCCCTCCCAGCCTCCCCCAGATTGGGGGAGGGGCAGATTTGGGGTGGAGAAAACTGGTTCAGTATTCCCAATCCCTGCCCCCACCCTACTTTTGCCTTTTGCAATTTGCCTTTTGCCTTTTGCCTTACTTTCCCCTCCACCGATCGCTGAATAGGCCACGGCAAAACTGTTGACCACCGTCAAGGCAAACAAGGTGGGAATGGCCAGATTGAAGGCGATCTCCGCATAGATGCCAGTTAATTTGATCAGGTACGCTACCAAATAAATGCCAAAATAATAATAATTGATCACCCCGCCGGCGAAATGGGGGTCAAGGGGCGGGAAGGTGGGGCTGCGCAGGATGCCGTTGAGGAAGGCGAATTCCATGAATTTCTCGCCGCCGAACCAGGGCTGCCAGATGTCCGGGTTGCCCATGCGGATGAGGACAAAGCCGACAAAGGCGACGGCAAAAAGGGCTTCCCCGGCCAGGAGCAGGCCCCACTTTTCTTTGATAAAGGCGCGCATGTTGGGCCATTGCCAGGTGGCCGCCAGTCCGCTCAGGATGGCCAAAAGAGCCACGGCCAGCCAACTGTTGACCACGGTGTTCTGCGCCACACCCAGGCTGACCAAAATCCAGAGTATCCACGCAGAGAGCAGCCAGCCCACGGCCCGGCTCAACAAATAGCCCCGGTCCCGCAATCGGGCGAAGAGGACGAAGGAGATGGGCCAGGCCAGCCAGCCCAGGAGCGCGGTGACCAGCCACCACCACCCCACAGCCAGCCACGGGGACTCGCTGGCCATCGTGTTCCAGCGATAGTTGTCCACCACGGGCAGGTCGGCCAATCGGGTGTCCAACATCAAATCCGGGATTTCTTTTTGGGCCGGGTTGGCATTGCTCTCCTGGCCGGTGAGGAGGCCGATGAGGCCGCCCAGGATGCCGCCGCCCTGGCTGTCCGGGCCGTTGCCCAGGCCCAGCAGGTTGAGCAAGGGACTGAGGGGCGAGTCCTTGCCACGGAAATAGGGCTTGGCACCCACCCAACTGTTGCCCAAAAGGGCGTCAAACTCGGCGTCGGAGAGGTCCCGCACCTTGCGGAAGACCGTGGCCTGGGGATGGTCGTAGAGGCTCCACGACTCGTCCGCGGTGCGGTCTTGGAAGGTGAGGCCGAAGAGGCTGGGGGGCGAGGTCTGGTCCAGAACCAGTTCGAAGCCCAGTTCACCGGACCACATCATTTCGTAATATTTGGTGGTCATGGGGTAGCGCTCGGGCAGTTCGTCCACGCTACCGTAGATGCGCTTGGAGCTATAGGATACATAATCAGATTCCCGCAGCACGGCCTTGAGCAGCTCGTACTTTTGGGCCGTGTCTTCCTCGTATGGACCCCAATCCGTGTTGCGCAGACCTGCCGTGCCCCGGTTCATGCCCGGTTCGGGGAGATCCTTGGGCAGGGCATCGTCCCACTGCTCCCACATGATCACCGACCCGGCGGGGATATTGGCGTACATCCACTGGCTGGCCGCCACCCACGTATGCGGGTTCCCATACACCCCATTCACATAGGCCAGGGACCAAAAGAGGCCGCCGAGGAGGGCGATGGCGAGGAGGAGGCTGGCGAGCAGGGATTGGGGATTGGGGATTGGGGATTGGGGATTGGGGATTGGGTCGCCCTCATCACTTTTGCCTTTTGCCTTTTGCAATTTGCCTTTTGCCTTAAACAGCGTCCAAATCATCCCCGCCGCAAACAGCACGACAAAAGGCAACACCGGACTCATGTACCGGTTAAATTTGGCCAAAAAGGCCCCGGTCAGGCCAAAATAGGGCACGACCCAAGCCCACACGATCAATTCTTCTGGTTTGGCTTTGGCAAGTAAGACTTTGACCCCGGCCCACAACGTCCCAACCAGGCTCACCAAGCCCAAAGGCCACCACATGCCCCATTTCAGTTGTTGTTGAATAAAATATAGATAGGGCGTGGAATTGCGATATTGCCGGGTGAAGGGAAAGTCGGCCAGTCCCCGCACCATCTGACCCTGCTCGACCAAAGTGGCCTGGGCGAAGTTTTTCCAGTCCAGGATGGAATAGGGGCTGGTGACCGCAAAGACCACAAAGGCGACCAGAATAGCCAAGGGCGCACCCAGCAAGGCCACAGACTGAGCCTTGGACCGCTGGGCCGGTGCCAGCATTTTCAAACGGCTGGGCCAGAGCAACAGCCCGGCCACCACCACGGGCACGGCCAGCAGGGGAGCGGCGCTAAACTTGGACGAGACGGCCAGCCCCATACCCAATGCGGTGATCCCCACCCCGCGCCAGGATCGATCCTGCAACCAGATTACCCCGCCCAGCACGGCCAGGACGGTGAAGGTGGTGCTGGCCGGGTCCATGGCGAAGAAGTGGCTGAGTTGGATGGCCTGGGCGGTGAAGGCGTAGAAGGCCGCAGCCATCAACCCGGCCTCTTTGCCGTAAATGCGCCGGCCCAGGAAGAAGAGCAGCAGGATGGTGAGGGTGTCCAGCAGGGCGATCATCAACCGCCCGGCCACGGCCACGCCGCCACAGGCTGTGTTGGCTTGGCGCATCAGCTCCACATTTTTGGCGGGCAGGATGAATTCTGGCAATTTTTCGGCAATTGGGGCTAATTTGTGCAAGACTTCGCCCGTGGCAATGCCCAAATAGAGGGGAAAATGGCCATAGGTAAAGCTGCGGCTACGCTGGTTTTGCAGATCCCACAGGGGGTTCATGGGGCTGGTCTGGGGGTCTTTGAATTCGTCCCAACTGGCGGGGAGGTGGATGCTGGGGGCGTAGAAACAGGCCGTGCTGCGCTCGTCCGGGTGGCTGCCCACCCCTTGGTCAAAGTTCACGTTCCAGGTGCGCAAAATCAACCCGGCCAGAATAATGACCGAGAGGAGAATTAGGGTTGTTGCCCGGTTTAGGGGGCTTGCGGTGCGGTTGGGCATGTTTTTCTTTATGAACGGGTGAGCGGATGGGTGAACGGGTGAGCGGGTGAGCGGGTGAAGGGGCAACAACCACCCCTTCACCCCTTCACCCGCTCACCCGTTCACTTCGGCAAGACGGGATAATTCGGAATCACCCACGTGATCTGATACGACGGCGGTGGGGGCCAGAGCAGGTAGACGTCGATCCAGCCCCGGCGCAGGACCAGGTTGGCGTCGGAGTAGCCCAGGTCGATGCGTCGAGAGCGGACGGCGGAGCCGGTGTCCAGGGCGTCGCCGAAGCCGTAGCTGGGAATGTAGACCTGGCTGCGCAGGGTGATGATCTTGGGATCTACGGCCACGATGCCGTCCCGCATGAGGTCGCCCGTGCGGGTGCGGCCATAGTTGGGCGCATCCGCGGAGACACCGGAGGTGCCTGCGCTGTAGCTGGTGGCGTACATGCGGATGTAACGCCAATAGGTGATCTCTTGCCCGTTGGCCGTGGTGAAGGTGCGGGGCACGATATTCTGCCCATAGGCGATCACCCGCTGGGCCGGTTCCTGGGCGATCCAAGAATCCTCCAACAGCCGCTCGGCCTCCTGGCCGTCCTCGTAACGCACCCGATAGCGGTGACGGGTGATGCCCTCGGCACCGGGATTGATCAGCTGTTGGGTGTCGATGAGTACACCCGGGTCCGGCACGTAGACGGTCTCGAAGGGCACGATGTCCTGGAGGATCTCGATGTCCTCGGTGACACGCACGATGCGGATCTCCGTGTTGTCGTAGAGCTTGCTTTCCAGGGGCGGCTCCACCTGGTCCAGCCCGGCCACGCCGATGCCCATTTCGGTGAGGGCGTCGCCCACGCTGCGGCCCTGGGTACGGGTTTTCATAGTCTGGCCATCCACCTGCACCTGGATGGGGATGCTGCGCTGGATGAAGACCCGCAACCCTGTGCTGACCGGGCTGCCCAGGCTGGGCTGCACCTTGTCGCCCAAATAGAGGATGATCTCCGCGCTGCGCAGGGCCTGGCCCACGGTTTGGGCCGTGGTGCGCACGGTGAAGGGCAGGTCCCCATCGTCCACAGTGATGGGGATGGCCCGGTAGATGCGCACCTGCACCGGCTCGGCCTCGTCCAGATTGGCCCAGGCCTGGCCCCGGTCAAAGGTGGCAGGGGCGGCGAGGGCCGGGGCGTAGATCATGGGGGCGGTCAGGGCCAGAGGCTTGCCGTCCACCACCACCTGATCGTAGGCATCCACATTGATCCCCGCATCCTGCAAAAGCTGGGCCGGGGTGCTGCCAAAGCTAAAGACCCGCAGATCCAGCCCATCGGCCAAAATGCGCACGGGATGGGCCCGCTCCACCCGAATCTCCGGCTGGCCAGTGAGAGGATGGTCCAGGGCCACGGAGAGGCGGTCCTGATCGTGGATCACCAACCCCAGGTCCATCAACAGGGGGGCCACCGTGCGCCGGTGGGTGCGCACGACCTCGCTCGCCCCATCCACGGTGACGGTGACGGGGGTGGACGTGATCCGCCATCCGCCCCAGAGCAGGGCCAAGATCAGCAGACCCGCCGCGGCGTCCGCAACCCAGGCGGGCAGGTGGCCGGCGAAAATTTTGGGTTGGATTCGGTCCAGCGGTGCCCAAGTTGAAGACATGTTGCCTATTGTACCCATAAGCCGCCGGAATGCCAACCGGTTTCCCCTGTCGTTCACTCGCCGGGGATGCGCCACGCGCCAAAACGGGCCAAGAGCGCCTGGGCTGTGTCCCGACGCCTGCGCAGAGTCGCATCCGGGCAGGGCCAGGCACCGGTGAGTTGGTGGAGGAGGGCCGGGGTGTCGCTGGTCAGATGCAGGCGGGCTGTGTCAGGATCTGCCCCGCTGTCCGCCAGCCGGGTCAAGATAGACTCCAGGGCCGCAATCAGGGTGTCATAGGCGGCTTCGGTGAGGCTGGTGGCCTGTTCGCCAAAACGCAGACGCACCACCTGTTGGGCACGTCCCGGCCAATTCAGGGTATAGACACCGTGGCTCATGCCCAAATAACTCTGGCTGCCCGCTTCCACAAGCAGAGAGATGGGCGATTCGGGCGCTTGACCGGGCAGGGGCGACATTTCGTGGGGACGCATTTCGGTTTGAGGCTGGGAAGCCCCCAGCACAACTTTGCTGCTGACCGAGGAGCGGAAGGTGAGGGGAACCGAGGCCGAATGCGGCAGGGGTTCAGCGGTCTTTGGTGGAAGTGAGGCTGGCTTTTGGTTTGAAGAAGGAAGCGGCGGTTGCGCTGGCACAAATTGGACGCCGCTGGGAGCTGTCGGCGTTGACAAAGGGGGGGGCAACGAGGGCAGGATCGTCTCTTCGGCCACGGCTCGCGCCACCCCCCGCCGCCCACGATCCGTCACCGGCCCCACGCTGGGCAGCAGACCGGTGACATGCAATCGCCGCCACAGCCGCGTCCGTTGCGCCGGGCTGAGGTCAGCGATGGCATCCACCAGCGCATCCAGCCAGCTATTGGCGGCATTGGCAGACGGATCGGGCGGACTGGGTGCGTTGGGGTTTAGAGGCGATGTCATAGAGAGATGAGCTATTGAGCGGCCATTTCCGCCGCAGCCGCCAGTTGGCGAGCCTTGCGCTGACGGCTACGGGCCTTCTCCCACAAATAGAAGAGGTTGGCTTGATGAAACTGCTGCACCATGCCCCCCAGGGGGATGCGGCTGCGGCCAAACTCCTCCACGCCATGCTGGATCAGATCCCGCTTGGTGGCACCCTCCTCCATCAACCGGGCCACCAGGGCCTCAATGTCATCCAGATATTTGGCCGTTTCGTCGATGCTGCTGGTGACTTCCCCACGCAACAGAATGTCCCCATGCCCCTGCACAATGCTCTCCAGATTATACTCGTGCAGATTGGCCAAGGAGCGTCGATAGGTATTGAGATCCGCAAAGGGCGAGGCGATCAGGGGCACGGGCATCATCAGATCGCTGGCAAAGAGTACCTTGTCCTCTCGCACATGCACCGAGCAGACCTCTGGGCTGGGGCCTGGGGTGTGAAAAAGATGCACAGTCTTGCCGCCCAGCCGGATCACCATGCCCTCGTTAAAGATGATCTTGGGCAGGCGAATTTCCACCTCCCGCAGCTCCGGTGTGTGTTCCTTGGCATCCTCCAGCCCCTTGCGCCCAAACTTGATCAACATGTCCCGACAATATTCGTGGGTGATCAGCTCCGCTTCGGGGAAAAGGTACGAGCCATAGACATGGTCCGCATGGCTGATGGTGTTGATCACATATTTGATGCCTTCGGGGCAATTGCGCCGGGCAAATTCCACAATCTGCTTGGTTTCGGACGGGTAGGGCAGGGTATCGATCAGGATGCCCCCCTCTGGGGTGATCACCAGACCGGCGTTGACTTCGACAAATAGCTCGCTGGTAAAGACCCATGTATCGTCTGCCACCCGGGTACGTATTATGGCCACGGTCTGCTCCTGTTATGAAACGAAATAAATGTAATCGTTCACGCCCTCTGCCCCCCGGCCCCCAATTCTGGGGGAGGTCGTGGACAGTTCCCCCCAAAGTTTTTTGGAGGGGTAGGGGGCGGAGGCGAACGATTATAGGGCTACATTGAAAAGCTGGGCGCAGTGTAGCATATAGTGCCACGAAAGGTCAATAAAGTAGACATAAACATAAATTTTTGGCGCATAAAAAAACCGGCACCCCTGCCAAGAGGTGGTGCCGGTCCGTCGAGTGGTGGGGGACTGTCCGGTTTCAAGAAGAAACCCCGCAATGCCGTGCGAGCAGTGGGATCGACCCGAGAGTCGCAAGTGGGTGCTGGTTGAGCGCTTCCGTCTTACCTGGGCCCACCAGGGGTCAGGCTGACACATCCACGCTACGTCACCATGCTCCCGTAGTTAAAACGTTGGCTCGCCCCGTATTCTG
>JAGNDO010000055.1:9314-36236 GCA_018003515.1 Caldilineaceae bacterium
CTGAGTTCGGCGAGCTGGGCGTCGGTGACGGGGCTGGGGGAGCCGACCATCAGGTCTGTGCCGGCGGCGGTCTTGGGGAAGGCCATCACGTCCCGGATGCTGGTGGAGTCGGAGTAGAGGGCGACCATGCGCTCGATGCCCAGGGCAATGCCGCCGTGGGGCGGTGCGCCATATTGGAAGGCGTCGATCATGTGGCCAAACTGCTCCTGAATTTGATCTTCGGAGATCTGGAGCAGGGAGAAGAGGCGATGCTGCTGATCGCTGCGGTGGATGCGGATGCTGCCGCCGCCGATCTCCCAGCCGTTGAGGACGATATCATAGGCCTTGGCCCGCACACTGCCGGGATCGCTCTCCAAAATGGCCCAATCCGCGTCCTGGGCGCTGGTGAAGGGGTGATGCACCGCGGACCAGCGGCCCTCGCCCTCGTTGTACTCCACCAGGGGGAAGTCGATCACCCAGCAGAAGGCCAACTCCGTGGGGTCCATCACCCCCGTGCGCCGGCCGATCTCCAGACGCAGGGCGCTGAGGCTGGGGGCCACCACGCTGGCCTTGTCCGCCACCAGCAGGATCATGTCCCCCACCTGGGCACCGCTGGCCTGAATGATGGCGGCGATCTCGGCGTCCGAGAAGAACTTGGTGATCTGGCTGCGCAAGGAGTCGGCGGGGTAGAGACCGTCCGCCCCAGCCGGGCCGGTGACACCGATCCAGGCCACGCCCTTGGCCCCAAAGGGCTTGACAATGGCCGGCAGTTCGTCGATCTCCCGCCGGGAGAGCTCCGCGCCGCCGGGGTAGCGCACGCCCTTGACCTGCCCGCCCCCGGCCACCGCATTCTTGAAGACGCTGAAGCCGCTCTCGGCCACCAGCTCGCTGATGTCGAAGAGTTGCAGCCCAAAGCGCAGGTCCGGGCGGTCATTGCCATAGAGGCGCATGGATTCGTCATAGGTGATGATGGGGAAGGGTACCTGGCGGATGCGCTTGGGGCTGACGGCCTGGGAGAGGCCGATCATCAGCTCCTCGATGATCGCCCGGATGTCCTCCTGATCCACAAAGCTCATCTCCAGATCCAACTGGGTGAACTCCGGCTGGCGGTCGGCCCGCAGATCCTCGTCCCGGAAACAGCGGGCGATCTGGAAATAGCGCTCCATGCCGGCCACCATGAGCAACTGTTTTAGCTGCTGGGGACTCTGGGGCAGGGCATAGAACTTGCCCGGCT
The DNA here is from genome assembly GCA_018003515.1 of Caldilineaceae bacterium. Classification (GTDB taxonomy): domain Bacteria; phylum Chloroflexota; class Anaerolineae; order Caldilineales; family Caldilineaceae; genus JAGNDO01. Next base: position 10,528 of record JAGNDO010000055.1, read on the forward strand.
GCACCCGGCTGGGCACCACATAGTCCCTGGCCCCTTCGGGCGTACTCTTGAGCAGGATGGGGGTCTCGATCTCCAGGAAATCCCTGGCGTAAAAGAACTCACGAATGGCCCGCACAATCTCATGGCGCAGGACAATGTTGGCCGCCATGCGGGGGCGACGCAGGTCCAAATAGCGATATTTGAGGCGCAGGGTCTCGTCCACCTCGTCGGCTTTGTCGCTGATATAAAAGGGCGGATTCTTGGCCGGGTTGAGGATCACCACCTCTGTGGCCAAGACCTCGATACTGCCCGTGGTCAGATCTGTGTTCTCGAAACCCTCGGGGCGTTGATGCACAAGCCCTGTCACCTGCATGACGAACTCGTTGCGGCACTGGGCCGCTGCCTCGTGGGCCGCCGGGGCGGTCTCCGAATTGATGGTGACTTGGGTGATGCCAAAGCGATCCCGCAGGTCCAAGAAGATCAGGCCCCCGTGATCCCGACGCCGGTTCATCCAGCCGGCCAGGGTGACAGTCTGCCCCACGTGCTCGATGCGCAGTTCACCGCAAGTATGGCTTTTCAACATGGTTCTTACATCCGATCCTGATGGGTGGGTTGAGGTTTTGAAAGTAACACGATATAGATGGGCATTATAGCCGTGACCCGAAGCCGGTGCAATTTTGGGGTCTCCCGACTGTGGGCGTAGCGCCCCTCCGCCCCCCCTAGCCCCCCAACTTTGGGGGGAATTGTAGACGACCTCCTTACGCATTTACCCATATCTTGCCACTCTTGCCACGCTGACCATCGCCGGGGGATCAATCCCCCGGCTGGGCACAACAAGCCCGATGAATCGGGCTGGCTTGACGAATGGACTGGCATACACCCAACCCGATTCATCGGGTTTCCCCGACCAGCCGGGGGATTAATCCCCCGGCGATGCCGCATTTGCACAAATTCGCCGTAAAATCAGGCCAGATCGCCCCCAACTTTGAGGAAAATCGTCCGCAACGGGCACAACGCAGATAACCAAAGCAGTTGACCCATCCGTCGTAGATCAAGTATACTCCAACTGTTATTTCATTCTTCTTATGACTCAAAAGGCATCCCAATGGCAGACAATCTCAGGCGTGAAACCATGCGCAGTGTGGACACGGCATGGTTGCGCATGGATGACCCCACCAATTTGATGATCATCAACGGCGTGATGATGTTCCGGGGCACGTTGGATCTGGAGCGGGTGCGGCGCATGGTGGAGATCCGCATGTTGCGCTTTCACCGCTTCCGCCAGCGGGTGGTGGAGCAGCCCCTGGGTGTGGGCGCCCCCTATTGGGAGGACGATCCCAACTTCCACATCAACAGCCACGTCAAACGGCTGGCCCTGCCCGATCCTGGCGATGACCAGACCCTGCAAGAGCTGGTCGGCGACATGATGGCCGTGCCCATGGATTTGACCAAGCCCCCGTGGCAGATCTATGTGATCGAGAACTATCACGGCCACGACCAACACGGCCACCCCATCGCCAACGGCACGGTGGTTTTCACCCGCTTGCACCACTGCATCGCCGACGGCATGGCCCTGGTCCAGGTCTTCCTCTCCTTGACCGACGAACAGGCCGACGCCCCGGAAGGCGGCAAAGAACCCAGCCGCCGATCCCGCCGGGACGATGCCCAGAGCGATCTGCCTCCCCTGCTGCGGCTGCTGCAATCCCGCGCCCGCACGGCCGTGGGCCTGGGTCGCAGCTTGCTCAACCAAGGCTCCCGCAGCCTGAGCAATCCCTTTTATGGCTTGGGGCTGACCCGGCTGGCGGTTGAACTGGCCACAGATAGCGCGGCGGAGCTGGCCAACCTGGCCCTCATGCCCCCGGATCCCCAGACCGTCCTCAAGGGCAAGCTGGGCGTGGCCAAAAGCGTAGCCTGGTCCGAACCCATCGCCCTGGCGGATGTCAAGGCCATCGGCAAGGCCACGGGAGCCACGGTCAACGATGTGCTGATGACCGCGGCCACCGCGGCCCTGCGCAGCTATATCCAAGGCCGGGGCGAATCCGCCGACGGGGTGGAAGTGCGGGCGGCCATCCCGGTCAACCTGCGGCCACCGGGCAAGACCGGGGATCTGGGCAACAACTTCGCCCTGGTCTTCCTCTCCCTGCCCGTGGGCATTGGCACCACCCAGGCCCGGCTCAAAGAGGTCAAAAAGCGCATGGACGCCCTCAAGGGATCCGCCCAGGCGATGGTGGCCTATGGCATCCTGCAAGCCTTGGGCCGTATGCCCGGCCCGGTGGAATCCCAGGCCGTGCAGTTCTTTGCCAGCAAGGCCACCACCGTCCTCACCAACGTGCCCGGCCCCCAACAACCCCTCTATTTTACGGGCAACCCCATCGAAAAGATCCTCTTTTGGGTGCCCCAATCCGGTCGCCTGGGCATGGGGATCAGCATCTTCAGCTACAACGGCACCGTCACCCTGGGCGTGGCCACGGACACGGGGTTGGTGCCGGACCCGGAGCAGATCGTGGCCGGTTTCCACACCGCGTTCGGCGAGCTGCTGGCTTTGGTTGAGGAAGAACTCCCGGCGCAGACGCCCAGTTTGCCTCCGGCAGGCAGATCCGCTGTTGAGGACGTGGGGGGCTTCTGCGCCGCCCACACCAAAACAGGCAATCCATGTCGCAACCGCCCAATGGCTGAGTCCGCCTATTGTCGCGTTCATCAAGCCGCTGGCTAAACCACCCCATCTTAACCCCATCACCACCATCGAAACCCAGGAGAAAACCATGACCACCGAAGCAAAACAACCCACCCTGGCAATGGGATCCGAACAACAGATCGACCGGGTGCGGGAGCTGATTGTCGGCCCCCATCTGCGCGAATATGGCCAGCGTCTCCAAGATCAAAGCCGGGATCTGGAACGGCTTCAGCAAGAGATCGCCCGGCTCTCCGAGCAGTTGGCCGGCCAGGAGCAGGATCAGAGCAAGCGAGTCCAGACCGTGCGCCAGGAGCTGCGGGACGGGGACGAAACCCTGCGCAGCGAACTGCGCGCCACCGCCCAGCAGTTGACCACGGACAAGATGGACCGCAGCGCCCTGGGCGAACTCTTTATCGAACTGGGCAACCAGATCAAGGCCGGGGGATCCCTGAGCAACCTCCTGGCCGACCTGCTGGCCGCGGAGTAAGGCACGGCCCGCCCCCCTGACCCCCCAACTTTGGGGGGAAACTGTTCACAACCTCCCCCAGCATTGGGGACCGGGGGGCAAGGGGGGTGAAGGGTTGCGATCGAAACAGACGAAGGGCTGACAATGTGAGTATTGTGGCGGCGGAAAAGCGGGCCGAGGCGGATCAGCTCCCCCAGCCCCCAAATGGACAGGCCGAAGAGGATGCGATGGATGCCCTGCGCGGCCTGCTGCTTGGGGATGATCGGGCGCGGGTGGCGGAGTTGGCGACCCAGATCGACGATCTCTCTGCCCAGTTTGACGATCACGATGCCCTGGTCCAGCGCATCAACCCGATCCTGGGCGAGGCCATCCGGCGCAGCATCCATGATTCCCGGGACGAGATGATCGACGCCCTCTACCCCATCATCGGCCAACTGGTGCTGCGGGCCGTCACCGAGGCCATGCGGGATCTGGCCCGCACCATTGACGCCCGCATGCGCCGCACCATCAGCCCCAGCCGTGTGGCCCGGCGCATCCAGGCCCAGGTCAGCGGCGTCTCTGGGGCGGATGTGATGTTGCGGGATGTGCTGCCCTTTGGGATCAGCGAGATCTTCCTGATTCACCGGGAGAGCGGGCTGCTTTTGCACCATGTTTCCGCCCCAGCCCCCGATGAAGATCCCGCCCAGGACGATTCGGACATCATCAGCGGCATGTTGACGGCCATCTCCGAATTTGTGCGGGATGCCTTTGGCACGGAAGAATCGGAGCGGGAAGGGGCGGATCTGGACGAGATCCAGTATGGGGATGCCAGCGTCCTGCTGGAGACGGGCCGCCATGCCTATATCGCCGTGGTGATTGACGGGGTGGAGCCGGCCGGTTTCCGGGCCCAACTGCGTCAATGTGTGCAGACATTTGATCTGGCCAACAAAGATCTGCTGCAAGCCTATGACGGCAACAGTGCCAGCCTGCGCCAGATCGGCCCCAGCCTGGCCCCAATCCAGCTCTATGTGCAACCCAGCCCGGCGGAGATCACGACAGCCCCAGCCCAACCATCCGCCGCAAGCCAGGATGCCAAGAGCCCAGCCACCCCGGCCCGCTTCGGCCTGATCGCCGGTCTGATCCTGCTGGCCCTGGCAATCTGGCTGATCGTGTGGCTCGTCACCAGAACGGTCTAGTCCGCCCAGCCATGACACCAACTATTTGCCCCGATCACCCACGAAAGAGTATCGGCCATGCACAACCCAGCCTCGTCAAGCGGCCAACCCACCGCCGCCTATAGCAAAAAAATCTGCTTGCTGGGAGATTTTGCCGTTGGCAAAACCAGCTTGGTGCGCAAATTTGTCTACGCCCTCTTTGATGACAAATACATCAGCACCATCGGCGTCAAAGTAAGCCGCAAGACCGTTGCCGTGATCAGCCATGGGGGCGTGGCGGAGCTGACCATGATGCTGTGGGATCTGGCGGGCAGTGAAAATTTTGACCAGATCCGAGCCAGCTATTTGCGCGGGTCCGCCGGGGCCATCCTGGTCTGCGACCTGACCCGCCCAGAGACCCTGGCGCATCTGCGGGTCTATGTGCAGGATCTGCGGAGGCAAATTGCAGATCCCCAGTTGATTTTGGCCGCCAACAAGGTGGATCTGAAGGACGAGCAGCGCATCAGCGAGGCCGACATCACCGCCCTGGCCGCAGAATTGGGCACTCCGTTGATCTTCACCAGCGCCAAAACCGGCCAAGGTGTTGAAGAGATCTTCCGCACCCTGGGCAGCATGTTGATCAAGTAAAACGTGGTGCGTGAAATGTGTTAAATTGCACGCACCGCGCAGCACGTTTCACGTTTCACCTTTAAGGAATAGACGTCGTGAGCAACAGATTTCAGATCGATTCGACAGGCTACGACCAGATCTTGCAGGCCCGGCGCATTGCCGTCTTCATCACGGATCTGGACCAGATCATCATGAACGGCAAGGGGGACATGGAGGTGATGAGCGCGGTTCTCCACGAGCAGCTGCTTGTGGACAATGCCCTGAACCAGATCGGCCCGCCGCCCTTTATCGGCCAGAGCATTTGGGCGATCATCCCGGAGCTGACCAGCTATGAAATGGAGGTCGCCTCGATCCTGGGCGAAATGCTACCGGCCCTGGATCTGCATTGGATCAACCGCACCCAGCCTATCGACCCCAAAAGCAGCCTCAAAGCAGATCCGGCCACCCTCTATTTGGATGTGACCGTGCGCCCCTATCGCCAGCAGACCGATTCAACCATCCTTGGGCTGCTCTTTATTGTGGAGGATACCACCGACAGCGGTGTCCAGCACCAGCAGATCGTGCAAACTCGCAACGACCTCTTTTTGATCAAAGATCAGTTGCAGCAACACAGCCAAGACCTGACCATCGCCAACGCCGAACTGGCCCACGGGGCCAGAACCAAGTCCCAATTTGTTTCTGTGGCCGCCCACGAATTGCGCACCCCCTTGGCCGCCATCACCGGCTATGTGGATCTGCTTCTGGACGGGATGTTTGGCCCCCTGAACGATGAGCAGACCCAGTTTCTCAACATCGTCCTGAATAGCGCCCGTCGGCTTCTGGATATCACCAACAACCTGCTCGATGTCACCATGATCGAGTCCGGTCACATCGAGTTGGTCCTTAACCCGGTAGACTTGGCCCAACTGATCAAGCGCGTCGCCCTGGAACTGCACCCCATCTATCAGGGCCGCGACCAGGATCTCACCGCCTACCTGGAAGAAGATCTCAGCCCGGCCATGATCGACGAAACCCGCACCTTCCAGATTCTCTCCAATTTGATCAGCAACGCCAGCAAATATACCCCCCAGGGCGGTCAAATCACCATCAATTTGCACCCATCAGACACCCCAGGATTTGCCCAAATTGCCATCCAGGACACAGGCGTGGGCATCCCCCCAGAAGACCAAAAGCGCATGTTCAGCCGCTTCTTTCGGGCCTCGTCAGCGCAACTGGTCAATGCCAGCGGCGCGGGCCTGGGGCTGCACATCACCCAGCATCTGGTAGAGCTGCACGGCGGACACATCTGGTTTGAAAGCCTCCCCGGCCAGGGGACAACATTTTATGTCACCCTGCCCCTTTGGGAAGACGAATAAGGCGTCCTCGCTGTCTATCTTCTCCAGAAGGAGCATTTCTTGCTTTTGGATCACGTGTTGACCCCAGCCCTCACCCACACGTTGACCACCGTCTTTGAGGGTGGCGAGGCCTGGTTGGCCCAGCTTCCGGCGCTTTTGGATGAAATCGCCCAGCGCTGGGATCTGACCTTGCACCAGCCGGCGTGGTCTCTCTCCTTCAACGTGGTCCTGCCCGCCACCCTAGCCGATGGCACCCCCGTGGTCTTGAAGCTGGGCGTGCCCAACCGGGAACTGACCTCCGAAGCCGCGGCCCTGCTCCACTTTGCAGGACGGGGAGCCGCCCGGCTTTTGCACGCCGACCCAGAGCGAGGCGTCCTGCTGCTGGAACGGGTGTGGCCGGGGACGCCCTTGGTGGATCTGGGCGACAACCTGGCCGACGACGACCAGCGCACCCGCATCGCCGCCCAAGTCATGCAAAAACTATGGCATCCCCCGCCACCGCATCACCCCTTCCCCACGATCCACGCCTGGGCCAAGGGCATGGACCGTCTGCGCCAGACTTTCAACGGCGGCCCCGGCCCCTTCCCCACCCGTCTTGTGGAGATGGCGGAGGCCCACTTCCGGGATCTGCTGGCCGACCCAGCCCCACCCGTCCTCCTGCACGGGGATCTGCACCACTGGAACATCCTGGCCGGGCCGGGGGAAAGTTGGCTGGCCATTGACCCCAAAGGCGTGGTGGGCGAACCGGCCTACGAAGTCGGCGCGCTCCTGCGCAACCCCTTCCCCAACCCGGCGGCCCTGCCCGATCTGCCCAAAATCCAAGCCCGTCGCATAGCCATCCTGGCCGAAATCCTGGGCATGGATGCCCACCGCCTGCGCACCTGGGCCTTCGCCCAAGCCATCCTCTCCGCCTGGTGGAGCTACGAAGACCGCGGCACTTTCGAGCCATCCTGGCTGGCGTATGCGGGGTCGTTGATAAGTTGATTGGTGGATTGGTTGATTTTTGCGGTACAATCCACCCAATCTCCCAATCACTCAATCAACAAATCAACAAATCAACAAATCAACCACCATGTTCACCAAAATCCTGATCGCCAACCGAGGAGAAATCGCCGTCCGCATCATCCGGGCTTGCCAGGAGATGGGCGTGCGCACGGTCGCCGTCTATTCCGAAGCGGACGCCGGGGCGCTGCACACGGCCTTGACCGATGAAGCGGTCTGTATCGGCCCACCGCCGCCGGGCCACTCCTATCTGCGCGGGGAGGCTATTTTGGCCATGGCCGTGGCGCGGGGCTGCCAGGCGGTTCATCCTGGCTATGGATTCCTATCCGAAAACGCCGACTTCGCCCAGGCCGTGGCGGACGCCGGGCTGATCTTCATCGGCCCCAGCCCGGACGCCATGCGCCGCATGGGGTCCAAGACCTCGGCCCGGGCGACCATGATGGCCGCTGGCGTGCCCGTGGTCCCCGGCTTCCAGACCAGTCAGGATGACGCCGACCTGGTCGCCGCGGCCCAGGAGATCGGCTTCCCTCTTCTGGTCAAGGCCACGGCGGGGGGTGGCGGCAAGGGCATGCGCCTGGTCCACCGGGCCGAAGATCTGATCGATGCCCTCCACTCCGCCCGCCGGGAGGCCCAAAATGCCTTTGGGGATGACCACATCTATTTGGAAAAGTATCTGGTCGATCCCCACCACATCGAATTTCAGGTCTTCGGCGACCAACACGGCCACACGGTCCACCTCTTTGAGCGGGAATGCTCTGTGCAGCGCCGCCACCAGAAGATCATCGAGGAGACCCCCTCCCCCCTGCTGAACCGCCCCGACATGGCTGGGTTGCGGGAACGCATGGGCAAGGCAGCGGTGGCCGCAGCGCAAGCGGTCAATTATGTCAATGCGGGAACCATCGAATTTCTGGTCACCGAAAGCGGCGAATTCTACTTTTTAGAGATGAACACCCGCTTGCAGGTCGAACACCCCATCACCGAGGAAGTGACCGGGGTGGATCTGGTCAAGCTGCAACTGCGGGTGGCCGCAGGGGAAGCACTGCCCTTCGCCCAGACGGAGCTGACTCAGCGCGGCCACGCCATTGAATGCCGCATCTACGCCGAGGACCCCAGCAACGACTTCCTCCCCGCCATCGGCCCGGTGCTGAAGGCCGTGGAGCCGGTCGGCCCCGGCGTGCGGGTGGACGCCGGCATCACCAGCGGCGACGAGGTCACCCTGCACTATGACCCCATGATCGCCAAGCTTGTCGTCCTGGGCCAAGACCGGGCGGACGCCGTGCGCAAGATGGACTGGGCGCTGAGTCACTATGCGATATTGGGGCCGTTGACCACCAACATCCCCTTCTTGCGGGATGTCCTGGCCCACCCCACTTTTGTCGGGGGCAACACCACCACCCAATTTATCGACCAGCATTTCGCCCCTTGGCAGCGCCCCCCCCTCCCCCTGCCCGACATCGTCCTGATTGCGGCTGCACTATGCGAACTCAAGCACCAGGTCAATTTTCAAACCGCCAACGGGGATGCAGACCCAGACAATTCCAGCCCGTGGGCCAAATCCGATGGCTTTCGCATGGGGAAGGAATAGGTCACGCATGAGCAGTCGATTTCATTTTGAGTACGAGGGCGAGGTCCACGCAGTGCAGGTGGAGAAGATTGGCGAGGGGTGGCGGGTGATCCTCGGCAGCGGAGATGCCGCCCGCGCCTACACCGTGGCGGCCCTGGGCACCCAGCAAGGGCGGCTGGCCCTGGACGTGGATGGCACGCGCCATTTGGCGCATGTGGTTCCAGGCCAGGGAAAGCTGCGGACCGATCGGTTTGTGGCCGTGGATGGCGCGACATGGACCCTCTCGGTCACCGAGCCGGGGGGGCGCCGACAACCGGGCAGCCGAGAGACAACCGGGGGCAACCTGACCGCAGGCATGCCCGGCCAGGTCTTGGACGTGTTGGTGCGGGTTGGGGACGAGGTGATCCAGGGGCAGACCTTGGTGCTGCTGGAGGCCATGAAAATGGAGCTGCGCATCACCGCGCCGCTGGCGGGCACGGTCACCGCGGTCCACTGCCGGGCGGGGGAGACGGTGGACCGGGGGCAGCGGTTGGTGGAGGTGGAAGCTGTCCCAACCTAACTTTTCGACTGCGTGACAAAACAAAACAGCTGTGGCATGATCAGAAACATTTCCGCAAGATCGGCCAGAACCCACCTTTTGCTGCCAAGAGTACCATCTCCCAAGGCCGCCTCTCCTCGGCACCCACGACACCCTTTGACCTCGCCGCCAATCTTCGGATTTCTCCTCTGTTCATGTGTTCGATTTGTGGAGGTTCCGTCCATGCCACCCCGCCTCTCTGAACGGTTAAATGCCGTTCGATTTCGTCGGTTTATCGGTCGATCTAACGAACTGGAAATTTTCAAAAATGCCTTGGCCGCACCGGAACTGCCCTTCAACGTTCTCTTTGTCTATGGGCCAGGTGGAGTGGGCAAGTCCAGCCTGTTGGCCCAGTTTGCCCGCCTGTGCGCCCAGGCCAACCTCAACGCCCTCAACATTGATGCCCGCAATATTGAGGCATCCCCAGAGTCCTTTTTGACCGCGCTGGGCATGACCCTGGGTCTTGCCCCCACAGCTTCCCCTCAGGAAGCGCTAGCGGCCCAGGGCGGACGCCAGGTGATTCTGGTGGACACCTACGAACTGCTGGCACCCCTGGATGACTGGCTACGGGAAAGCTTTTTGCCAGAACTTCCCCAAGGCACCCTCTTTGTCACAGCCAGTCGCCATGCGCCCAACCTTGCTTGGCGCATGGACCCCGGCTGGCAGCCTCTGGTCCGCATTATGCCCTTGCGCAACCTCAGCCCGGATGAAGGTCGCGCCTATCTGACTCTACGAGCCATTCCGTCCACAGAGCTGCAAGCCGTGTTGGACTTCACCCACAGCTATCCCTTGGCCCTTTCTCTGGTGGCGGATCTTTACGATCAGCGACCGGGCTTTGTTTTTCGGCCCGAAGTAGCTACGGACATGGTCAAAACCCTGATCGAGCATCTGCTGCGCCAAGTGCCGGGGCAAGTCCACCGGGCCGCATTGGAGGCCAGCGCGTTGGTGCGAGTGACCACGGAATCTCTCCTGGCCGAGATGGTGGGCGGGCAACATGTAGCCGAGCTTTTCGACTGGCTGCGCACCCTTTCCTTCATGGACACCCGGCCCGGCGGCCTCTTCCCCCACGATCTGGCCCGGGAAGCCTTGGTGGCCGATCTGCGCTGGCGCAACCCAGACGGTTATGCAGAACTGCACCGCCGTGCCCGTGCCTACTACATCAAACACATCGAGCAGGGTCACGGGCCCGAACAGCAGCTTGCGCTCTTCGATCTGATCTTTCTGCACCGGGACAACCCGGTGGTGCGCCCGGTCTTTGAATGGCAAGCCAGTGGGCGTGTGCTGCCCAGCCCCCTGCAACCCGCAGACCTGCCCCGCTTGGAAAGCATGGTGCTAGACCACGAAGGCGTCGAGTCAGCCCGCCTGGCCCGTCATTGGCTGACGACCCAACCCGAAGGGGTGATCGTCTTTCGGGACGGGGAGGGGCAGCCCACAGGATTTGTCACCTTTGTGAATCTGGGCCTGGTCAACGACGAGGATCTGCGGGCGGACCCAGCCTTGGCCGCCGCCGCACACCTGCTTGACCAGAGCAGTCCCTTGCGCCCTGGGGAACGGGCCACCTATTTCCGTCACTGGATGGCCGCCGAGGGCTACCAAGGGGTCTCGCCCACCCAGAGCCTAATCTTTATCAACATGGTGCGCCACTATTTAACCACCCCCGGACTCGCCTTCACTTTTGTACCCTGCGCTCAACCGGATTTTTGGACCCCAGTCTTTGCCTACGCCGACCTGGCCCGGTTGCCCGATGCGGATTTCCAGATGGATGGCCGCCCCTTTGGGGTCTTCGGCCACGACTGGCGGGCGACCCCGCCCAGCCAATGGCTGAACATGCTGGGCGAACGGGAGATCGCCATGATACCCCTGACCGTCCAACCCCCGACGCCTGTGCAGCGCTTGGTCGTCCTCAGTCAGGATGGCTTTGGCGAGGCGGTGGCCGCGGCCCTGCGCGGTCTGGCCCGCCCGGACGGGCTGGCAGAGAATCCCCTGCTGCAATCCCGACTCGTCGTGCAGCGGGTCGGCAGCGAGGCCACGTCGCAACAGCGGATGGCTGCCTTGCGTGGGCTGGTCATGGAGGCCGTGGCGGCACTGGATGGTTCGCCGAAGGAGGCCAAACTGCACAGGGCGATCTACCACACCTACGTGCAGCCGGCCCCTACCCAGGAGTCGGCTGCCGAGTTGATCGATGTCCCCTTCAGCAGCTACCGCCGCCACCTGAAAAGCGGCATCGAGCGGATCGCCGATCTGCTGTGGCGGCGGGAGGTGGGGGGATGACCAACCTCGAGTCTAGTACAGGTCGGTGCCAATAACTCCAGGAGTACTTTGCTCAAGACGCCTGCCCAAACCCCAGCCAATCAGGCGGGCTGAGGCATGGGCAACATGCCCAACTGCATGAGCAGGCTGACATCATCGTCCTTGCGCCAGAACTCCACAATCTTGCCATCCCGCAAACGGAACAGTTCCAAACCGTTGACCACGGCGGTCTTGCCCGTGGCTGGCATGCCCATGAAGGGGCCGGTATGGGTGGCCGTATGGGTGTGCAGAACGCAAACCATGTCCCCCTGGCTGACGACTTGATCCACCGTGACCCGGTGGTGGGGGAAAGCGGTGTCGAACATGCCCAGGAGTTGGTTGAAGACGTCAATGCCCTGAGCCGTACCCATAAAGGGATCGTGGACCCACACATCCGGGGCGTAGATCTGGGCGATGACCTCCTTGTTCTCCTGGTTGATCACCTCGCTGAAAGAACGTAGCACAACGGCCGTATTGGCGTCGGTGAAGGCGGCATCGATGATCTCGCCATCGTGCCAGGCGGGCTCATCGGCGAGAAGGGCGCGCATAGCCAGATAGCGCTGATGCTGCGCCGGGCTGCTGGCGTTCTCCCAATAGCTGCTGCGGCTGTCAAAAACGGCCACGACGAAAAGGGTCTGCTCGTCGGCGTCGGTCTGGAAGACGAAGCGGGCAAGCTGGCCAGGGGCGGTCTCCATGTTGGCGGCCAAGGCGCGTAGATCTTCCGTCTTGCCGGGTTGAGTACGCATTTGGGCGATTGTTCCGTACATTAGTCTTCTCCTTTGTGTGGATAGTTGGAAAACTGGATCACTACGCGGGTCTTTGGGGAAAGGTCAATCGATCAACCGTCAAGCCGGGACCGGCATGGCTTCGGTCTCGGCCATCGGGTAGCCAGCCAGACCGCACAACCCCTTGAGCGCCGAGATTTCGCCCGTGTGGGTGCAACAATTGCTGGCCGCCAGGATCAACACCTGGGCAACAGGCACCATGCCCATGCCGATTTCGGATAGATCCACCATGCGCTCCAGATCCCGGTCGGTGATGGAGGCAAGGTAATCGTCCGTGGCCTGAAAGACGGCCTGGGCATAGCTGCGCAGGGTGGCGAAGTCGACTGCCTCCTTGCGGGCCCATTCGTCCCAACCGGTGATGGGGGGAGGTGTGCGGAACCCCGTGTGGCCCGCCTTGGTGCTGGCCATGAGCGGCGCAGCGCCTTTGGCCTTGACATTGACCAGCCAATCCTCGCCGGTGACGACGTGGGCATACTGGCCCAAAATGGAGGCGGGACCGGGTTGGGGCGACCAATTCAGGACCGAACTGTCAGCCCCCTGCATGGTCCCTTCCAAATACTGGTGGACACCATTGAAGAACATACGAAAGACGGCTACGCCGGACTGCTGAGAAGCTGACATGCGGTTTTCTCCTTTGTGAATGACCTTGGCAAACGTACGAGGCGTGGCGGGGATGTGTTAGAGGATACATCAGCCAGATGCTCATCCAACAGTCCATTTTCTACTCACTTATTGCTCAATTTAGAGCGGATCACCCAGCCCCAGGGCGCGAAGAGACCCGGCCAGGGGTGGCCGGGTCTCTTCGCGTCTATGACAGCAATGGCTTTGAAACAACCAGGGCAGAGCGGGGGAGCAATGGGTGGAAATGTTCTGCCGCCAGTATAGTCTAAGCGTCCCCTAAAATCAACAGATACTCAAATTTGTCGGTTGCCGTCCTCGACCAGCATCATCCCGCCCGCGCCAGCACCCTCTGCGCCGCCCGCATCATGGGCATGTCCACCATTTTGCCGTCCAATTCAAAGGCCCCCACGTTTTCGCCTTGGCGGGCGGTGAAGAGCTCCACCAGCCGCTGGGCCGCGGATACTTCGGCCTCCGTGGGTGAAAAGGCCCGGTTCATCACAGGGGTCTGCCGGGGGTGGATGGCCATTTTGCCCACGAAGCCCAATTGCCGAGCAAACGCGCACTCCTCAGCCAGCCCATCCAGATCCGTTAAATCCACAAAGACGGTGTCGATGGCCTGCAAGCCGTAGGCCGTCGCCGCCATCACCAACGCGCTGCGGGCATACAAAATCTCCACACCGGCCCGGGTGCGGATAGCGCCCGTGTCCCCGGCCAGATCTTCCCCGCCCAGAGCCAGGGCGTCCAGCCGGTCGGATGCAGACGCGATCTCCTTGAGGTTCATCACCCCCAGGGCGGTCTCCGCCATAGCCACCAAGCGGATGCCGCCGGGCGACCAGCCACGAATCTGCTCCGCGTCATCCAAAAAGCGGGCCACGGCCAAGAGATCCTGGGCAGACTCCACCTTGGGCAGCACATAGCCGTCCGGGCGGCTGTCGATGGTGGCGCGCAGATCCTCTTGGGCCAGGGCCGAGGAGGTGGGATTGATGCGGATCAGCCGTTCCCGGTGGCCAAAGTCCAGATCCCGCAGGGCATCGACGATCACCCGGCGGGCGGCCTCCTTGTGATTGAGCGCGACACCGTCCTCGATGTCCAGGATGATGCTGTCCACGGCCAGTTGGGTGGCCTTGGTGATCTTGCGCAGATCATCGCCGGGCATGAAGAGCAGGGAGCGGCGGGGGGATCGGGGAGTGGGGATTGGGGATTGGGGATTGGTCATTCGATCACTCTATCTTTCTTAAGGACCAAGACCGTGCGCTCGAAGCGGATGACTTCAACGCCGTCTTGGTTGCGGCCAATGTGGCGGAAGCGCACGATGCCCCGGTCGGGCTTGGAGCGGGAGTCCCGTTTGTCGATGACTTCGCTTTGCACGTAGAGGGTGTCGCCGTGGAAGAGGGGGTGGGGATGGACCACGGTCTCGTAGCTGAGGTTGGCGACGATGGTGCCCTCGGTCAGCTCGGGGACGGTGATGCCCACGGCCAGCCCCAGGGTGAAGATGCCGTTGACGATGCGCCGGCCAAATTGGGTGTGTTTGGCCGCGAAATCTTCGTTGAGGTGCAAGGGCTGGGTGTTCATGGTCAGGGCCGAAAAGAGTACGTTGTCCATTTCGGTCAGGGTACGGCCCAGGCTGTGGTCGATGATCTGTCCAACGGTCAGCTCTTCAAAGAATTTTCCGGCCATGTCAGCACCCCTCGCCTCATCAAATGCCACTGCAAATGCCACTGCAAAAATTTAACCGCCGAAAACGCAGAGAGGCGCAGAGAAAAACACGAGACCCACTCTCTGTGATAAACCCTTTTGGCTCTGGCCATGCCAGGTTAGGGGCAGATGTCACAGGAGATCAAGGACATTTGCCCCATCACGAAGCGCACAAATTGCGCCATAATAATACCGAACATTTGGTTATGCCGCCAACAGCGCAGTTGACCATATCGAACCAGCAGGAGGAGATCACCATGCGAAAATATCTGGTGCGTGATTGGATGACACCGGACCCGATCTCCATCAGCCCCAAAGCGACGCTGCCCGAGGCCCACCGCATCATGCGGGACAGCAAGATTCGTCGCCTTTTGGTGGTGGATAAGGGCAAAGTGGTCGGCATTGTCACCAAGGGCGATGTGCGAGAGGCTGGCCCATCGGACGCTACATCTTTGAGCGTTTTTGAGCTGAACTATCTGCTGGCCCAGTTGACCATCGACAAGGTGATGACCCGCAATCCGGTCACCATCACCTCGGACGCCACCATCTTTGACGCCGCCCAGCTCATGTTGGAGCACAAGATTGGCGGTCTGCCTGTGGTGGACCAGGGCCAATTGGTGGGGATCCTCACCGAATCGGACATATTCCGAGAGATGGTCCAGCAAGAGGCCCAAGAGGCCCAAGAATCCAATGCTGCGGAGATGGTCTAAATTTGACCAAAGCGGCACAACAAATTTATGACAGCAGACGCACGTGTTGGCAGTCATCGGCTCGCCGCCTGACCGCAACCAGGCCAAGTTGAGACCGAGTGGATCGGCTTTGTCGGTCCACCAGCCGCACCAGGGCGTTATCTAACTCCCTTTTGGTGTTCTTCCTTTCAGAAGCATACGGCCCCGTTTTCGTTCCGGACAAACGAAAACGGGGCCGTATGCTTTTGTTTTGGGGAGTTGGGATTGGGGATTGGGGATTGGGGATTGGGGCGGCAGGAGCGCCTAATCCCCCAATCCCCAATCCCCCAATTTAGAGCGATTCAGGGATATGATCTTGGATGCGGTGGGTGACTGCGTAGGCCGCGGCCTCGGCTCTTGTGGAGACGGAGAGCTTGCTGAGGATGGAGCTGACATAGTTGCGCACGGTCTTTTCGCTAAGGAAGACCACGGCGGCAATCTCTTTGTTGGTCATGCCTTTGGAGACCAGAACCAGGATCTTGAGTTCCTGTTCGGTCAAATCGGCGAAGGCGGCATTTTCGGCCTGCCGGGTGGCTTCCCGCACCCGTTGGAAGACCTTTTGGGTCAGCGCTGGATCCAGCAGGGATTCGCCGCGCCCGATGCTCTCCAAGGCCCGCACCAGATCCGCGCTGCCGATCTGCTTGAGTACATAGCCCGACGCCCCGGCGGTGATGGCATCAAAGAGCAGGTCATCGTCGGCAAAGGAGGTGAGCATGATCACCTTGGTCTCCGGGAAGGCCTCAACGATGTCGCGGGTGGCCTCGATGCCACTCTTCCCCGGCAGGCGAATATCCATCACCACCACATCCGGGTGCAGATGGCCCACCTGTTGCAAGGATTCATCGGCCCCGGCGGCCTCACCCACCACTTCAAAATGGGGATAGCGCGAGATCAACGCCCTTAGCCCCAAGCGTACTACTTCATGATCGTCCACCAATAAAATTCGCAATGACATACAGCTTGATCCTGATTGAGCCTGATGGTTAGGTTGATAGGAATCGCTCATGTATAATGGAGCGCGGGACAAGACCGGGGCAATTATAACACAGGTCGTGCCTCCAAACCTACTTGCGCGCAAAGGACCAAGCAACACCGTGTTTACCATTCATCGACTCAAATGGCTGGGATTTATCCTCCCGATCCCCCTGTGGATCGGGGCTGTGCTTGTGCGCATCTATTGGCTGCCTGCCGATCTGACCGTGGAATACGATCTGCTGGCGTTGACAGCCCTGGTGGTGGTGGCCTTGATCTTTTGGCTGCTGGTCTTCACGCTGGTGGAAAGCCGAGAAGAGGAGATTCGTCAGCGCACCCAGCAACTGGAGGCCCTGCACAGTGCTGCGTTGGCTCTGACCACCGAACTGGATTTGAGTACGGTGCTACAAAAAGTGGTGGATTTGAGCCGCGGGTTGGTGAATGCCCGCTATGGGGCCGTGGGGGTTCTGGCACCCGACGGCAAGCAGATCGCCCAGTTTATCACTTCGGGCATCACCGAGATGGAACGGGCACACATGGGCCAACCACCCCAAGGCTTTGGCCTGTTGGGGATGCTGATTCGCGAGGCCAAGCCCGTACGGGTGCGCAATATCGGCGAACACCCCCGCTCCTATGGCTTCCCCCCCAACCATCCCCCCATGACCACGCTGATGGGGGTGCCCATCATCTCCAAGGGCAAAGTGATCGGCGATATCTACCTGACCGACAAGCAACCCGACTCGGGAAAAGCGCACAAGCCGATCCCCTTCACCCAGATGGACCAAGAGATCCTGCAAATGTTTGCCACCCAGGCGGCCATTGCCATCGAAAACGCCCAACTCTATCGCCAGATCCAACAGTTGGCCATCCTCCAGGAACGCGAGCGCTTCAGCATGGATCTGCACGATGGCATCATCCAGTCCATCTACGCCATTGGTCTGATGCTGGATGACAGCCAATTTTATATGGACACCAAGCCAGAGCTGACCCGCTCGCGTATCCTGAAGGCGATTGGCGATCTCAACGAAGTGATCCGGGACATCCGCAACTATATTTTAGAGTTGCGTCCCCAACGGTTTCAGGGTCGAGATCTGGCCAGGGGGATCGAAGAGTTGGCCAGGGAGATTCGGGCCAACACCTTTCTCACTGTCCATCTGGAAACCGAAACCATTCCCATCGACCTGCTTACCCCAGAGCAGACCGTGGAGATCCTGCACATTGCCCAAGAGACCTTGACCAATGTGCGTAAACATGCCAGGGCGACGGATCTCACCATACGCACGTGGGTGGATGAGGAGATGCTACACATGGACATCGCCGACAACGGCGTGGGCTTTGAAATGAATGGTCATGCCCGCAACAAGGGCAACGGCCTGCACAATATGAATGAACGGGCCGCTTCCCTGCGCGGCCGGGTCGAAATCGGCCCCCGGGCCACCTCCGGCACCTGCGTCTCCCTTCGCATCCCCGTCAAATAACCTCCCCTCACCCCCTTCCCTCCCCTCTTTTCCCCACCCTAAGTATGGCTGTCATGTCAACCTGGGGACATTTGCCACTGTAGATGCGATGAAATTATGCCTATAGTAAGGGGCAAGAGGACTCCCTTCCCGGCAAGGGGTATTATTGCCCAGGAAAGGGGGATCTGGTTGAACCATTGTCCGTTTTTTGCAAACCAGGGAATCATGAACGCCATCCACATTGTTTTGGCCGACGATCATACCAACGTGCGCGAATTGGTGAGTACGCGCTTGCGCCGTGAGGGGGATATTCAGATCGTGGCCGAGGCCAGCAGCAGCACGCAGGCGGTTGAATACACCGTGGCCCAGTCACCCCACCTGCTGCTCATCGATCCGATGATGCATGACGGCATGGGGATGGATGCAGTGCGAGAGATCGCCGACCGCCGACCGCAGACGGTGATTGTGGTGCTGACCGCCTTCACTGACACGGCCATGCAGATGACGCTGCACAAGTTGGGGGTCAACCACATTGTGCCCAAAGGTATCGAATCCCACCGGTTGGTGGCCATGCTGCGCGAGGCAGTTAAGGCCCAGCCGTGGCCGCCCTCTTCTGCGGCGCTGAGTGAGCCCTTCCTTCCTGATTCGGAAAGCATTTTATCCATCACACACACCCTCAACGACGAGGAGAGATGACCATGACCAAACGCAAAGTGCTGATCCCCCTGGATGGTTCTGATTTCGGTCGCGAGATTCTGTCTCAGATTCGCCGTCTCTTCACACCGGATCAATTCCAGCTTCATCTGGTGCATGTGGCCGACTATCCCACAGGGCATGTGGTGGCACCGGCTATGGAAGCATCCACGACCTATACCGATGTGCCCCACTTCAAGTCGTCAAGAGACGCCGTCCTCAGCCATCATCCCATCTATGCCTCCCAGGAGCGGGACAGTATGTTCTCCCTGTTGCAGGATGAGTTGCGTCACGATGTGCGCAACTTGGAACGAGATGGCTATGAAGTGGTGCAAACCGTGCGCTTTGGCGAGGCCGGGGAAGAGATCGTGCGCTACGCCAAAGAGGCCAAGGTCGATCTGGTTGCCATGACGACCCACGGGCGTACCGGGTTGGGCAGTCTGCTTTTTGGGAGTGTGGCCAAGCAGGTCACCCGCACCTCGCCCGTACCAGTGATGCTCCTGCGTCCCTTTAACGAATAGCGAGATAACCCCGCCAATCGTCCACCAACGCCGATTACGAGAGACGATTTGCCCATCCTCATGCCCCCATCATGCCCCACCAAAGAAGCCCCAGGGCGATATTGGTACCTGTTCCAATAAACTCGGTCGATCTCTCTTTCTCTCTTTTTGAGGTTCTTTCGGATCAATTGACAACCCACCCACCTGTGCTACAATAGGCACTGTCGATTCCATCCGCTTTTTGCTGGTTTGTAGTTGACCAATCCGTTTTATCCTTCAAACCCATTCCACAATTCACACAAAGGAGTGCAAAAGATGCACAAATCTCGACTTTGGATCGTAGTCATGAGTGTCATGTTGATTTCGGCCATGCTGTTGTCCGCCTGCCCAGCCCCGGCAACCCCGGCGGCCCCGGTCGCAGACGCCCCAGTAGCCGCCGAAGCACCGGCAGTTGAGGCTCCGGCGGTGGAAGCCCCGGCAGCCATGACCGATGAAGTGGAAGTCTTCTCCTGGTGGACCGGCGGCGGCGAAGCGGCCGGCCTGGATGCCATGATCAAGGTCTTCAACGCCAAGTATCCGGACATCACCTTTGTCAACGCCGCCGTGGCCGGTGGGGCTGGCACCAATGCCCGGGCCGTCCTGGCCACCCGCTTGCAGGCTGGGGACTCCCCGGACAGCTGGCAGGGTCATGCGGGCCAGGAGCTGATCGGCACCTATGTGGCCGCCGACCAGCTTGAGGCGCTCAACTTCCTCTTCGAGCAAGAGGGCTGGCTTGAGGTGATGCCCGAAACCCTGATTCCCCTGATCTCCAACGACGGCAACATCTATAGCGTGCCCGTCAACATCCACCGGGCCAATGTATTGTGGTACAACCCCACCATTCTGGCTGACAACGGCGTGGCCGTCCCCACCAGC
Source organism: Caldilineaceae bacterium (assembly GCA_018003515.1). Lineage (GTDB taxonomy): Bacteria > Chloroflexota > Anaerolineae > Caldilineales > Caldilineaceae > JAGNDO01. The sequence goes on from JAGNDO010000055.1 coordinate 30,542, forward strand.
TTGGACGAGTGGTTTGCCGCTATGGACACCCTGAAGGCCGCTGGGGTCGAGACTCCCCTGGCTATGGGCGAGCAATGGACCGCCCTGCATCTCTTCGAGACCATCATGCTGGCCAGCATGGGACCGGACGCCTACGACGCCATTTGGACCGGCGCTGGCGATTGGGCCGCGGCTGATGTCACCAAGGCCCTGGAAGACTTTGCCAAGATCCTGACCTACACCAACAGCGATGCCTCTGCCCTGAGCTGGCAGGATGCCTCCCGCCTGGTGGTGGATGGCGACGCCGCCTTCAACGTGATGGGCGACTGGGCCGAGGGCTTCTTCCGTGAAATCGGCATGGTCCCCATGCAGGGCTATGGCTGGGCGGCTGTGCCGGGCACCGGTGGCAACTTCCAGTTCCTGTCCGACAGCTTTGTGCTGCCCGTGGGCGCCCCCCACCGTGACGCCGCCATTGCGTGGCTGACCGTGGCCGGTTCCCGCGAGGGCCAGGATGCCTTCAACCCGGTCAAGGGCTCCATCCCTGCCCGCAGCGACGGCGACAAGGCCCTGTATGGCGAGTACCTGATCTCCGCCATGGATGACTGGGCCAGCAACCGGGTGGTCGGCAGCCTGACCCACGGTGTTGTGGCCAACGATGCCTGGAAGTCCGAGATCGACACCGCTCTGGGCCTCTTCCTGGCCAACAGCGATGCCCCGGCTTTGCAGAGCGCCCTGGTGGCCGCCTGCGCCGCCAACGGTCCCTGCAAGTAAGCTTGATCCGTGAGGTGGTCAGATCGCCTCGCGTCTGATTGAAAAAGGACGCCACACCGTAGGGTGTGGCGTCCTTTTTGGGTAATCGTTCAGCCCTTTCTGCCCCTGGCCCCCGGCCCCCAATTCTGGGGGAGGTGGTGGACCGTTCCCCCCAAAGTTGGGGGGCTAGGGGGGTGGGGGTGGCTGTTACAAAATTGACACTTTACCGACGGGAGGAAGCACATGCGCCTGAACCGAGACAAAATCCTCTCCATTGCCCTGGTTTCCCCATCCATCCTGGCCATTTTTATCTTTGTCTATGGCTTTATTTTCTGGTCGGGTCGGGTTTCCATGAGCAACTGGGTGGGGCTGATGCCCAACTACAGTTGGGCCGGATTGAGCAACTACATCGGCCTCATGAACGATCCCCGCTTTATGATTGATGTACGCAACACCCTGATCTTTACGGGCCTTTTTGTGGGTGGATGCCTGATACTGGGTCTATTTTTAGCCATTTTATTGGACCAGGGATTGCGGGGAGAAGCCTTTTTCCGCAGCCTCTTCCTCTTCCCAATGGCCATCTCCTTCATTGTCACCGGCGTGGTGTGGCGCTGGCTGATGAACCCGGCCCAGGGATCTCGTCTCAGCGGCCTCAACCTGCTCTTCGACAACCTGGGGCTGGACTTCCTGATCAACCAGTGGCACACCACCCCCGGCTGGGGCATCGCGGCCATCGCCATCCCAGCCGTGTGGCAGATGTCTGGCTACACCATGGCCCTCTATCTGGGCGGACTACGGGGTATCTCTGAGGAGATGCGGGAAGCGGCTCGGGTGGATGGGGCCACAGAATGGCAACTCTACACCCGCATCATCCTGCCCCTGCTCAGTCCCATCACCTTGACCGCCATGATTATTCTGGGCCATATCTCCCTCAAAGTCTTCGATCTGATCGTGGCTGTGGCCGGCAAGCAGTTGCCCTTGGACGTGCCCGCCATTTACATGTGGACCACGACCTTTGATGGTGGCTTTTACAACCGGGGGGCGGCCATCGGTATCCTTTTGCTCTTGAGCGTGGCGGTGCTGGTCATTCCTTATCTGCGCTTCACCCTGAAATCGGAGGCGTCCGAATGAAAACTCGTACACGCTACTGGCTCTACATCCCGCTGTTGATGATGACCATCTTCTATCTGTTGCCCATGTATATCATGCTGAACACCGGCTTTAAGAGCTTTGCCGAGGTCAGCCTGAAGACCATGTGGAACCTGCCTTCGGGGCTACATTTTGATAATTTTATCAGGGCCTACGAGGCGCTGTCGCCAAATCTGTGGAACAGTGTGCGATTGGTGGTGCCGGCGGCCATCATCTCGTCCATTCTGGGCTCCCTTAATGGCTTTGTGCTGGCCAAGTGGAAATTCAAAGGGGCCGATGTCATCTTCCCCCTGATTCTCTTTGGCATGTTTATCCCTTACCAGAGCATTCTGATCCCCTTGGTGCAGTTCATGAGCGACATCAACCTCTACGGCGGCATCTGGGGGCTGGTGTTGACCCATGTGATCTACGGTATCCCCATCACCACCCTGACCTTTCGCAACTACTACGCCGGTATCCCCAATGAGCTGGTCGAGGCGTCCCGCATGGACGGGGCAGGCTTGCTGAAGGTCTATTGGCATATCCTGCTGCCCCTCTCCATCCCCAGCTTTGTGGTGGTGTTGATCTGGCAGTTCACTGCGGCGTGGAACGACTTTCTCTTTGCCGTGGTCCTCACCAACCCGTCCAACTGGCCGGTGACCGTGGCCCTCAACAACATGGCCGGCAGCCAAATCATCGAGTGGAACGTGCAGATGGCCGGGGCCTTCCTGGCCGCCGTGCCCACCCTGATCGTCTACATCTTCCTGGGCCGCTACTTCCTGCGCGGCATGTTGGCCGGCGCGGTGAAGGGATAGGGATTTTTGGGGATTGGGGATTGGGGGTTGGGGACTATTGCCGATCCTAATCCCTAATCCCCAACCCCCAATCCCCAGTCCCCAACCCCGAAATCCGATTTGCGCAACTTCTGCACCTGTGATACTCTACGCACGACTACCTCACGCTTCCAAGCAATCCGCTCAAAATCCAACTGCTGATCGATGACCCGCATGACCTGTGCTGGTGATCGGTTTGCCTACCCGAAAACGGCCCAGATCGATGGATCATCTCTCCACCTGTCTCACCGTAGATCGCGTATTGCTGACTTTCGGCAATACGGTTGCCCTCAACAGGGTCAGCTTTGATGTGCGCGCCGGTGAAATCCGCGCCATCATCGGTCCCAACGGCGCGGGCAAGACCTCCATGCTCAACTGCATCAGCGGCTTCTATCGTCCCCAAGAGGGGCGCATTGACTACCACGCGCCTGACGGCAAGCAACACGATCTGACCAAGACCCCAACTCATCACATCTCCCGCCTGGGCGTGGCCCGCACTTTCCAGAACATTGCCCTCTACACGGGTCTCAGCACCCTGGACAACTTGATGGCCGCCCGGCACATCCACATGAAGCAGGGGGGGATCTCCAACGCCCTCTATTGGGGGCGCACCCTGCGGGAAGAGGTGAAACACCGGGAATTTGTGGAGGAGATCATCGACTTTTTGGAGATCGCCCATATCCGCAACGCGGTGGTGGGGGCCTTGCCCTATGGCTTGCGCAAACGGGTGGAGTTGGGCCGGGGGCTGGCCTTGGATTCCCACTTGCTGCTCTTGGACGAGCCTATGGCGGGCATGAATGCCGAAGAGAAGGAAGACATGGCCCGCTTCATTCTGGACATCCACGAGCGGCGGGGGACCACCATCATTCTGATCGAGCATGACATGGGCTTGGTGATGGACATCTCGGACCGGGTGGTGGTGCTGGACTTTGGCCAGAAGATCGCCGACGGCGTGCCGGACGAGATCAAGAACGACGAAAATGTGATTCGAGCTTATTTGGGGCAGGCGTAGCGAATGGCGAAGGGCGAATGGCGAGTTCTGAACTAAGGACGATCCCTCAATATTTTCTCAATCGGGCCCAGAATTCCGGCCCGGGCAAGGTGGCCATGCGCCAGAAGGAGTTTGGCATCTGGCGGGAGTTTGCCTGGGCGGATTCTTTGCAGCAAGTGCGGGACTTTGGCTTGGGGTTGAGCGCGTTGGGCTTCCACCGGGGGGATCACGTGGCCACGGTGGGGGACAACGACCGCCAATATGTGTGGAGCTATCTGGGTCTGCTGGCTATGGGCGGGGTGCAGGTGGGGCTGTTCACCGACGCCAATCCGTCGGAGATGGCCTATATCATCGACCATTCCGATGCCCGTTTTGTGCTAGCCAAGGATCAGGAACAGTGCGACAAATTGCTGGAAATCCGGGCGCAGATCCCCAAGGTGGAGCGGGTGATCTATTGGGACGAAAAGGGGCTGTGGCACTACGACGAGCCGTGGCTGATCTCCTTTGACCAAGTGCAGAAGTTGGGCCGCACCCTGGCCGAGCAGGAGCCGGGCCGTTTCGAGCAAGAGATCGCCCAAGGTCAGGACGGGGATCTGGCCGTGCTCTGTTACACCTCCGGCACCACGGGGCTGCCCAAGGGGGCCATGCTCACCCACGGCAACGTCCTCTCCGCCACCCTGGCCTATGACGCTGTGGACAAGCGCTTCGACACGGACAACCACGTCAGCCTGCTGCCCCTGGGCTGGATCGCCGAGCATGTCCTCGGCGTGGCCCCCCACTGTGTCAGCGGCGTGATCATGAACTTCCCCGAAGAGCCAGAGACCGTGCAGGCCAACGTGCGGGAGATCGCGCCGGAGGGCATCCTCTATAACTCTCGCCTGTGGGATCTGCTGGTAGGCTCCGTGCAGGTACGCATGAACGACGCCACGTGGATCAACCGCAAACTTTACCAATGGTTTCTGCCCGTGGGCTATGGGGTGGCGGACCGCAAATTGGCCGGACAGCCCATCGGCCCCGGTCTGGGGCTGGCCTATCGCCTTGGGGATCTGGCCGTCTTTGGCCCCATCCGGGACAAACTGGGCCTTTCCCGCATCCGCTCGGCCTACACCGCCGGGGCCGCCCTCAGCCCAGACGCCGTGCGCTTTTTTCACGCCCTGGGGGTAAACCTGAAGCAGATCTACGGCTCAACCGAGGTCAGTGGCGGGGCCACCATCCACCGGGACGGGGACATCAAGTTTGCCAGCGTGGGCCAGGCCGCCCCAGGCATCGACATCCGCATCAGCGAAGGGGGCGAGATCCAGATCGCCGGCCCCACGGTCTTTGCCGGCTATTACAAAAACCCGGATGCCACGGCCGGCTCCACCACCCAGGACGACGCCGGGCGGGCCTGGTTCCGCACGGGGGACGCCGGATACATCGACGAAGACGACCATGTGATCTATCTGGACCGGGTCAAGGACATGCTCACCTTGGCCAGCGGGGACTCCTTCTCGCCCCAATTTATCGAAGGACGGCTCAAATTTAGCCCCTACATCAAAGACGTGATGGCCGTGGGCGGCGACGACCGGGATTTTGTCACCGCCCTGGTGATCATCGATTTTGACAACGTGGGCTTTTGGGCCGAAAAGCAACATATCGGCTACACCACCTTTACGGATTTGGCGCAAAAACCCCAAGTCTATGACATGGTCCAGGAAGCCGTGGCCGGGGTCAATGCCAGTCTACCCCCCGCCGGCCGGGTGCGCCGTTTTGTGCTGATGCACAAGGAATTCGACGCCGACGAATCCGAAATGACCCGATCCCGCAAGCTGCGCCGGGGCTTCCTCTACGAACGCTACGCCGAGATCCTCCACGCCATGTACACCGACGCCGACCACATCCGGGTCAAAGCCCCGGTCCGCTATCAGGATGGCAGCGAGGGGTTTGTGGAGACGGATGTGCGGATATCGAGTATCGAGTAGTGCGTATCGAGTATTTTTTCGCTGGCATTCGATATTCCTTTCGTTATACGGGA
>JAGNDO010000173.1 GCA_018003515.1 Caldilineaceae bacterium
ACCGTGTGCTGCGAATAAAAAACCTGACCAAAGTCTATGATGACGGCACAGTGGCGTTGAAGGACGTCAGCTTTGAGGTGCCGGATGGCCAATTTGTGGCCGTGATCGGCCTGAGCGGATCGGGCAAGAGTACCTTGTTGCGCTGCATCAACCGGCTGATCGAACCCACCTCCGGGGAGATCTGGTGGAACGACGTGCGCCTCTCCCATGTCACCGGCGAAGAGTTGCGCCGGGCGCGGCGGCGTATTGGCATGATCTTCCAGCACTTCAATTTGGTGGATCGGTCGTCTGTGCTGCGCAACGTCCTCAGCGGGCGGCTGGGCTATGTCAATCCTATGGCCTCGGTCCTGGGCCGCTTCCCCGCCGAAGACATGACCCGGGCCTATGCCAGCCTGGACCGGGTGGGCATCCGGGACAAGGCCGATAATCGGGCGGACGAGTTGAGCGGCGGCCAGCGTCAACGGGTGGGCATTGCGCGCGCCTTGATGCAAGAGCCGGAGCTGATCCTGGCCGACGAACCCGTGGCCAGCCTGGACCCAGCCCTGGCCCACAGCATCATGCGCCATCTGCAACAGATCAACCAGGAAGATGGCATCACCGTCCTGTGCAGCCTGCATTTCCTGGATCTGGTCCAACAATACGGCACCCGGGCCATCGCCCTCAACGACGGCCAACTGGTCTTCGACGGCACGCCGGAGCAGATCGACGACGCCATGTTTATCGACATTTATGGGCGGGAAGCGGAACGGATTGGATAGGTGAGGGGCGAGGAGAGATCAAGATGGAAGACCAAGACCGAGAAGCAGGGTATTGGTTTACACCCATTAGCATGGGCGTGTGGTTCGTGGTCAATCAGTTCATCCATGAACCCACGAACGTTATCTTTATCATGGCAGCTTTGATTGTGCTGGTCGCCATCTATCTCTGGTATCGTCGTAAAATTTCCACATCCCTTTTTAAGATGTGGCTGATTTCTGCTGGATTTATGGTAATCTTCAATATTCTGGTATTGGTGAGTCCCCTTTTGCCTTGGCAAACAATAACAGTTCTGGTTGTTCTTTCTGCTGTCATTGGCTGGATCGCGTTGCATTTGGTAGCGGGGAAACGGTTCATGGGTCGTTAAATGTAGGGGGAGGTTTGTATTTGATGATGACTGACGCAATCGCCAATCGTGACCGCCCCTTCGAACTGGGCATCTATGACTTCGTGGACAAGGGCACGCATCTGGCCACCAGCCCGGACAAAGACCCAGTTGAGATCATGCGCAACACCCTGGAACTGATCCAGCTTGCGGACCAGACCGGGCTGGACGTCTATGCCATCGGCGAACACCACCGCCCGGAATACCTCTCGTCCGCCCCGGTGGTGATTTTGGCCGCGGCCGCAGCCCTGACAAAGCGCATCCGCTTCTCCACCGCGGTGACCGTGCTGAGTTCCGAAGATCCCGTGCGGGTCTTCCAGAGTTTTGCCACCTTGGACCTGATCTCCAACGGGCGGGCCGAGATCATGGCCGGGCGGGGGTCGTTTATCGAGTCTTTTCCGCTCTTTGGCTATGATTTGAAGGAATATGATGGGCTATTTGATGAAAAATTGCGCCTGTTGGCCCGACTGCGGGATTCGGAAACTATCACCTGGTCTGGCAAATACCGTGCGCCCATCAACAACCTGGGCATCTATCCCCGCCCGGTGCAGGAGAAATTGCCCATTTGGGTAGCCGTGGGCGGCACGCCCCAATCCGTCGTGCGGGCCGCCTCCCTGGAACTGCCCCTGGCCCTGGCCATCATCGGCGGGATGCCGGAGCGCTTCGCCCCCTTCTTCAATCTCTACCGCCAGGCCTCCAAAGAAGCGGGTTTTGACCCCACCCACATCCCCTTGAGCGTCAACTCCCACGGCTTCATCGCCGACGATGCCCAGGACGCGGTGGACACCTTCTATCCCGCGGCCACAGCCATGATGAACAAGATCGGCCGAGAGCGGGGTTGGGCCCCGTCCACCCAAGCCCAGTTGGAGAAACAGCGTACCCTGCGCGGCTCCGACTTTGTGGGCACACCGGACGAGATCATCGAAAAGATCCTCTTCCAGCACGAACTGTTCGACCATCAGCGCTTCTTGATCTACATGGGCAACAATTCTATCCCCCACAGCAAGATGATGCGGGCGGTTGAGCTATTCGGGACCAAAGTCGCCCCCGTGGTGCGCAAAGAGATCGCCCGGCGTAACGCTGCCGGATAGGCAACGGATCTCGCTCCCGATCTCGCTCCCAATCTCGCTCCCACGCTCCGCGTGGGAGTGGTTTTCGGCGCTCTGCGCCGAGGGGCGCAGAGCGCCCGTTGGCATTCCCACGCGGAGCGTGGGAACGAGATCTCGCCCCCGTGGTGCGCAAAGAGATCGCCCGGCGTAATGGAGCCGGATAGGCAACGGATCTCGCTCCCGATCTCGCTCCCAATCTCGCTCCCACGCTCCGCGTGGGAGTGGTTTTCGGCGCTCTGCGCCGAGGGGCGCAGAGCGCCCGTTGGCATTCCCACGCGGAGC
>JAGNDO010000130.1 GCA_018003515.1 Caldilineaceae bacterium
ATTCTCTCTTTTCATCTGGAGGCCGCCACATAAGTCCATTGTCTTGATTTCCCTTTGACCACCGGCACAAACCCCCTCCTTTCGTGCCTTCTTCTGTTGCCTCTGCCCCATATTGAGAATTGCTGTCCACCCCCATCCCTGTTTCAACCAACCCTTTTGCCTGTGATATAATGCTCTCTGCGCTGCCCGGCAGCGCCTTTTTTGTGATCAGGATCGAACCATGACCCAGTCCACAGCCCAGCCCAAAGTCATCGGCCTGACCGGTAATATTGCCACGGGCAAGAGTACGGTGCTGGCCTATCTGGCGGCCAAGGGTGCGCATGTGGTGGACGCGGACAAACTGGGCCACCGGGCCATGCAGCCCGACGGCCCGGCCTTCCCCCTGATCCTGGCCGAGTTTGGCCAGATCATCCTGGCGGCGGATGGCACGATTGACCGCCCGGCCCTGGGACGCGTGGTCTTCGCAGACCCGTCCGCCCTGGCACGGCTGGAGGCCATCCTGCATCCCCAGGTGTACGAACTGGCGAAGCAGGAGATCGCCGCGACGTCCGCGCCGGTGGTCATATTGGAAGCAATCAAACTGCTTGAAAGCGGCTGGACCATTAGACTGTGTGACCAAGTCTGGGTGATCACATCGCCCATCGAGGCCCAATTGCAGCGCCTGGCCGACACCCGAAACATGCCCGCGGACGAAGCCAACCGCCGCCTGGCCGCCCAATCGGCCCAAGAAGCCAAAATGGCCCAAGCCGACCACATCATCCGCAACGACAGCAGCCTGGCGGATCTCTACGCCCAACTGGACGCCCTTTGGCAGCAGTTAGCCGACAGCCGTTAGCGGTCAGCCGCTCGCATTCTCGTCAACCACACCTTACTCGATACGCATTACTCGATACGAAACCATGAAAAAACTCTGGACCGACCACCCCATCCTCTCCAACTGGCTGATCTTGGCTGTGGGCATGGTGATCATTTTGATCGTCAGCGCCCGCAGCGTGGGCTTTTTGCCCGGCCAGTGGACAGCCCTGATTGGGGCCACGGTGGCCTTGGCCGGTCTGTGCGCCTGGATTATTAGCTGGGAATAGACAAAACCATGAGCAAACGTGATTATTACGAAGTCTTGGGCGTGGACCGATCTGCGGACAAGAGTACCCTCAAAAAGGCCTTCCGGGGCTTGGCCCAACAGTACCACCCGGACGTTAACGGCGCGCCCGATGCCACGGAAAAGTTCAAAGAGATCAACGAGGCCTATCAGATCCTCAACGACGACCAGAAGCGGGCCGCCTATGACCGCTTTGGCCATGCCGCCACGGGTCCGGGCAGCGGCGGCGGATTTAGCGACTTCGGGGCCGGGGGCTTTGGCGATCTGGGCAGCATTTTTGAGGAGATCTTCGGCGGCTTTGGCGGGGCAAGCACCAGCCGGGGACGCCGCAACGCCCCCCGTCGGGGCGCGGATCTGCGAGCCGACGTGCGCCTCAGCTTCGAGGAGGCCGCTTTCGGCTGCGAGCGAGAGTTGGACGTCCCCCGCATGGAGATGTGCGACCGCTGCCGGGGCGAAGGCGCGGAGCCGGGCACCAGCCCCATCCGCTGCACCACCTGTGGCGGAGCCGGGGAAGTCCAGCGCCGTCAGCAAAGCCCCCTCTTTGGCACGGTGGTCACCGCGGCCACCTGCCCAACCTGCAACGGCGCGGGCGAGACCATCACCAGCCCCTGCGGCAAGTGCAATGGGGCCAAGCGGGTGCGGGTCAACCGCAAGATCAACGTCAACATCCCCGCCGGGGTGGACGACGGCACCCGCATCCGCCTGACCGGCGAGGGCGAGGCCGGCATGTTGGGCGGCCCCGCTGGCAACCTCTTTGTCGTCATCGGCGTGGAGACCCACCCCATCTTCGTGCGCCAAGAGTTCGACATCCACATGGAACTGCCCATCAACATCGCCCAGGCCGCCCTGGGGGCCACCCTGCGCATCCCCACCTTGGACGGCAAGGACGACACCCTGGAAATTCCCGCCGGCACCCAGAACGGCAAGAGCTTCCGCAAACGCAACCTGGGCGTCCCCCGCCTCCAGCGCAGCGGACGGGGGGACATGCTGATCACCACCCGTGTGGTCGTCCCCACCAGCCTCAACGGCGAACAAAAAGAGCTCCTGCGCAAACTCGCCGCCACCCTGGGCGACGAATCCATCGAGCAAAGCAAGGGCTTCTTCGACCGCATTTTCGGGGATCGGTGAGCGGGGATTGGGGATTAGGTACTAACCAGCGAAATCCTTGTTTTTTGTGCAAGAATTTTTACCACAAAGGACACAAAGAACACAAAGAGGGATTTATTCTTTTGAAATCTTTGTGTTCTCTGTGATCTTTGTGGTAAAAATTCTTGGTTCTGGCTAGGCCAGGTTGGGGATTAGGGATTGGGGATTTGGGATTTGGGGTTAGGATAGCAAACCCTCCCCAATCCCCAACCCCCAATCCCCAACCCCCAATCCCCAATCCCCAACCCCTAACCCCAAATCCCGGACAACCCATGACAAACCTGATCGAAATATCCGTCCAAGTGGATACCGAAGCTGCCGAGGCGGTGAGCGAACTCTTCAACCGTTATAATGGCGGCGATTGGGACGAGGACAGCGCGGAAGGCGAGGCCTCTGGCGGCGGCGCGGTGATCGAGGCCACGGGCTTTGACGATTTTCACAATCCCCTGCCCGACGAGTACGCCCTGCGGGTCAAGACCTATCTCAAGCCCGGCGCACGGGGCGAACGCATCCAGCGCCAGATCGAGGAGGGGCTGTGGCGGCTCAGCCTGCTCTACCCCATCCCCGAACCGGAGATCCGCACCCTGACCGAGGAAGACTGGGCTCACGCCTGGAAGAAATTCTACAAACCCCTGCGGGTGGGCAAGCGGGTCGTCCTCAAGCCCAGTTGGGAAGCCTTTGAAGCCCAGCCCGACGACATCCTGATCGAGCTGGACCCCGGCATGGCCTTTGGCACGGGCTTGCACCCCAGCACCCGGCTGTGCATCGTGGCGTTGGAAAATTTAGTTCGTCCTGGGGATGCCCTCCTAGATGTTGGCACAGGCAGTGGTGTGTTGAGCATCGTGGCGGCCAAACTAGGGGCTTCTTCTATTTTGGCAACCGACATCGACACCATCGCCGTGGACGTGACCGCGGAAAATGCGCTAATTAACGGCCTGGCCGTGGGACCGGGCACTAACTTTGTGGTCGAGCATACCAGCGTCCCCGCGGGCATGGCCGGCCGTTTCCCCCTCATGGTCGCCAACATTCTGGCCGAAATCCTGGTCAAACTCTTCGACGGCGACTACGGCAACGTCCCCCTGGCCGAACCCCTGGCCCCGAGCGGCCACCTGATCCTGGCCGGCATCATCGAAGAACGGGCCGACCTGGTCCTGGACGCCGTCGCCCGCCACGGTCTAACCTTGGTGGACCGCCTGGGCGAGGGGGACTGGGTGGCCCTGGTCGTAAAAAAACCGCCAACGCAGGTTGAGTAGGCCGGGTTGACCACAAACTTCCGCGATCCCTAGAGGAAGGCCGTATCGAAACCGTAGCGGGTTGACCAACGCGGGTCAACCCGCTGCGGTTTCGATACGCCGCCAGTGCCCGAATGAAGTGCGGAGATGTTGGGGCGGCTACTCAACCTGCGCTAGTAGGGTGGTCACCCAATGCACAATGCACAAGGGGCTAACCGCCACGCCAGCGCAGGTTGAGTAGGCCGGGTTGACCACAAACTTCCGCGATCCCTAGTGGAAGGCCGTATCGAAACCGTAGCGGGTTGACCAACGCGGGTCAACCCGCTGCGGTTTCGATACGCCGCCAGTGCCCGAATGAAGTGCGGAGATGTTGGGGCGGCTACTCAACCTGCGCTAGTCTCTGTATACCCAATCCCCAATCCCTAATCACCAATCCCAAATCCCATGCACCGATTCTTCCTGACCGACACGCCCATTCAGCCCGGCGCACCCGTGGACTTGACGCCGATTGTGCATCAGGTGCGGGCTGTGTTGCGTTTGGGCGTGGGCGATCACGTTGTGCTGTTGGACAATCGAGGCGGGGCCTTTTTGGCCGAGATCCGCGCCCTGGACCGTAAATCGGCCCAGGGTTTTGTTTTGGAATCAGTGGCGATTTCTGGGGAACCTACGGTGGCGGTGACGCTCTTCCAGTGCAGCCTGAAAGCCGACAAATTTGAGTGGGTGCTGCAAAAGGGCACGGAGTTGGGCGTCACCCGCTTTGTGCCCGTGGTCAGTCGGCGCAGCGTGGTACGGCCCGTGGCTGCCCTGGCCAAGAAGGCCGAGCGCTGGCAAGCCATCATCCGCGAGGCGGCGGAGCAGTGCGGACGGGGGCGGCTGCCGGTGTTGGCCGATCCCGTGGAGTTTGTTGAGGCGCTGCCCGTTGCTGAAGCCCACACGCCCTGCTTTCTGCCCTGGGAAGAGGCGGCAATAGGCAGTCGATCCTTAGGGGCCGTGCTTGATCCAAAAAAAGATCGGGCCGTCAACCTGCTCATCGGCCCGGAGGGGGGGCTGGACCCGGCGGAGGTTGCGCTGGCCCAGGCCGCCGGCTGGCAGATCGTCACCCTGGGTCCGCGCATCCTGCGGGCGGAGACCGCGGCCTTGGCCGGGGTGACGGTGATTATGGAGCGATTGGGGCAACTGAGTTCTATTCCGTGACAAAACGCAAACAAAGCGCTAATGCTGGGGCAACAAAGGTGGGGTATACTGGCGTAACGTTGCGTCGATGGATTTCATCCAAATAGGCGTGATGACGTCTCTACATAATATAGCGAGGAGAAAACAAATGTCTTTTCAATTAAACCTGCCTGGAAACGAAAATGGGGCCAGCGGCGGCGAAGTCGAGGAAGTGATCATCGTGGGCAGTGGTCCGGCGGGCTTTACGGCGGGGCTGTACGCGGCCCGGGCCAACCTGAGCCCCTTGCTGATCACGGGCAACGAATATGGCGGTCAGGTCAGCCTGACCCACGAGATCGAAAACTATCCCGGTTTCCCGGAACCCCTGGGCGGCGCGGAGTTGGTGGATCGCATGAAGGCCCAGGCCGAGCGTTTTGGCTGTCGGGTGGACTTCGATTTTGTGACGGAGATCGTCACGGATCAGCATCCCTTCATCGTGCGCACGGAGAATGGCAAGGAATACAAGGCCAAGAGCATCATTGCCAGCACGGGTGCCCGGCCCAAATATCTGGGCGTGCCCGGCGAGAAGGATCTGACCGGCAAGGGGGTCAGCTATTGCGCTACCTGTGACGGCTTCTTCTTCCGGGGCAAGGATGTGGTGGTGGTGGGCGGCGGCGACAGCGCTTTGGAAGAGGGGCTCTTCCTGACCAAGTTCGCCAGCCGGGTGCGTATCATCCACCGGCGGGACGAGCTGCGGGCCAGCAAGATCCTGCGGGATCGGGCCTTCAAGAACGAGAAGATCGAATTCGTGTGGAATTCGGTGGTGACCTCCATCAATGCCGGGGATGAAGGCAAGGTGACCCACGTCGACATCAAGGACACGGTCACCGGCGAGGCCAGCACCTTGCAGACCGATGGCATCTTCATCTTCATCGGCCACCTGCCCAACAACGAACTCTACCAGGGCAAGCTGCATCTGGACGAGGATGGCCATCTGGTGACGGACAAGCACATGCGCACCAGCGTCCCCGGCATCTTCGCCGCCGGGGAGATTCAGGACAAGGTCTTCAAGCAAGTGGCGACCAGCGTGGGCCAAGGCTGCGCCGCGGCCATGCAGGCCGAGAAGTGGCTGGCGGATCACGAGGAAGAGGGGCATGTGACGATCAATTTTGACCCCCGGGTGTTGCCCCATGACATGAAAGATATTGCCTTTGCGTAAAAGTTCGTAGTGAGCGCTTTAGCGCCCGGAGGTGTCGACACCTCCGGGCGCTAAAGCGCTCACTACGAACTTTCCCCTCGTCTGTGCTACAATCTCCCTCATGCTAAACGATCCCGTCGCCCCACCCAATCCCCAATCCCCAATCCCCAATCCCCAATCCACCAGTTTGGCCCGCAGCGCCGGCATCCTCTCCATCGGCAACGTGGCCAGCCGGGTCTTGGGGTTGATGCGGGAGATGGTGATCGCCGCCTTCTTTGGGCAGACCGGGCTGGTCAGCGCCTTCACCGTGGCGTCCCAAGTGCCGACCATGTTGTACGACTTCCTGATCGGCGGCATGTTGAGCGCGGCGTTGGTGCCGGTCCTCAGCCAATATGCCACCCAGCGGGACGCGGACGGCAAGCGCACGGAGTTGACCCGACTGGTGGGCGCGCTGATCAGCCTCTTGGGCATGACCCTGGCCGTGGCCGTGCTGCTCGTCACCCTCCTCGCCCCCCAGATCGCCTGGCTGATGGCCGGGGGGCTGGACGACTTTGACCCCACCCTGCTCCCCCTCACCGCGGACCTGATCCGGATCATGGCCCCGGCCATTTGGCTCTTCAGCATGGCCGGACTGCTCACGGCCATCCTCTATGCCCTGCAACGCTTCACCTTTCCCGCCATCGCCTCGGCCATCTACAATTTGGGCATCGTCATCGCCGCGCCCCTGCTGGCCCCCCGACTGGGCATCATGAGTCTGGCCATCGGCGTCTTGATCGGCAGCGCGGTCCAGTTTGGCGTCATGGCCCTGGATCTGCGCCGCTCCGGCGTGGGGTATCGGGTGCAGTGGAGTCATCCCGCCCTGGCCAAGATCATGCGCCTCTATTTGCCCATCGCCGCCGGGCTGCTGGTGGCCCAAGCCCAGATCATCCTGGACCGGCGGCTGGCCAGCGGCACGGGCGCGCAGAGCATCGCCTGGATGCGCAGCGCCACCACCCTGCAACAGATGCCCCTTGGGCTGATCAGCGTGGCCATCGCCCTGGCCGCCCTGCCCAAACTCAGCCAGCACTTCGCCGTCCAGGACGAGGCCGCCTATCGCCACACCCTGGGCCGAGGATTGCGCATGGTTTTGGTGCTGATGATTCCGGCTGCGGTCGGCCTCTGGCTGTTGGGGGAACCCGTGACCCGACTCTTCTTTCAGCGCGGCCTCTTCACCGCCCAGGACACGGGGCAGGTGGTGGCTGCGCTCAACATCTATTTGGTGGGCATGCTCTTCGCCGCCGTGGATTTCCCCCTGAACTATGCCTTTTACGCCCGCAACAACACCTTGTGGCCCGCCCTGGTCGGGGTGTTGAGCGTGGGTGTCTATGCCGTCGTGGCCCTGGTTTTGGTCCAGGGGGCGGGTTTCTTGGGGCTGGTGTGGGCTGATTCGGCCAAGCAGGCTAGCCATGCCCTGATCATGTTGGGGCTATTGCTCTGGAAAGTCGGTCCTCTGGGCGCACGCCTGGGCCGAGGACTGGCGGTGATCGGCGCGGCCACACTCCTCATGGTCCTGGGGATATGGGGACTGGGTTGGGCAGTGAAGCCTCTCCTGCCCACCGGCTCTTTGGGAGATCTGCTGTGGCTGATCGTGGCCGGCGGCGGCGGGGCGGGGATCTACGGACTCACCCTGCTGGGGTTGGGGATGCCCGAAGCCCAGGAGATTCGGGGCTATGTGGGGCGCAAGTTAGGCAGGTAAGATCCATGTTCCGCAAGAATTGAGGGTTTTGAGGGCAACGAGTATAATCAGGAGACCTGTCCTCCCTCCCCCGAAAACAGAAAACGCAAGCAACCGCAATCATCCAGTTCAGAAAAAGGAAATGGCGAACTCATGGCAAAGAAAGTCAGCAAGAGCAACCGAGATGCAAGCACCAAGCGCCGCAGCAGCGTGAGCAGCATCAGCCCCCGCAGCTATGGGGATATGTTCAAGGACCAGGCCGGCAGCAACACGATCCCGACCCCATCCAACGGCAAGAAGGCCAAATCCGCCGCCGCGGCCAGCGTGACCATGAAGGGCAGCGAAACCGTGAACTGGGCAGACGACTATTCCTATGTGTTGAAGGATCTGCGCTGGTTGCTTATTCTGTCCGGCGTGCTGCTGGCGGCGATTGTGGCGGCAGGTTTCGTGCTGTAATCGACCGAGCCAGCACCAACCGCATCCCGGTGTGGAGCAGCCAGCAGAGCCAGAAGTTGCGGGTGTAGAGGAAGAGTACCGAGGTAGCCAGCAGGATGAAGAGTTGGATCAACCCTTCCGTCGGGCCGATGCGGCGCACGCCC
Organism: Caldilineaceae bacterium; assembly: GCA_018003515.1. Taxonomy (GTDB): domain Bacteria; phylum Chloroflexota; class Anaerolineae; order Caldilineales; family Caldilineaceae; genus JAGNDO01. The sequence goes on from JAGNDO010000130.1 coordinate 8,141, forward strand.
GCCACCAACAGTTCGATCACGGCCAAGGCCCCGGCGATCCAGATGGCCCAATAGGCGGGTTGGGCCAAAAGGCTGGCGGGCAATCCAGTGGCCGTGCCATCCATCGTGCGCAGCAGGGACCACAGGCCACCCCGCAAGAAGGCCCAGTGAAATTCCTGCAAGCCGGAGATCAACACGACAAAGGAAGCCGGGCCTGGCTGTGGGATTGTTCCTGCCGTCGCCCGGCTTTTGTGTAAATTCAGGTCGCCGGATTGGATCAGCCACAGCAGACCCAACAGGGCCAGGATCATCCCCACGCCCCAACCCGCCCCGGCCAGCCAATCGATCTGGCTCAACCCCATGCGTCGGGGGGAGAGACCGCCCACCAGCAAGCCCACATAGGGCACAGCCAGCCAACGCAGGGCGCTCAACCACCCGGCCCGCTGCGCCAATCCAGGCCACAGCCGTAAGGCCACCACGCCCGCCAGCCCCATCAGCCCGCTCAGAAGCAGCCATAGGCCCGGTTGTTGTAGATTTAGTTGTGAGAGAAGCCAGGATTGGGGCATGGAGAAGAAGTTGATTGGTTGATTGGTTGATTGCCATCCGCTGCCAGCTACCCGCTAACGGCTGCCAGCTATCCCGATTGTATCAGACATGCGTAAAATTGTTTATCTTTTGCTGCTCTTGGCAGTAGTCATTGCCGTGGTGCGGCCCAAGGTTCTGTGGGCCGAAACGCGCCGCATGTGGTCCCAGCGCCGTCTGGTTACCAATACTTTTCTGATCCTCGTCGGCCTCTACCTGCTTTACGGTCTCTATTTGCTCTATATCCAGCGCGGAGGGAGTTGAGGGAGGGCGGGGATGTGGTATACTTATGGACAAGGTGTACAGCGTTTCCCCTGACCGTTCCCAGGAGTACTCATCATGACCATGAACGTAGAGAGCCTCACCCGCCGCTTTGCCCCGGTCTTTGCACCGGAGCAGGCCACGGTCTTGGCCGTCGCCATTGACGATGCGTATAA
>JAGNDO010000131.1 GCA_018003515.1 Caldilineaceae bacterium
TGGCGATGCACCCCCTCGGCCATGCGGGTGATGCCCAGGCTGGATCGGGTGATCAGCTTGGCCACGCCCCGAATTTCCGCAATACGCACGGGCTTGCGGGGGCGCTTGGGCGGGGTTTCGGGGTCGGGAGAAGAAGTCATAAATAGGTCCGTTTCAGTAGGTGCGGTTTTTAACCGCACAACGCACATTTCCCGAAGGTTTGTGCGAAGACAGGGTTGTGCGGTTAAAAACCGCACCTACTGGTTCGCCCATTCCTTGGCTGCTTCCCAGATCAAATCGTAGACCGGGTCTTTGATGTCGTAGTAGGCTTCTGCGTCGTCGGGATGGTACTTGGCGATCTGGCGTTTGATCAGTTCCACGGATCGAGCCGAATTGGGGTGGGCACGCAGATAATCTCGGAAAAGCAGGGGGTAGCGTTGGTTAGGATTGCCCTTGACCCGCACATGGATGTTGGCCCGTCGAGTACCCGTCGGCTGGTTGAAAAGGGATTTGGTCCACAAGACCGGGTCTTCATCTTCGCCCAGAGGCACATGATCCCTGGTGATGCGTTCGATGTGGACGAAACCGGCCACCGTCATTTTCGAGACGATCTCTGGAATCAATTCCTTGACCGTGACCTGCACGTCGATCACATCCTTGGCCCCCAGCCCCGGCACGGAGGTGGAGCCGATGTGATCGATGCGCAGGGCCAGCGGCCCCAAGCAGTCGGCCAGGGCCGCCCGGATGCGTTCAAACTGGGCGGGCCAGGTGGGATCGTAGTCGTGGATGGTTATCATGGGGTTGCGTCCTGGTTGTGGAAAAGGGTTTAGCCGCAGAGGGTGGGGAGAGTGCGCGGAGATGCGCAGGGGGAAGGCTCTTGTTTTCTTCGCGTCTTTTGCGGCTTTGCGGTGAAGAAACTATCGATCATGCACCAGGCCGTGGGCAATCGGCACCCGGTTGGCCTGGATGTACGCCTTGTCGGCCAGATAGAGCAGATGATGACCGTCGGCCATGTTGGCCTGGAAGGCTTGGTTGCCCTGGGCCGCTTCGGTCACGATGTGGTCAGCCAGGGCTTGCAGACGGGCGATGACCCCATCAACCAGAACGGCGCGGTCAGCCGGGGCGAGGCCATAGACTTCACAAAAGCGTCTTGCCCGGGCGATCCGGTTGTCCAGATCGCCGAAGCTGTCCAGATCCGGGGCGTTGGAGAGGGGCCCCCAGCGATAGAGGGCATAGGCCAGATCCCAGGCACGGGGGCCGGGGTGGGCGGTGTCGAAGTCGATGAGGCCGATGGCTTGATCGCCGTCCAGGACGACGTTGTAGGGGGCGAAGTCGCCGTGGCAGATCACCTCGGCGGGGGAGCGGGCGGGGAACATCCACGTCTGCCCGGCGGGGTGGGTCTGCAAAAATGTGACCGTGGCATCATGGTAGGCGCGCAGGAGGTTGGCCGAGCTTTCCAGGGCCGCCAGGCTGGCCGCGGCTTCGCTTAGAGGATAATTACAGACCTCCCCTTCGAGAAAGGTGAGGATTTCGTTGCCGTTGTCATCGAATCCCCAGGCACGGGGGGCGGCGAGAAATCCAGCGGTCTGAAGATAGTCCAAAAGCGCATGGACCGCTTTTGACCACGCGCCGGCTGGACGATGGATCATATTGCCGGCGCGGGCGATTTGGTTGGCCCGGCCGCCTTGTAAAAATTCCATAAAAATAACCTTATGTCTACAAATTGGTCATCATTGAAAGGAGCTTGGCTACCGTCCCAGGCGATCTCGTTCGTCGATATCGGCCATAGGGATCTCCTCAGTTGATTCCGCTGTGAATTGCGTGCAATGTATCCAAGAGGACTTGCAGGGTCTGGGCCTGCTGTGCTTCCCGGTCAATGGTGGCTGTGCGATCTCCGGGCTGGAAGCCGTACCAGCCGAATTGAGAATGGTTGCCCCCCTCGATGAGTACCCAGCGGGTGGCGGCGGGCAGTTGCTGACGGTTGGTCTCACTCTTCTCCACCGAGGAGAGGCCGTCCCGTGTGCCCAGAATTTTGACGATGGGCATGGTCACATGGGCCAGGCTGAAGTCACGGGGGTGGGAGGTGCCCACCAGGGCAAGCCCAGCGGCCCCCGGCCAGCCTTCGTTCACAAAACGGGCAGCCACCGCGCCGCCCTTGGAATGGCCGGCGATCAGCCACTGGGAAATAGTCGGCATCTCCTGCATGGCCGCCCGGGCCCAGGCCATGACCTGATCTCCATCTGCGCCGCCAAAAGCGCCTCGGCGGGGAAGCTCGACCAAGAGGACGGGGTAGCCGGCCTGGGCCACGGTGCGGGCCAAGGGCGCATAGGCCACGGGATCGACCAGGGAACCGGCGAAGAAGAGCATGCCCAGGGGCTGGCTGGCAGGCGTGGGGGCGGGCGTGGGGGCGGCAAAATGCCAGAAGTACTCGCCCCGCACCACCTCCACCTGGGCGTCGCCGATCAGCGCCTGCCGGGCCGTGTCGCTGGCTCGGTAGGCGATCAACGACCAGCCGACGAAGATCACCAAGGCAATGGCACCCAAGGTGGCCCAGATTTTACGGATGCGATTCAAAATGCGCTTGCGGTTGCTCAAAAATTGTCCGTCCTCAAAAAAATCGTGCTCTTTCACCCCGCCCCCCCTGACCCCCTCCCCCAGCATTGGGGGCCGGGCTTCGACGTGAGCTCAACCGAACGGGGCCGAGGGGGGTGAACGCTTACATTTTTGGTTAACGTCGTTCGTTGCCACGCTTGAAATTGCCGGTCTCTTTGGCCATGATCAACTGGGCGGCGAGGTCGTCCAGCCCTTCGATCTTGGCCAGGAATTTTTGGGCGGCTTTGCCCTGCAAGATTTTTACCTGCTTGCCCTCCCAGGAGATGAAGACATTGCCCGCTTTGTTTGTGCGGAAATCGAACGGGGCTTCCGCAAGGCGATCGCGTTTGTCGATGTCAGCCATAGTTCCTCGCTAGTGATCGACCTCGTCCAGCCAGATTTCTGCCCGGTAGAAGTCGCTGAAAACGGCGAAGTTGGCTCCCCCATTCACCGCCACCTTCTCGGCAAAGCCGCTGAGGTATTGCGACTTCGCAAGGGCAACGACCTTTAGTTTGCTGTCCCAGATCTCGGCAATGTCTACACCGGTCAGATAACGGACGTAGTTGTCCATAGGTGGAAGCAGTTCCCGAATATCCAGGAAGACGCTGGTGCGGTGGACGTTTTGGGCGGTTACGAGAATCTCTTGGATCAGCTCTCTGGCGGCGGCTGCGGTCCAAATTCCAGAGATCTGGACAAGTAGATATGCATCTTTTACATGATACGTTGGCGTCATGGTCATGGGATAATCCAATTCAACTCCTATCTGACGGCACGGTCAAGTTGATCAGCCCGGCCAGGGTCGCCACAAAGCCGCAGCCTCGGTAAAAACTCTCCAACTCCGGGTCAAAGTCCACGTGCAGCCATTCCGCCCCATTTTGGCGGGCCAATTCCTCGGCGTGGCGGACCAAGACCCGGCCAATCCCCCGGCGTTGATAGTCCGGGCGCACGGTGGGGTCCAGCAGAAAGGTGTGGACGCCGCCGTCCCAGGCCAGGTTGACATAGCCGACCAGGTCGTCCCCGTCAAAGGCGCAGACGTAGCCCATGCTGCGGGCGTGGGTGGGGGCGAAGTCCCAATCCGTGTGGGGGCCGGGCCAGGATTGGGCGAAGAGGGCGTTGAGATCGGCGTTGGGGACGGGGGCGTTGAGGAGGTAGTGGATCTCACTCATTCGCCGACTCGCTCCCGTCCGCGTGCGATGCGGGCCTGCAATGCCTGCGGCCATTGGGTGATGTCCTCGGAGGGGTAGATGCGCAATTCGGGGCCGTTCATTTTGAGCAGATCCGCGGTGCGGCAGTTGAGGATCTTGCGGGCGGCGGCCATCCCAGAGGCGGTGACACCGGACACGCCGTGGCTGAGGGTGCTGGACCCGACCATGAGCAGGCCGTCGATCTCGGTTTGGACGGGGAAGGCCCCCGGCCCCACCTGGCTGCGGTTTTTGGCGATGCCGTAGAGATTGCCTTTGGTGGCGTTGATAAAGTGTTCGTTGGTCAAGGGTGTGCCCAAGGCCCAGAAGACCACGTGCTTGGAGATCCCCGGCACCCAGCGCTCCAGACCTTTGAACATGCGCTCGGCCAGCACCTCTTTCATGGCTTCGTAGTCGTCGGGATGGGCGCCGGTCTTCCCCCCGGCCCACTTCTCGAAACCTTCGTAGGAGACAAAGGTGAAGGCTTCGCAGGTGTGGTGGCCGCCATGCATTTTGGACGGGTCTTTGAGGGTGGTGACGGTGAGGAACATGCCCTCCGGCGGGCCGTCATCGGTGAGGACGGCGGAGGTCAAGCCTCTGGCGTAGCCCTCGTCCACCTTCTCGTCGGGATAGAACCAGAAGTTGCCCGAATCCAGCCCGGCGGCCCGCACATCCATGTCCAGGGCAAAGAAGAGGCTGAGGGCCGAGCCGGAATAGGTGACTTTGTCCAGCTTGCGGGCCAATTTGGGGCTGACGTGTTCCCGGCCTATCAGTTTATCAAAGGTGACGGCCGGGTCGGCGTTGCTGATCACGTGTTCGGAACGCAAACTTGTGCCATCGGCCAACTGGACGCCTACGGCCCGGTTGTCTTGGATCAAAATATGGTCCACACTCGAACTAAGCCGTATTTCTCCCCCCGCCCGCTTCAAGGCGCGCACAAAGGCCCGGGGGATGGCGAATCCGCCGCCCCGGGGGAAGTAGCCACCGTTGAAATAGTGATGGGTGATGCCGGCATGGACAAAGGCGGAGACATCCGACGGGGGCTGGCCGTGGTCGCCGGATTGGCCGGAGAGGACGGCTTTGAGGACCGGGTCGGTGATGAAGTGGTCGATCAGATCCTGGCCCGTGCGGGTGGCCCAACGCAGGGTGGCGGCCACATCGCCCAGGGATTTGACGGCGCTGCCCACGCCGCGAATCTTGCCCACTTTGTTCAGGCTGCCCATCATGTTGGCCACGGTGTCGATGTAGCCGTCAATGCCCTTGGCTTCGCCGGGGAAGCGGGATTTTAGGTAGTCTGCCAGGGCTTCCTTGCCCTTGGGCAGATCAAAGCGCTCGCTGCCAATAAAGATGTGGTCAAAGCCCGCCGGGTTGAGTTCGCAAAACTCCAGATCCTCGCTGACCCCCAGCCCTTCGTAGATGGCCCGCAGATTGCCGCCGGGGTGCAGGTCGCCGATGTAGTGGACGCCGGGGCTGAAGCGATAGCCGTTGAGGGTGAAGGAGTGGGTCCAGCCGCCGGGAACCTCGTGCTGCTCGCAGACCAGCACCCGCTTGCCCGCCTGGGCCAGGGCCACGGCCGCGGTCAACCCGCCCGCGCCAGAGCCGATCACGATCACGTCATAGTCGTTGGTCATTCTTGTTGCCTTTCAGTTTTTGGAAAAATCGTTATGCGGACAAGAATCCACCGTCCACGGGGATGGCCGCGCCGTGGACGTAGGAGGCCAGGTCCGAGGCCAGGAAGAGGGCGACACTGGCGACCTCTTCGGGCTGACCATAGCGGCCCAGGGAGAGGCGCTGCATGAAATCATAGCCGGTTTTTAGCAGGCCCACATTGCCTTCGGAAAAAATGGTCTTGGCCACGGACATCGTGCCCGGCGTTCGGATGGCCCCCGGAACCAGCACGTTGACACGGAAGCCCTTACGCCCGTACTCCTTGGCCAGGGCCTTGGTGAAGCCGACCACCCCGGCCTTGCTGACGATGTAGGGGACCATGTCACCCTTGAAGGCGCTGACCGCTTCGATGGAGGCCAGGTTTACAATCACCCCGCCGGACGCGCCCCGCGCATTGATAAAGCCCTGGGCCATCCAGATCTGCGAATGCAGATTCACCTGCATCACATGATCGAGGAAAGGCTCATCCACATCCGAAAAGCGGCGCATGGGGTAGATGCCGGCGTTGTTGATCAGGGTGTCGGGGGCTTTTCCCCGATCCAACCCGGCCCAAAAAGCGTCGATTTCGCTTTTCTTCCCCAAGTTGATCAGGTGGGAAGTCACCGCCGGACAGCCGGCTGCCGTAGCGGTCTGGCACGTCTGGGCCAACCCGTCGGCGTCCATGTCCAACAGCACCAACTCTGCCCCCACGGTGGCAAACGTCTGCGCCATCGCCCGCCCGATTCCCGATGAAGCGCCGGTGATCAGCACCCGGCGGCCTGTCATGTTGACTGATGTTTGCACGTCCACAGCTTATCTCCCAGGCTTAAAGAAGGTTCAAGTGAAGGTTTATTGCCACAAAGAGTACAGAGAACACAAAGAACATAGAGATGTGCAGGGCAATTTAGCGATTAACAAGATGGTGAGGGTTCGGACTTATTTGCGAGCGGCCCGGTTGAAACGGGTGCTAAAAAAGTAGACGGCCAGGGCGTTGGCGGCCCCCACACAGGCCAGAACCCCATGCCAGATCACCCGGTCTGTCAGGGTCGGTTGCACGCTTGGCTCGCCGACAGGATTGAGAAGGACGGTCATGGCGGCGAAGACAATGCCAACCAGGGCACCATCTATGAACGCCCGCAACAGTCGCCCCGGCTTTCCCTGGGCAGACCATGCCATATAGGTTGGCGCACGCACAATCACCAACAGGGCGGCAACCAGATCCAGGAACACAAGATAGAGAAACCCCACGGGCGGAGGAAAGTCCGCACCTGCCAACATGACGACAAGCCAGAAGAAGAAAAACCCAGCGGCCAATGCATAACGGTTCATCGGCTCTCCCACTCCCGGCGCAGCAGGCCATAGAACGCCGTGTGGGAAATTTCATCGCCCACGATCCAGCGCTCCCGCAGATGGCCCTCTTGTTGAAAACCCAGCCGTTCCAATGTCTTGGCCGAGGCGTGGTTGCGGGGATCGATGTCCGCTTCGAGTCGGTTCAGGTTCAAGTTGGTAAAAGCGTGATCGACCAAAGTGCGCAGGGCTTCGTTCATATAGCCAACACCCCAAAAGGGACGGCCCAGGGCATAGCCCATCTCCGCCCGGCGGCTGGGGATGTTAAAGCTGAAGAGGCTGCATATGCCGATCAACGCCTGATCGGTCCGCCGTTCGATGCCAAATTGAAAGTTGTTGCCCGTGGCGAAACCCTCCTGGCTCCGGGCGACGCGCTCATGGGCTTGCGCCATCTCGGTCCACGGCGGCGAGGCCCAATAGCGCATGACTTCCGGGTGGGCGTGGATTTCAAAGAGGGCTGGGGCGTCGGTCTCCGCTAGGGGGCGCAGGATGAGCCGGTCGGTGGAGAGAATGATGGTCTCCATTTAGACGCCCGCCGCATGGTGGGCGGCCAAATAGCCAAAGGTCATGGCCGGGCCGATGGTGGCACCGGCACCGGGATAGCTGTTGCCCATCACCGATGCCATGCTGTTCCCCGTGGCGTATAGTCCAAGGATGGGGCTGCCGTCTGCCCGCAAGACCCGGGCCGATTCGTCCGTGACTAGGCCGCCCTTGGTGCCCAGATCCCCAGGCCACATTTTGACGGCATAGAAAGGCGGCTTTTGCAGGGGGGCCAGGTTGGGGTTTGGCTGCACCGTGGGATCCCCATAATAATTGTCATAGGCGCTGCCGCCCCGATCAAAGTCCAAGTCCTTGCCCGTGCGGGCAAATTGATTGAAGCGTGCGATGGTCTCCGCCAAATTTGCCCCATCCACGCCGATCTGTTGAGCCAAACCATCAATGGTGGCCGCCCGCTGGATATATCCGTTCTCAAAGTAGCGCTTGGGGATGGGCATCATGGGGAAAAGCAGGCCGAACAGATATTTGTTGCGATAGCGCTGGTCGAAGATAAAGTAGGCGGGAATATGGGGCGTTTCGGGGCTATGGGCCGCATAGACCTGATGGATCACATCCACATAGGGGGCAGATTCATTGACAAAGCGCTGCCCGGCCCCGTTGACCATGATCCCGCCGGGGTAGCCCCGCTCTCCCACATGGAAGAACGGCTCCTCGTTTGGCGGGCGAGAGGACGGTCCCCACCAGGCGTCGTCCATCAGGTCCGTGGCCGCGCCGTGCTGGATGCCAGCGCGGATGGCGTCGCCCGTGTTGCCGGTGCAGGCCACGGTCCACTGGGTGGAGGTGGGGGCGGGGAGATAGGTTTGGCGCATTTCCAGGTTGTTAGGAAAGCCGCCCGCGGCCAGGACGACGCCCTTGCGGGCCAAAATATGCAGGGGCTGGCCCGCCCGCTCTACTATCGCACCCACCACCCGCCCCTCCGCCACAACCAGATCTTGGAAGGGGGTGTTGAGCCACAGGGGGATCTCGGCCTGCTGCATGGCCCGGCGCAGACGACCGCTCAGGGCCTGCCCCATAGTCAGACAGCGCACCCCGGTGAGGAGATTGCGTATCCAGCGCAGGCCCGCTTTCAGCGAGGTGGCTTTGCCCGCCCAGGTGGACATGACCATGCCGATCTTCTGATAGTCGGAGCCGGTGAAGGCCAGCCCGCCGGGGGCCTCGGCCATGGGCTTGCGCAAAAAGGCCAGGTCAGCCCCCAATTCTTTGCCGTCAAAGGGGACCGGTTCCAGGCTGCGACTGGCGGCAATGCCGCCGGGGCGCTCCGGGTAATAGTCGGCATAGCCAGGCATACGCTGAAGCTGAACACAGGTTTGGTCCCGCAGCCATTCGACCATGCGCGGGGCGTGGGTTAGATAGGCGTCCTGCAATTTCTGGTTGACGCGATCCCCGACGGTGTTTTGCATGTAAAGGCGGGCGTTTTCAAAGGAGTCCTCAACCCCATCTTGGGCCAGCAAATGGTTGTCGGGAATCCACAGCGCGCCGCCGGAGCGGGCGGTTGATCCGCCGTAGAATTCCGTCTTCTCGATGACAAGTACATCCAGCCCCAAGCTTTTTGCCACCAGGGCGGCGGTCATGCCTCC
>JAGNDO010000056.1 GCA_018003515.1 Caldilineaceae bacterium
CCATGCCTGTTTTCGATACACCTTCCACCCCAACCGACCGCCCGCTGGATCTGGCGGTGATCATCCTCAACTTCAACACGTGCGCCCTGCTGCGGGACTGTTTGACGACGGTGCTGGCGGCGGAGGGTGATTTTGTGTTGGGGGTCTGGGTGGTGGACAATGCCTCCCCGGACGGTAGCGCGCAGATGGTGGCGGCAGACTTTCCCAAGGTGCATTTGATCCGCAATCCGGAGAACAACGGGTTCAGCGCAGGCAATAATTTGGCTCTGCGCCGACTGGGTTTTGACGAGACCCGTCGGCCAGTTGAAACCCTGCCCCGTTACATCCTGCTCCTCAATCCAGACACCTTGGTGCCGCCCACCTCTTTTGAGTCCATGATCACCTTTATGGACGCCAACCCCAGGGTGGGCGCGGCGGGGCCACGGGTGCGGCGGCCCGACGGCACCCTGGACAAGGCGTGTCGGCGCAGCTTCCCCACGCCCCAGGTCAGTTTTTATCGCATGGCCGGGTTGAGCAAGCTTTTCCCCAAGAGCCGTCGCTTCAACGCCTATAATTTGGACTTTTTGCCCGAAGAGGGGGCGTACCCGGTGGATGCCGTGGTGGGCGCTTACATGCAGGTGCGCCGGGAGGCCCTGGTCAAGGTGGGGCTGCTGGACGAGGCCTTTTATATGTATGGCGAAGATCTTGACTGGGCCAAGCGCATAAAAGACGCTGGCTGGGAAGTTTGGTATAATGGGGCGGTGCAGATCACCCATGTCAAGGAGGCCGCCAGCCGTCACAGCGGCAAGGCACGCATTGCCTTTTACGAAGCCATGTGGATTTTCTATCGCAAGCACTACCGGTCCAGCACAAATTGGCTCTTGGACAAAGTGATCTGGGCCGGGATCGGGGTCAAAGGCGGCGCGGATGTGGCCCGTCATCTGTGGCGGATACGGCAAGCATAAACCCTTTTCACAAGAGGACACGGTCTGATGCAACAGAGCATCACCACCCCGCCAAGTAGCCCACCCAGCAGCCCGCCGGTTGTTGAGCGCACGGGCAGTCGGCGGCTCAATCGACCGGGTATTTTGAAGCGGCCCCAGTGGCTCTTCATGATGCTGCTCATGCTGATCGACGTGGGCAGCATCTGGCTGGGCTATGGGCTGGCCTATGTGTGGCTGACCCGGCAGAGCAGCGTCGGCATGGGTGTGTGGAGCGACCTGCTCCCCCTGCCCATTCTGGAAGCGGTCCTGCTGCTCTTTATCTTCTTTGTGCAGCGCATGTATCAGCGCCGCCGCCCGGTCAGCCATTTGGACGAATCGTACAAGATCGGGCGGCTGGTCACCCTGGCCGTGCTGTTGACCTTGGCTTTGGTGGCCCTCTTTTTGCCCGATTTCTTCTATCGGCGCAATCTGGTGGTCTATGCCTGGGGCATCAGCGTGATCGTGCTGGTCTTGGCTCGGGCCATCCACGCCCAGGCCCAATGGCAAGCCCAGGCCCGGGGCATCGGCGATGACCGGGTACTCCTGATCGGCGCCGGGGAGGTGGGGCAGATGATCTTGCAGAAGATCCTCAACACCCCCAAGCTGGGCTTCCAGGTGGTGGGGATTGTGGACAACAGCAACCTGCGCCGCTTGATGGATGTGCCCGTCCTGGGCGGCTATGCGGACATCCCCCAGATCATCGAGCAGTACGGCGTGGACGAGGTGATCATCGGCCTGCCTGAAAGCAGCCACCAAGAGATCGTGGGCATCATCAGCCTGTGCGAGCGGGAGAAGGTGGGGATTCGGGTCTTCCCCGATGTCTTCCAGATCATGGCCAGCGAAGTCTCCATCGGCGATCTGGGCGGCCTGCCCCTGCTCACCGTGCGGGATGTGGCCTTGCAGGGCTGGAAATTGACCCTGAAGCGGGCCGTGGATGTGGTGGGCAGCGGCATCGGCATGGTGATGGTCAGCCCCTTCATGTTGATGACCGCCATTTTGATCAAGCTGGAAAGTCCCGGCCCGGTCTTTTATACCCAAGAGCGCATGGGGCTGGACGCCCGGCCTTTCAAGATCATCAAATTCCGCTCCATGCGGGCGGATGCGGAGGCCAGCGGCCCGGGCTGGACCACGGAGGACGATCCCCGGCGCACCAAGCTGGGCTCCCTCCTGCGCCGCTTTGAGGTGGACGAACTGCCCCAGTTGATCAACGTCCTGATCGGCGACATGAGCCTGGTGGGGCCGCGACCGGAGCGCCCGGTCTACGTAGAACAGTTCCGCCAGCGCATCCCCCGCTACATGGACCGTCACCGGGAAAAAGCGGGCATGACCGGCTGGGCCCAGGTCAACGGCATGAGAGGCGACACCTCCATCGCCGAGCGCACCAAGTATGACCTGTGGTATATCGAAAACTGGTCCCTTTCCCTGGACTTCAAGATCATCATCCGCACGGTGGTGCAGACTGTGTTCAGCGCCAACGATAATGCGTATTGAGCGAGGGGCGAATGGCGAATGGCGAATGGCGAATGGCGAATGGCGCTCACAGGCCAGCGTCGGTTGAGTAGCCGCCGCACAAATCTCCGCTGACCATTCACGAAGTGGCGGCGTATCGAAACCAAAGCGGGTCGAGCGAATGGCGAATGGCGAATGGCGCGGACAGGCCAGCGTCGGTTGAGTAGCCGCCGCACACATCTCCGCTGACCATTCACGAAGTGGCGGCGTATCGAAACCAAAGCGAGTTAACACTTTATGACCAACCAACGACCGACCCACAACCCACAACCCGACCCGGCACCGTTGAGCGAACGACGGCAGCAGATTTTGGGCATGGTCGTGCGGGAGCATGTGGCGTCGGCCCAGCCCGTGGGCAGCAAGAATTTGGCCGAGGGCCACCAGCTTGGGGTCAGCCCGGCCACCATCCGCAATGATCTGGCCGCGTTGGAAAAGGCCGGCCTGCTCACCCATCCCCACACCAGCGCCGGACGAGTGCCCACGGAAAAGGGCTATCGCTACTTTGTGCGCCATCTGGTCACGGACCCCCACCTGCCCACCTCCGAGCAGTTGACCATCCGCCACCAGTTTCACCAAGCCCCTCAAGAGATGGACCAATGGTTGCGCTTGAGTACCGCGGTGCTGGCCCGAGCCTCCCACGGCGCGGCCGTGGCCACGGGTCCGCGAGCCGTGTACAGCCATTTCAAACATCTGGAACTGATCGCCATTCGGGACGCCACGGTCCTCATGGTCCTGGTGCTTCAGGACGGCACGGTGAAGCAGCAGTTGCTCAACCTGGCCGCCACGGCCACCCAGAACGAATTGAGCCGTCTCTCCAATGAACTCAACGACCATTTGGCCGGGGCCAGCATGGAACGGGTCACGGAGTTGGCCGCCGGGGTGACCGAGGATGGCGCGCCCCGCCTGAGCGCCCTGGCCCAAGAAGTGGCCCTGCTGGTGGCCGAGCAGATGGTGCGGGTGGATGGCCAGGGCAGCAACCCGGTCTATCGGGACGGGCTGGCCCAGGTCTTGGCCGCCCCGGAATTTGCCGAAGGCGACAACGTGCGCCGCATCGTGCAGGTCTTTGAACAGCGGGCGATTTTGGAAGAAGTGCTGAACGAATGCCGCGCCATCAGCGATGTGCAGGTCTACATCGCCGGGGAGGGGCGCTTTGCCGAGCTGGCGGACATCAGCCTGGTGGTCAGCCCCTATGGGGTGCAGGACCACGCTACGGGCGTGCTGGGGGTGATCGGTCCCCTGCGCATGGCCTATGGCCGCAACATGGGCGCGGTGCGCTACGTCTCCGCGCTGATGAGCGAGATGGTGCGGGAAATTTATGGGTTGGGAGTTGGGGATTAGGGATTGGGGATTGGGACCGCCCAATCCCCAATCCCCAACCTGGCCTAGCCAGAACCAAAAAGATTTACCACAAAGATCACAGAGAACACAAAGATTTCAAAAGAATAAATCCCTCTTTGTGTCCTTTGTGTCCTTTGTGGTAAAAATTCTTGCACAAAAAACAAGGATTTCGCTGGTTAGGTACTAATCCCCAACCCCCAACCCTTACAAAACAAAAAAACGATGGAGGAAAAAACAAATGGACAATCAAACAACTGTGGCTGAGGAATTGACCGAGCCGGTGATTGAAGGGGAGATTGTGGTGGAAAGCAACGGCCAGCCCGCCATAGCCGACCCTGTTGAAACGACCGAAACCGAGGAAGCCCACGAGCCGACCCCGGAAGAGATCATCGCCGGGCTGGAAGCGGAGGTCGCTGCGGCCCAGGCCCAAGCCGCCGACCACCAGGACCGCCTGCTGCGCAGCATGGCCGAATTCCAGAACACCACCCGCCGCCAGGAAAAGCGGCTGATGGACAGCATCGATCGGGCCAATCAAAGCCTGATCCTGCGCCTGTTGCCGGTCTTCGATGACTTCGACCTGGCCTTTGGCAACGTGCCGGCGGATCTCAACGAGGCCGACATGGCCTGGATCGCCGGCTTCCGCCAGATCCAGAAAAAGCTGACCGATGCCCTGGCCGAAGAGGGGGTGGCCGTGATCAACGACACGGGCGCGCCCTTTGACCCCAACCGCCACGAGGCCATCTCCAGCGAACCGAACGCCGAGGTGGCGAGCGAGCATATCATCCAGACCCTGCGGGCGGGCTACGAACACAAAAGCCGCATCCTGCGCCCGGCTTTGGTGCGGGTGGCGGCGTAAAAACAAAACCACCCCCTCCCAACCTGGCCTAGCCAGAACCAAAAAGATTTACCACAAAGATCACAGAGAACACAAAGATTTCAAAAGAATAAATCCCTCTTTGTGTCCTTTGTGGTAAAAATTCTTGCACAAAAAACAAGGATTTCGCTGGTTAGGTACTAGCCAGAACCACAAAGATTTACCACAAAGATCACAGAGAACACAAAGATTTCAAAAGAATAAATCCCTCTTTGTGTTCTTTGTGTCCTTTGTGGTAAAAATTCTTGCACAAAAAACAAGGATTTCGCTGGTTAGGTACTAGATTGGGGGAGGAGCCGGATCGCCGCAAAACGAATGGCCGGGGATCCCTGAACGGTTCCCTCCCCAATCTGGGGAGGGCTAGGGTAGGGTTAGCCGATACCATCATTTTACCCAGAAAGTAGTGACTCGCAGTGGCAACCATCCTGCACCCGGCTGGGGAACTGACCCGGTCAAAAAGCTATACGGGCATTCGCCCCTTTGACATGGGCCGGGATCTGCGCCCGGTGGCCGAGGTGATCGCGGATGCCTTTGCGGATGATCTGGACGCCGGGGGCAAGGCCGCCCTGCGGGAGATGCGGACCTTGAGCTATATGGGCGGCATGTTTGGCTTCTTCAACCGCAAGGAGATGGATTTCCATAAGGTTTTTGGCGGCTTTGTGTGGGTGGAAGAGGGCCGGGTGATCGGCAACGTCACCGTGCAGAAGGCGGACAGCTATGGCAACCGCTGGCAGATCGCCAACGTGGCCGTGGATCGGGCTTTCCGGGGCCGGGGCATCGCCCGCAAACTGGTCAAGCAGGCCCTGGACTATGCCCGAGAGATGGGCGGGCGGTGGATGGTCCTGCAAGTGCGGGGCAGCAACCCCGTGGCTCGGGGCCTCTACGAACGGCTGGGCTTTGAAGAGATCAGCGGCATCGCCCGCTGGGAGATTTCCAGCGTCCCGGCCACCATCACCCCCCCGACGCCCATGCCGGGCCTGGCCCCCTTCTCCACCGCGGAATGGCGCTCGCTCTACGAGATCGTCACCAGCCAGCACAGCACCCAGGCCCAATGGTGGCGACCCCTGCGCCAGTCCGACTTCCGCCCCACGCCAGAGCAGGGGCTGGGCGAATGGTTCGCCCGCGTCATCGGCCAGCGCACCATTCTGCGCCGGGCCGTGGCGGACAACCTGCGCCGCTTCGAGGCCGCCATGATCGTGACCGGTCAGCAATGGCAGGGCATGCACGAGATCCAACTCTGGGTGCGCCCCCGCTGCCAGGGCCAGATGGAGGCGGACATGCTCCAGTGGGCCTTGGCCGAGCTGCAAACCTTCCCCCGCTTCCCCATCCGGGTGGAACTCAGCACCCAGCACACCGCCGCGGCAGAGGTGCTGGAATCCTACGGTTTTCACAATGCCCACTCGTTGTTGACCATGCGGTACAAGCTGACGGCGGTCTAACGAGTAATGCGTATCGAGTAATTTTGGGTGGGTGATGGGTTCTTTCAACATGGCTCACCTTTCAGCGACGCATTTTCAATTTTCAATTTTCCATTCTCAATTTTCAATTCCCGGGGAGAAGCACAATGATTCGCTTGCTTATGCGCCTGGTCATCAACGCCGCGGCCCTGTGGGCGGCCGCGGTCATCGTGCCGAACATCAACCTGCCCACCAATGAGGCCGGGGTGGATCTGGGGGCCTTGCTCGTGGTGGCGTTGATCTTTGGCCTCATCAACGCCTTGATCAAACCCGTGGTCAAACTCGCCACCTGCCCGGCCTATATCGTCACCCTGGGCCTCTTCACCTTTGTGGTCAACGCCGGCATGTTGATGTTGACCAGTTGGATCGCCGGCAACCTGGACAACGGATTCAGCGTGGACGGCTTCTGGCCAGCCCTGTGGGGCGGCGTCATCATCAGCATCGTCAGCACGCTGCTCAGCGTCTTCGTCTCGGACGAAGACGGCAAGAAGCAGCGGCGGGATCGCTAAAACCACACATAATCTCCCAATCTCTCAATCTCCTTTGTCGAGATTGAGAGATTGAGAGATTGAGAGATTGGGAGAGTGCCCTTGAAAACAAAATTCCTCCACATCGCCGACCTGCACCTGGGCTATGATCAGTATGGCCACAAGGAGCGGTTTAACGATTTTACCCGAGCATTCAAGGCCGTGATCGACGCCGCCATCACCGAGAAGGTGGCGTTTGTGATCCTGGCCGGGGATCTCTTCCAGAAGCGGGCCATCGACGCCCTCACCCTGGGCCAGGCCATGCGGGTGCTGACCACGCTGAAGCAGGCGGGCATCCCCTGCATTGCCGTGGAGGGCAACCATGAGAAGGCGTACTACAAAGAACGCTTGGGCTGGATGGAATTCCTGGCCAACCAGGATCTCCTCACCCTGCTCAGCCCAGACTTTGAGGCGGCCCCATTTGCCCTCACCCCCTATGCCAAACACAAGGGCGCGTACATTGACCCGGTCCCCGGCCTGCGGGTGATCGGGCTGAAATACATGGGATCCAGCACGGCCGCGGCCATTGAGCGCACGGCGGAGGCACTGGCCGCCCTGCCCGATGAGGCCAAGGCGGGCATCGAGTACACCATTTTCGTGGCCCACACGGGGATCGAAGGCGTGCTGGCCGGGCAGAGCGGCGGGTTGAGCCACCGCCAACTGGCCCCCTTGCGTCCCCATGTGGACTATCTGGCCCTGGGCCACATCCACAAGCCCTTCACCTTCGACAACTGGATCTACAACCCCGGCAGCCCGGAAACCTGCTCCCTCACCGAGGCCCAGTGGCCGGAGCGGGGCTATTTTGTGGTGGAGGTGGACACGGACAAAGAGCGGGCGGAGGACGAACCAAAACACACGGCCACCCTGCGGGCCAACCCCCGCCGCCCCTTCCACCGCTTCAGTGTCAAGACCGACCTGCACCAATCCCCGGAAGCGCTCATGGAGTGGACCAGCCAGTTCCTGACCCGCAAGGCCAGGGATCTGGGCGCATCCAAGGCCACCGGGCAGACCCAGCCCGTGGTGGAACTCTCCCTCTTCGGCAACCTGCCCTTTGACCGCAGCGCCTTGGATCTGGCCGTCCTCAAAGCCTTGGTGGACGAACACTTCCATCCCCTGGTCACCCTGGTCAAAAACCAGACCCAGCCCACAGAGTTCGAGATCCGGGTGGAAGAGGGCATGACCCGCCCCCAGCTTGAACGGCAGATTCTCTCCGACCTCTTCATGCAAGACGACCGCTTCGCCGCCCACCGAGACGCCTGGGCGGATCTGGCCGTCACCCTCAAGGGGCTGGCCGTCTCCAACACCCCGGCGGAGGCGATCTTGGCCGAGCTGGAAGCCGGGGCTAAAGCAATTGAAAATGGAGATTTGAAAATTGAAAATGGTTAATTTGAATGTGGTTGACAACCAGTCGCCATCAAACATCCGCCTTCCTCAACCCACCATTCCCAATTTCACCAGAGTCTTCGTCTACCAAACATTAAAAATTCGCCATTCTCAAATTTCAATTCTCAATTACCCATGTTAATACTCTCGCTCAAACTCGACAACATCAAATCCTACGACTCCGCCACCATCGACTTCACCGAGGGCACGAATGCCATTGTGGGGCGCAACGGCGCGGGCAAGAGTACGATCTTGGAGGCCATCGGCTTTGCCCTCTTTGGCCACTTGCCCTATAACCAGAACGATTTTGTCAACGAAGGGGCCAAATCCGGCACGGTGACGGTGACGTTCGTGAGCAGCGTGGATGACCGGGCCTACGACGTCACCCGGCGCTGTGGCGCGTCCAGCACCTATTATGTCTATGACCCGGAGTTGGCCGGGCGGGTGTGCGAGGGCAAGGCGGATGTCACCGACTTCCTCAAAAAGCACATGGGCGTGGATGCCGGCGCGGATCTGCCCAAGCTGTTCAGCGATGCCGTGGGCGTGCCCCAGGGCACCCTGACCGCGGCCTTTTTGCAGACCCCCGGCCCCCGCAAAAGCACCTTTGACCCCCTGCTCCAGGTGGCCGAATACGCCGACGCTTTCAACCGCCTGCGGGAACCGGCCCGGCTGATCAAGGAGCAACAGCAGGCCCTGGCCGTCACCATCGCTGACTTGGGCGCACGGTTGGAGCGACTGCCGGGGTTGCAGACCCAGGCGTCCGCTTTGGCCGATGAACTGGCCCAGGCCGCCGCCGAAGCCAAGAGCGTGGCCGCCCAACTTGAGACGGCCCAAAGCCAGCGCCAAGCCCTGGAAGATCTGCGGGCCGAAGTGGAGCGGCTGCGGGATCAGCGCAATCGGTCCGCCCAGAGCGTGACCAACTTGGCCGAGTCCATGAGCGCCGCAGTCCAGCGCCGGGATCGGGCCGCGTCTGCCCAGGCCACGCTTCAAAAAAACCAGCCCGGCCATGATGAGTTCATGACCGCCCAGACCCGCAAGAGCCAGCTTGACGCCCAGATCGGCCAGCGTCAACGGCTGCAACAAGAGCAGAGCAAGCTGGACAAAACCCTGGCCCAAATCCGCGCCGATCTGGTCAATGTGGCCCGCGCCCTGACCGAGATCGCCGCTGCCGAGGCAAAGATGGCCGCCCTGGCCCCCCAGGTCCAGACCCAAACTGATCTGGACGCGGCAATCGGTGAAGCCCGGCAACAGGTCGCCCTTTTTGCCCAGATCCAGACGACGCTCGACGCGCAGATGGCCCAGCACGCCCGGCTCACCCAGCGGGTCGCCGCCCTGCAAGCCGAGTTGGATCAAGGGGAATCGTTGCGGGCGGATTTGGAAAAAACCAATGCAGATCTGGCCGCCGCAGAGCTGATTGTGGATGCCCAGCGCTCGGCCCGCATTCACCGGGGGGCGGAACAGCAGACGATTGAACAACAACAACTGGCCTTGGAGCAGGCCGAGGGCGCGGCGTGTCCGGTCTGCGAAGAGCCTTTGACACCGGACCACCGGGCCGAAATGCTGGCCCGCAACGCCGCCCGTCTGGCCGAGCTACTGCGAGAAGATCGGGCCGCCCAGACCGAGTTGGCCGCGGCCCAAAAGGAGGTCAAAACCCTGACCGCCCGGCGCAAATCTATCGAGGCGGCCCTGCAACAGTTGCCCCGGCCCCAGGAGATCGATGGGCTGACCGCCCAAATGGGCACACTGGCCGGGGAGATCGAAAGCCTCTCCACCCAGATCGGCCAGCGGGACGAGGTCGAGGCTGAGATTGTGGTGCTGATCAAAAAGTTGTCCACCTTGGGCAACCCCCGCCAGGAACAGGCCATCTCCGCCCGTACGGCCCAGAGCCGGGGGAAGGCGGAAGCCCAGCAAACCCAGCTTCAAACCCAGACCGCCGAGCAGGAGCAAGCCCTGGCCGAGGTCACCGCCCAGGTCGCCGCCTTCGCCACCTTGGACGGGGATCTGGCCGACGTGGCCCAGCTTTTGGCCCAGCACCATCCCGCCTATCAGGCCGTGCTGGCCAACCGGCAACTGGCCGCCACCCTGGCCGACCAATCCGCCGAGGTGGACCGACTCACCGCCGCCCACGCCGCCGCCCTCACGGCAAAAGAAGAGGCCGAGGACGCCTTGACCGCCGCATCTGCCCGCTTCGACGCCGACGCCTATGCCGAAGCCTTGACCCAAGAACGCAGCCTCAGCGCCCGGCAGGCCGGCCTCTCCGCCCAGATCGCCTTGCAGAAAAAGGAGTTGGCCCGCACCCAGCGGGAGATCGATGAGTTGCAAAAACGCCAGACCGAGTTGGCCGCGGCCCAGGCCAGCCAAACCAAATTGGAAGGGCAATCGGCCTTGCTGGAGGCCATCCGCAACGTGCTGCGCAAGGCCGGGCCGTACATCACCGCGGCGTTGGTGCAGCAGATCAGCCACAACGCGGCCCGGCTCTTCGGCGACATCATGCAGGACTACACCCGGCGGCTGCTCTGGGGCCAGGACTACGGCATCACCCTGGAGGTGAACGGCCACGAACGGGCCTTCGCCCAGCTCTCCGGCGGCGAACAGATGGCCGCCGCCCTCTCGGTGCGCCTGGCCCTCCTGCGGGAAATGAGCAGTATCGACATCGCCTTCTTCGACGAGCCCACCACCAACCTGGACGAAGCCCGCCGGGAGTCCTTGGCCCAACAGATTTTGGATGTCAAAGGCTTCAAGCAGCTCTTCGTGATCAGCCACGATGACACGTTTGAGCAAGCGACGGAGAATTTGATTCGGGTCAATAAAATTGATGGAAAGAGTGTGGTAGAATAGGAGAAATCCCCATGCCTGAAATTTCCCGCTTTTTTGGTATTGTGATCACCATGTACTATGGCGATCCCATGCGCCATTCGTTGCCCCACTTTCATGCCAGATATGGGGAACACCAAGGCAGTTTTCTGATCGATCCGCCGACCTGGTTGGCGGGTGAAATGCCTCGGCGACAAATGCAAATGATCCTGGGGTGGGCTGAGGTCCACAAGGACGAGCTAGCGACGAATTGGCAAAGATTGGTGGATGAGGACGTGGTCTCGAAGATTGATGGGCTTTCCTGATTGGAGGCGAAGATATGATTTCTGAGTTTGGCACCTACTTTGATGTAACTGCTCTGCGAATATTGAAGGATTTTGTCCTTTGGTTACGATTCAGCGATGGTTCGGAGCGTACAATCAATTTCCTGCCCGTGCTAAATGGCCCGATTTTTGGACCTTTGACCGATCCGAATCTGTTCCGGCAAGTCCGACTCAACAGCGATACGGGGACCATCGAATGGCCCAACGGCGCGGACTTTAATCCGACGATCTTGCATGATTGGCCGGACTATGAGGAGCGATTGACCCGCAAAGCAAAAGGCCATGTCTTGGTCAACGCGTGACAATGGACGAAACTCATGTCTGATATTTTGAAAACCTACGGATTTACCCCAGCCAACACGCCGCCGGACCCTCTCCCGCAAGCAGCGTGTTGGCTGCTTTTTCGGGGAGAGGATCTGGTGCTGGCTGAGTCAGCCACATCCTTTCCCCTGCCATTGATCGGCTCCCCGGCGGATCTGGGGATCGAGACCGTGCGCACCCAATTCTTGGGTCTGCTTGACCAAGAATCGGGCGATTCGCCCATCCCCTGCTTCTCCGGCGAGGTGGACACCAACACCGCCCTGCCCGACGACCTGATCACCTTGGGGCTACGCCAGCTTTTCACCCGCTTCGACCCAGAGATCTTTGGGCTAATCAGCCGGGCCAAGCAGATTGTGGCCTGGGACCGGGATCACCAGTTCTGCGGACGCTGCGCCGCGCCCATGCAGACCCTGCCCACGGAGCGGGCCAAGACGTGCCCGTCCTGCGGCCTGACCAGCTATCCTCGGCTCTCCCCGGCCATCATCGTAGCCGTCACCCGCACGGGCGCGGCGGGGGAGGAAATTCTGCTGGCCCGCAACCACCGTTTCCCGGCTGGGCGTTTCAGCGTCCTGGCCGGCTTTGTGGAGCCGGGGGAGAGCTTGGAAGCGTGCGTGCGCCGGGAGGTGGGTGAGGAGGTGGGGGTGGACGTGGACGCCATCCGCTACTTTGGCAGCCAGCCCTGGCCCTTCCCCAACTCGCTTATGGTCGGCTTCACCGCCCGCTGGGCCAGCGGCGACATCCGCCTGGAAGAGAGCGAAATTGCCGAGGCCCGCTGGTTCGGCGTGGATACGCTGCCCCAAGTCCCGCCCAAGATCAGCATTGCGCGGCGGTTGATCGATGCGTTTGTGGCGGAGAATGGCGGGGATGGGGTCAAGGTGGTGGGGTGGTAGGGGTTGCCCTCCGTGATTGTTTTGGCACATTTTGCGTGATAGAATACAGCATAGTCGCTCGTTGACCACTTTCTTCATCCACTTTCATCGGCAATACCCCCATGATTAAGATTCTGTTTCTCTCAGCTAATCCAATCGGACTCGATCAGCTTCAATTGGACGAAGAAGTCCGATCCATCGATTCTGCTTTGCGGCAGGCCGACCTTCGTGACAAATTTGAGCTTATCCCCCATTTGGCTGTTCGGGCCAGTGACTTGCAAGATTTAATGCTCCGTCATCGCCCAGACATTGTCCATTTTAGCGGACATGGAACGACTGATTCCCAGATCGTGATGAAGAATGATGCTGGCGAGGTCCATCTTGTTTCCGGTCAAGCTCTACGCCAGTTGTTTGCAATCTTCAAAGAGACAACGCGATGTGTGGTCTTAAATGCGTGCTACTCTGAGTCACAAGCCGCTGCAATTTCCGAAGAAGTGGCATATGTGGTTGGTATGGCCCAATCGGTGCATGATGAAACCGCACGGCGGTTTTCTCCAGCCTTTTACCGCGGACTCGGCTACGGGGAGGACATTCCCTCCGCATTTCAGCTTGGTAAAAACGAAATCGATCTCTTGGGCCTTGCCGATGGCCACATTCCGCAACTCAAAACCCGCCAATCATCGGCTTCCGCCATCCCTCACGTTGATCCAGGATTCCCGCAATCTCTCCGTGAACCCGATTCGGCAGTTGACGGCTCATTGCTCCATTCCTTGTCAGTGCCCGGCGGGGCTGTTCGACTTCAAGACAGGTTTTATATCGAGCGCTCAGAGGATGCCGACCTTCGGTATCAACTGACGAGATTTGGGACGACAACCACAATCCGGGCACCCCGGCAAACTGGCAAGACGTCTCTTTTGGTACGTGGGCTTCATGCAGCACGCCAAAATGATGCCCACGCGGTCCTTTTGGATTTGCAGGGAATTGACCTAACAGCGAGCTCATCTCAAACCACATTCTTGCATGAAATTGCCGAGATCATTTCGCTTGAAACTCGCGTGGATGAAGAAAAATTGGAAGACTCCTGGCGCACTTCGCTGGGGCCGCAGAAAAAGCTGACCTATTTTCTAGAAGATCATGTGTTGCCTGAGCGCACCACACCGTTGATCCTGGCTATCGATGAGGCAGATCGCCTGCTCATGACCACGTTTCACAAAGACTTCTTTGGTCTGCTGAGATCGTGGCATAATCTGCGAGCGTTCAAACCTGTCTGGGAAAATCTCAATATCGTTCTGGTGATCTCCACCGAACCATATTTGTTGATTGAAGATAATCAATCCCCGTTCAATGTGGGGTTGCAGATTGATCTGCACGACTTCACGGTCGAACAGACTCAAGAATTGAATGCACGGCATGGTAGCCCCCTTGCCCAGCGAGAAGTAGTTGAAATGATGGATTTGCTTGGCGGCCATCCCTTCCTGACCCGGCAAGTACTTTATACGATGGTGGTCCGCCATCTTTCGTGGCGCGAAATATCCCCCACGCTGGCTACCGACGATGGACCGCTTCAACATCATCTGATGGATCTGTATCGTAAACTTGCAGGGCAACCTGAGTTAATTGAAGCCATGAAGCAGATCATCCGGTTTGGTCATTCGACCGATGGGATCTCGTTATTCAGGCTGTTGAAAGCCGGGTTGATCAAGGGCAAGGGAGACGCGTACGCCAGTCGATGTGATCTCTACGATCGATATCTACGGAGTAAATTACTGTGACTTCTGAGTCTCGGCAATCAGAATTTTTCGTGGCAGGGGGAACGCTTGCGCCACGGGTTCAGTCCTACGTAGATCGTCCTGCTGACGATGAACTTCTGCGTTACGCCAGCCAGGGGGAGTTTTGCTATGTTTTGACGCCCCGGCAGATGGGCAAATCGAGCTTGATGGTGCGGACGGCAAGAAGGCTTGAAGCCCAAGGTGTCAAAACAGCCATTGTCGATCTTACCCAAATCGGCACGATGGAGGCCGATACTTGGTATTTCGATTTTTTGAGTGAACTGGTTCGGTTCTTCCGGATATCTGTGGATTTGGAGGCATGGTGGGAACAAAAATCGACTTTGGGCGCGCCCAGTCGATTCAGGAGTTTCTTGCGGGATGTTCTGCTGACCGAAGTGGATGAACAGATCGTTATCTTTGTTGATGAGATCGATTTTACGCTAAAGCTCGACTTTTCCGACGATTTTTTTGCCGCCATTCGATCCATCTACAACTCTCGTTCGCAAGAAATCGACTTCAATCGAATTTCATTCGTTTTGCTTGGTGTGGCTTCGCCGGCGGATCTTATCAAAGAACGCGGATTGACGCCCTTCAATATCGGGAAAGGCGTTTTGCTGCATGATTTCGAGCTTGATGACGCCGGCGTCTTGATTGACCGACTTGGAACCCACTATCCGGGTCAAGGTCAATCCATTTTTGAACGCATTTACTTTTGGACCGGTGGGCATCCATATCTTACCCAGAAAGTCTGCCACGTCATTGACATGGGCGACCAGCAGACTTGGGCCGCAAAAGAAATCGATCTTGCCATAGCCAAGCTATTTTTGGACAAGGAAGCAAGCAAAGAGAGCAATTTGGAATTTGTTCGAGACCGTCTCCTTAAATCGCCGAAACGAAGACAGTTACTTACCCTATACCGTCGAATCTATTCTGGCAAGGCCGTTATCGAAAACAGTCAGTCCGTGGAACAAAATCAACTTAAACTTGCTGGATTGATCAAGAGCGAGGACGGGACACTAGAAGTTCGCAACAAGATTTATCGAGCTGTTTTCAACTTAGCATGGATCAAGGCGAACACGGCTATTGATTGGAATCGAGTTGTAGCGGTTACAGCGGTTGGAATCATTGCAATTGGTCTATTTGTCGTCGGTCACAATTGGTGGGTTGGTCGCCAAATCGATGATGCAAAATTGGCCTTCTACCAAACGACTAATAGTGACAAACGATTAGAACAGCTCTCAATCATCGCCGATCCGCCGCGTTTGTGGAAGACAGACGACAGTTATGGGTTTGAAGCAGCCGAACTATTCTATGGGTTATCTGGAGAGGAACAAAGAGGGTTGTTCAGACCCGAATACGGCAGACACATATCACAGAATACAGATGATCATATCGCTGTCATTGAAGCAATCTATGGAACACTCGCCGATGTTGATGGGAACAATGACAACGGTGTCTTGCTTGACGAAATATCAGGTATCCTAGAACAGTCCGATCCACCTGGTAAGACTTTACAGATTAAACTAGAGATCGATGCTTGGCGACGGGCGCGGAAATTTGTCCATGAAGGCGATTTTCAACAGGCGGTCAAGGAACTTGACACCGCTGTGAGCTTGAATCCTCTCAATCCATCTACACGATTTGAACGAGCGAAAGCTTTTATCAAATTGGGAGAATACGAGCAGGCATTGGCTGATTTGGATCAAATTGTTGGGCTTTCTCAAAACCTGCCTGTCATGACGCAAACGCCAACTGCGACAATGACCTCAACACCGGTACCGCCCACACCACAGCCCATGACCGAGATCCCAGGTGCTACTAAAACACCGGGAGATATAGGGCATTCCCCGACAGAGGAGATTACCCCCTCACCACAGTATCCTGAGGGTGATCCACAACCACCTGCGGATATTACATTTTCATCCAAATTTCGTACAGAAGGAGATATCCGATCGGCGGTCAGAATCCTGATTGAGGGAAATGACGAGTTTGTTGTGTTTTTGGCGGCTCTACCAGACAATAGTTATACAAATTTGCGAACACTGGGATTACTGCCACCAACAGTTGTCGTGCAGCGTTCAGCCACGCCAACTCGTTCGTCATCGCGTACTCCCACACGAGTCAGTTCACCTGGACCAGTTAATCAAGGAACAGAATTACCACCCGCGACACCTAGTCAAACACCAACGCTCCTCACCCCAGATTCTACTCCAGAGATTACCTCAATCGAGTCAGCAAGGACTGAAGTAGCAAGGGCAATCTTGACAGCTTTACCGCCAGAAGCCTCTCGGTGCTCAGCATTTGCAGGCTCAGGTGAGATTCGTTACGCAGTGAGACTTGGAGATACTCTTGCTGGGCTTGCAGGCCGTTATAGTACTGATATTTTCCTAATCGAGGCTCGAAACTGTCTAACATCGGATATTCTATTTGCAGGACAGCTATTGATCCTTCCTCTTCGGCTAACCCCTACACCTACGATTACCGCTACATTTACCCCTATATTTACCCCAGGACTAAGACCAGGGCAGACCCCGGCTTCTGCTCCGACAAGTCAGCAAGTAGCCCGATATGAGTTCAACGTAGCCGTAGTCGGCCGCTGCGACCGTCAATCAACAGGAACTTGGTTCGAGGGTCGAAGCTACAAGAGTGGTCAGCCATCAAGCGGCCATAGTGTAGTCTTTAGCGATGCACCAGATGGCCCCTGGATCACTCAGCCTGCGGTCACCGGTCCTCACGAAGGATATCCCGACTGGGAAATCGGCTACTATTCCCACACCGTGAGTGCGACCAGCCCCATCGTTGGCACGTGGTACGTCTGGATCGTGGATGCCAGCGGTGCCCGCATCTCCGAAATAGCCAGTTGGACCAGTACCGGTCCCGGTGAAGGCTGTAATCGGGCTGTCGTAGATTTCGACAGTCGATAGATCGTGAACCTTTCCCATGCCAAACCACGATCAAATACCCGACACCGACTCAATCGAAGAACTGGCTCACTTTTGGGACACCCACGATGTCACGGATTTCGAGAATGAGTTCGTGGAGGTCACGGAACCCGTGTTTGTACGCGATGAAGATACAATTATCCAACTTTTCCCTCAACCCAAAGGACCAAAACCATGAACGCAATCGTAATCGGAGCCGGGGTGATTGGCTGCGCGACGGCCTGGGAGTTGCAGAAGGTGGGCTATGCCGTGACCGTGTTGGAGAAGAACGGGGATGCCGGCCACGGCTCCACATCGGCGTCGTGTGGGATCGTGCGGCGCTTTTATGCCCAGCCGGGGATGATCGCCCTGGCCCACGAGGGGGCACAGGTCTATGCCAATTGGGGCGAGCATGTCGGCCCCATTGACGATGCCCTGGCCGAGTTTGTGCGTCCGGGGATGCTCTTTATCCCACCGCAGATCGACGACAGCGTGCGCGCCACGGTGGCGGAGATGCAGAAGTTGGGCGTGGATGCGACCATCCTCAGCGTGGACGAGCTGACCCAGCGCTTCCCCTTCATCGCCACGGACTCGTTTTTTCCCCCCACGCCGGTGGACGATCCGGGCTTTTTTGAGGAGAGTGGCCGATCCGTGCAGGGCGCGGTCTTTGAGGCGGATGCGGGCTATGTGGTCTTCCCGGCCCTGGCCGCGCAGAACTTGCGCTTGGCCGCGCAGCGAGATGGGGTGGTCTTCCGTTTCCGCAGCCGGGTGACGGCGATTGAAGCGGGACCCGTTCGTCGCTTCCGGCTGGAGGTGGACGGGGGTGAGACTCTTGACGCGGACGTGGTGGTCAACGTCTCCGGTCCCCACTCTTCCATCATCAACAGGATGGCGGGCGTGACCCTGCCCCTGGAAACCCGGCCCCTGCGTCGGGAGGTTCATGCGGTGGCCAACCCCCTGGCTCAGGGCGATGAGGGGGATGGGGGCAAAACGCCCATCGTGGGGGACCTGGACGGGGGCATCTATTTTCGGCCCGAATCTGGCGGGCGGGATGTGATTGTGGGGTCCACGGACCCCCAGTGTGATGTGTTTGACTTTGTGGCGGACCCGGATGAGTTCAACCGGGACGTGACCCAGGCCTATCGCCAGCGCCAGACTTTGCGGCTGATGAAGCGCTTCCCCACCATCACCCAAGGCCCGGCCAAGGGGGTGGCGGACCTCTACGATGTCACCGTGCAGGATTGGTACCCGATTGTGGACCGCACCCAACTGCCCGGCTACTATGTCTGCATTGGCACCAGCGGGTCGTCCTTCAAAACCGCGCCTGTGCTGGGCCGCTTGGTGGCGGAGATCGTGCAGGCCAACGAGACGGGCCAGGACACGGACATCCACCCCCTCCAATTCGCCCTCCCCCGCATCGGCGTCACCGTGGACACGGCCTTCCTCTCCCGGAATCGAGGGGAGTTGAAGACATCGGGCACGGTCATCGGATAGGGTATGCGCGGCATGAGTTTCAATACCACAGAACAGCGTCACACTTCCAGTTCGGACAACCAGAGAATCGGCCGCCTCGGATGGTTGACCCTTTTGGTGTTGACGGGGATCGCCCTGGTCATGCGTTTCCACAGGCTGGAGACCCTGCCGCCCGGCCTCTTTTACGACGAAGCTTTCAACGGACTGGATGCCTGGAAACTGGCCCACACCCCCGTCGGCACATGGCCGGTCTTTCTCACGGGCAACCAGGGGCGGGAGGCCCTCTATGTTTGGTTGATGGCGTGGGTACATCGGGCGAATGGCCTGTCCGTGTGGTCCATCCGGGCTGTGCCAGCGTTGTGCGGCGCACTGCTCACCCCGGCGCTGGTCTGGCTGGCCTGGGAAGTGGCCCCGTGGCTGGGGGTCAAACAGCGCCGGGCCTTTGCCCTGTGGAGCGGCGCGGCCGTGCTGGGTTTGTTTTGGAGCCAGGTCTTCGCCCGCTACGGCATCCGCCTCTCCCTCTTCGTCCTCATCGAAACCCTGCTCTGGGCCGCCCTCTGGCGCGCCTGGAACAGCGATCCCTCTTCACCCGCTCGGGTTTCGATACGCCCTGCCTTTTTGGGTAGACTATTTGGTTCGTTCAGTCGGGCTACTCAACCGGCGCTACCCCCCCTCACCCCTTCACCCGCTCACCCCTTCACCCGCTCACCCCTTCACCCCTTCACCTTCTGGATCCTCACCGGCCTCTTCGCCGGACTCAGCTTCTATACCTATCTGCCCGCCCGCCTGCTGCCGCTGATTTTGCTGCCTCTGCTGGTCGTGGCCTTTTGGCAGGAACGGGAACGGCTGGTCGCCCATCTGCCCGGCATGGCCGTGGGGTTGGTGGTGGCCGTGCTGGTGGCCGCGCCCATCGGGATCTACTTTATCCAAAATCCCGTCTCCTTCACCACCCGGGTGGACCAGGTGACCATCATCGGGCGGGAAGGACGCGACGGCGCACAGGGATTGGGCGCAAATCTGAGCGCCGTGGCAGGGATGTTTGCCGGGACGGGGGACGCCAATCCCCGATCCAATGTACCGGGGCGTGCGGCGCTGGACTGGCTGCTGGCCCCCTTCTTTGGATTGGGGCTGTTGTGGGTGTTGGCCCGTTTCTGGCGATTGGCCCGGCTTTGGCTGTTGGCCGGGCTGGGGGTGATGCTCTTGCCCACCTTGTTGAGCGAATTTGCGCCCAACTTTCAGCGGGCGATCGGGGCCATCCCCTTTGTGGTGCTGTTGGCGGCCCTGGGGATGGATGGCGCAGTGGGCTTGTTGACCCGGCTGTGGCGGCGCGGGGCCGTGGCCTATCTGGCCGTGGGCTGGCTGATCCTGGCCACATCCTTCGGTCTGACCTGGCGGGCCTATTTTGTGGAATGGGCGAATCTGCCCGATCTCTTCCCGGCCTGGGATGTGGGCTTCACCCAGGTGGCCGAGCAGATCGCCGGCGCGGACGACGACGTGCGCACGTACATCACGCCCCGGGGCCAGGAACACCCGACCCTGGCCTACATGCTGGCGGACCATCCCGACGTCCCCATGCCGGCGGGCTTTGACGGGCGGATCTGCGTGCGGGTAGCCACGGATGTGCCGGCCCGCTATTACATTCTGCCCAAAGAGGACTTCCGCAGCGAGCCGCTACTGACCGCCATTTTCCCCAACGCCGCCGTGATCACCTCAGTGGTGGAGACCTCTGGCGAAATCTGGGCCAAACGCTTGGAGCAGCCGGGGGGCGGCGCGGTCGTCTTCCCGGAGATGCAGCCCCAGCCTACCCCCCTGGGCGATGGCATTGACCTGCTGGGTCATCAACTCTTCCCCCCGGCGGGGATGGCTGCGGGCGCACCCTTCTACACCCGGCTCTATTGGCAGGTAAACGCCCCGCCCTCCGCGGATTACACCGCCTTCGCCCATCTGCTGTGGCGCAATGCAGAGGGAGATCTGCTCTTCCTGGCCGGCGCGGACCGTCCGCCCGGTGACGGCACATGCCCCACCACCCAATGGCTGCCCGGCGAAGTGGTGATCGATGAACTCCAGTTTGCCCTCCCCGCCGACTTGCCCGCCGGGGATCTCTTCATGGCCGTGGGCTTTTACACGCCGGAAGATCAGCAACGGTTGGGCGTGCCGGGGACGCCTGACAATCAGGTGCTGATTGGGCCGATAAGTCCTGCTCCCTAAAAAGAGTCTCCATCAACCGTATCCACATTCATTCTCTTCCATCCCGGTGCTTCATGAAGATTACAAAATCTCGCCTTCTCGCTCTGTTCGTCATCCTGCTTTTGGCGGCGGGGCTGCGCTTGTGGCAAATTGACACCCTGCCTCCCGGTTTCCATCTGGATGAATCCTACGAGGGGATGGAAGCCTGGAAAATCCTGACCGATCCCACCTATCGCCCCATCTTTTTGGAGGGTGGTTTTGGCGTGCCTCCGGTCAACGCCTATGCCAATGCCATCACCTTTGGCCTCTTTCAGCACTTTGGCGGCGAGGTCGGACCGGTTGCCATGCGCACCACCGCGGCGATGGTGGGGCTGTTAGGGGTGCTGGCCCTCTATCTGCTTGCCGAAGAGATGCGTCGCCACGAGGAGGCATTGCCGCCCCTTTTCCCCCTCTTCGCCGCGGCCAGCATGGCTGTCCTGCGCTGGCATATCCATTTTAGCCGCATGGGGATCGAGCCGATCTTTGTGCCCCTGCTGTGGACGGTCGGGGCCTGGCTGCTCTTGCGGAGTTGGCGCACGGGCAACCTGTTGACCTTTGTCGCCACCGGGGTTGCCCTGGCCGCCACCCTCTACACCTATCAGGCCGCCTGGATCATCCCCTTTCTTGCCCTGTTGATCCTTGCCTCCCTGGCCTGGAAAGAGCCGTCCACCCTGCGCAAACGGGGGATCGGCCTTCTGCTTTGCGGCGCGGTGGCCTTCGGTTTGGTCGCCCCCCTCCTGGTTCTCTTTTGGCAGCGTCCAGAGTTGATGCTTTTGCGCCCGCAACAGATCTCTGTCATCGCCGATGCCGAACGACCGGACCTGTGGGCCAACCTCTGGACAAGCGTGCGCATGTTTGCCCTGTGGGGCGCATCGGGCGATCCGGAACTGCGTCGCAATCTGCCCGGTGTCCCCGTCTTGAACCTCTGGCTGACCATCCCCTTTTATGTGGGCATGCTCGTGGCGCTGTGGCGGGTCAAGCGACCGGTCTACGCCATGTTGCTTTTTGGCATGGTTGGGTTGGCCCTCCCCGGCATCGTGACCGACCAAGTCCCCCACTTTCATCGCATCCTGGGCGTGTCTGCGCCCACGGCCCTGCTGGTTGGGTTGGGCGCGAGTATGCCGTTGGCCATCGCTGCCCATTCAACATGGACAAAACGCCTTCGCTATGCCGCGGTTGGCGCAGGGGTTGTGCTGCTTGCTGTGGGCGGCGGTTTGTCCGTATACGATTATTTTGGGGTTTGGGCAAAGTCCCCCGCGCTTTATTATGCCTTTGATGGGGGGCTTTGGGATGCCGGCCGCTGGATGATGAAGATGCCCGCGGACACGCCCATCTTCTTCACACCCAGAACCATCACCCACCCAACCCTGGAGTTCTCCCTGCTCACCGCTCCCAAACCCCGGCTGACGACCTTTGATGGCCGCTCCGTTTTTCCCGCCGCGGCCGGACCCATCCAGGTTGCCGAACAGTACGTGGTCCTCGAACAGGAGGATTTCCGCACCCGGCTGCTCTTGCCCCACGTCTTTCCTGATGCAATCCTCACCCAGGAATGGAAGGATTGGAGCGGCGATCTCAGTGTCCGAGTCTACACCCGGCCCGCAGGGAGCCTGCCCAGGCGTCACCCCAAGCACGCCCGCCCGGCTTCCCTGGGTGACGGTATCCGCCTGCTTGGGTATGATAGTTTGCCCGTGGATCCCCACCCCGGCGACATGCTCTATATTCAACTGCATTGGGCCGTTGACCAACCGCCGACCCAAGAGTGGACCGTCTTTGTCCATCTCCTCAGCGCGGCGGACACAGCCCCCACGGTGCTGGTTGCCGGGAAGGATGGGCCACCCGGCGGCGGCAGCTTGCCCAGCGTCCGCTGGCGCCAGGGCTGGCTGATTCTGGATGAATATCAAGTGGCCTTGCCCCCGGAATTGCCGGCCGGGACCTATGCGCTGGAGATTGGACTCTATCAAGCCGACGGCAAACGACTGCCAGCAACCGGATCGATTCGGCTTGGCGACATCTCTGTGGGGAATTAGTCCGCATGTGGCGTAGACAGCCAGGTCATGCCCCCCTGGGCTTGGTTGGCGATCAGTTGCCCTATCTCTATCGGGTGGAAGACCACCACTGGTGGAGCCGGGGCATGCGGGAGATCGGCCTGGGGCTGCTGGATGGCGTGACCCTGCCCCCCGGCCCCGTGGCGGAGATCGGCTGCGGCAGCGGGGCTTTTCTGGCCGATCTGGGCCGCCGCTGGCCGGACCGCACCCGGATCGGCCTGGATCTGCGGGGGGATGCCCTGGCCCACGCCCGGCTGCGCGGCCCCGGCCCCCTGGTTCAGGCCGATGTGGGCCATCTGCCCTTGGCGGATCAAAGCTGTGCATTGGTGGTGGGATTGGATGTTTTTGATCAATCCGGTGTAGAGTTAATTGGGGCGTTGCGCAGTTGCCGTGGGCTGTTGCGGCCAGGGGGTGTGCTGCTCTTCCGGGTCAGTGCCCTGCCCTGGCTGGCCAGCCCCCACGATGCCGCCTTTGGCACGGCCCGCCGTCACCATGCCCACGAGATCCGCCACGCCCTGGCCGCGGCCGGGCTTGCCCCCGTGCGCCTGACCCATGCCAACAGCCTGCTCCTGCCCCTGGCCGCGGCCAACCGCCATCTGCAACGCCTGGGCCTGGCAGCGGTGGACAGCGGCTTCCAGGCCGACGGGCCGCTCAACACCCTTGGCCACGCCATCCTGGCCGGGGAAGCCCAGATAGTGCGCCGATGGGATCTGCCCATCGGGTCCAGCCTGTTTTGTTTGGCGCGATAGGATTCGCCCATGCGTGTTTGCACAGTTCTCCCCACCTATAACGAACGGGACAACATCGAGCCCCTGATCCGCCGCCTGCTGGCTGCGGTGGAGCCGCCCTATATGATCCTGGTGGTGGATGACGATTCGCCGGACAAGACCTGGCAGGTGGTGGACGCCATCGCCGCCGAGGTGAATTTTCCCGGCGATCCCCGGCTGATTCTGATCCGGCGCATGGGCGAAAGCGGGCTGACCAGTGCCATCCAGCGGGGCATCGACGAGGCCATCCACACCCACGGCGCGGACGCGGTGACGTGGATGGACTGCGACCTCTCCATGCCGCCGGAGGAGCTGCCCGGCCTGCTGGCCCTGCTCCACGCCGGCGCGGATGTGGCCGCAGGTTCCCGCTGGATCCCCGGCGGTGCGGATGTGGCCCACGGCGCAATGGCCAGGGGGTTGAGCTGGATCATCAACCACTTTGCCTCCCTGCTCTTGGGCGGCCCGGTGACCGATTGGACCAGCGGCTTTATGGCGGCCAAAGCCCCGGTGCTACGGGCCATCCGCCTGCGGGGGGATTATGGGGAGTATTGCATCGATCTCCTGGGGCGGGCGGTGAAAGCAGGATTTGTGGTGAAGGAAGCGCCCTATCAGTGCGTCCCCCGGCTGGCCGGTGAAAGCAAGACGGGTATCAACTTGTGGGATTATTTGATCAAAGGGCGGAAGTATTTCGGAACAATCGTGCGACTACGTTTTGAGAGGAATTAACCATGCTGCAACCGGCAAAACTATCTTTAGAAGAAATGGGCGATCTGGCCGCCATCATCCCGGCCAAGGACCCGGTGGTGAAGGCCCACTATGCGCCCATCCCCAGCTTTGACGAACAAAATCGCCAAGGGATCATCCCCGTGTGCGAGCCTACCCTCTCTGGCAACGAACTGGCCTATGTGCAACAGGCGGTGAAGACCAACTGGATCTCGTCCGCGGGGACCTTTATCCGAGACTTTGAGAAACAGTTTGCCGCCGCCTGTGGGGTGCGCTATGGGGTGGCCTGCGCCAACGGCACGGTGGCCCTACATCTGGCCCTGGCCACCCTTGGCCTGGAGCCGGGAGATGAGGTGATCATCCCCACCTTCACCATGATCGCCACCATCAACGCGGTGACCTATTGTGGAGCCACCCCGGTGCTGGTGGACAACGAAGCCGCCTATTGGCAGATGGACCCGGCGGATGTGGCGGCCAAGATCACCCCCCGCACCAAGGCCATCGTCCCCGTCCACATCTACGGCCACCCGGTTGACATGGACCCCATCCTCGAATTGGGGCGCAAGCACGGCATCCACATCATCGAGGACGCCGCGGAGGCCCACGGGGCCGAGTACAAGGGCCGACGGGCCGGCGGCCTGGGGGACGCCGCCTGTTTCAGTTTCTACGGCAACAAGATCCTCACCACGGGCGAGGGGGGCATGATCACTACGGACAACGAGGAGATCGCCCGGCTGGCCTGGAATCTGCGGGACCACGCGTTTAGCAACGAACGCCATTTCTGGCACCAATTTGTCGGCTTCAACTATCGCATGACCAATCTGCAAGCCGCGGTGGGGCTGGGCCAAGTGGAACAATTGGAGAGCTTTGTGGCCATGCGCCGGGCCAACGCCGCCTACTATTCCGACCTCCTGGGGGACGTGCCGGGCATCACCACGCCGCCGGAAGCGGCCTGGGCCAAAAACGTCTTCTGGATGTACGGCATCATGGTGGACGAAACCCAATACGGCATGAACCGAGACGCCCTGCGCGTCGCCCTGGCCGATCGGGGCATCGAGACCCGCACCTTCTTCATCCCCATGCACTGCCAGCCGGTCTACTGGAACCAATTCAAAGGCCAACGCTTCCCCGTGGCCGAGCAACTCTGCCGAGACGGTTTTTACCTGCCCTCGGCCACCTCGTTGACCCGATCCCAGATCGAACGGGTGGTGGGGGCCATTCGGGAGAGTTGTCCGGCATTGTGAAATTCAGGCCCGCTATTCAGAAAAAGAATATGTTCGACACATAAAACGAAGAGGGGCCATCCGGCTGTTGGCTGGATGGCCCCTCTTCGTTTTATTCTCCGGGTTTGCATCGAGGAGAAACGGTTCTGCATCAGCAAGAAATGATTTTGCATCGGCAAAAAATGGCAGTGCATCGCTCCCGAACGGCAGGGCATCGTTCCCGAAAGGCAGGGCGTCGCTCCCGCAAGGCAGGGCGTCGTTCCCGAAAGGCAGGGCGTCGCTCCCGAAAGGCAGGGCGTCGTTCCCGAAGGGCAGGGCGTCGTTCCCGAAAGGCAGGGCGTCGCTCCCGAAAGGCAGGGCGTCGTTCCCGAAAGGCAGGGCGTCGCTCCCGAAGGGTTCTGTGTCATCCCTGAATGGTTTTGCACCGATCCTTGGATGTCCCCATGTCTTGGTTCAGGGGGAAGGAGAGGGCCAAACGGGTTTCACGTCGCTCGATGGTTCGCCCGATTCAACGCCTGCCCACCCGGATTCCCACGCCTCTCTCACCACCGCCTCCAGCCTCTCTGGATAGGCAAAGCCCATCTTGTCGGCCAACGCATGGCCGATTGCCGACATGCGGTCTCGTATGAGTTCAATGGCGATCTTCGCCTCATGGAGCGACCGGACCGGGGATCCCAGCTCCACCCAAGGACCTTGGCCGTTGTCCGAAATCGCTGTGATCATGGCCGACAAGGCATGAATCGTCGGGCGAGCATCCAGATCTTTGCCGGTTTGCTGGATAAAAAGCGCCCGCAGCAGGCTCATGCGCTCGTGATGCAGACCAATGGTCGTCATCAATGCCTGGTTGCGATGGATGGCCTTCATCTCCTTGTGGGTGATGATCCAATAGTCGACAAAAAGCTGTCGCACTCGTTCGGGATCAACATCCACATGGACAGAGACTTCTGCGCCGGAAAACGACCGGATGGTCTCGGCCAATTCATCGGTCCTGGCGGCGATCAGTTTGACGGCCACCTCGGCATAGTGCGTGTCGCAGGTCTGGATGTAGTAGTCGAGCAGTACCCCGTTGTCCAAAAGCATGTGATGCAAGATCGCCTTCGGCCCAAAGCGCAGGGTGGTCATCCCGACCGGTGGGAGCGGGAGCAGGTTGTCCCAGTCAACCTGTGGCCATGTCTCCACAGTCGGCTCATCAATAGCGACGCGGAAATCGATGTCGGACTCTTGATCGCTCTTCCCCGAAGCGATGCTGCCGCCCACCCAAATGGCCTGGATGGCGGGATTGGCCCAGGCCAGTTCGGCTAAGGATTTCAGGAGGTCTTTGTGCGGGGTGCCGGGGATATGGTCGAGTGATAAGTCATTCATTGATGTGGTCCTTATGGATAATTTAGGTGGATGCCGCTCCATAATCTAAAATCATGCTACCAGGAGCCGAGACCGCTGTCAAAAGCCTTGACTCACCTCCTTTCCTAGTAGATGAGCCTCAATCAATCGCCCAACCCAGAAGCAGCCACCAACAGGATCCGCTCACAAAGGGAGGCATCTCCATCGTCAACGTCAATCCGTTTACACCCAGTATTTGAGACAACCGCACCAGTCCCAAATCATTCAACGATTTCATCACATTTATCTTGCTCGGTGGAACGTCAAAATCCAATTTCCCTAGTACGGCCCGGCGTAAGTAAGTCCGGGAAACCTTACGCTCGTAGCCGGTCCGTGACCGGCGGGTTGACGAATGGATCGCCCGGGAATCCCGTGTCGACCCGCCAGGTCACGGACCTGACTAGCGCGCTCTTTTCCCGGACTTACTTACGCCTGGCTGTACCATTCAATCCAATTCCGCCTCAATACCCCCTGTTTATCCCAACCACCTCTTCACTTATCTCAACTATCCCTATATTTATCCCAACTATCCCTGCACTTATCCCAAATTCGCCACTCATCTATTGACTTAGAACACATTTTCAGCCATAGTAATTATTGCAACTATCGAAATCTTGATCGGAAAGGAGGTGATTCCTATGGTCAGGTTAAGGGTAGATATACCTCAGTTTGGGTGTGTCGAGATCGAAGCAGATCTAGCAAGTCTCATGTTCGCAGTCGTTCAGTTTTTCGTCCTGGCAGGCGGTTTTCTGAACAAAAGTGGAATGATCTAGATTGACCAGATTCCGCTAGGCAAGAAAGAGGGGGAAGAGTCATATGGCTCTTCCCCCTCTTTCTTATCTACAAGAACACGTCAGATCTACACTAAAAAAGGGGGAGAGCCTGAATTTTGTCAGGTTCTCCCCTTAGTATCAGAATCTCTTGGTCGCACATCAGAACTTTGTTCTTTAATCCTGGCAGGCGGTTTTCTGAACAAAAGTGGGATCGCTAGGCCAAAAGACATGACATCTGAATTATCCTTCTACCAAACAATACCACGTTTTTCTCTCTTTGTCTACGCTCAAAAAATGGTGCGCGTCTAATTTGAAAACAAAGCGGACAATCCCGGAATGGGCCGGTTCTTTTTGTGTTCAGGAAGATGTGTTGGCCCATTCCGGGATTGGTGGGATGATCTCGCCCTTTCCGGGAATGGGCCAACACCGCTCACTTGACCCAAGAAGAACCAGCCCTTTCCCGGAATGCCCACGTTCGCCCGTCGCGGATCTGTCCCCCTCTGGACGCGACCCCCCTCAACACCCCCCCACCTCCCCCTCATACCGAAACATCTCCGCCACCGCCGCCGGGTTCATCCCCTCGCAGATGCTATTGCAACTGGCGATCATATATCCCCCGCCGGTTGCGCCCTGGGCCATGCAGCGATCCACCTCTCGGCGCACGGCGTCCAGGTCCGAATCGAAGAGCACCCGCACATCCAGGTTGCCGATCAGGACCAGATCCTGGCCGTATTCCCGCTTGATCTTGGCCAAATCCATGCCGGCCAACACATCCAGCCCGTGGACGCCGACGAAGCCCGCCTCGATGGCCGATGGCAACAGGCGCGTCATGTCGCCGTCGCTGTGCCAGATCACGGGCACGTCCAGGGCCTCCACAATGCGGCGATGGTGGGGCAGGATGAATTGTCGCCACATGCGGGGGGAGATCATGGGGCCACCGCCGTGGGCCGCGTCGTCGCCCAGGACAACGACCTCCGCGCCCAGGCTGATGGCCTTCTGATACATGGCGATGCACCAGTCCGTGCGGGCGTCCAGCAGTTGTTGCACAAAGTCCATGTCCGTGCTGAGGCGCAAGAAGAAGCGCTCAAAGCCCATAGCCATATACGAGGCGGTGAAGGGGCCGATGTGGGTGCCGAAGATCAAACAGTGGTCGGGATAGGCCGCCCGGACTGCCCGAATTTGGTCCTCATCGTAGAATTGTTCCACATACTCCAGGGGTGGACTGTACCGATCCAGATCCGCCAGCGTATCCACCACCCCGGTGGTGAACATGCCGTCCTGCCACACCCGGCCCCACTCGTCCACACCATTGCGCCAAGCATTGCTCTGCGGGGGATGATGGGTCGGCATCATGACGCAGTCTTGGCCCAGGGCCGCATAGACGCTGGCCGGGTCGCTTTGGCCCAGTTCGTCGAACAAGGCGTCGATCCAGATCTCGAATCGGGGCACCCGGTCTGGCTCTTGGTGGCGCAGGGCGGCCAATACGCGTTCTCGTGGTTTCATTTCGGGGATCCGATCATGGGTGTCTTGTTCAATATCGACCAGCCGTTCCGCAACCGCCAACAGCGGACGCAAGGCCAGATCTTCGTCAACCAGAGGCCAATGCAACCCATAGCCTGATGGCGAAACTTCGATCACGGCGCGTTCGGGGGGCTGGGCCGCCGCCAATCGTGGCGAGCAAGTCTGCCAGGGGATGCGATAGTGTGCGCCGTCAACGGTCAAGACGAGGGTGTCTTCTTCGGCATAAACTGATGTCACATCGAAAAACTTCGCCATCTTCACCTCCGGTTGGCGCTGCTCAATCTCCCCCACCCCCAACCCGATTCATCGGGTTTCCCCGACCAGCCGGGGGATTCATCCCCCGGCGGTGGTTGTCACCGCGCCACAGGACGCAGAGCGTCCCCCATCGTTCCAACGCAGAGCGTTGGAACGAGCCACCCCTTCACCCCTTCACCCGCTCACCCGCTCACCCCTTCACCCGCTCACCGCCAGCAGCCTCCACCAACAACCCCGCCGCCTTCGCCACGCCGCCCAACTCGGCAAACTCGTGCTGAAGCCGCCGGGCGTTGACCCGGAAAGGGGCGTCGCTGGGCAGCATGGCCTGCAAAATCTTGGCCAGATTGTCCGGCACCACCTGGCGGGGATGCAGGCGCACGCCCACGCCTGTGCGGGCCACGCCCTCGGCCTGGCGGCCCTGGTCCGCGGCATGGGGGACGACGATCTGGGGCACGGCGTGGGTGACAAGGGCGTGGGTGGTCCCCGCGCCGCCGTGGTGGATGGCGACCGCGGCGTAGGGCAGCACTTCGCTAAAGTCGATCTCCGTGGTGACGACTCGCGGGCTGGGCAGCTTGGGTTGCAATTGGTTCAATGTCTCGTTGGGGAAGCCCTGACCCACGGCCAGGATGGGCAGACCGCCCACCTTCACCACGGCATGGGCGCTGTTGATGAAGAAGTTGGGGTCGTTGGTGAAGCTGGTGCCCAGGGTGATGAAGACCCAGGGTCGATCCATGGGCAGTTGGGTCAGCCAGGGGGTGCGCCAGGGCCGGGCAGCCGGGGCCGCGCCGCCCACATAGCGGTTTTGCCCCAGCAAGGGCATGCCCTGATACCAGCGTTCGCTCCAATAGGTGAGGTGAAGATGGGGAGAATTGATGGCCGGGGGACCGTCCGCGGCCCAGTTGGCCCCTTGCACGCCAAAGCGGGCGAAGAGCCGGGCCAGCCGCTCTTGGGCCATCGCTGCCACAATCTGGGCGCTGGGGTGGACCGTGTTGCGGGTGGCGGGCCAGCCAGCCACCACAAAGGGCACGCCCAGCATCTCGGCCAAGATGGGCGCGGCGCTCATGAACATCTCGCCCACCACCAGATCCGGGCGGAAGGCGGCGGCCACGGGCAGCAGTTCGTCCACCGCTGCGGCCACCCGATCCTCTTCCAGCCATTGATCCAGTGCCCTGGCCATGCGCATCCGTTGCAGGGCGGCGTCATCAATGTCTGGCGCTGGCTGCAAGGGCGGAGGCGGCGGCCACAGCCAGCCCGTCTCGGCCAAAGCGTGGCCGGGGACGTTGAAGCGGGCCAAGGTGGGCAGCATGGCCCCACCCGTGGCCCACAACACGTGGTGGCCCTGGTTCACCAATTCGGACGCCGTGGCCAGATAGCCGCCCCAATCCAGATGGCCGGGGATTTGGGCCGACGTGAAGAGGAAGCGCATGATCTAGCCCCCACACCCAGGGGTGAACGGCGCGCTGTTTGGCAAAGAAAGACCCTTTGTTTCTCTTTGCGCTCCCTGCGCCTTCGCGGTAAAAAACGATTCGTGCAGATTTGTGCAGATTTGTGGATCAATCCCTGAGTCGCTCATCCCAACACCCGCCGGGCCGCCTGGATATCCGCCCGGATCTGGGAGATCAGGTCGTCCAGGCTGGCGAAGTGCTGTTCGCCCCGCAGCCGGTGCAGAAACTCGATGGTGACGGTCTGCCCATAGATCTCCCCAGCCGGAAAGTCCAGCAGATGGCTCTCCACCTTGTGATGCCGTCCATCCACCGTGGGCCGCACGCCGATGTTGGTGACGCTGCCGAAGCTCGGCCCATCCTCGCCCAGCCGGGTGCGGGTGACGTAGACCCCATCGGCCGGCAGCAGTTTGTGGGCCGGATAGGCCACATTGGCTGTGGGAATACCGATCGTGCGGCCCCGGCCATCCCCGGCCACCACAGGACCGGTGACGGTGTAATTGCGGCCCAGGCGTCGGCCCGCCCGCTCCACATCCCCCTGGCCCAGCAGTTCCCGGATCACCCGGCTGCGCACGGCCTCGCCCCGCCAATCCAGCGTAGACAGGGTGACGACGCTGTAGCCCAACTCCTTGCCCAGGGCGGCAAGGGCGGCCAAGTCCCCTGTGCGGTCCCGGCCCAAAGCAAAGTCCGGCCCGGTGACCAAGCAGACCAGCCCCAGGTTCTCCACCAATAGACGCATAAACGCGGCGGGAGGCAGACTGGCGGTCTCCCGGTCAAAGGGGTGCAGAATGCCCAGGTTGATCCCCTGGCCGGCGGCCAGATCCAACCGTTCTTGGGGCGTGGTGAGCAGTTGCAGGGGCATATCCGGGCGCAGCACGGACAGAGGATGGGGATCGAAGGTCAGCAGCCCCGCGTTGACCGGCCCGGTTTGGGCCACGACCAGGGGATGGGCCTCGCCATACGCCGCCGCCTCGGCCACCACCCGATCCAACAACGCCTGATGGCCTCGATGCACCCCATCATAATTGCCGATGGTCAGCACCGTAGGTCCGGTCACGCTAGATTGACGAACATCCCGCAAAATCTGCATAGGCGAAAAATGAATGGAAAATTGAGAATGGAAAATTGAGAATGGAAAATTGAAAATGCGGAGTGCCGCACAAACTCATTGTGCATTGGGCATTGGTCCTTGCCCAATCCTACCACGGAGGTTGTGAAATTTGAAACAATCTCACAGTGACATCAACCAAAAGTCGCACAGTCGAGGAGTAGGCATCCTCAGATGCCGGGCCGTTCGCATCTGAGGATGCTCACTCCTCGATTGTGCGCTGTTATTTTGATTTGTCTATCAAGCCGCAAACCACTTGGCGGGCTTCCAGACTGTGCCGCCCGCCTCTTGGGCTGGTCCCAGGCTGGCCAGGATGCCCAGGAAGCCGCCGTCGGGGCCAATGCCCTGGGCCAGTTCTCCGTCAGCCAAGTGGGTCTCTGCCCCGGTCAAGATCACCTTTTGGCCAAAGCCGAAGCGCTGGATCTCTTCCTCCGTCAAAGAAAAAGCGGGCAGGTCAAGGCCAAAACCGGGGGGCTTCAGGAAGGGGGTCCAATCGTCCGTGCGGGTGAGGTGGGCCAGGTCGGCCAGAGGGTAGGCGTGGTCCAGGTTGAAGAAGCCTGCCTGCTCCCGGCGCAAAATGCTGAGGTGGCCGGCGCTGCCCAAGGCCCGCCCCAAATCATAGGCCAGGCTGCGGATGTATGTGCCGGCCGAGCCGGTGATGCGCAGATCCACCATGGCCGGGCGGCCATCCTGGGTGTGGATGGCCAGCAGATCCAGCCGGTGGATCGTAACAGGGCGGGGGACCATGACCACATCCTCGCCCCGGCGCGCCTTGTAGTGGACGCTTTCGCCCCCCTGCTTGATGGCCGAATAGATAGGCGGGATCTGCTGGATCGGTCCGCGGAATTGGGCCAGCACCGCTTCGATGCCTGCCCGATCCAAGTCGGGCAGGGGTGCGCTGTGCGTGACTTCGCCCTGGCCGTCATAGGTGTTGGTGGCCGTGCCCAGGACGACCCTGGCCCAATAGCTCTTGTTGTGGCCCTGGTAATATTCCACCAGCCGGGTGGCCTGACCCAAACAGAGTACGAGTACGCCGCTGGCAAAGGGATCCAGGGTGCCCGTGTGACCGATGCGTTGCTGGCCCGTGCGCCGCCGC
Source organism: Caldilineaceae bacterium (assembly GCA_018003515.1). Classification (GTDB taxonomy): domain Bacteria; phylum Chloroflexota; class Anaerolineae; order Caldilineales; family Caldilineaceae; genus JAGNDO01. Next base: position 33,100 of record JAGNDO010000056.1, read on the forward strand.
ACCCATTGCACAATATCGTGGCTGGTGGGCGGTGCGCGGAAACCGGCCGCATCGGCTTCCCATTGGGGCAATCCCGGCTTGTCGATCACCAACACACCGGCCAGATCCTGTCCTGATGCACGCATATTTATGCCTTTGTCTGCTCATTGCGGGCGGCCATGATGTTGCGGCGCAGCGTACGCAGATCCGCCACCACCCGCTCGGTGACTGCGTACAACTCGCCCTTAATGGTGCAGCCAGCCGCCGGCGGATGACCGCCGCCGCCATAGGAGAGGGCCAGTTGGGCCACGTCGAAACCGGGCTTGGCCCGGAAGCTGCACTCCACCACAGCCTCCCCCTTTTCGTCGATCTTCTCCACAAAGGTGGCGCTGATGTCGGCCTCGTTGGCCATGATCAGCTTGCTGCTGAGGCTGCCATCCTCTCCGGGACCAACACCGGCAGCCCACCGATTGACCAAGCTGACCGGTGCCCAGATCACCCCGTCCTCAAAGCCAATGTGAGGGAAGACCTGGCCCCACAGGTTGAAGACCCGGATGGGCAGGCTGTTGACCGTGCGGGCGGCGATGTTGGCCAGATCCGCCCCGGCGTCCACCAGACGCATGGCCGCTTCCAGCACCCGGGCATCCGTGTTGGGGGTGCGGAAGCAGAGGGTGTCCGTCACCAGCCCGGTGAGCAGGCAGATGGCTATATTCTGGGACAGGGGCATGTTCATCTCGTCGGCCAAGAGGACCAACATCTGACAGGCCGCGGCGCAGGAGGGATCGACCCAATTGATCTGGCCAAAATTGGTATTGGTGATGTGATGGTCGATCACCAGCATGGGGATGGCCCTGTGGGCATCCCGGCGATAGACGTCACCCATGCGGTCACTGCTAGAGGCGTCCAAAACGACGATCAGGTCGTAGTCGCCCCCCACTTGTTCCGGGCTGATGATCGTCTCAGCTCCGGGCAGGAAGAAAAAATCTGCGGGGACTTTGTCATGCAAAGCCAGCGTAGGCCGCTTGCCCAGGGCGGTGAGTAGATGGCCCATGCCCAGCAAGCTGCCAAGGGCGTCCCCGTCGGGGCTGACATGGCTGATGCAGAGGACTGTTTCGGCCCGATCCAGGGCGTGACGAAGTTGTGATGGGATCATGGTCTTGGCCTTTCTTCAATACGACTGATCAAAAATCCAGGGACATCGGATCTCTCCGCCGTCCCTGGATTGGCTTGAGTTTGGCTCTTTGGGGGATGCCGGGGTAGTCACAAGGGCATGGAGTCTGACCATGCGTCTACCCCGGCATCTCCCAAGATCCGGTAAAATCGGCTGTTTTTGTTCAGAAATGGCGAAAAATG
>JAGNDO010000057.1 GCA_018003515.1 Caldilineaceae bacterium
TTGACCCGTCTTATGGCCTTTCTCCAGCACTTCCAAACCGTGGAGCATTTCTTCTGATAGGGTAATGGGATCTGCTTTCGGTCCAGGCATCTCGTTCTCACTTTCACTTGTGGTTGACTCCGATGCCTATCAGTATACATAATTCGTGGACAATCTACCTAATTATTTACGCCGAGCTGTACTAGTTGTCGCACCGTCAGTGCGGGTGCTCTGCGCCCGCACTGACTACAAGAAGGGGCTATCTCCCCAAGGGATGAAATCGCATGAAGGTAGAGCACGCCGCCATCGACGCGGCTTTGGATGAGATCAACGACCGCCAATTCAGGGTCAGACTGGATGCATTGACGGGTAGTTGCCCCACCTGTGGCGCGTCCAGGCTGCATGTGGCCTTGCAGAGCATCTCCGACCAAGGAGATGAACCCACCTGTGCGGTCTGTGCGGGCGAACAAGCACAACTGGCCGCCGACCTATTGCGCTTTTGGGCACTGTTAGGGTCCCCACGGGAAGAGCTAGAGGCCATCCGACAATCACCCCGGTTGCAAGCCTCTACCCAACGGCTGATAGGCGTGGTCAGCAAATGGGCGCTGCACTACCCGCTGATCATGCCGACGACAGTGAAGTGGGAAGTCACCAATCACTGCAACCTGGGATGCAAGCACTGCCTGGTCGATGCTGGCAGAAAGTTGGAGAATGAGTTGAGCACCGAGGAGGCTCTGGACTTGGTTGATACGTGCGTCAATCTGGGCGTGCAAAATCTGGGCATCCTGGGGGGCGAGCCGCTCATGCGCCCCGACCTGTTCGCGGTCATGGACTACGCCATTTCCAAGAAGTTGGCCGTCACCTTGACCACGAATGCGCTTTTGATCGATGACGCCACCGCCAGCCGCATGGCCAGCATGGGCTTGCACGATCTCGCCGTGAGCATAGATGGGATTGGCGAGGTGCATGACCAGTTCCGGGGGGTCAAAGGGGCTTTCCGTAGGACGGTCAGAGGCCTCAACAATCTGGCCAAGCACGGTGTGCCGTTCACCATTTTTACCGTGGTTTCCAAACATAATCTACACCAGCTCGACGAGATCATAGACCTGGCCGTAGAGCTGGGCGCGGCCAAATTCGCCATCAACGATCTCCAACCCACCGGCCGTGGCCAACTTCTGCGTGATATGTGCCTGTCGCAAGAGGAGTTCAACTATTTGGGCCAAGCCATGGAGAGAAAACGGGCGCAACATCAAAACCGCCCGACTCGGTTGCTCTGGTCAGGCGTGGGCAAGAAGCGCTCCACGCCCGACATTGATCGCGGGCCTTTGCTGTTGAGCACATGCGGCGCGGCGCTGACGGAGCTGACCGTGGGTGCCGATGGCGGAATTCGGGCCTGCCCGTTCCTGCCGCCGACGACCGAAAATCTGCGCCAGCGCCCCCTGGAGGAGATCTGGTTTGATTCGACGGAGCTTGACCTCTATCGCGATCGGGGCGACTTGAAGGGCCAGTGTGGTGTGTGCCAACTGAAATACGTGTGCGGCGGCTGCCGGGCCCGGGCAGAGGCATTCCTCGGCGATCCCCTGGGGCCGGATATCCGCTGCCAATTGGATTACGCCTTCGCTCCCCAAGCGGCGGCCTATCAGTAAATCAACCCCAGGATGCGAGAGAGACAATGCAGGCCAAGCTAGACACACCTGAAATTGAAGAAACCATTGCATGGAACACCGCAGTACAGATGCTGGGTGCCATCCTGGCCGGGCCGCAACTGAACTATCAGATCACCTCGTTGTTCCTGTCCGGCCACGAATACAGGCAGTTCATCAGCGATTTTATGGACTTGGTGCAGGCCGAGACCTTCCCGCCGTATTGGGCCAAGTGTCTCACCACGGTGAGGCCCAGGGCCGAGAAAAGCCTGGCGGTCCTGATCGTGGGCTTCAAGCAGACCAATCGGCCCAGCGGCGTAGATTGCGGTCTCTGCGGTGCGGCGAGTTGCGAGGACTTCTACCGGCTGAACGAGGAATGGGGCCGGGAAACCCTGTGCCCCTTGGGGTTGATGACCTTTTGCGATGCCATCTCCCGGGGCTTGCAAATGGCGCACATGACCTATCTGGCCAGCCTGTCCAGCTTGACTCAATCCCTCGGCAAGGCGGCCCTGGCCCTGAACTTGCTCGACGCCGACTTTGCGCTTGGCATCCTGTTGGAGATGGGGCCGATGGTGAAAACGGAGCAAGAAAACAGATGATGCCCAAAGGAAAGATCTACGCACTGAGCATCGGTCACACACGCAGTCAGATCACGCCAGAAGCCCAGGCCGTGTTGCAGAGTGTGGATGTGGTGGCCGGGCATCCCGGCTTCATCCAAATCGCCCAGCCTTTTCTGAACGGGGCGACGGAGGTCATCGACGACCGGGTGACCATGAAGTCAGCCGACACCCCTGAAGCGGCAAAGCAGAGCCGCGTGGCGGCAGTCGTGGCCCAAGCCCTGTTGGGCAAGTCCGTGGCGATCTTGAGCGGCGGTGACACGGGCATTTGGGGGTATGCGGGTTTCTTCTTCGAGGCCCAACAGTACCACAACGGCGCGTTCGATGTCGAGGCGATCCCTGGCGTGGCCGGCATGGTGGCTTCGGCGGCCAGGATAGGTGCCCCGTTGATGAACGGCTTTGCCCTCATCGCCCTTGGTGACGAGGATCTGCCCTTCGCCGATGTCGAGCGTCGGCTGAAGGGCGCGGCGCTGGGTGGCTTCGCCATCGTTCTGTACAAGCTGATCCTGGAATCGGCCGGCAGCCCCGCCTTCTATCCCCCGGACCGATACCCGGAGCTTCACCCGCCCCTGGTGCGCACCCGGGAGCGGTTGGAACGAGCCTACACGATCCTCTCGGAGCACATCGGGCCGGCAACACCCCTGGCGATCATCACTGATGTCTATGACCAGTCCTCGAACTACAGCGGACGCTCTCCCCTGCTCGGCTCGGACACAGGCCAGGAAGAGATCATCCTGACCACATTCGATCAATTCCTCAACCACAGCGATCACTTCCGGTTCATGACGACGGTGATCATCGGCGAGGAGATGACCCGGGTCTGGCGGGACAAGATGTATACCGCCCAGTGGAATCACCGCTGGACCTATGACGATCAGATGCTGCACCGGGTTGGGCAGCTTGACTATCTGGTGAACGTCGGAGCGTTATTCCCGCAGAACGATTGAGGGCAAGACGGTGCAATACCACATCACGGCGTCTGTTGACCCAACCAAGTCAGAACTGACCGCAAAGGCTGTGCTTCATCTGGAGGAAGCGCCGCTGACCGATGAATTGACCCTGCGCATCAACCCCAATCTGCAAGTGGCGTGTGTCCGTTTTCGGGGGATTGAGTGCGGCTTTTCGCAGACTGAAGCCGGTCGGGTTGTGATTAACTTGCCAGCAGTCGTAGCAACTGTTCAGCCCAGCCTAGAGGTGGAGTACGCGGGCGAGCTGGCGCAATATGACGCCGCAGGGGAACAGATGCGGGCCTTCATCAATGAGGACTTCTTCTGGCTCCGGGATGATCAGCTTTGGTTCCCGATGCTCGCCAGCCAGCAGGCGGAGATGCTCCCGGTTCCGCCCGGTCGCTGCATTGTGCAGATGGCGGTACCGGCGGGGTGGGAGGTAGCGGCTTCGGCGTCGTTGATCGACGATGGGACCGAAGGCGAGTGGAGGTGCTACCGGTGGGATACTCAGCGCGCATACTCTGGCCTATCCGTCGTGGGCGGCACCCTGCAAAGACATAATGATGGCAAATGCACGTTTTTATGGCTGACACCCAGGTTGGATCTTGCCCAGAGCGTGCTGGACGCCCTGGGCTTCTACGAGGAGATCTTGGGGCCTTGTCCACACGCCGACCTCACGGTTGTGATGGGGCCGAGCTTCCTTCCCGGCGGCTATGCCGACCGCGGACTGATCCACGTCGGTGAGAACAAGCTGACTGTGCGTACCCTGGCCCATGAGTTGGTTCACCAGTGGTGGGGCCGGGGCGTGTGGGCGCAAGGCCACGGGGATCGGTGGCTGACCGAGGGATTGGCCGGGTACCTGTCGTTGCACTACGCAGAGTCCCGAGGCGAGTCCGTTCTCGATGAAACGCTGGAAACGTACCGAGAGGCTTACGGGCAGGCCGTTGCAACCTGGGGCGACAAGCCTCTGGCTGAGGTCAACAGCGAGGACTACGAGCGGACGGGGCTGGTCAGTGCGCTCATCTACAAGAAGGGGGCCTGGCTGCACTGGATGTTGCATTCCTTGTTAGGGGATCGGTACTTCCAGGCATTACAGGCAATCTGCGCCGAATATGGCGGCAAACCCATCACCACGACGCAGTATATCGCAGAACTGGTCGCCATCTGTGAAGATCAGAGCGAGGCGATTCAGATCTGGGCGCAGCAGTGGCTATATGCGCCGGGCCTGCCCGGACTGACGATCCAGATTGACAAAAGCAACGCATCCCCGGATCGAGAGTGAACCACCCATGAACACACCGCCATTTGTCAGCGTGCGACTGGTCACCTACAACCACGAAAAGTGGATCGCCCAATGTCTGGAAAGCATCTTGATGCAGCGCACGGACTTTCCATTCGAGGTGATCGTCGGCGAGGATTGCAGCACCGATGGCACGCTGGATATTGTGTTGGCCTATGCCGAGCGACATCCAGACAAGATACACGTCCTGCCTGCCGAAGCCAACCTCGGCGCAATGACGAATAGCTACCGTGTTCAACAGGCGTGTCGGGGCAAGTACCACGCCATGATCGAAGGGGATGACTATTGGATCGATCCGCTCAAGCTGCAAAAGCAAGTAGATCTCATGGAAGCAAATCCCGACATGACTTTATGCTTCCACAATGTTTTCGTCATGAATGCGGACAACCTCAACGCCAGTCTTTACTACACCGACGCCGTGCCGGATACATTGACCTTTGCGGACACCAGTCGGATCAGAACGCCGGTGGTCAGCCACATGGCCCGCAGTGACGTGCTTGCCAGCCAGCCAGCGTGGCGGTTGAAGATCTGGTGCGGAGATGTCTTGTTCCGCCTGTGGTGCGCCCATCATGGGACGGTAGGGTATCTGAATGAGGTCATGGCCGTGTATCGCTGGCACGCCAACGGCGTCACCGCCAGGACCATTGCACAGCCGGAAAAGCGCTTCTCGGATATCATCTATCTCTATCAGCAACTCGACCGGGACACCGGCTATAGCCATAGCGATGTGCTCCAAGAGCAAATCAAGAAAGAGCAGGAAGCCTGGCGGCGTCAACAACTGGGCTGGCGCTACTATCTGCTGCGGCCGGGCGCATTCGTCGCCAGATTGAAGCAATACATCCAGGCGGTCGCCAGATACAAAAATAGCTATTGACCGTCGCAACAAAACGTCGCAACAAAACAACGTGGGAGGAATAGATGAATCGTCTTGAACAGGCATTTCTCGAAGTCGCTGACAGCGAAATCGCTCGCATCTCGCAATGGTTCTACAAGGCCCCCATGTTGATCTCGCCGGCCAGGTATGAGGAATTGCACACCCTACAGCAATTGCTCCACCGGGCTATCTGCTTTTTTGTGACCCATTACGACGAACATGCGTCGCTCATGCCTCTATCGCCGAAAGGCAGACGGATCATAGAAATCGCCTCCCAGCGACCCTACCGGCCCGGCACCTGCCGTCCTGATTTTGTGATTGGTCAGGACAAGACGCTACGCGTCTGCGAAATCGGGGCCCGTTTCCCGCTGGATGGCTTCTTTAATGCCGGCGTCACAGAGGTGCTTGCCTGCCAACTGGCGGCCGAGCAGGGCGTAGACCTGTCGCCGAGCCACTACCGCCGCTTTCTCGATCATCTGACCCGCTACTTCGGCCAATTCGAACGGGTGCGCGCACTGAAAAGCCCCGCCGATCGGCCCATGGACCTACGCCTGTATACGCAGATCTTCGACAAGTCCGGCATCCCCTGCACCGTGCATACCCCCACCGAGATTGCCCAGCAGCCCGATCTCTTATCCCATGCGGTCGTGATCGATGAATTCAACCAAATGGACCTGGAAGCCCTGGATGATGCGGTCATCGAAAAGCTGGCCGCGGCAAACAGCCTGAATGATCTGCGCACCAAATTCCTCATCCACGACAAACGTTTCCTGTCGGTGCTATCGAACCCCGCCTTTCTGACGAATTTCCTGGACGAGGCCGAGATCGCCTTTCTCACCCAGCATGTAATCCCCACCTACACCCGTGCGCAAGTCCCAGAACTGTGGGAGGAGGCGAGAACGGATCAGGAGAACTGGCTGCTCAAGCCCTACCTGCTCGGCAAGAGCGCCGGGATCCTGGCCGGATGCGTCACGGAAGAGGAGCGCTGGCAGGACGCCTTCCAATCCCCCGATATCGAGAAGATGGTGTTGCAGCCGTTCATCCGGCAAAAGCAATTCGTGGCCCCCCTCGATGGCCGGATGTACCAGGATTACGTCGTCGGTACCTTCCTGTGCTTCGAGAATGAGTTTCTTGGCCCTGGCAGGTTCAGAGCCTCCTCCTTCCCGGTGACGAACCAAGGCGATGACCGCAAAGTCGCGCCGCTTGTCACCCAGCAGCCTTATCCGTTCAAATCGCCGTTTATTCTATGATCCCATTTACCGACGAGCGGGATGGAACCACCTACGGCACCGTGCAGATCGGCGACCAGTGCTGGATGAGCGAGAACCTCAAGTACTTGCCATCCGTATCGCCTATCGCAAAGCGTTCGCCGGCCAACTTGTGGCGGAGTGTCCCGGTCAACTCTCGTATCCAGCCCTATTTCTATGTTTACGATTACCGAGGGCGGCGGGTGAGTGAGGCCAAGTTCACGGCCAACTACCGGGACTACGGGGTGCTTTACAACTGGCCGGCGGCCTTGGCGGCCTGCCCACATGGCTGGCATTTGCCCAGCGATGCCGAGTGGAGCCAACTGGTGGATTACCTGGTGGGCAAATACGGCCTCCTGAATGACTGGTCCCATACCCACTGCGTCGGCAACGCCTTGAAATCCCGCCGCCAGGTGGATTCGCCTTTGGGTGGCGTCCATACGACCACCGAGCCTCCGCGCTGGGCGTCGTCCAGCACCCCGCCGCCCGAACGGAAGACGGTTCCCATCAACGTGAAGCCGCACTATGGCACCGACGAAGTAGGTTTTTCGGCCTTGCCGGGTGGACGTTACGCCTATGGGCAGTTTACCGAACTGGGTTTCCACGGCTTCTGGTGGACATCCACCGAGTGCTACGGGACGCGCGCATGGTACCGATTCATGCGTCACGAGTTCGGCGATGTGACCCGCTCCAACTTTGATAGGGAGGCCGGGTTCAATGTTCGCTGTATTCGGGATTAGGAGGGGACCGTGGTCACGGACACACTGACCGATCCCAGGGACGGCAATATCTATCGAACCGTGCAGATCGGCGCCCAACGCTGGCTGGCCGAGAACCTCAAATACCTGCCCTCTGTCTGCCCAGGGACGACCACGCCGGACGGTTCCGCTTTCCACTACGTGTACGATTATCAGGGCGACAGCGTCGAGGAGGCGAAGGCCACGGCCAATTACAGGCACTACGGCGTACTTTACAATTGGCTGGCGGCTCAGGAGGCTTGTCCGCCGGGCTGGCATTTACCCAGCGACGCGGAATGGTCGGCGTTGACCGACTTTTTGATCCACACCCACAAGCACATCACCCCGTCCAATGTGGGCTATGCGCTAAGATCCCGCCGCCAGGTCGGTTCACCCCTGGGCGGCGATGGCAATACCCTTGAGCATCCACGCTGGGAGGGGGTCGCCAGATCTCAGGAGCGCGGCTTGGCGGCCCTGCGTCGTATGATCGCTGATTTCATTGATGGCAGGGCTATTGGGCATGGCACTGACGAATTCGGCTTTTCGGCCCTGCCAGGCGGTCGCACGACCTATGGAGGCTATTATCGTATTGGCGATCTCGGCTATTGGTGGTCCGCCACAGAAGCATCACCCTTGCGTGTCTGGTCTCGGCAAATGACTCTCTCCGGCGCAGTGAACCGCTGGGACATGAGCAAAAACTACGGTTACAGTGTGCGCTGTATTCAGGATTGATCCTTTGGAACCAGAGGCATGATCTTTGGGAACAGGCTTAGAAACATAAGGATGGTATGAGAGTTCTGATTGACAGCCTGGGGCTACAGGCCCGCATACACAGCCAGGACGGACAGCGGCTGGCGACATTCCTGCTGGTGTTGGCGCAGATTCCCGATTGCGCGGTCCATTTCTCCCCGCCCGCGCCCCTATCCCATGATCGACTCAGGGGGTATGACGTGTTGGTGATCACGACCCGGAAAAAACAAGACAATCCCTACACCGAGGCCGAACTTGAGGCGATTCCTGCCTTTGTGCGGCGGGGTGGCGGGCTGTTACTCATGGCAAATCACGGGGATATTCCGGGGAAGCCCTATCCCAACATGACCCTCAACGACGACTTGCTTGCCCGCAAATTTGGCATCGAGATCGAAAATGCCTTTTTCGCCTCCCTGGACTGGAAAGAGTCGGTCGAAATTCCCGGCGCAGACCTGTGGTCGACGCACCCCATCATCTCTGGCGCGCAGACCGGCCAGTCGGTGCGCTCGCTGGTCACGCATAACTGTTCCAGCCTGCGAACAGGGGAAGGCGGCATCCCGCTGGCGTCCCTGCCCGGCACGGTGTGCGATTATCGTAACGGCAGCACACGTCGGGACCGGCATTTTGCCGTGGCGGCCGACCGGGGGCGACTGACCGGCAAGGGCCGGGTGGTCGTGACCGCAGATTCGGGGTTCATCGGCTCCCAGGCCGACACCCAGCCCGGTCTCATCGCCGCCAATGCCACCACACGGCCCGGCTTGGGACTGATCGAAGCCGGCGACAACCGCTCCTTCATCCGCAACACCCTGATCTGGATCGGCACACCATGAACACCTCTCAAGAAGAACCCGGAGTCGGCGACTTTCACCGCAGTCGCAAGCTGGAAACCCTGCTGGGGGAGATGAACGGCCTGCTGGCCATGTGCCAGGAGGAAATCAACCGGCAGTACACCAAGCCGCGCTTCCCACTTCTGTTGCTCATGGGCGCGCCCCACAGCGGCACAACCCTCTTCATGCAGTGGTTGGCGGAAAGCCAACAGTGGGCCTATCCCACAAATCTGATCTCCCGTTTCTATGCAGCGCCCTATCTTGGCGCACGTATCCAGCAAATTCTGATCGAAAACGACATTCACGGCGAGATTTCGGGATTCAAGAAAACTGTCCCATTCACCTCGACCCTGGGCAAGACTGAAGGGGCCTTGGCGCCGCATGAATTTTGGTACTTCTGGCGGCGTTTCTTCCCATTGCAGCCAGAGGCGGATGTGGTCTTGGCGGAGAAATTGGCCCAGGTTGACATTGTCCGGCTCAACAGGGAGATTGCGGCCCTGGAAGCGGCCCTGGAAAAACCCCTGACCTTTAAGGCCATGTTGCTGAACTGGCACATTCCGTTCCTGGATGCCGCTTTCGACAAAGTCCTGTTCGTCAATCTCAAACGTGAACCGGCTTATGTGGTCCAATCCATGTTGGACGGGCGTCGGAAGCGCAATGGCTCGGAGGAATTCTGGTACTCGTTCAAACCGCCCGAATACGCCTGGCTCAAAAATCTGCCGCCGGTGGAGCAGGTGGCCGGGCAGATCTACTCAATCCGCCAGGCCACCGATGCCGGCATGGCGCAGGTTGACCCGGCACGGACACTAACCATCCACTATGAGGAATTCTGCCGGGATCCCGCCGCCACTTGGGCCGAGTTGGTTGAGAAAATGGCGGGACTGGGCTATGCAATGCAGCGCGAGTACACTGGCCCAGAGCATTTTCATGCCGCCAATACTATTCGTTCGTCTTCTGCAAGATGGGCGCAGATTCAACAGGCGCTCACGGACGTTGAGCATCTTGGGTCTCGTCCAGGTCTGCAATCTCAGCTTCGAAGGTGACGTGCTATGAAGCTTGCCATCATGCAACCTTATTTCTTTCCTTATCTCGGCTATTTCGATCTGTTGCGCCTGGCCGATGAATGGGTGGTGTTCGACACGCCGCAATATATCAGGCATGGATGGATGAACCGGAATCGAATTTTGCATCCGGTTTCAGACTGGCAATACATCATCCTGCCGCTGAAAAAGCATCGGCGCAAAACGCCCATCAATCAAATCGAGATACCGTCCGATGGGGCCTGGGGCGACTTGATTCTGAGGCAGTTGGCCCATTACCGGGCGGATGCTCCGTATTATGACGAGGTCATCGCGTTCCTCGAAGACTGTTTTGCAACCCAGGCCAGGGATCTGGCAAGCGCCAATATAGCATTTTTCAAGAAAACGGCCAGACGACTGGGGATCGAGCGCCCGATCCATGTCTACTCTGCCATGAACCTGCCGTTGCAGGATCAACCTGAAAGCCCTGGAGATTGGGCGTTGCTGATCTCGCAAGCCATGGGGGCCACGGAGTATATCAATCGTCCGGGTGGGGAAGTGTTTCTGGATGAACAGCGTTTCCGAGATTGTGGCATCAGGCTGACGATTCAATCCTATACAAGCATGGCGTACGGGTGTGGCAGTCGGTCATTCGTGCCTGATCTGTCCATCATTGACGTGATGATGTGGAATTCCCCCGAAGAGATCAAGCAGTACTTAGATACGCAGCATTGAGCGAATTTATACATCGAATTTGCACAAAAAGGATGGGTAACATGCGACGGCTGGCCGTGTTAGGTGGAGAACCCGCTTTCGAAATGCCGCTGCACGTCGGACGCCCCAACATCGGCGACCGCCAGCAGTTCATGGCATCCGTCAACCAGATCCTCGATAACCGCTGGCTGACCAACTTCGGGCCGTTTATGGTGCAATTCGAGCAGGCGTTGTGCAGCTTGCTGGGGGCCAAGCATTGCCTGGTGACCAGCAACGCCACGGTTGGGCTGGAAATCGCCGCGCACGCCCTGGGGCTGACGGGCGAAGTGATCGTGCCCGCCTTCACCTTTGTCGCCACGGCGCACAGCCTACAGTGGCAAGGGATCACCCCCGTGTTCTGCGACATTGATCCGCGCACCCACAACATTGATCCGCGCCAAGTGGAAAAGCTGATTACTCCGCGCACAACGGGCATCCTGGGCGTACACCTGTGGGGCCGGCCGTGTGACATCGAGGCCCTACAAGAAACCGCTGACCGTAGGAATCTGAAGCTATTTTTCGACGCGGCGCACGCTTTCGGTTGCGCTCACCGAGGCCGGATGATCGGCAATTTCGGTGCGGCGGAGGTGTTCAGCTTTCACGCCACCAAATTTTTTAATGCCTTTGAGGGCGGCGCAATCGTCACCAACGACGATGACCTGGCCCGCCGCGTCGAATCGATCCGTGATTTCGGCTTCGCTGGCTACGATCGGGTGGTCGATGTCGGCACGAATGGCAAGATGACTGAAATCTCCGCCGCTATGGGGTTGACCAACCTGCTGTCCCTGGACGATTTCGCCCGCATCAACCAGCGCAACTATCACCGGTACCGTCGCGAGTTAGACGCGCTGCCCGGTTTTTGTCTCATCCGGTACGACGAGCGCCAGCGGAGCAACTTCCAGTACATGGCGGTGGAAGTGGATGCCCAGGAAACCGGCATCACGCGGGATGAGTTGATCAAGGTGTTGCATGCCGAAAACGTGCTGGCGCGGCGCTACTTCTGGCCGGGGTGCCACCGCATGGAACCGTACCGCACACTCTTCCCCCACGCCGATGAAACGCTGCCGAGAACCGAAGAGGTCGCCAGCCGTATCCTGGTGCTGCCCACCGGCTCGGCCATCAACGAAGAGGACATCGAGACGATCTGCGACATCCTGCGTGCCGCAGTCACCAGCGCCGATGAGGTGCATCAACGTGTCACCGACCACGGATAATCTGAAACAAAGAACGCTTTCTGGACTGTTCTGGAACCTTGGCGAAAGGGTCGGACTGCGCATCGTCCAATTCCTGCCGACCATCCTGCTGGCGCGCCTGCTGGCGCCGGAGCAGTTCGGGCTGGTGGGGATGGTGGCCCTCTTCATCGCACTGGCACAGACCTTCCTGGACAGCGGCTTCGGCGTGGCGCTGATCCAGAAGCGGGACACGACCCACACTGACGAGTGCTCGATCTTCTATTTCAACATCCTGGTCGGCGGCGTCACCGTCCTGGTGCTGTTCTTCGCCGCACCGCTGATCGCCGCCTTCTACAACCAGCCGCTCTTGATCCCGCTCACGCGCTGGCTCTCGCTCGACATCTTGCTCAAATCGTTTAGCCTGATCCAAACGACTCTGCTCAGTCGGGCGCTCGATTTCAAGACGCAGATCAAAGCTAATCTGTTTGCCACCCTGTGCGCTGGTGTGGTTGGCGTGGCCGCGGCGACCTATGGACTGGGGGTCTGGAGTCTGGTCATCCAGATCATCGTCGCCACCCTTCTGCGTACGGTCGCTCTGTGGCGGCTGAGCGACTGGCGGCCGGCGCTGCGCTTCAGCCTCGCCTCCCTGCGGGGGATGTTTGGCTTCGGCTCGCGGATGCTCGTCTCCGGTCTGTTGGCCGTATTCTTCGATAATTTCTACCAGGCCTTCATTGGCAAAATGTTCTCGGCCGCGCCGCTCGGCTACTATACTCGCGCAGCGTCCATGCGGGAGGTGGTCATTGACACAACGTCGAACACCGTGGGGCGGGTCATGTACCCGGCGCTGGCTTCCATCCAGGACGATACCGCGCGCCTGAAACGCGGCTATCGCCAGTCGGCGATGCTGTCTACCTTCATCCATTTCCCCTTGATGATCGGTTTGGCCGTGGTGGCGCAGCCCCTCATCACGCTGCTCTTTTCCGCCCGCTGGGAGGAGAGCGTCTTGTTCTTTCAACTGATGTGCGTGGCCGGGCTGCCCTACCCGCTCAGCGTCATCAATCTCGACATCCTCAAGGTAAAGGGCCGTTCTGATCTGTTCCTCAGGCTCGAACTCATCAAGCGCAGTCTGATCGTCATTAATGCCCTGATCGCCTATCGCTGGGGCATCAGCGCCATCCTGCTTGGTCAGGTCGGCATTTCAGGCATTGCCTACTTTCTGAACAGCTTCTACTCCGAGAGGCTGATCGCATACCCCATGAAAGCCCAAATCCTGGACGTGCTGCCTTCGTTTGTGTTTTCAGGCTTGATGGGCGGGGGCATGGTGCTTGTCAGCCTCACAATGCAATCAACCAGCGACTTCTTGCGCTTGCTTACCCTGACCGGGGTGGGGATCGGCCTCTATCTTGCCCTAAATTGGTTCTGGAAATCGGAATCCTTGTTTGGGGTGATGAGCATCATCGGGGCGTGGAAGACGCGTCTGCCGGTAAAACTCAACGGCGCGGATCCGGAAGTGCATCTCCTACCACGTAATTGAGCGGGGCGGGTATGGTGCGTACTCGATGGAAGCTTTCAGGTCAGACCCTGTTTATGCTGTTGATCGGGCTAGCCATTGCCCAGTTGACGCCACGCATGATGAGCGATTACCGTTTTTTCGTTCAATATTATCCGATCTATCGCCAAGCATTCATGGATCGATCCACAGCTCCGGAATTCTGTGCAGATCCGAAGATCGCTGCATTCAGCCACAACCCTGGCCAATACACCGATGCACAAAGGTTGCTGGTGGGCAGCCTTCTGACATCGCACCACTGTATCGATTCGGCTGCGCGAATCTTACCTGATATCTCTTCCAGCCGGACTACGTCAGAGCTTCTGGCCTATCAATGGGGATATGTGGCCTGGATGCAGGGGGACACGCTCACCGCCGTCACATTATGGCGTCAAATACAGGATATTGATCGGGGCTTGCTTTTCCAAGCGCGCCAGATCCAGGTCGCCGATCCTGAACAGGCGCAAAAATGGTATGAAGCGGCAATCATGACGGCCGCTTCTCCGCAAAGGCAGGCCGAGACGCTCACCGCCTATACAGAGGAAATGCGGGGCAAAATGGTTCGAGAAGATTTCAGGGGACGCTTGGTGTACTTGGAAGCCTACTTTGGCCCAGATACAGCTTTCGGTCATCGATTGGGCGGACAGGACGATCTGTGGGCGGGCAATTATCAATCCGCATTCAAACAGATCTCTCAGGCCATCACCCTTGGGGTCGTGGACGCCGAAACCTGGTATCTGCTCGGCGATGCGGCCTGGCAACTCGACGACCTGCCGACAGCGGAGCGAGCTTTCCGGGCTGCGTTGAATGCCCCCACCCAGATCTCCTGGCGACGCCCGTGGCACCTGGACCGCTTGGCGACCTTGCTGCGGCAATCAGGCCGCCAAGCCGAAGCCCTGCCATTTCAGGAAGAAGCCGTGCGTTTGAACGACTATTACCTCTATGCGAATAACCTATCGATGCTCTATTCCGACCTGGGCCGAACAGCGGAAGCCCAAGCCCTATGCGTCAGAGCCAGAAATCTGGCCGACAGCGCGACTTCCGAGGCGCTCCCATGCGAACAACCATGAACTACCCGTGGCGTCCTTCCCGCCACGACCACACACGCCCGTGGGGAGTGATGGGGGTGGTGGCCTTGGCGCTGACTGCGCTGGTTATCGGTGGGCTGATCGGCCTCCGCACTGAAATGTCTATCTATTTGATGGGGCTGTTTGGGGTGGTGGGGTATGCGCTTCTGTGTGCATATCGCCCCTTCGTTGCCTTTCAGATTGTGGTTTTTTCAGCGCTGACCGTTTTGCTGTCGGGCCTCAAACCCGTGGGCGGCATCTCGGTCATGATCGGCTTGGGTCTGATCTTCACGGTCTTTTGGGTGGCTCGCTTCTTTCTACGTACGACGCTTTTCACGATTACAAGAGAATATTTTCTGTTGCTTGCCCTAGTGGCCGTCATGTTGATCACTTCCTTGCTTCACGTCGGCGGCCCAGCGGGATTTTCTGCGGCATTCACCTACGTGCAACTGTTTCTGTTCTTCGTTCTTGTGGTCAACCTGACGATGACGCCATTACGCCTGCACGCACTGACCGGGGTCATCATCTTCTCCTCCACACTCTTGGCCACGCTCATCCTGCTCGATCATTTGGGCTGGCTGCCGCCAGGGTTGATCCCGGAACAGACCATGGGATTGGCCGAGGGGAGCAACATCATGGTCTCCCGCACGGCGGGGTTGTGGGGGGACGCCAATTTCACGGCGCTGCAATTGACCATCGCCCTGCCCTTCATCATGGGATGGTGGCCGGAGGCGGGTCGAATCAGACAGGTATTACTCCTGGTCGCCAGCGGCGCAATTCTGGTTGCCTTCACCTGGACTTTTTCAATAGGCGGGCTGTTGGGGCTGTCGGTCATGTTGCTGATCAAGATGATCAACGCCCAGCGTAGGGATCGGCTCTTTGCCATCACCAGAAACGTGCTGTTGGGCATCATCGCCTTGTCTTCGTTCTCACTGATCGCCCCGAATATCTATATTGAGCGGGTAACGGTCAAGCTACAACTGATTATCAACGCGCTGACCACCCTGGATCAAGCCTCGCTGCTGACGGTTGGCACAAATCGAGGCGATACCTGGTGGGCCGCTATCCAGGCTATTGCCGCATCACCGCTGTTTGGATATGGCCCAGGCAACGCCGTATACGCCAATGCCACGTACAGCGTTCTGCGCATTCAAGCCTGGCTTAGCCCCCACAATATGTTCCTGGCCGTGGCCGGGGATCTGGGGCTGATCGGCTTGGCATTGTTTGTCGCCCTATTCATCTCAGCCTTGAAGTCAGTTCGACCGCCATCCGACGCACTGGCGTCCAACCTGCAACGGGACCGCCAGGCAATCTTTATCGCCTTGTGTGGCTTTGCGGCCCAAGGCATGGCCTTGGAGATTCACAACTTGAAATTGCTATGGATTCTCATGGGCATGGCCATTGCCTATCGGCAGATGTCCGTACATTTGCCTCATCATCCCCATTTGATGATGAATTACAATCGGGGGACCCAGTGAACATCGCAATTCTGGCTGACAACCTGACCTTTGGCGGCGTGAACCGCTATTGCCTGGACTTGTTCGAGGGCCTCCAGGCATTTCCCGACGTGGAAGTCTCTTTGCTTGCGTTGCCAGATCACAGCGACGGCTGGCTGCGGAAAGAGGCAGATGCCCGCAACGTACCGCTTCACGTTTTGCCCATGCGGGGTGTTTTTGACTTGCAGGTGATCCGGCAGTTGCGTCGATGGTTGATCGATCACAGCGTGGATGTATTACACACCCAGGACTATCGCGGCAACATCATCGCCCGGCTGGCCGTGCGCGGCGGACGATTGCCAACTCGACTGGTCTGCACCATGCACGGTGCTCACTATTTCCCAGGGGCAACCACCCGCCTCCGGCTGTACTTCACCCTGAACTACCTCACCATGTTTTTGTCGGATCACATCATCGCCGTGTCCGAGGAGACCCGCAAGCCCTTAGTCCGTTGGGGGGTGAAGGCAAAAACTCAAGTGATCCACAACGGCACGCCCATCCTTTCGCCGATGAATTTGGCCCATCGGCTGGCAAGCCGCCAAGCCCTGGATATCCCGCCCGACGCCAAGGTCATCCTCTTTTGCGGACGTCTGGCCCACCAGAAAAACCCCGACGCCTTGATCAGTGTGGCGCGCAAGGCGTTGTCAGCCAGGGCTGATGCCGTCTTCCTCGTGGTCGGCGACGGCCCATTCCTCCCCGCCATGCAGGATCAATTGCAGGATCTATCCCCCCGCGTCCGCTTTGTGGGATTCCAACGGGATGTTACGCCATTTTACACGGCAGCCGACGTCCTGTTTCTCCCCTCTCGCTATGAAGGATTGCCCATGACCCTCATCGAGGCGTTTGCGCGAGGCGTACCTGCGGTGGCCAGCACCGTGGGCGGCATCCCCGAAGTCGTCGACGACGGGGTCAATGGCTTTCTGTGCGACCCTTTGGATTTTGAACAAATGGGCGAACGGCTTCTGCAACTTCTTGACGATGACGCGTTGCGGAAGTGCTTTGGCGATCAAGCGCACCGCACGGCCGAGGAGAGCTTCTCCTTGGGGCAGATGTGCCGGGAAACCTATGGCCTGTATCGGCAATACGAAACGGGACGAAAAAATCATGCAGAGTGACCTGAGTTCCGCCGAAGCGTTAAAGGTCTTGTTGATCACCACCAAGCCGCCGTATCCCGCCACCGATGGCGGGCGTATCGCCGTCTATGAACCACTGCGCCGATTGGCGGCGCGAGGGCATCAGGTCACGTTGCTGACCTTTCGAGCGCTGGGCCAAGATGACGCGAGCTTTGCGCATCTGGCCTCTTTGTGTCGTGTGGAGACAATGGTGCATGACACGCGCACCCGGCCAATGGGCATATTGCGCAATCTTTTCTCCAGGGTACCCTACACGATTTCGAAGTATCAGTCGACCTTGATGGTTCGCAAAGTGCGAGCATTGCTGGCCGCAACAAAGTTCGATGTGGTGCATGTTGAACAGGTACACATGGCGGGATATGGTGCCATCGCCCAGGAAGAGTTTGGCATTCCGGTGGTGCTTCGGCAGCAAAACATCGAATCTCATTTGGTAGAACGATATTGGAAAACCCAGACCGGGCTACGACGCATCTATGCCAAACTCCAAGCGGTCAGACTTCGCAACTATGAAGCGGAAGCATGTGCTGCCGTGGATCGGTGCCTCGCGATCACATCCGCCGATGCAACCCGACTCCATCACATCAGCCCATCGGCCAAGACCCTGGTGGTACCGGCAGGGGTTGATGTCGAGGAATTTGCTCCGTTGCCGCACTTGGAAGAACGCGAGGCGGTGGTCTTCGTGGGTGCCATGGATTGGTTGCCCAATGTGGATGCTGTGCTTTGGTTTTGTAAAGATATTTTGCCTGCCATACGCCAGGAATTTCCTGAAATGCAATTCCACATTGTCGGTAAAAATCCGCCCGCCGAAATTAGACACCTGGCAGAAACCCAGGGCATCCATGTGGCCGGCTTCGTAGAGGATGTGCGGGACTACTTTGCCAAAGCCACTGTATTCGTGATCCCGCTTCGGGTGGGCGGCGGCATGCGGGTGAAGCTGTTGCAAGCAATGGCCATGGCGAGGCCCGTGGTCTCCACGCCCATCGGGGCCGAAGGCATCCAAGTGGAGGATGGCAGAAATATACTCGTTGCCGAAAGTGCCGAAGATTTCGCCGCAAGCGTGATTCGGCTATTGAGTGACCGGAAGCTGGGGGAGCGTCTTGGCCAAAATGCTCGTCAACTTGTGGAAGAGACCTATTCGTGGGAAACCGCCACGGATCTCCTGGAACAGGTCTATGGAGAAGTGTCCGCCACCAGATGTTTAGATCCTCTCTCATGAGGAGTCAGGAATACTCGCCATGAACAAACCATCCGTTTCAGTTGTAATTCCCTGTCGCAATGAAGAGCATTTTATTGCCCAGGTACTGGAAAATTTGGTTGACCAGTACGACAATCAATCATATGAAATTGTAATCGCCGACGGGTTGTCAACGGACGGCACTCAGCAAGCAATCGAGAAGTTTATTTCTCAAAATCCTGCCGTACCAATACGTTTGATCGAAAACGAGAAGATAAACATTCCCGCAGGGTTAAATATTGCAATACGCGAAGCACGTGGCGACATTATTGTGAGGATGGATGGCCATTCATTTCCATCTAGCAACTATGTGCAACAGTGTATTGACACAATGGCGGAAACCCAGGCTGAAGTTGTTGGCATGCCTTGGCGGATATCTCCTGGGGCGGAGACTGTCACGGCCCACGCTATTGCTCGGAGTGTTGGACATGCTTTTGGGGCTGGAGATGCAAAATATCGCCTGCGTGGTGAATCAGGTGGCAAATATGTGGACACAGTTCCGTTTGGCGTTTTCAAAAAATCTTTATGGCAAGATTTGGGTGGCTTTAATGAGATGTTGTTGACAAATGAAGATTACGATTTTTTCTATCGCATCCGTCGGCGCAATGGCCGCATATATCTTGGACAAGGGGCCTATTGTAGTTATGTGGCTAGGACTACCCTGAAGGACCTGGCAGATCAGTATTTCCGCTACGGTATCTGGAAGGTGAGGATGCTCAAGCTAAACCCTTATTCAATCCGATTGCGGCAAATTGTGCCCCCAGGGTTCGTATTGGCGCTACTAGTGCTAGGCATATCAGGCCTGGTTTTCCCCATTGCCTGGTTAATGTTCTTGCTGATAGGTGGACTCTACACATTGGTAGCAAGTTATTGTTCCACCAGATTAGCCATAGAAGAGCGAAGCCTGAGATCTTTTCCAGCCATTCTCTCTGCATTTTTCGTGATGCATTTCACTTGGGGTAGTGGTTTTTTGCTTGGGTTGGTGCAATCACAAAAGCATGCGCCGAAAGGTGAAAGGAATAAATCCACTTTGGTCAGAACGCATCCGAGCCTGCCACTCACGTGACCTGCTTGTTGCAAGACTCCCTTTTGCGTCGGCATCTTGCCGGGAATGCCCGGTGCATGGTAGAGGAAAAATCTGCGTGGGAGCGGCCAGTCGTTGAACTGGCATGTGCTTAAGGCCAGTCGATTCTCATTCATCGCACATCCCCGATCACAACGGAGGCTTTGGTAACCGCATATGGCTAATATCAACGAATCCATAAACAGGTGGACGTCGGACATATCTCTACCAAAATGGCTTTTTACTGAGGGGGTTCCATCAAGCCAAAGGAAAGGAGATCGGGTCTATTTGGTCCTCAAGCGGCTGATTGATCTGGGAACAGCGCTTGTCGGCCTCGGCGGATTGCTGGTCGTGGCCCCGCTGATCTGGCTGGTGAACCGGCTGACCAGTCCTGGGGATCTATTCTACTGGCAGGAACGCGTGGGGAAAGACGGGCGGCTGTTTCGTATGGTCAAGTTTCGCTCAATGATCATGAACGCCGAAGCCGACACCGGCCCTGTGTGGGCACAAGAGAACGATGCCCGCATCACACCCATTGGTCACTTTCTGCGCAAAAGCCGACTGGATGAGATGCCCCAATTTTGGAATGTCCTCAAAGGGGAAATGAGCCTGGTCGGCCCGCGCCCGGAGCGTCCAGAATTTGTCGAAAGTTTGGTCGAAGAGATCCCGGAATTTCAATCTCGCCACGTGGTCAAGCCCGGCATCACCGGTTGGGCCCAAGTCAATCACCGGTATGTGGCCTCGGTGGACGATACCCTGATCAAGCTCCAATATGATCTCTATTACATTGAGCATCAGGGAGGTCGATTGGATACGGAAATTGTGTCAAAAACCGTGCGGGTGGTCTTGGCCATGCAAGGCATGTAGGCACGGCATAATCATCTCCGTTGAAGACCATTCACGGCATCCAACCCTTTGACATGGCCCCGAGCAAGCCAATGGTCCAGCTTCTCTCTCCCAAACCCTTCACCCCGCCCGCCATCCTCCACGAACTGGCCTTGGAGACCCGGACCGG
Organism: Caldilineaceae bacterium; assembly: GCA_018003515.1. Classification (GTDB taxonomy): domain Bacteria; phylum Chloroflexota; class Anaerolineae; order Caldilineales; family Caldilineaceae; genus JAGNDO01. The sequence continues at coordinate 20,423 of JAGNDO010000057.1, forward strand.
TAGCGCTTTGGGGGTTGATCCGGTCGAAGAGATCTTGGACATCCCCACCAAGTAGGGCGGGCACTCGGTCTGTCCATCACAGCAAAAGAGGCGGGGCGACCGGTGGGTCGTCCCGCCTCTTTTTGAATTTTGGGGCCACATCTATTTTTCGTCTGGACAAACCACTGCCGATCCACTATGATAAGGTCATTCGGTGCATGGATTGAAGGTGAAAGGGGCAAACCATGATAAACAGTGTGACACTGCAACGCCTGCGGGTGTTGGAACAGCTTTATGAGCGGGGATATCAGGACGAAGTTGTCGATCTGACCGTAGGCAAGTTGGTGGACCGCCAAATTCAAAAAGATGAGTCTCAGTTGGCCTCATTGGCTGCCGATTTGCAGACATTTGAACGGCAACACGGCATGGCCTCCGCCGACTTTGCCGCTCGATATGGCGCAGGAAAGGCCGGCGACTCTGCCGATGCCTTCGAGTGGCACGCCTTATATAAGATGTATGTGCGGTTGACAGAACATCTCGGTCTACTCAAAACACAGGGTTAATGATGATGGTCTCATCCTATCTTGATGAGCAATACGCTATCATTTTGGCCCATCGTGTTGTGCAGACGGCCAAATTGGTCAGGCGTACGGAAACTTCCATTGACGGATTTCTTCGAGTCCGCTGCCGACTGGCCAACGGCGATTTCCTCGAAGTCGCTATCCATGTAGCGCTGGAAGAGACCCAAGTTGTGCAAGACAGTTACCGCTTTCAATGGATGGACGGTGACCAAACGACCCTCCATCGCCGTTGGGACATGGCTTCCCATTATCCCGATCTACCGGGATTTCCTCACCATTGCCATATCGGCTCAGAAAGTAACGTTGAGCCATGTGAACCGATGGATGTATCCGCCATCTTGGACTGGCTGGAACAAAGCATCCTTTGATCCAGGCATACGTCGCGGAGGGTATCTGGGTTATCCATCACAACAAAGGAGGCGGGGCGACCGGTGGGTCGTCTCGCCTCCTTTTGGTTGGCGATGATTTCGGGGTTGGATAGATCAAAAATAGGACGCCTCTCGCCCACAAATGCTGTACACGGCGCACAGCCTCTGTGGATCGTGTACAGCACCTGTACGCGGCGCACAGCACCTGTAGATCACGCACAGCACCTGTACGCGACGCACAGCACCTGTAGGTCGCGCCACAGCACCTGTACGCGACGCACAGCACCTGTAGGTCGCGCCACAGCACCTGTACGCGACGCCACAGCACCTGTAGGTCATGCACAGCACCTGTACGCGGCGCACAGCATCTGTAGGTTGCGTACAGAACCTGTACCGACGCCACCCACTCTATGGGGTTTAATTCCGAGCATCGGCCAGGCGATGAGTAGCGACCACGCCACGGATCAAAAATGACTTCCCTGCAAAAACCACGAATGACACGAATCAACACGAATTTTTCGCGTCGTCCAGCCGGGCGAGGCGTAGAAGTGCGGCGTAGGGGTCGCCGTCCAGCCTGAAATAGGCGGCAAAGGCCGGTTCGGTCTTCATGCCCGCCCGCCGCAGGGCCAGGATGGCTGTGCGGGCCGCGTCCCCGCCCAGGCGCAGCAGACGCTCTTCGATCAGCATGTGGCGGAAGGCGTTTTGTTCGGTGACGGGGAGAGCTTGGGCGAAGATTTCTATGGGGAAAAACGGCGTGTCAAAGTTGATGACGACCGAGGGGCGGCCCTGCCAAAGCCTCCGCTTGCATCCAAACCCAGGATGATGGGCATAGACAGGGACCACCTCTTGCTCAAAGCCGACCAGATCCTCGGCGGCGCAGATGATGTCCAGATCGCTATGGTCCAAATCCAACCCAATGGGCACTGTGCCGGTCAGCACCGGGGTGAAGGGGGCCAAATAACGAAAAATCCCCAACTCGGTCAACACCCCCCACGCCACCCGCTGGCGCGGATTCCCGGCCAACAAATAATCTATATCAAACCACGATTGCTCGCCCAATCCCCAATCTCCAATCCCCAATCCCCAATCCCCAATCCCCAATCCCCAATCCCCTACTCCCGTTTCATCAACTCCACATACGGCACAAACCCATAATACCACGCCAGCAACACCGCCATGCGCAACCCGTGGACCCCGTCCCGATAGCCGTGGAGGGTAAAGAAGCGGCGGCGAAACTCGCGCAGGGGTTGCAGGATGAAGTTGTGGGGCCGGGGGCGGATACCCCGCTCGGCCAGGATGCGGGCTTCATAGCGGGCGTAGACCCGCTGTTTGCGGTGGAACTGGGGCCAGTCGGCGTAGTTGTAGTGGATAAACGGCTCCGAGAGAGTGCCCTCCTCCCCGTCCACCCGCACGATCTCATGCACCTCCCGGTCCATGTCATAGTGGGCGGCGTCCCGGCGCAGCAGGCGCAGTTGATGGTCCGGTGTAAAGCCGCCCCCCCGCATCTCGTGGCCCACGATGATGTTGCGGCGGGGGATCCAGAAACCGGCGAAGGGCGAATGGCGAATGGCGGTTTGGATTTCGGCGGCCAGAGCTGGGGTGACCCGCTCGTCGGCGTCCACGAAGAGAATCCACGCCGCGTCCACCCCGTCCACCGCGGCCTGACGCTGGGCCGCGTAATTGTCAAAGGCCCGGAAGCGCACCTGGGCCCCGGCGGCCGCGGCCAGATCCTGGGTGCCGTCCGTGCTGCCCGAGTCCCAGACGATCACCGTGTCCGCCACATCCCGCACGCTGGCGATGCACGCCGCAATGTGCGCGGCCTCGTTGTGGGCGAGGATGATGGCGGTGAGGGTTGGTTGGTTGGTTGGTTGATTGATTGGTTGATTGGTCACGTAGACACCTCCTATGCCCGCGGAATGATCCGCCACCGGGGCCTCATGCTGGCCAGGCGTAGCCGCTGGACGGCCAAGACCGCGCTGAGCAAGATCAGCCCGCCGCCCACCCACGCCACAATCGACAGCCGCTCATCCAAAAAGATCATGGACCAGATCACGGCCAGCAGGATCTCCAGGGAGGAGAGCAGGGACATTTGCCCGCCGCCGATACGGTTGACCGCGGCCACCATGGCCAGGCGGGCCACCACGGTGGCCAGCACGGCCAGGGCGATCACTGCGCCCCACACCCCGGCGCTGGGGATGAGCCACGGGCGGCCCTGGATCAGCCACCAGACTATGATCATGAGCAACATGCCGGCGTTGGCGTAAAAATTGATGGTCAGGGCATCGTAGGGGCGCAGATACCATTGGATCATGGTCAAGTGCAGGGAAAAGCAAGCGGTGGCCGCCAAAACCAGCCCCACGCCGACCCGGTCGATCTCCCCGCCGGGACCGATGAGCAGATAGACGCCGACCAGGGCCAGGGCTACCCGCACCCCGTGGCGCAGGGTCAGTTTCTCCCCCCGCAGGGCCAACAGGCTGAGGACCATGAGCGGTCCCGTGGCCAGGAGCATGGCGGTGATGGACGAACTCATGCGGGTAAGGGCCATGAAGTAGATCAGCATCCCCGCCCCGTTGATCACCCCGGCCAGCAGAGAGAGCCACACCCCCCGCCACCCCGGCGCAATCAGCCTCGGTTTGACGGCCATGATGGTCCCGCCGACGAGAGAGGTGGCCAAGATCATGCGGGCCAGCACCACCGAGACGGGGTTGGCCCCGGCCAGGATCACCCAGCGCACGGTGGGGGTGGCCATGCTGAAAAACAAGGTGGCGACCAGGGCCAAAATCCAGCCGATGGCTTGGGGGGTGGAGAGACGTTCCCGCAGGCGCGCCACCCCGGCAAAAGAGAGCAGTTTCATGGGCTAGAGGTCCGATACAGCCGCGTAGGCTGCGAGTTCCGCGTCCAGTTGAACGCCGGTGATTTCGTCCCGGCCAAAGCGGCGTTGGGCGTCTCGGCGTTGTTGCCCCAGCCAGATCTTCAGGATCAGACGCAACGCCCCATCATGCACGGGACCGTAGCGGGCCGGATGTTTGGCATAGAAGCGGAAGCGGCTACGCCACAGTTGCACAAAGCTGGCCCAGGGCACCTGTTTGCTGCTTTGGCCCTCAAAATGGATCACCTGGGCATGGGGCAAGGCGTAGACCGGCCAGCCCGCCTCGGTCAAGCGCAGGCACCAGTCCATCTCTTCGCAATACATAAAGAACCCTTCATCCAACCCGCCGGTCTGCGCCACCGCTTCCCCACGCACCATGATCGCCGCGCCCAACACGAAGTCAACCACAAAAGGCTCACCTTTTTCCCAAAGTCGAGGCGAATAACGCCCATTCAGTCCGCTATCCAACAGCCGGTGTCCGCCGGGCAGGCGATGGACGGGGAAGAGGTCGATGATCACCTGGGCCAGGGAGGGGAAGCGGAAAGCCCCGTGCTGAAAGCTGCCATCCCCATAGCGCAGGTGCGCGCCACATGCCCCGGCGGATGGCGTGGAGTCCATGAAATCAACCATGCGGGACAATGTATCGGGCGGGAGTTGGGTGTCCGGGTTGAGGAGGAGGACAAAATCTGAAGGGGTGAGGGGGTGAAGGGGTGAGGGGGTGAACGGGTGAACGGGTGAAGGGGTGAGGGGGAAGCCCAGAGTTTTAAGGGCCAGGTTGTTGGCTTTGGTGAAGCCGAGATTTTCGCCGGGTTCGAGGAGGATGGCTTGGGGGAACTCGGCCCGCACCATGTCGGCGCTGCCGTCGTGGCTGGCGTTGTCCACGACGATGACCGTGAGTGCGGCCAGCGTGGACGAAAAAATGCTGCGCAGACAGTCGCGCAGCAAATCTCTGGTATTAAAGCTGACCACAATCACCGCCAAACTACTCACCCGCTCACCCCTTCACCCGCTCACCCGCTCACATCAAGGCGTGCCCACATTCACCGTAATACGGTCCACATAGTTGTTGGCCACGCTGACGAACTCGTGGATCAGCCCGCCCCACCAGAAGGTGGTGCCCACCGGCGGCTTCTCGTCGATGGTGATGCAGCCGCTGACCTGGCCGGAGGTGCCGGGCATGAGATACCACTGCTCCACGCCGTCGATCAGGCGCATCTCCAGATCCTCTTGGCGGCCGGCGGCCCAGCGGAAGGGGAAGTCCACGCCCGTGGTGTCGAAGTTGATGCCGAAGCGCCACACGCCGGCCTGTTGGAACCACTCCTCGTGGCCCTGGGCGGCCAGGGTGTTGTAGTTTTGGCCAAAGGTGTATTCCTGCCCCGGCCAGGGACCCGTGGTGCGCAGGGGGACCGTGCCCTCGTTGGTGACCACCGCCGTAAAGCAGAGTTTGCCGCCCAAGGGCAGCCCCACCACCCGGTTTGTGTCCCCTTCCCAGGCAATCTCGCCCTGGGCGATGTCGGCTCTGGGCACGCCCCCCTCTTCGATGGTCAGGGTGCTGCTCACCCGCACGGCGTTGCCCGCCAAGTCCCGTGCCTCGCCGATGATGGTGTAGGTGCCGTCCTTGGGCGGCTCCGCGCCCAGGTCCACGCCGCCCTCATAGCGGTATTCGTGGTAGCCGGCCTCGTTGGTCTTCACCACGTTGGGATTTTCGGCAATGGGCAACTTGATCCCCGGCAGGGCCGGGTCCACCAAATAGACCTGGACCGTGTCCGCGTCCTTGGTCAAAAAATAGCTGATGCTCACCCAATCATCCCGCAGGCCGTCCTGGTTGGGGCGGAAGACCTGGGGCACTACGGCAAAGTTGTGCAGCTCAGGCAAGATCGTGTCCGCGTCCGCCAGGGTGATGATCCCGGACTTCGTCAAAGTGTTGCCGCTGTCCTCCACGGCCTCCACGGTCCAGGTATAGGCCCCGTCGGGCAGCACCCGGCTCAGGATCTCCTCTGTGCCGTACTCGGTCTGGCGCACCTCCGGCTCGTCCACCACGCCGCCCCACAACACGCTGTAGTCCCCCGGCGAGCGGCGGCGCTCCTTGCGGAAATAGGTGCGCGCCCCGGCTGCGTTCTCGAAGAAGATGCTCACATCTGCGGAGCGGGCCAAGCTGTAGCGGATCTCCGTGGCGTCCGTCGTACCATCGGCGTTGGGGCTGATCTGGTCCGGGCTGACGGTGACGTTGGTCAGCACCGGCCCAAAGGCCAGATCCAGATCGCCACAGGCGGCCAAAACGAACAGGGCCGCCATGACAAAGATCAAACTTTTGAAAAAGGACGGAGTCCGTCCGTGGATGGGGTTCACGTTTGTGTTCATAGTCTTCAAGTCTAACAAAAGGGGGGCGAATATCCAAGCTCGTTCCCACGCTCCGCGTGGGAACGCAAATCGGCGCTCTGCGCCACGGGACGCCGGAGCGTCCGGCTGCATTCCCACGCGGAGCGTGGGAACGAGAAAGGGTTATTTTAATTGCACCCACTCGCCCCCACCGGCCAAAGGCAAACGGGGGAAAGCGGGGTCTGCGGCGTTGTAGAGTACGGCCACCAGCCGATAGTCGCCGGGCAGGGGCGGCAGGGGGACGGTGACGGATTGGGTCACGACTTGGCCGGGTAGCCATGTGGCAGAGGGACCGGGCAGCAGGGCGTCCGCCTGGGCGGCGGGGCGGTCATCAGTCCCCAGCCATTGCAGGCTGACCGTGTAGTCCGCGGTGGGGGTGTCAGCCGCCCGCCAGACCAGATCCACCGTGGCGGACCCGGCATCCTGAGCCGTGAGACCCAGCAACTCGATCTGGCCGCCAAAAACTGCCCCAATCTCTTGGGCCAAGACCGGGGCGGCAAACCTACGACTGCTGGGGGCCACGGTCACGGGCAGATCCAGTCCGGCCACGTTCAAAATGACCGCGCTGGGGGAGATCGGCGGCACGGTCAGGCTGTGGAGCGTGCGCAGAATGGTCCCGGCTGGCCAAGTTTGCCCGGAGAGGTGCGGGTCCACGGCCACACTGATCGGCTCCACACCCGGCCACGTCACCCTCACCTGGGCGGGGAGGGTGGCCGAGGCTGTGATGCGCCAGAAAAGGGTCAGGAGCAGGCGTTGACCCGGCTCCGCTGTGGTGGCATCCAGGCTGGCGGCCATCTCCACGCCGGGGGCGATTTGGGTCCAGGGTTGGGAGATGACCTGTGCCAGGGTGGGAGTGGATAAAGTCAGAGTCAAGATCCCCCGCTTGCCCAAAGGGATGCCGTCATCACTCAACACATCCAGCCCAGCCACATCTCCCTGGGGATCATAAACGCCCAGGTGCAGGGTGTAGTTCCCCGGCATGGCCGCGGGTCCGGCCCACTCGGCGGCAGGGGTGCGGCCCACCACCACGGCTCCCGGTCGCCATCGAAAGGCGGGGAAGTCGTAGCCGGCGGGGCGTCGATCCGAAATGCTGGCATAGGGGAACCCCTCCGCCGTGCGAGTTTGGGCCACCCATTGCAGATCAGGCAAGGGGGTCTCCCCAATGGGCTGCCAGAAGAGGAGCAGATCCCCGTTGTCCAGGACCGAGTGACCGAGGAGGCGCAGGCGGTCGCCAAAGTTGATGGCATCGGCCACCTGCATGGGCGGCTGGGCCGTGATGTGGGCGGCGTCCAAGTCGGTGAAGTGGCGCAGACCGATCTGCCAGAAACTGGCATCCACCGCGGCCTCGACCCCGGCCCGGCCCAGTTGCAGGGGGACCACGACCGTGGGGTCCACGACCTCGTCTTGCCAGGTAATCAGCCAGACACCGAGGGCATCCGCCAGCCCGGTGGAAAGGGGCGCGCCGGTGTTGGCAAAGGTGAGGACGGCGTTGACGTCCAAAATTTCGATGTCGGGCAGGCGGATGGGGTCCATGTCCGGCGCGTAGTAGTGCCAGACAGCCCAGGCGTGGCCGCTGACCAGGACCACGGCCTCATCGGGTTCCCGGGCGGCCCGCACATGGGCGGCCAGTTCTCGCCACTGGGCCTTGGAAAAGGCCGGGTCGGTGAACCAGTTGAGATCCGCAAAAGCGAAGCCGCCCACAAGCAGGCCCACGGCCACCAGTCCGGCCAGGGCGGGGAAGGCTTTGGGTTCTGTGCTGCATGCCTTGCCCCGCACTTGCTGCCACAGGGGTTCGATCTGGCGGAGGAGGGCGGCCAGTCCACTGCTCCATAACAAAAGCAGGCCGGGCAGGGCGACGAGGACGTAGCGGGGGTTGAATTTGGGGGTGAACGCGGCCAGGGCGAGGGTGGCGGCGATGGGGATGAGGAGAATTGAGAATTGAAAATTGAAAATTGAAAATTGAAAATTGGTGGTTGACGACGTCTCGCCGCTGGAGGTCGTGTCGTGTAAAGGACTTTGCGATTTCCCGCGCGCTAGTACAGGTCGGCGTAAATAACTCCGGGAGTACTTTGCTCTAGCCGGGTCCGTGACCCGGCGGGTGCTTCCCAGGATTTTCTGTGGCAGACCCGCCGGGTCACGGACCCGGCTAGAGCAGCTAATCCCGGAGTTATTTGCGCCGCCATGTACTAGCCGGGTCCGTGACCCGGCGGGTTGACGAATGGATCGCCGTCTGGCTTCGGCGATGCCGCCCCACAGGGCAATCACCGTGACCGCGGCATACATCCACAGCAGGCGAATGCCGTCGGCTTCGAGGACGGTTTCACCGCTGGTGAAGAGGAGGGCGATGTGGCGGATGGCTTCGCCCAGCTTGAGCGCGCCGGGCCAGTAGCTGGTATCCACGTCCAGGCGGGTGAAGAGGATGCGGAACCAGGGGAGGTAGGCCAGGAGGATGGCGAGGTTTGTTGAAATAAAAATTGAAAATTGAAAATTGAAAATTGAAAATTTGGTGGGGATTGAGGATTGGGGATTGGGGATTGGGGATTGCCAGGTTTGCAACAGGAAGACCACGCCCAGGGCCAGGAGGAGGAAGAAGGCGAAGTAGTGGGTGTAGACCGCGGCGGTGGCGGTGAGGATGTAGGCGGCCGCCCACAGCCACGCCGCACGCCGCCCACCGCCCGCTTCGCCATTCGCCATTCGCCATTCGCCATTCAACCGCAACACGCAATACGCAACACTCACCCCCAACGCCACCAACATGGCGTACATGCGGGCTTCCTGGCTGTAGTAGAGCAGGGCCGGGTGCAGGGTGGCGAAGAGGGCGGCCAGGACCGCGGCGGTGCGGCTGCGGGTCAGGCGGCGGGCCAGGATGGCCAGGAGGGGGATGGTCAGGGTGCCGAAGAAGACCGAGACAAAGCGCAGGCTCCATTCGCTCCACCCGGCCAGGCGGCCCCAGCCGGCCACCACCAGATAGTAGAGGGGCGGCTGAATGTCGTCCGCGGTCCAGCGCACCAGATCCGCCACGCCGAACTGGGCCACGTGGGCGGTGACCCCTTCGTCGTACCACAGGCTCTGGGCGGCCAGGTTGTGGGCGCGCAGGGCGAAGGCGAGGAGGATCAGGATGAGGATAATTAGGGTGTCAAATCGGGTGCGGACAAGTTTCATATCAAAGAAATAGGGGCCGTTGTGACGGCCCCCGCTGGGTCGATCCCAAAGAAATCATGGGACCGAGATTAAGTGGATTTGTAATGGTTCATGTGATCGGCAAGCGCCACAATCTGCCCATGTAGCAACCTCAGTTCAGAAACCGATTCGATCGTCCTCTCGAACTCAGATCCATCGCTATAAATGACTTGATAGACATAGCTTTCGGTATAATGCGCCTTGGAAAACTGGGGTTGGGCCAGAAATGCCGTGGCCTCATCGATGGAATCAAAGACAACAGGTTGGCTGTCAAGACGTTGGATAAAGCGAAATTCTTGAGGTAATGCAGCGAGTTTTGAACGGACCCGATCCACATACGAGCTGATTGATGCACGTCCCATCTGATTGATAAGTTCTTCAGCAACCGCAAGTTTCGTTTCCAGCGTAAATGCGGTTGAAAATGTAGTGGCGATAGCTTGTTTAACTTGCTCAGATTCCGTGTCAGGATAATCCATGACCAGATTCAATTTAGCAAATGCCTTCACCAACTTGTCTTTTGGCACATAGAGCAAGTCGATCTCGCGGCTATGAACCAACGAAATGGCGGGTCTGGAAAAAGCCCCGATAGCAATAATGCCCAGAAAACGCGCAGCAGGGTAAGCTTCACGCATGGGCACGAGCTTGCCGCTGTCGTCTCGCGCTTTATCTTTGGCGTGGCGAATTCCCCTGCGCCAGAAAGACTCAATGAAGGCAACGGGAATGCCCAACCGATCTGGTGTTCCATTCAGCTCAAGCACAAAATCATAATCCACATGGTTGCCGTCGGCATCGGGCCACAGGATTTTTTCGCCTCGTACCGGGCGATCGACAAATCGGCTGTCCAAAAACAAGCTCAGTTCATCGGCCACCTTTTGCAATAAAGGCAACACAAAATACCGCTCCGCCCAATCGCCGATTAGTTGGCCCAATTTGTGCCCAGATGAGACAATATTGTCATTCGGATTTTCATCCATTACTTCACCCAAAGCCTTCCTTCGTGCAACGGCACGGTATGGGTGCGATTTTTCCATTTGATGTTTCGGTCGCGCAGTTTTTCAAATGTAAATGAGTTAAAACCCGAAGCCAAAGCAAGCTCGCCAAGCCACCGATCCACCGGCACATAGACGCCGTATGGGGCGGAATCGCCGATCACAAAGCAGACTTCCGCCTCGTCACGACAGGCTCGCCGCAGTTCATTCCAGACTTGCGCCATATCGATAAAATAGGCGGCGATCATGGTGTGATAATGCTTTTTACCCCCATGATCCATACGCTCGCTCGCCAACCGGGTGCAAACCTCAGCAATTTCGTCGGAGATCGGCGCAAGTTCAGCCATTGCCAACAAGTCATCCAGATCAAATTTATCCCTGGAAGCATGTTGTGAAGAGGAGGTGATCAAGTATTTGCGCACGGCATCGTGAAGATCTCCCCAGGAAGAGACCTCGCCCCAAAAGGACATTTCCAAACGGGTGGCGTCGGCATAATCATAGTTGTTGGCGTAAGGCGGCGAGGTGATCACATAGTCTACGGTTCCGGTGCCAACACTGGGGAAATTCCGGGCATCTTCCTGAACAATCTCGGCCATTGTGTGACGTCCGGCCCCGGCGTGTTGTTGATAGACGAGCATATCCGTCGTGATAACGGTTATCTGTTCTTCGAATGCCTCAAAAGGTTCGGCTACGACCTTTTTCGTTTTATTGGGCAGGATGTATTGCCACTGAGCCGTCCCAGCGGACGAACTTGGCCGCAAGATGGTTGTGATGGCCAACCAAACCAGATCCATTTCGGGGGAGCCATCGTTTTCCAACAACCAGGCCCGCTTCAACCGATCCAAACTGACCAGATTTGGCTCATCAAAACATTTGTGGATCAGATCTGGGAAGTCTGGACTTTGTACGACCACCTGTTCGGCACGCGCCTTGACCCGGCGGGCCGCGGCCAGGACATCCGCCACGTCACACGACCAAGTCAATTTGGCCTTGGCAATGCGCGTCACAAAGGGATGGGCCTCCACTCCAACGCTCCGTACACCCAGCCAATCTCCAGCCAACAAAGTTGTGCCAGATCCACAAAAAGGATCGGCTATCGTATAGTCGTGCCGCCCGTTGCGGCGATCTTGTAAAATTGATTCCACCCACTCGGCTGAGAATCCCGCGGAATAGCGAAACCAGCGATGAATCGGCAGCTTCATGTTGTCCACAAAGGTACCGGATCGCTGTCGTTTTTGTTTATCGACCGTTCGAGTAAAAAGCGGCAACTGCATGGCACATCCCGTTGGAATTTAATGAGGCTCAAATTGAAACTGAGTTCAAGGGTTGATGGGATTATAGCACAGCAAAGCCCCTCTTTGCAGATAGCCTGCCTTGTGCCGCGCCCCCAATCTTGGGGCCTCGTGACCGAATGGGGTATGATGATTAACCGTGGGTAAAGCTGAAGACTCAATTGTTATGTCAAAACAAAAGCGGAGAGATGACGCATGGGCAAGCTGCAAAAGGCGTGGGAGGTGGTGGGGACGTTGATCAAGAATCCCCAGGCCATCAGCCAGGTGCTGAAGGATGAGGAGTTGGGCCGCAAGCAGGTGCAGGAGGTACACGGGTTGGCCCAGGGCTTGCCCACGGTGGATCTGCTGGACCTCTTCCCCAATTTTGACGTGACCGTGGACCCCTATTCCTTCTTGGAAGGCACCTCCACGATTCTGGATATTGCCCTGCTCAACGCCTTGGCCCGCAGCTTCGACGATTGCCACTATTTGGAGATCGGCACGTGGCGGGGGGAGAGTGTGGCCAATGTGGCCCGCTTCGCCACCAAATGCGTCTCGGTCAGCCTGTCCGAGGCGGAGTTGCGTCAGTTTGGCTTTGATGAGGCGTTTGTTCGGGTGCATCAGCTCTTCTCTGCCGGGCTGGAGAATGTGCAGCATATTGGCCACAATTCCCGCACCTTTGACTTTGCCGGTTTGCCGGAACGCTTTGACCTGACCTTTGTGGATGGGGATCACAGTTACGAGGCCATCAAGGCGGACACCCGCAGCGCCTTCACCATGCGCCGGGACGAGCGTTCGGTGATCGTGTGGCACGACTATGGATCGACCACGGAGCGAGTGCGCTGGAACACCTTGGCGGGCATCTTGGACGGCTGCCCGGGGGATCTGCGGGGGCATCTCTACCACGTCTCCAACACCCTGTGCGCGGTCTACCTGCCCCCTGCCTTTGCTGTCGTCAGCGAGACCAGCTACACCAGCTTTCCGGCCTGGCCGAATAAGCAATTTCAGGTGACGATCTCGGCGCAGACAAGGTGAAAAATAGGCCGCGGATGACGCGGCCTATTCCTGTGCGACACAAGTCGCTGGGATGAGGGCGCAGGCTTGATCCGGGATGGGGGCGAGGGCGAAGGTGGGGTGGGCGAGGAGGAGTTCGGTGCTGTCGGTGCCGCTGATCTCGGCCCGGGTGCCGGTGGTGGGGTTGTAGAGACCGACGACGATCTGCCAGTCGCCGGGGGTGGCATCCGCAGGCAGGGTGAGTTGTCGCCAGTCCACGGGCAGATGGTTGCCTTCGACAAAGAAGCGGGGCGGGCCGTCGCTCTGGGCCACGGTTTGGCCGTTTTGGCGCAGGTGGATGAAGGGGACGAGGCCGGGGGGTAGTTGGTTGTCCTGGCCCCAGGTGAGCCAGATGTCCAGGGGCTGGCCGGGACGCATGGTGGGGTGGGCCAGCCCGCCGGTGAGGGTGAGGGCGGTGCCGTCCGGCGTGGTGAAGGTGGCGGTGACGGGGTCGGGCGCTAGCCACGTCACGGCTGGAGAGGTGGGGAAGCGCAGGTGGGTTGTCTGCGCCCACCGTTGGTAGACGGCGAGAAGACCCAGGGAACCATCGGCGGTGTTGACGCTGACGGTTCCTTCTTTTTTGCCAGAAATTGGGCCGATGATGGGCAAACGGTCAGCTGATTGGGCCGGGTCGGGGCCGTGGACCGCGCCGACGACGGCTCCCCAGGTGGGGGGGAGGAAGAGCCAGAGGGTGGTGAGGCGGAGGGTTTCGCCGGGCTGCCAGCGGTCGGGGGGATACCAGACCAGAGCCGGGGCGGCGACTTGGTCGAAGGTGTAGACCGTGTCGCCGCCGGGGGTGCGGAGTTCTAGCCACGGGCGCACGGAGCCGGGCACGAAGTCCGGGCCGACCTGCCAGAAGGTGGTGACTTTGGTCTGCCGCCAGCGGGGCCAATCTTCGATTTCGATGCCGGTGGCGGTGAGGGGGCCGAAGGGGATTGGGGGGTGGGGATTGGGGATTGGGGGGTGGGGATTGGGGATTGGGGATTGGGCGCGGGCGAAATTGTAGAAGGCGTCGGGGAGGGTTTTGGTTGGGGTGTTTTTGGCCAGGAGCAGGAAGCCGTCGGTGGCGTCGATGAGGCCCCAGTCGGCGGCGAGGAGGGCG
>JAGNDO010000132.1 GCA_018003515.1 Caldilineaceae bacterium
CCCCTCCCGCTCCAAAATGCGCAGGTTGTTGTACACCTGGGCCTCCCGCAAAGACCACAGGGGACCGAGCTGTTCATCCACCCGCTTTTTCAGTTCGTAACCGTGGGCCGGTTCATCCGCCAGCAAAGCCAGCAGGGCATGTTTGATGGACATGGATTTCCTATACTTATGATAGTTAGTAACTATGGTTAGTATATGCGCGAAAAATAGGTTTGTCAAGGGGGAGTGGGGATTTGGGATTGGGAGATTATCCGCATCAATCTCCCAATCCCAAATCCCCTACCCCCTACCGTGACGCCATGAACGCCAATTCGCTCAAACTGGGGTAGGCGGGGAAGAGAGCGGCCAGGTGATCCGCGGACAAATCGGCCTGGATGGCCAGGGCGATGGGGTCGAGGACCTCGGCGGCGTGGTAGCCGAAGGCCAGGCCGCCCAGGACGCGGCCCGAGTCCGGGTCGGTGACCAGGGTGACAAAGCCAGGACCGTCCAACCCGCTCTCGGTGAGGTAGGGTTTGAGGGCTTGGGCGTACGGAAACGTGCGGCTGCGGACGTCGATCCCCTGGGCCGCGGCCCGATCCGGGGTTAGGCCGACTTGGGCCACTTGGGGATGGCTGAAGGCGGCCTCGATCCAGGCGGCGGGTTTGGGCGGGATGGCGGTGACGCCGACCGCTGTGCGGGCGGCGATCCAGGCCTGGGCTTGGGCTTTGTTGGCGATCAGCGGCGAGCCGGTGATGTCCCCGGCGGCGAAGATGTGGGGGACGGCGGTGCGGGCGAAGGCATCCACGGACAGGCCGTTGGCGGTGGCGCTCAACCCCGCGGCGTCCAAATTCAGCCCCCCGGCGTCCGGGCGGCGACCGATGGCGAGAAAGGCTTTTTCGGCCCGGAAGGTACGGCCATCGGCCAGGGTGGCGGTCACGTCGGTCTCCGTGGCTTGGAGGGAGGCGGTGGCGGTTCCCTCGACCAACGTAACGCCTTGGGCCAGCAAACTTTCGGTCAGGGCGTGGGCCAGGCTGCGGTCAAAGTCCGGCAGGACACCGGACTGGTTGACCAGCCAGGTGACCCGGATGCCCAAAGCGCTGAGGGCATAGACAAACTCGGTCCCGGTCACCCCGCCGCCGATGACGAGCATGGAATCGGCCAGATCGCTCAACTGGCTGACAAAGCGGGGGGCGATGATGCGCTTGCCGTCGGGCTTCACATCCGGCGGGAAGATGGGCACGGAGCCGCTGGCGATGATGGCCCGGTCGAAAGCCAGTTCGCTGCTGCCCTCCGCCGTGGTGATGGTGAGGCTGTGGGGGCTGCTAAACTGGGCCTTGCCCGTAATGACCGTGACCCCGGCGGCGGCCAAACGGTCGGCCTCCTGACCATTGAAAGCCGCGGCGACCTGCTTGATGTGAGCGGTGAGGGCTTGGATATCCGCCGCCGGGAGGCGTGTGGCGGAATCAGTGTGTTCTTCCGCCGCGTGGAGGAGGACTTTGCTGGGCAGCAAACTGGCCCAGCCGGCCCGTCCGCCCACGGGTCCGTCGCTGATCAGGGTGACATGGGCACCGGACTGCGCAGCTTCGATGGCCGCGGTGATCCCCGCGGGTCCGCCGCCGATGATGGCGATTTGGGTGGGTGTGGTCATGGGTGATTCCTTGGGTGAGGTTGGGTGAGGTTGGTTGATTGGTTGATTGGTTGATTGGTTAATTTTTGGATGCAGTTGGGGGGCGATTGGTCACAGAGATTCGACGTTCATTATATCGTACTGCTATAATGCGGGAAGCAATCTGCCCAATGACTCAAAGGAAACCTCATGTCTGAACACACCCACACCAACCGCCTGATCCACGAAACCTCCCCCTATCTGCGCCAACATGCCCACAATCCGGTGGATTGGTTCCCCTGGGGCGAGGAGGCGTTGGCCAAGGCCAAGGCCGAGGACAAGCCCATTTTCCTCAGCATCGGCTATAGCGCCTGCCATTGGTGCCATGTGATGGAGCGGGAGAGTTTCGAGAACGAGACCGTGGCCGGGCTGATGAACGCCAGCTTCGTCAACATCAAGGTGGACCGGGAAGAGCGGCCCGATCTGGATGCCATCTACATGGATGCCGTGCAGGTGATGACCGGCCAGGGCGGCTGGCCTATGAGCGTCTTCCTGACCCCAGAAGGCCAGCCCTTTTACGGCGGCACCTACTATCCGCCGGAACCCCGCTATGGTATGCCCAGCTTTGTACAGGTGCTGCATTCGGTCTCCAGCGCCTATGAAAAGCGCAAGGATCAAGTGACCGGCCAGGCCCAACGGCTGACCGAGGCCCTGGCCAAACTCAGCCTGCGCCAAGTGGAGGCCGGATCGGATCTCAGCACGGCCACCTTGGACAGCGCGGCGGAGCAATTGCGTCAATATTTCGACGAATACCACGGCGGCTTCGGCAGCCAGCCCAAGTTCCCCCAACCCATGACCCAGGATTTCCTGCTCAGCCAGTACGCCCGCACGGGCAGCCTGGACATGCTGATGATGGTGGAGCTGACCCTGGACAAGATGGCCGACGGGGGGATCTACGATCACCTGGGCGGCGGATTCCATCGCTACAGCGTGGACAGCAAGTGGCTGGTCCCCCACTTTGAGAAGATGCTCTACGACAACGCCCAACTGTTGCGCACCTATCTCCATGCCTGGCAAGTCACCGGGCGGCCCCGCTATCGCCACGTGGTGGAGGAGACCATCGACTATGTGCTGCGGGAGATGACGGCCCCAGACGGCGGCTTCTTCAGCACCCAGGACGCGGACAGCGAGGGCGAGGAGGGCAAGTTCTTTGTCTGGACCCCGGCGGAAGTGGAAGCCGTGCTGGGGCCGGACCTATCCAAACTCTTCAACGCCGCCTACGGGGTGACGGCCACGGGCAATTTTGAGGGCAGCAACATTCTGCACACCGTGCGCACCACCGAGGAGATCGCCCGCCGCTTCGCTCAACCCGTGGAACAGGTGGAGGCGGAGCTGATTGCGGCCCGCCGCCAGCTCTTTTTGGAGCGGGAAAAACGCATCAAGCCGGGCCGGGACGAGAAGATTTTGGCCGAGTGGAACGGGCTGATGATCCACGCCCTGGCCGAGTGTGGGGTCACCCTGGATCGGCCCGATGCCCTGGCCGCCGCGGGCAAGGCGGCCAACTTTCTGCTCTCCCACATGAGCCAGCCGGATGGCCGACTCTTCCGCAGCCACAAGGACGGCCAGGCTCGCTTCAACGCCTATTTGGAGGACTACGCCGCCTTTATCCGCGGGCTAATTGCGCTCTACGAGGCCACCTTTGACCTGCGCTGGCTGGGCGAGGCCAGTCGGCTGGCCCGGTTGATGATCGAACAGTTTGTGGACGCGGACTTCGGCGGCTTCTTCCAGACCGGCGCGGACCACGAGACCTTGGTGATCCGGCGCAAGGATGTGATGGACAACGCCATCCCCAGCGGCAACAGCATGGCCGCCGAGGCCCTGCTGCGTCTGGCCGTACTGACCGGGAACGTCAAATATCGCAACGAGGCCGCCCGCATTTTGCTCTTGACCCAAGAGGCCATGAGCAGCCAGCCCAGCGGTTTTGGCCGCATGTTGGGCGCACTCGACACCTACCTGGCCCCCAGCCAAGAGGTCGCCATTGTGGGAGACCCGGCCATGGTGGGCACCCAGGCGCTGTTGGCCGTCGTGCGTCGCCACTATTTGCCCAACACGGTCCTGGGCCTCAAACATCCCGACCACGAAAATCCGCTACCTTTATTCGAAAATCGCACCCTGGTGGACGCCAAACCGGCAGCCTACGTCTGCGAAAACTTCGCATGTAAGCTGCCGGTGACGGATGCCGAGGCGTTGGCGAGATTGTTGGGAAAGGGCAATGAGTGAGGGAGTAATGAGTAAGAACGTGGTTGAGTAATTTTTCCCTGCGACGGTGAAGGCATGGTCAGGTGGAGGTTTTCATGTTAAGTGAAATCGATGTTCGGCATTTTCGACTCTTTTCTCAGCTCAAGATCGACGATCTGGCTCGAGTGAATCTAATTGTTGGCCTCAACAACAGCGGGAAAAGCACACTGCTTGAGGCGATCTTCCTGTTGATGAGTCAGAACAACCCGTCTGCCCTACTGGAACTCCTCTCCTTGCGGGGTGAAACGGTCTATCTGAATGACCGGAACCAAAAGCCATCGGGGCGCGGCTTTCAATCGTCCCATGTTTTTTGGGGTCATCAGCTCACTCCGAACAATCGCATCGATATTTCAGGGGTAAATCTCGATAGAAAACAACTGCGCATCTATTTGGAACCCAGGCAAGTCTCCCTGTTTGAATCCCATCCATTTGAATCTGGCGTGGCTGACCTGGATGCCGCTACAGCCAATTTGGTGATCGATTATGGGGAACATCAGCGCTATACACTGCCGGTTGATGGGGATGGCATTCTTCTGGAGCGATATGTCAGGACGCCGCGAACAGGTCGGTCAGGCCAGGACACCCCGGTCAATCTCGTCACCACCGAATATCTTGACTATGAACAGATCGCCCGGCTTTGGGATCAGATCACATTGACCGATAAAGAGATGAAAGTGGTGGAAGCGCTACAAATTCTGGAACCCAAGGTGCAACGCATCAGTTTCACCAGCCAGCGCACCTCTAATAGCGGCATTTTGGTCAAAATCCAAGACGAGACTGTTCCCGTGCCCTTGGGCAGCCTGGGCGACGGCATGCGCCGAATTCTGGCCCTCATCGCCTCGTTGGTCAATTCGGAAAATGGCATCCTTCTGGTGGATGAAATAGACGCCGGCTTGCACTATTCCATCTTGGAGGATGTGTGGCGGCTGATCTTTGACACAGCCGAGCGGCTCAATCTACAGGTGTTCGCCACAACCCACAGTGGCGATTGTGTAAAAGCATTTTCTAAAGTTTCACAGCACTATGAAGAAAAAGCGGGCAGACTACTGCGCATGGAACAACATGGAAACAAGCAGAAAGCCGTTGACTATCAGGCCGATGAGCTTGCTATTGCCCTGTTGGAAGAGATCGAGGTGAGGTGAGCGGATGTCGAAACACGCCCCCGTGCAGAAATTGTTGGTTGAAGGGCAGAACGACCGCCATGTGATCTGGGCGTTGTGCCAATATTCTGCCGTACCGCAGACCTTCGCCGTGGAGGAACCCAACGGCCCGGCCAAGGGGATTCAACCGCTGCTGGCCTCCTTCCCGTGCGGCTGAAAACGGCAAATCTGACCACCTTGGGCATGGTTGTGGATGCGGATGACAAGCTTAACCAGCGCTGGCAATCCATCCGCAACAGCTTTCTGCGCCTGGGCTATGACGATTTTCCCTCATCGCCTCAAACGGATGGACTGATTTTAACGCCGACTGACAAACCTCGCATCGGCGTATGGGTGATGCCGGACAATCGCTTGCCTGGGAATCTGGAGGACTTTGTCGGTTTTTTGATCGACCCAGACGATCCGCTAAAAAGTCACGCCGCAGAGTCCATCGACACCATCGAGCGTGAGGGCTGGCAGCGTTACCGGCCAGCCCACCGCTCGAAAGCCCTGGTGCATACCTGGTTGGCCTGGCAAGATCCACCCGGAATGCCTTTGGGTCAGGCCATCACAGCAAAGGCGCTGAATCCAGAGTCACCCTTTGCCAAGAGCTTCGTGGACTGGATCCAGCGCCTGTTTACTTTGTCGGAGATTCGTTCAGCTTAACGCCGCCATCGGGTCCGTAAAGGTCATGCCGAAACTTTCGGCTACGGCTTCGTAGGTGAGCTTGCCCTGGTGGGTGTTGAGGCCGTGGAGCAGGGCATCATTGTCGCGGATGGCGTCCAGGCCGCCGCCGGCCAGACGCAGGGTGTAGGGCAGGGTCTGGTTGGTGAGGGCGAAGGTGCTGGTGTGGGGGACGGCCCCAGGCATGTTGGCCACGCAATAGTGGATCACGTCGTCGATGACGAAAACCGGGTCGCTGTGGGTGGTGGGACGGCTGGTTTCCACACAGCCGCCCTGGTCCACGGCCACGTCTACGAGGACAGAGCCCTTCTTCATCTGGGGCAGCATCTTGCGGGTGACCAGCCAGGGGGCGCGGCCGCCGGGGATGAGGACGGCACCGATCACCAGATCGGCGGCGAAGACGGCCTCTTCGATGTTGTGTTCGTTGCTGGTGCGGGTCTGGATGCGCCCGCCGAAGACGTCGTCCAGATATTGCAGCCGATCGTGGTGGATGTCCAAGATCACCACATCCGCGCCCAGGCCGATGGCCATTTTGGCGGCGTTGGTGCCTACCGTGCCGCCGCCC
This sequence comes from Caldilineaceae bacterium, assembly GCA_018003515.1. Taxonomy (GTDB): domain Bacteria; phylum Chloroflexota; class Anaerolineae; order Caldilineales; family Caldilineaceae; genus JAGNDO01. Next base: position 6,272 of record JAGNDO010000132.1, read on the forward strand.
AGGACGGCCACCTTGCCGGGGGCCACACCGGGGACGCCGCCCAACAGCACCCCCCGTCCGCCGTGGTGACGCTCCAAATAGGAGGCCCCCACCTGGGTGGCCATGCGTCCGGCCACCTCGCTCATGGGCATGAGCAGGGGCAGCTTGCCGTCCTTGGTCTGGACGGTCTCGTAGGCCACCGAGGTGGTGCCGGACTCGATCAGCCGCTCGGTCAATTCCTGGTCTGCGGCCAGATGCAGATAGGTAAAGAGCAGCAGATCCGAGCGCAGGAAGCCATATTCGGCGGCGACGGGTTCCTTGACCTTGACCACCATTTCGGCGGCCCAGGCGTCTTCGGCCCCAGGTACAATTTCGGCCCCGGCGCTAATATATTCGGCATCGGACAGAGAACTGCCCAGACCGGCCCCGCTTTGCACCAGAACTCGGTGGCCGCGGCGGGTGAGGGTAGCCACCGCCCCCGGTGTCATGCCCACCCGATTTTCACTATTTTTGATCTCTTTTGGCAGCCCTATGATCATGGTTATCTCCTTGTGTGGCGATTTATCGGCGTTGATAGAAATCGTTTGAGGATTGACCCAACACCCTCGGATCAAAGTTTATCAGTTGCCACGGGTGAAAGCAAGAAGAAAGAGCGTGTTGCGTGGCACGTGCCATGCAACACACAACAGCCGGAGCAATTCATGGAACGCATAGGGGCATGGGTGAACAAGATTTTTGAAGCATTGGGCCAACTGTGGCAACTTTGGCGCATCCTGTGGGCACATCTGATCTGCGAATTTTACAACCTGCGCCGACGTGTCTTGCGCGCCCGCATGGCAGAGTTTCCGGTCATCGAACTGGACGGCCCCATCACCGAGCGGGTGGCGTCCGTGCCCTGGTTCTATGCCTATCTGCCCAACGTCTCCGTGCCCATGAGCCTGCAATTCCTCAACAAAGCCCTGCGCCGCATGGCCCAAGACCCGGATCTGAAGGGCGTGATCTTTCTGGTCAAAAGCCCCCAACTCAGCCTGGCCCAGGCCCAGAGCATCGCCCTCAAATTTGGCCGCTTTCGCACGTGGGACAAGGCGGCCAACCCCGGTGCCATGCCCAAGCGCATCATCGTCCACATGGAGCAGGCCGGGGCCGCCACCTTCACCCTGGCCGCGGCCGCGGACGAAATCTACATGACCCCCCTCAGCGATTGGAGCGTGGCCGGTCTGCGCAGCGAAGGGGTCTATCTCAAGGAGACCCTGGCCCGCATGGGCGTGGAGATGGATGTGGTCAAGATCGCGCCGTGGAAGACGGCCATGGACCGCTTCGCCAACAGCGAAATGAGCGACGCCGACCGGGCCCAGCGTGAGCGCCTCCTGGACGGCTGGTACGAGGACATGGTGGCCGCCATCGCCGCCGGGCGCAAGCTGACGCCGGAAACCGTGCGTGGATTGATCGACCGCGCTCCCCTCTTCGCCGACGACGCCCTGGCCGCCGGGCTGATCGACGGCATCTGCTACGAGGATGAATTGGCCGTCACCGTGGGCAAGGAGACCGGGCGGCCCGCTTGGGAGGCCAAATTGGTCCCGTACAAAGAGGCCCGGCGCTATTTCTATCAACGGCCCGTGGTGCGCAACCCCAAGGCCATCGGCGTCATCGGTCTCCACGGCATGATCATGTCCGGGGAGAGCCGTTCCTTCCCCGTGCCCTTGCCCATCTTTGGGGACGAGACCATCGGCAGCAGCTCCGCCCAGCAGATGGCCAGGGCGGCCCGGGAGGATGACCGATTGGCCGCGGTGGTGGTGCATGTGGATTCCGGCGGCGGCTCGGCTCTAGCCAGCGACCTCATCTGGCGAGAGTTGGACATCTTGGCACAGAAGGTGCCTGTGGTGGTCTACATGGGGGACGTGGCGGCCAGCGGCGGCTATTTCATCGCCACACCGGGCCGCAAGATCGTGGCCCAGCGCGCCACCCTCACGGGCAGCATCGGCGTGATCACGGGCAAACCTGTGACCGCCGGGGCCTATGCCCACCTCCGGGCCAACCGGGACTTTGTGCAGCGGGGGGCCAACGCCGGTCTCTACAGCGACGCCCAGCCCTGGTCCGACGCCCAGCGGGCCCAGGTGGAGCATGATGTGCGCCACACCTACGATCTCTTCAAACATCGGGTGGCCGACGGGCGCGGGCTGGACTACTACAGCTCGGCGTAAATAATTAGGTAGATTGTCCACAAATTATGTATACTGATGGGCATCGGAGTCAACCACAAGTGAAAGTGAGAACGAGATGCCTGGACCGAAAGCAGATCCCATTACCCTATCA
>JAGNDO010000133.1 GCA_018003515.1 Caldilineaceae bacterium
AGCGGGAGATCGCCTTCCGCCGGGAGCATCGCTATCCGCCCATCCGCCGCCTGGCCAAGCTGGTCTATTGGGACAAAAAGCTAGAAAAGGCCCAGATCGCCTGCGCGGACATGACCGCCGTCCTCAAACACCGGGTCGAGCAGATGGGTCTGCCCGGCGGCATGGTCGACATCCTCGGCCCCGCCCCCGCCTTCTTCGCCCGCTATCGGGGCAACTACCGCTGGCAGATCCTCCTGCGCGCCCCAGACCCCGCGGAGGTGCTGCGGGGGATTCCGATCCCCTTTGGGTGGCGGGTGGATGTGGATCCGATGTCGTTGTTGTGAGTGGGGGTTGGCGGGTTGGTTTCGCATCATTTGACCGTCAGATCGGGCGTGGCTATAATAGAAACGTAACGGCACTGAATAGCTCGGAGAGAAGACACGACATGACTCTCGACGAAATCCTGCAAGACATCCACGCACTGGAAGAAGATTTGCTTGTCTACGAACGCAAATACGGAATTCCGACCGAGACATTCTACGAATCCTATATGCGCGGCGAAGAGCCAGAAGAGATTGCGTGGGTGCCGGATTGGAGCATGTGGGCTGGGGCGCATGAGATATTAAAAGACCGCCAAGAGCGCTATCGGAAACAGATCGGCCAAGCTGAATCGACACCAAATACAAACGCAGCCCTATCCTGATCGTCCCTGTTCGGTTTAGGAAGTTGAATGAGCGAGGAAAACCCAATGAATTCTGTCCAGATCCTTGTTGACGAGCTGCACGTTTTAGATACCCAACTGGCTGGTTATGAACACCGCTACGGGATTCTTTCTGAGACGTTCTTTGCCTGGTTCCAGAGTGGCGAAGAGCCGGAGAATCCAGATTGGGTGCAGGACTTCGCCCTGTGGGCGGGGACGTATCAACTCCGGTTGCGTCGCCAAGAAAAGTATCGCCGCCTGATCACCGAAGTCCTGACCCGACGCGACGTACCCGCTTTGCTCCAAGAGTCCACTCTGATCGGTGTCCCAGGATGACGTTCGTCACCATCGCCGACTATGAGCAATTCATCTACGGCCTGAGCGACACGTTCCCCTCTATTCTCGCTTCGACTCTGCGGGTTGTGCGCAGCGGACCAGCGGCTGGGCAGGTGATCGGCAGATTGACCTTTGCCCATGATATTCGTTTGGAGATCGCCGAGTTGGTCGATTTGGATGCAGGCCGTCTGGAAATCCTGCATTACGGCTATGTGGCTTGGCAGGGGGACGAACGCTTGTATTGGTACGATTCCCAAGCCCACCCCAACAACCCCGACCTCGCCCTCAACCATCCCCACCACAAACACATCCCACCCGACATCAAACACAACCGCATCCCCGCACCAAACCTCTCGTTTGACGAGCCAAACCTGCCCTTTCTGATCCGAGAGGTGGCGGGGTTAGCGGCAGATTGACGGGGGCAGGGGTTCGAGTTGCTGATTGGTCTGCGCTGGCAGCCATGATACAATACTGACGAAACACACGTACCGAGATTTCTGTAAAATGCGACGGGAGTTAACACCCCATGAGTCAAACCTTAACCATAACGCTACCCGATGCGGTTTTCAAAATCCTGACTGGAATGGCCGAGCTGACCTATCGCACGGTGGATGAAGTGGTCTTGTCCGCCGTGGAGACCACGGTAATATCGCCAGACTTACCGGGAGATATAGCCTCTGAACTGGCTTCCATGCCAACTTTCAGCGATGAAAAACTGTGGGCAGCCATCAAGCCCACGTTTTCAGAATACGAACAGAGTCGCCTAACACAACTCAGCGAACTTGATCGTCCCCTCACCAGGATGGAAGAGGCAGAACAGGCGACTCTATTGCGCGCTTATGATCGCTCCGTGTTGCGCCGCGCCCAGGCACTTGCCCTCCTCAAACAAAGGGGGCACGATCTCTCTCAAGTTCTTTCCTTGCCGAGCAATGAATGATGGCAACTCACATTTCTGATGAGGTCAGGCAGAAAGTGGTCCAGCGGGCGCAACGGCGTTGCGAGTATTGCCAAAGTCCCCAATTGCTAACTGGCCTGCCCTTTACCCTCGATCATATCATCTCTCGCCAAGCCGGGGGGACAGATAACCTGGATAACCTGTGTTTAGCTTGTTCAGCTTGCAACAGCCACAAACACATCCGAACCACGGCTACTGACCCGGAAAGCGGAAAGACCGTTCCCTTGTTTCATCCTCGTCGCCAGCGCTGGCAGGACCATTTTGAATGGAGCAAAGATGGGGAGCAGGTCGTCGGTCAGACTGCGGTGGGCAGATCCACCATCATCGCTCTGCAACTAAATCGTGAATTAGTGGTCAACGCCCGCCGCATGTGGGTGAGTGCCGGTTGGCACCCGCCGAGCGAATGAGACGAGCAGCCTGACCACCGCTTGAGGGCAAGAAGAGGCCCGGAACCGCTCGGTTCCGGGCCTCTTCTTGCCCTCAAGCGCTCTTTTCTTGAATCCCCCAAACGGTTTATCCCTGTTTGTGAAGTGTGCTACAATTGAATGACCACATAACGCATCATCCTGGAGCAGCACACATGACCGATTTCCAGCCCGATAGTTCGTTGTCCGATCCACATTTGCCGGTCCCCCTGGCCCAATCCGCGCCCCAGTGGTTGACCCTGAGCGAGGCCGCCGGATTCCTGGGCATCCACTATTCCACCATGCGCACGTGGGCGGACAAGGGGGAGATCCGGGTCTTTCGCACGCCGGGGGGCCATCGCCGCTTCTCCACGGCGGATCTGCGCCGCTTTTTGGAGGAACGGGCCAACACCACGGATCTGGTCAGCGTCGAGGTGATCATGGAGTCCGCTTTGGTCAAAGTGCGGGCCGAAATGGAGAGGATGCCCCACGGACAGCCCGCTTGGCGCAACAACCTGTCCGAGCTCGACCGTCAGCTCCGTCAAGAGCGGGGCCGCAACCTGTTTGCCCTGGCCCTCAACTTTGTGCTCAAGCCGGGCCAGCGGACACGCCTGTTGGACGATGGTCGTACCCTGGGCCAAGAATATGGCCAAGAGGCCGCCCGCAGCGGAACCAGCATGGCCGAGAGCGGACGGGCCGTGCAGTTTTTCCGCACCCAACTCCTCAGCGCCGTGCGGGACGGGGATGAGCGCTCCCCCTTGGACGCGGAAGATGTGCGCATTCAGCGAGTGATCGACCAGTTTCTGGACGAGATCCTGTATGCCGTGCTGGATGGCTATGAGAAAGAATTGAAATTGGAAAATTGAGAATTGAAAATGGAGAATGTCTGCGCACGAGACATTCTCCATTTTCAATTCTCAATTTTTAATTCTGAATTACTATTCCTGAATGCCGCCCTCGGTCAAGGTGCGGGGATCCAGCAGTCGATCCAGCTCTTCGGCGGTGAGGTCGGTCAGTTCCAGGGCCACATCCTTCATGCCCCGACCCTCGGCGTAGGCCTTCTTGGCAATTTTGGCCCCCAGTTCATAGCCGATCACCGGGTTGAGGGCGGTGACCAGGATGGGGTTCTTGCCCACCAACTGGTTGATGTGATCCTCGTTGACCGTGAAGCCGGCGATGGCCTTGTCCAACAGCACCGTGCTGGCACTGGCCAGGATGGTGATGCTCTGGAGCAGGTTGTAGGCCAGCACGGGCAACATGACATTGAGCTGGAAAACGCCGGATTGGCCGCAGATATTGATGGTGACATCGTTGCCCATGACCTGGGCCGCCACCATAGTCACGGCCTCGGGGATCACGGGGTTGATCTTGCCGGGCATGATGCTGCTGCCGGGCTGGAGGGCGGGCAGGGCGATCTCGCCGATGCCGGCGATGGGGCCACTGTTCATCCAGCGCAGATCGTTGGCGATCTTCATCAGGCTGACGGCCACGGTCTTGAGTTGGCCGCTCAGTTCCACGGCGGCGTCCGCGGTGGCCAGGCTCTCGAAGAAGTTGGCCGATTTGACCAGGGGCAGGCCGGTCCACTCGGCCAGTTTGGCGGCGATGCGGTCGGCAAATTCCGGGTGGGCGTTGATGCCCGTGCCCACAGCCGTGCCGCCCTGGGCCAACTCGGCCACGCGGGGCAGGCTGGCGTTGAGCCGATCCATACCATGACCGATCTGGCTGCTCCAGCCGCCCAATTCCTGGCTCAGGCGCACGGGCATGGCATCCATCAAGTGGGTGCGCCCGGTGGTGACTACGTGGTCCACCTCAGCGGCCTTGACATCCAGCCCATCCTTGAGGTATTGCAGGGCGGGCAACAGAATCTCCGCCGTGGCCAGATAGGCGCTCAGGTGGATGGCCGTGGGGATGACGTCGTTGCTGCTCTGACCCATGTTGATGTGGTCGTTGGCGTGGACTTTGCTGCCCAACTTCTGGGTGGCCAGGGTGGCCAGCACTTCGTTGGCGTTCATGTTGGTGCTGGTGCCGGAGCCGGTCTGGAAGATGTCCAGGGGGAACTGGGCGTCGTGGAGACCATCCTGGACTTCCTGGGCGGCGGACTGAATGGCGGCGGACATTTCCGGGGTGATCAGCCCCAAGTCCAGGTTGACGGCCGCGGCGGCCCCTTTGATCATCCCCAGGGCGCGGATGAAGATGCGGGGGAAGCGCAGGTCGCTGATGGGAAAGTTGTCCACGGCACGCTGAGTTTGGGCGGCGTACAGGGCATCCGCGGGAACGCGGACCTCGCCCATGCTGTCCTTTTCAATACGATAGGCTGGTTGACTCATGGGATTTTGCTCCTTTGGAAAGTCAATAGAGGTTGACCAAGTCGAAAAACAGACAAAATGTTTGTGAATAGTTTAACATTAACCCCCAGCCCATGCACGTTTTCAGGGGGATGGCGGACAAATCAAGACAAGCACAAAGCGGGGTGACACCTCATGGCCGAACGTATTTTGATCGTGGAAGATGATATTCGGATTCGCAATTTGCTACGCCGGGGGCTGATTTTCGAGGGATACACGGTGGATCAGGCCGAGAGCGGGGATGTGGCCCTGCGGGTGGCCAGGGACACCCCCCCGGATGCCGTGATCCTGGATCTGATGCTGCCGGTCATCGACGGCATGGAGGTGTGCCGCCGTCTGCGGGCGGCGTCGGATGTGCCCATCCTGATCCTGACCGCCAAGGAATCCGTACCGGATCGGGTGGCCGGGCTGGATGCCGGGGCGGACGATTATATGGTCAAGCCCTTTGCCTTTGACGAGCTATTGGCCCGCCTGCGGGCACTCTTCCGCCGCCGGGCCACGGCAGAGACGCCCCATCCTTCGCTCCAGTTCATGGATCTGGCCCTCAACGGCTCCACCCGCCAGGTCTTCCGGGGGGATCGAGAGGTTGAGCTGACCGCCAAGGAGTTCGATCTGCTTGAGCTTTTCATGCGTCACCCCAACCAGGTTCTCACCCGCAAGGTGATCTACGATCACATTTGGGACTATGACTTTGGGGGCGAAAGCAACATCATCGAGGTCTATGTCCGCTATCTGCGCACCAAATTGGAATCCGAGGGCGAACCCCGGCTGATCCAAACCGTGCGCGGCGTGGGCTATGTGCTGCGGGATAGTTGATCAACTCATCCAATTCTCACCGCCCATTCAATCACCCTTTACCCGTGCCGCCTAAAGTGAGGGCATGATGAAACTGCCCTTTCTGCGCGCCGGCCCAATTCTTTTCTTCTCATTTCCCATGACCATTCGCCTACGCTTGACTTTGTGGTATACGGCTCTCTTGGGCGCGACCCTGATCTTTTTCAGCGTTGTGGTCTATTCAGCCCTGTCCAACAGCCTGTGGACCCAGGTGCAGTGGAACATGGAACGCCAGGGCCAGGAGGTGGCCGCCTTCCTCAGCGATCAGATGGAGAAGGATCTGGATCGGATGAACGATCCCCAACAACTGCAACTGCCTATGGCCAAGCTCTTTATCGGCTCCGTGGGGGTGCAGGTGGTGCGCATGGACGGTATGGTGGCCATGCGCAGCAGCAATCTGGGCTCCATGACCGTGCCCAAATCCGCCACGCTGATGGATGAGATCCGCCAGGGCCACAGCCTCACCTATCGCACGGTGAGCGATGACGGCACCCCGCTGTTGATCTACAGTTTGCCCCTTGTGGTCAACGACATGCACATTGTGGCCATGGTTCAGGTGGTCCAGCCCGTCAACGGGGTGGAGAGCACCTTGACCGAAGTGGCCCGCAATCTTTTGCTGGGTACGATCCTCAGCCTGGTGATTGCGGCGGTGGTGGGGGCTTTGTTGGCGAGACGGGCTCTGGCCCCCCTTCAGGAGATCACCGATACGGCCCAACGAATTTCAAGCACAAAAGATCTGGGTCAACGCATTCTTTTGGCCCATAACAACCCGGCCCAAGACAAGAGCGAGGTGGGCCGCCTGGCCGCTACCTTCAACAGCATGTTGGACCAGATCCAACAGCTCTTTAACGCCCAGCGCCGGCTCACCGCGGATGTCAGCCACGAACTGCGCTCGCCCCTGACCACCATCCAGGGCAACGTGGAGCTATTGCAGCGCATGAGCGGGCAGATGTACCCGGTATCGGGGCACGGAGCGGACCGAGATGGAACGGGGCAGGAAGAGATCGGGGTTGTGTTGCAGGAAACCCTGGGCGAGGTGGAGAGCGAAGCCAACCGCATGGGCCAGATGATCAGCGATCTGCTGCTCCTGGCCCAGGCGGACAGTGGCCTTCAGTTAAATTTGGAGCGGCTGGAGATGGACACCCTGCTTCTGGACACCTATCGCCAGACCCGGCGCATGGCCGAACGGCGCAACGGATCCGGCGAGTTAACCGTGCGTCTGGGCGGCGAGGATCAGGCCGTGGTGTGGGGAGATCGGGAGCGCCTGCGTCAGTTGTTCTTGAATCTGACCGGCAACGCCATCAAATATTCGCCCGGCGGCGGCGTGATCACCCTGGGGCTGGCCGTGGAGGATGGCTGGGTGCGCATGGATGTGAGCGACACGGGCGTGGGCATCAGCCCCGAGGACCAGGCCCAGATCTTCCAGCGCTTCTTCCGGGCCGACAAGGCCCGCACCCGGGACCAGGGCGGCGCTGGCCTCGGGCTGAGCATCGCCAGTTGGATCGCCGAAGCCCACGGCGGCCGCATCACCGTCACCAGCCAGGTGGACGCGGGGAGCACGTTTAGCGTTTGGTTGCCCGTTTTCACAGCTTAAAAAAGGCAAAAGGCAAAGTGCAAAAGGCAAAAGGCAAAAATGTGTGGTCTTGAAACTCTTTGGGTTTCCAACACCATTTTTGCCTTTTGCACTTTGCCTTTCGCCTTTTGCCTTTTAATTCTCCTCGGCAGCTACCCCTCCATCACGGGCAGGGCGACAAAGAAAGTCGTCCCTTTGCCCGGTTCGCTGCGGGCCCAGATGGCCCCGCGGTGGGCGTCCACAATCAACCGGCACAGGAAGAGGCCAAGCCCGGTCCCGCTGGTGGATCGGCGCAGACCGTTGTCCACCCGGTAGAAACGCTCGAAGATGTGGGGCAACTCCTGCTCCGGGATGCCCACGCCCTGGTCGGCCACATAGATCACCGCCCTGGGCTGGCCAGTGGGGGTGATGGGCTGGTCCACCCAGCCACCCATGCGGATCAGCCCGCCGTCCGGGGAGTATTTGATGGCGTTGCTCAACAGGTTGGTCAGCACCTGACGCAGACGCTCGTCATCCCCATCCACCAAAGGCAGCGGCTCGGAAAAGTCCAGCTCGATAGTGTGGCGGTCGGTTTGGGTGCGATAGGCCGCGGCCACCCGTTCGGCCAGCCGTTGCAAGTCCACGGCGGCCAAGTCCAAGCGCAGCCCTTGGGCCTGGATGCGGCTGACATCCAGCAAATTGTTGATCAACGCCTCCAGCCGGTCGGCCTCTTCCTCGATGATCTCCAAACTTTCTCGGGCGGTCTCGGCGTCCCAATTGGCATCGGGCCGGGCCAGTGTCTGCGCATAGCCCTTGATCAGGGCCACGGGGGTCTTCAGCTCATGGCTGATCACGCTGATGAAGGTGGATTTGACCTCCTCCTCCTCCTTAAAGCGGGTGATGTCCGTGACGTTGACGATGATGTTGACCACCCGGCCCGCCTCATCCCGCAGGGGGGTGAAGGTGAGGGAGAGGGTCAAGTGGCCGCCGCCGGGCCGGGCCACTTCACCTTCACAACGAGCATTTCCGTTTTCAGGGATGGGCAGGGTTGCGTCATCGCACAGGTTTGCCCCTGTGACCTTTTGCAGATCCAGGATCTGTGGGCAAAGACGACCGATCGCCGCCTCCGGTTCCATGCCGATCAGGGTGGCCAAGGCTCGATTGATCACCAAGACCCGACGCTCCGGATCCAAGATCATGATGCCATCCGCGCTGTTTTCGATGATGGTGGCCAGACGGCTGCGCTCGGTCTCCCGCTGTTGCAGAAGCCGGGCATTGCGCACGGCAATGGCGGCCTGGTCGGCAAAGCCTTGCAGCACTTGGTGATCCACCGGCGTGAAGGCGTAGTCGCCCCGGAAGAGGTAGATCACCCCCAGCAGTTCATCCTCGAAGAGCAGCAGCAGCCCCACCACCTGGCCCAACTTGCC
>JAGNDO010000058.1 GCA_018003515.1 Caldilineaceae bacterium
GGCCTGACCCAAGTCGGCGAGCGCAAAAGCTATCGAGATGTGAAACACTATAAGCGGCGCAAGCGGTGGATCGGGTAGGATCAGACAAAATAGAACACGGATGACACGGATTGGACGGATTACAACGGATTTTTCTTTTTTAGAGAAAGATCCGTTTTTTAATCCGTTCGATCCGTCTGATCCGTGTTCTATTTTTGTTTCAAGCAATGTCGAATCAGGTGGTATAATGGGCAGGCTAAGTTGTCCCCGCCCATGCCAACTCACCCACCCTCTCAGGATCGGCCATGTTTCGCTCTGTTCCCTTGCCGCCGTCTTTGCCCGGCCATCTCCATTTGCACAGTATGCCCGGACGCCACGAAAGCATGGATGACGTGTCAGCCGAGATGACCGCCCGGTCCGTAAAGCGGATCATCAGCCTGACCGGGCTGGCGGAGATCCGGGCCAAGTCCCCGGCCTTTGCCCAGGCCATTGAGGCCGGGTTGCCCTGGCCCCGCACCGAGTTTGCCATCGCAGATTTTGGCGTGCCCGCAGATCAGGCCGCTTTCCTGGCCTTGGCTCAAGAGATGGCCGAGGATCTGCGCCGGGGGGAGAGCCTCCTCGTCCACTGCGGGGCTGGGATTGGGCGCACGGGCACCCTGGCTACCTGTGCGTTGATCTGCCTGGGGATGGATGAGGTCGCGGCATTGCACGCGGTCCACCAGGCCGGGGCGGGACCGGAGACCGCCGCACAAGCCGAATTGGTGCGCTGGGTGGCCGCACACCCCAACCCCACGGAGACCCCATGACCCACGACTTGATCCCCAGCCGCCCCCACATGCCGGGCTATGGCATTCAGGATGCCGAAGACGGGGCCGGGCTGTTGCCCTGGTCCCATGTGGACGAGCGCATGGCCGCGGCCCGCAACTATTGGATCGGCTCCACCCGGCCGGATGGGCGGCCCCACGCCGCGCCGGTTTGGGGCGTCTGGCTGGACGATGCGTTTTATTTTGGCGTGGGGGGCGCGTCCCGCAAAGGGCGCAACATGGTCCATCAGCCCTATATCGTGGTCCATTTGGAGAGCGGGGACGACACGGTGATCTTGGAGGGGAGCGTGGAGCGGGTGATGGAGCGGGCCAAGTTGGAAGCCATCAACGCGGTCTATGGCCCCAAATATGCCTTTTATCCCCTGGGTGAAGCCGGGGATCAGCCCTACGACGAACCCTTTTATTGCCTGCGCCCCCAGGTCGTCTTCGCCTGGCTGGAGAGCGACTTCCCCAACACAGCCACCCGCTGGACCCGGCCCAAGACGGAGGCATAGGCGTGCGCGCAACCTATCGGGCCGCGGTCTACGTGATCCCCAAACGGGGTGACGAGATCCTGCTCTTCCGCCGCTTCAACACGGGCTTCGGGGATGGCCAATACAGCTTCCCCGCCGGCCACGTAGAGGAGGGCGAGAGCGTCACCGCCACGGCCATTCGGGAGGCGCTGGAAGAGGCGAGCATCGGCCTGGGCGTGGATGACCTGCACTTTGCCCACATCCTGCACCGGCACAGCGAGGATGGCCTGGTCTATTTCGATTTCTTCTTTGTGGTGGAGCGGTGGCAAGGTGAACCAAAAGTCATGGAACCCCACCGCTGCGACGGCATGGCGTGGACACCCTGGCAGGATCTGCCCGCCAATACTCTGCCCTATATTCGCTTCGTCATCGAGAAAATCTTTACCCAAACCGCCTTATTCAGCGAACACGGCTGGACCCCGGCACAGTCAACGCACGGTACAGATCACCAACCAGAGTAGGCCATGAACCCACTATCGGCGAAAAAACAGGACACTTTGCAGGTTCGGGCGAATCCCGCTTTCTTTTTCAAACGCCAGTTTCAGCATCTGCTGTTGGTGCTGGTTTTGGTACCGGGAGCCTGGGTCTTGGCCATCCCAAACCTGGATGGCGGCGCGTTCTTGGGCATCTCCGACCGCACATGGTTGATCCTCTGTTTGGCCACTGCGGTGGTCCACCAAGTGATCGGCTGGCTAGTCTTCCGGGGACAACTCTGCTTCGCCATCTTCACCCGCTGGTTTGGCGAGAAGGATCTGACCGTGTGGGGAATCATCTTTTTGCCCTTTTTGGCAGCCCGCCCCCTAGCCCTCATCGGTCTGGCCGTGGCGGATGGCGGTTCTCTGGGTTGGCCCCGTTGGTTGGGGATGGGATTGGGTCTTTTGCTGCTCATGCCCACCCTCTACACCGGCTGGTCAATCAGAAAGTATTTCGGCCTGGACCGGGCCTTGGGCGCCGATCATTTCCGGGAGCGGTATCGGCACATGGGTCTGGTGACCCAGGGCATTTTTGCCTGGAGCGACAACGCCATGTATATGTTTGCCTTTTTCGGTCTGTGGGCCATCGCGCTCATGGCCAATTCCAGGGCGGCTTTGGCCATAGCCCTTTTTCAACATGCGTATATTTGGGTACACATGTTCTGCACTGAAGAGCCGGATATACAAGTTTTGTATCAAAAATAGAACACGCCCGTCACCCATGCCCAATTCCCCCACGTTCACAACGAGGTAATCCATGACCGAATCCATCGACCGACGCCTGGCCGACTATATTGCCCAGGCCTATGCCAATGCCCCGGCGGTGAAGGCCCGTTTTGACGCCGCCGGCCTCTCTCCGGATGACGTGACCGCCGTGGCGGATCTGCACAAAGTGCCCATTCTGCCCAAGGACGATGTGGTCAAGCTGCAACAGGCCGACCCGCCCTTTGGGGGCATGTTGGGCGTGCCCATGAGCCAGGTGCGCCACATCTTCTTCTCCCCCGGCCCCATCTACGAGGTGGACGCGGGGAACGACGACAGCGCCACCCGCATGGCCCAGGCCGCCCTGGCCCGCAGCGGCTTCTCCCCCGGCGATGTGGTCCTCAACACCCTCTCCTATCACCTTGTCCCCGCCGGGCTGCTGCTGGACCGGGCCTTGGTGGAGATGGGCTGTACCGTGGTCCCCGGCGGCGTGGGCAACGGCGAGTTGCAGGTCAAGATGATGGCGGATCTGGGCGTCACCGGCTATGTGGGCACCCCCAGCTTTTTGATGGCCCTGCTCACCAAGGCCGAGGAGATGGGGCTGGCCCCGCCAGAATTGACCAAATCCCTGGTCACCGCGGAGCCCCTGCCCCCCAGTATGCGCCAGGTTTTTGTCGAGAAATATGGGATCAGCGTGGGCAATGCCTATGCTACCGCCGAACTGGGCTTTTTGGCGTTGAATAGCGGGGGCGGCTTGCCAATGGCCTTGCTGCCTGAGCCGATCGTGCAAGTGGTGGACCCACACACCGGCCAGTCCGTGGGCGCGGGGGAGGCCGGCGAGGTGGTGGTGACCACACTGGACCCGGCCTATCCCCTGATCCGCCTGGGCACGGGGGACATGGCGGTCAACCTGGACCCGGCCCCGGGCGAGAGCAGCCAAAACCAGCGGGCCATCATCCTGGTGGGGCGCAGCGGCGAGGCGGTGAAGGTGCGGGGCATGTTTGTGCATCCCAACCAACTGCGCTTTGCCGTGGGCCAGTTCGCCCCCATCCAAGCCATCCAAGGCATCGTCACCCGCCCAGAGCCTGGCCGGGATCACTTTGCCGTGCGGGTGGCCCTGGTCGATGCGAGCCTTGCCGGGCCGGGCTTGGCCGAAATCATGCAAGACGCCATCCGCCAAAACTGCCGAGTGCGGGCAGACGAACTCACCTTCGTCGCCGCCGACACCCTCCCCCCCGGCACCCCAGGCATGGTCGACGAACGATCTTGGAAATAGGGGGTTGGGGATTGGGGATTAGGGATTGGGGATTGGGGATCATGTTTGATACCCTAATCCCCAATCCCCAATCCCCAATCCCCAATCCCCAATCTGAAAGGTACAGTGTGTGAACGATACATTAGGAAGAGTCCTGGCGGAGACGGCGGCGCGCTGTCCGGAGCAGGAGGCCACGGTTTTTGAGGGTCAGCGGCTGACATGGCGAGAGATCAACGAGCGGACCGACCGTTTGGCCCTGGCGTTGTTGGAGATGCAGGTCCAGCCCGGGGATCGGGTGGGGATCTTGAGCAATAATCGACCGGAATATTTGATCGTCTATCTAGCCGTGGCTCGGGTTGGGGCCATTTTGGTCGGCTTCAACATCAACTACACGGCCCGGGAGATCAAACAATATGCCGAGCTGGTGCGGCCCGTGGCCATGATCATCCAGGGGGATATGGATGTGGCCGTGCAGTTGGAGCCGACGGTGGAGTCCTTGCCCAGCGTGGCACATTTCCTCAGCATTGGGCCACGGGTGCCCTCCACGGCCCAGGATCTGCACGAAGTCATGGCCCACCCTCGCCCCCACCTGGCCGGGGAACTGACCCGGCGCAGTGAGGCCGTCCAGCCCGATGACGGAGCGCTGATCGTCTTCACCGGCGGCACCACGGGCATCCCCAAACCTGCCCTGCTCACCCACCGCAACATCATCGCCAACATCGCCGCCCAAAACCGGCATGTGGACTTCCGGCAGGGGGACCGCATCATGTCCCACATGCCCATGAACCATGTCAGCGGTCTGTTGCTGATCACCACGGGCGCGCTGATGGCCGGGGCGGCCCTGATCCAGACCCAGCGCTTCCACCCGGAAGAGACGTTGAGATTGGTTCAGGAAGAGAAGATCACCATCCTGGGCCAAGTGCCCACCATGTGGATCATGGAATTGCTGCTGCCCACCTACGCCGACTTTGACCTCTCCACCCTGCGCACGACCATTGTGGCCGGCGCACCCACGCCGGACCGGGTGATGCGCCAGATCGCCGCGGTCGCTCCTCGTTCCGTCCACGGCTATGGTTTGACCGAAGTGGGGGGCATGGTGGCCTATAACCGAGACGGCGAAGGGGTTGATGTGATGCTGCACGGGGTGGGCCAAGGCGCAGAGGAGTTTGAGTTGCGGGTGGTGGACGAAGCCGGCGAGGCGCTGCCCGCCGGGGAAATCGGGGAAATTTTGGTGCGGGGGGCCTGTGTCATGCCCGGCTATTTTGGGGACGCCCCGGACGGGGCCACCCAGATCAGCCCGGATGGCTGGCTACACACGGGGGATTTGGGCACGCTTGACGCTAGGGGCTATCTCACCATCACCGGGCGCAGCAAGGATATGTTTATCAGCGGCGGCTACAACGTCTATCCCTGGGAGGTTGAGAGTTATGTCAATACCCACCCGGACGTGATCATGTGCGCCAATGTGGGGGTTCCCGATGGGGTGATGGGTGAGGTGGGCGTGCTTTTTGTGCAGGTCCATCCCGGCGCAGATCTAAGCGGACGCACCCTGCGCAACTTCTGCCGCCAAGGCCTGGCCCGCTACAAAGTCCCCCGCACCATCCAGTTCCTGGACGCCCTTCCTTTGACTGGGGTGGGGAAGGTGGATAAGGGAGCGTTGTTGGGGGTTGGGGGTTAGGGATTGGGGGTTAGGGATTGGGGATTGGGGATTGGGGATTGGGGATTAGGGATTGGGGTAATTCCCAATCCCCAATCCCCTATTCCACGGCTGAGGCCAGGGCGAAGGAGTCCACGACCGTGCGCCAGAGGGCTTCGGCGGCGGCGGTGGAGTCGGGCAGGGCGATGGGGTCGATGGGTTGGACGGTGAAGGTGTAGATGGCTCCGTCGGCCAGGAAGTAGGCCTGACGACTGCCCAGGATGGCGGGCGGGGTGTGGACAAAGAGAGCCGGGAAGCCAGCCACAAAGCCTTGGGAGAGAAGCAGATCGGTCCCGGCAGAAATTGCCGCAGCCTGCACAGACTCCTCAACTTGGGCCATGTCGGTGACGGCGGCCTGGTCAAAGGTGAGGGTGAGCATGACCCGCTCGGCGCTGCCGTCCAAGCGCACGGGGGCGGCGATGCTGAGGATGGTGGCGGCAGCTTCGAAGAGTTCGTAATCGGCCGGATAGAGGAAGCAGAACGGCCCCAAACCGCTGCGATAAAGACGCAGGCTGGCGGTTTCAACCGGACAGCCATCCGGGTCCACGGAGAAGGCCGAGGCGGACCCGGCCAGCACCCCGTTCACACGGATCGTCAGCGTGCCGTCACTCAGCGCCGCCAGGGTTTGGGGCGCATCGGGCAGATCCAGGGCCAGCACGGTGTCGAAGGGGACCAGGGCCTGGGTACACAGCAGGTTGGGGTCTCGGCTGGTGTAGAGGGTGACGACCAGTTGGCCATCGGTCACAGCCGACTCGTGACCGGCCAACTCCGTACAACTGTCGGCCAGATTGCCCACGACGCGCAAATTGACCGTCCCGGCGGCAGCATCGGCCAAGACCGTGACCGCATCCACATAGGCCATGCCCTGGATCAGGCCATCCCCAAGGGCGGGTTGGGCGGGCAGCAGACCACGGGCGGGAGCTTCTTCCGGGATCGGGGTCGATTTCTCCGCTGCGGGCATGGGTGGGGCCTCCTGGGTGATTGAAGCGGGGGGGGTTGATGAGGGGGCAACAGGTTCCCCTGGCCCACAGGCTGTAAGCCCCAAAAGCCCCAAGCAGAGCGCCAAGGTTGTCAAAACTAAACGGTGCAGCATTTTCCTTCTCCTGATTTTCTTAAAGAACCCCACCCCAAAGGCGCATAGGCGTAAAGAAAAAGTTTCTTGCTTTTCTTGGCGCTCTTGGCGACTTTGGGGTGAAGGGTATGGTTTTGACCTTCTACGACCCATGAAAACGCACGACGGCCTCAACGCCCCCGGCTTCTCGGATGGCGGCAATTGCCCGCTCGTACTCTTGGCGGGTGCGGTCTTGGGCGGCTTGCATGGCATAGGCGAACTTGGGGCCGCGGCTGGGGTCGTCCAGGTGGTTGGCTTCGTGGGAGTTGGGGGCCATGTAGATGCGCCGGGCTAGCTCTCGGATTATGGGGATGTAGTAGACCCCGTCCCGCCACAGATAGAAGTGCCAGGTGCGCAGGGCGGGGCTGGTGAGCAGGGTTGGGTCTACGCCGTCGATCTGGTCTGGGGCGGTGACGTCCAGACCGCCATGGTGGGCCAGCCAGAGATCCACATAGTTGGAGTGGGCGTAGAAATCCTGGGCGGTGTGGGTTAAGCGCCCAAAGGCCACCCGCATGGATTGGCCTCCATCCTCGGCCCCGGCGGATGCCACAATCTGATCATGTTCTTTTTGGATATAGGCCAAAGCCTGGGGGATCAGGTCGTTGTCAAAGTGGCGCTCCGGGTGCAAGAGCAGCCCAGGCAGATCGTCCTGGGCCAGGTTGGCCAGGATCAGCTCTTCCAGGGCTTGGGGGCGAAAGCGATCCGCCAGGGCTTTTTCGACAATTTCGATGTGATAGGGTAGGTTCATAGCGTACAGGATACACGTAAACGGGCGGAATGAAAAAACGAGATAACCCCAAGGAATCCCCATGCAAATAATCGCCCTGATTTTGATCGTGGTTGCCGCCACCACCCTCTATATCACCCGCTGGCTCTCGACGGAGGTGACGTCGATCCTGGCCATTGCGGCCCTGGCCTTGACCAATGTGCTGACCCCCGCGGAGGCCTTTGCGGGCTTTTCCAGCACGGCCACCCTGACCGTGGGGGCCATGTTTGTGTTGAGCGCCGGGTTGTTGCGCACGGGGGCGTTGGAGGCTGTCACCATCCGCCTGGCCGACTTTTCCAGGGGCAGCCCCACGCGTTTGCTCTTGCTCTTGGGCATCATCATCCCCATTGCCAGTGCTTTCATGAACAACACACCCGTGGTGGTGATGATGATCCCGGTGATCCTCTCCCTCAGCGCCCGCTTCAAGATTCAGCCCTCCAAGCTGTTGATCCCCGTGAGCTATTTTGCGGTCCTGGGCGGCACCATCACCCTGATCGGCACCAGCACCAACATTTTGATCGACGATCTCTATCGCAAGAGCGGCGGACCGGGGTTTGGCCTCTTTGATTTCGCACCCTTGGGGCTGATCTACTGCGTGATCGGTGTGGGGATCATCGTGGTGATGAGCCAGCGCTTGTTGCCGGATCGAGCATCCTTGGCCGGGTTGGGCAGTCAGGGCCATTCGGCCTACATCACCGAACTTCAGATTGACGCCAACAGCCGGCTCTTGGGTCTGCAAGCTGGCGAGATCTTCCAGGGGCTGCCCAAGGGCCGGGTCAGCAGCCTGCGCCACCCCCATCGACACCGGCGCATCCAGGCTCCCTCCGCAGCCCAACGGGCCGGCCAGGGGGACGACGGCGACCGCATCGAATTGCTGGAGGTCTTCCGGGGCGACGAGATCTTCCATTCGGACCAGACCCGAGGGCTGATTCTGGCCGAGGGGGACGCCCTGCTGGTCTCCGGGACGCCCAAGACCATTGCCCTCTTTATGCAGGCCAATGGGGTCAAGTTGGCTTCGGTGATGGAGGATGAAGTGCGCTCGCAGACGCCGCGCATTGAGCAACAGGTGGTGGAGGCGGTAGTCCTGCCCGACTCGCCCTTTGGCAACCGCTTGTTGCCGGAGCTGGGCTTCTATCGCTATGAAAATGTGAGCGTGATGGGGGTGCAGCGCCAGGGCCGTCAGCGCCGGTCCGGGCTGCGCAACCTGCGCTTGCAGAGCGGGGACGTGCTGCTCTTGCGGGGGGAACCGGAGAAGTTGCGCGGGTTGGCGGACCGGGGCAATCTGCTGTTGGTGGAGGGGGTGGAGACCAGCATCATCCGCAAGGAGAAGAACCGGGTGGCCCTGCTGATCATGGCCGGGGTGATCGGGCTGGCCATCTTCAGCCCCATCCCCATTTCCCTGCTGGCCCTGGGCGGGGCGGCCCTCATGATCCTCACCCGCTGCCTGCGCGTGGACGAGGCCGTGGGTTCCCTGGACCCAAGCACCCTCCTGCTCCTGGCCGCCACCATCCCCATGGGGTTGGCGATGGAAAGCACAGGGCTGGCCCGATCTGCGGTGGAGGGGCTGTTGGCCCTGGCCGGCAACGCCAGCCCCCTGGTCTTCCTCAGCCTCTTCTATCTCTTCACCAGCCTGTTGACCCAGATCATCTCCAACAACGCGGTGGCGGTCCTGCTGACGCCCATCGCCATCAACCTGGCCCTGGGCTTGGGGCTGAGTCCCACCCCCTTTCTCATGGCCGTGGCCTTTGGGGCCAGCGCCAGCTTCATGACCCCCATGGGCTACCAGACCAACGCCATCGTCATGGGGCCAGGCGGCTACACCTTCGCCGACTACCTGCGCATGGGCGTCCCGCTCCAGATCGTCATGTGGATCACGGCGTCAGTAGCGATTCCGTTAATCTGGCCGTTGGGGTGAAGGGGTGAGCGGGTGAGCGGGTGAAGGGGTGAAGGGGTGAAGGGGTGAAGGGGTGAAGGGGTGAAGGGGTGAAGGGGTGGCAATCACCCTTTCACCCCTTCACCCGCTCACCCCTTCACCCGCTCACCCCTTCACCCGCTCACCCGCTCACGACTCAGACCCGCCATCAACATCCACGCCACCGCATAGATCCCCATGCCCACCAGCAATGTGCCCCGCAGACCGATGTTGAGGCTGACAACTGTGGCCAGGACCGAGGCGACCACGGAGGTGGCTCCGTTGATCCCCCACATCCACGGGATGAGTTGGGGACGCACTTTGTCCAGGGCGGCGATGCCAAGGGGCATGGGCATACCCATGAAGAGGCCAAGGGGCGCGATCAGCAGCACGGAGAGGGCGATGCGGGCGGGCAGTTCCAGGTGCAGTTGGCTGCCCAGGAAGGGGGTGAGGGTGAGGGCGTAGACGGTCAGCAGGGCCAACAGCACGGGCAACACCCGCACGGCCAGCCGGGCCGGCCGATCCCCGGCCCATTTGCCGCTGAGGTAGCTGCCCACGCCGCTGAAGAGCAGGACGCTGAACAGGATCACGGCCAGGGCGTAGATGGGGTGGCCCAGGAAGAGGCCAAAACGCTGGATCAGGGGGATCTCCACCAGCAGGAAGGCCAACCCCAGGGCCACAAAGTAGCCCACATAGAGCCAGCGGCCCGGCGCGCTGGCCAGGGCATCCCGGCGCTTCCACCACAGGGGGACCAGGATGGTGAGTATGGCCAGCACGCTGACGATCACCAGCAAACTGTACAGCACAAAGATGCCCTGGTTGTTCATGTTGCTGACGCCCTGCTCGTTGCGCAAATCCCCCAGGTTGCCCAGGCGCAGGGTATAGAAAAAGTAGGGCTTGTCGTCCGTGGTGGGGGAGACGTCTGCCGGGTAGTTGTCCCAGAAGTCGGCCCGATTTTGGTTGTAGATCAGGTCACGCACGGGGGGCTCGGCCACCCGGCCAGGGATCTGCAAGGCCGTGAAGCCCCGTTCCTCGCTCACCCGCAGCAAGGTATCGGTCTCCTCGGTGGTGAAGGGCGAACGCTTGACCAGCAACGTGGCGATCAACGCTTCGGGCCGGATCACGATGGCGATGTGATCGGCGGGGTTCTCGATGCCCAGGTTTTCCAGGGCGGTGAGGGCCACGGCGGTCATGCGCAATGTCTCCGTGGGCCGGTCGCCGTGGAACCAGCGGCTCATGGTGAAGATGCCATCTGGGGTCAGGTGGTCGATATAGTCCTCGAAGGCCTCCACAGTGTAGAGGTTGCTCTCGCTGAGGACAAAGGCCCCGGCACTGGTGGCCGCCCAGGTGTCCACCAAGCTGGACTGGATGATCTCCCACTTGTCCTCGGCCCGGGCGATGAAGTTGCGCCCCTCGTCCACAGTGATGTTGACATTGGGCAGATCGTAGATGCCGCCGCTCAAATTGCCGAACTCGTCCACGGCCTGGAGCATGAGGGGGTTGATCTCCACCCCATCCACCTGGGCCTGGCCGGACGCCAGGGCGGCCAGCACATCCCGTCCGCCGCCGGGGCCGATGACCAGGACATGGGCATCCTGGCGCAGGTTGTAGGCCAGGTTGGTGACATCGTTCATCAGATAGCGGGCCTTCTCCAGGTCGCCGTCGTAGAGGGCGATGGGCGTGGCCGCGTCCCCGTCGATGAGCAGGATCACCTGCTCGGCCAGGGTGGGCCGGTTGGGGTCGCCGCTGAGACCCCACCCCTCCATCTCCGCATTGGTCAGACGGAAGCCCACGATGCGGCTAAAGCTGTTCCACTGCTCGAAGACCCGGTCCCGCTGGGTGGCTTCGTCCACGCCCTTGACCCGGTTGATCTGGAAGAGGCCCAGGGGACCATCCAGCACCAACAGCAGGGCCAGAAAAGCCATCACCCCGATCCCGGCCAAACGCAGCCTGCGCTGGGGCCAGCCAAAGATCAGCCCGGCCAGCGCGCCCATGCCGGCGATCACCACAATGCCCTGGGGCGCGGGCACAAAGGTGAGCAGGATCAAGGTCAGCGCACAGCCCAGGCCGGCCCCCACCAGATCATAGAAATAGACCCGGCTGATCACCTGGCTACGATGGCGAAAAGCCAGAGAAATCGCCATGCCCCCCAGCAAAAAGGGGATGGCGGCCAGGATGTAGATATAGGTCAGTTGCCGAAAACTCTGCCACGAAATGCCCCCATCAAAGGGAATGCGGATGATGATGGCAAAGATCACGGGCAGGCTGGCGGCAAAAAGCAGCATCCACCGGCTGGACTGGCTCTCCAACTTCTCCACCGGGAAGCGCTCCGGCCACAGATAGAGATAGATGGCCCCCGCCCCCAGGCCAAAGAGGGCCAAAGAGATGGCCATAAAGGCGAAGTGATACCACATGGTCACCGAAAAAACACGGGTGAAGGTCAATTCCAGCATCAAGGTGGCCATGGCGGCCAGGCTGATGCCCAGAAAGTAGCGTTGGGTGGTTCCGTTGGTCAAGAGAGATCTCCTGTTGCATAAAACGTGAAACGTGGTCTCGTGCGGCCCCCCGGCCCCCAATTCTGGGGGTGATTGTGGACGATTCCCCCAAAGTTGGGGGGGAGGGGAGCCAACATGCCCCTGGCACAATTGAAATAGTATAGCCTATGGGCTTTGCCCCCACAAAAAGCGGCCCGGATAGAGGGTGTGCATCTCTTTCAATCCCATCCCATCAAGCCTCGATCTTTGACAAGCCTCCCCATGACGCATATAGTTAAACGATACCCAACATGCATCACCCATCACCCGAACCGCGCCGCCTATGACTCCTTTGAGTGTACGCCAACAGACCTCCGCCCGCATTCCCACCGAAGAGGGCCAATTCCAATTGTGCTATTACAGCAACAATCGGGACAAAAAGGAGCATCTGGCCCTGGTGATGGGCCAGGTGGCGGGCCAGGAAAATGTGCTGGTGCGGGTCCACTCCGAATGCTTCACCGGGGATGTGCTGGGCTCCCTGCGCTGTGACTGCGGTCCCCAACTCCACGAGGCCATGCAGCGCATCGCCGAAGCAGGCCAGGGCGTTCTGATCTACCTGCGCCAGGAAGGCCGGGGCATCGGCCTGTTGAGCAAGCTGCGGGCCTACAACTTGCAGGACGACGGCTACGACACGGTTGACGCCAACCTGGCCCTGGGCCACCAGGCCGACGAGCGGGAATACAGCATGGCCGCCCGCATCTTGGCGGATCTGGGCGTACGCTCCATCCGCCTGCTCACCAACAACCCGACCAAGATCGAAAGCCTGCGCGCCTTGGGCGTCACCGTGGCGGACCGGGTGGCCATGCCCCCCCAGGTCAACAGCGAAAACTCGGTCTATTTGACCACCAAAGTGCGCCGCATGCGCCACCTGCTCAACCTGGACTCCCCCCAAATTGACCCCAACGAATCCGCCGAAATCCTGGCGGACCTGACAGAAGCCGCCGCCGACTGCCTCGCCCGCACGGGCCGCCCCCACGTCACCCTGGCCTATGCCCAAAGCCTGGATGGCAGCATCACCGCCCAGCCCGGCTCGCCCCTGGCCCTCAGCGGACCCCAAGCCCTGGCCCTCACCCACCGCCTGCGCGCCAACCACGACGCCATCCTGGTCGGCATCGGCACCGTCCTGGCCGACAACCCCCAACTCACCGTGCGCCTGGGCGACGGTCCCAACCCCCAACCCGTCATTCTGGACAGCAGCCTGCGCACACCGCCCGCCGCCAACCCCGCCGCCCCCTGGATCTTCACCGCAGACCCCGTGGACCCGCAGCGCCGCGCCGCCCTGGAAGCCTCCGGAGCGACCCTTTTTGTCGTCCCCGTTGGGGAGGATGAAAAGCTCGACCTGGTCTCGGTCTTGTCCCAGTTGGGAGAAATGAGCATCCGGTCGGTCATGGTCGAAGGGGGCGCAGAGATCCTCCAAGCATTTCTGGGCCAGGGTCTGGCGGACCGCGCCGTGATCACCGTGGCCCCCCGCTTCGTGGGCGGCCTCAACCCATACACCCATCAGGCCGAGCGAACTTTCCCCCACATTGCCAATCCGTCTGTCATCCAACTTGGCCATGACACTATCATTTGGGGACGATTGACTTTTGAATAACCACCGAGTACTCTTTATCGGCCCCCGTTCCATACAGATCGAAACCACCTCACAGCCCCAACCCGCCGCCGGCCAATTGTTGGTCCGCACCCTGATCTCCGCCATCAGCCCCGGCACGGAAATGCTGGTCTATCGGGACCAGTTCCCCGCCGACCTGCCCGTGGACGCCGCCATCCCCGGCATGGGGGAACGCTTCGCCTATCCGCTTCAATATGGCTATGCGGTCGTGGGCGAAGTCATGGCCGCCGGGGTCAACGCCGATGAAAGCTGGCTGGGCCAACGGGTCTTCGCCTTCCATCCCCACGAAGCCTTCTTCTGCGCCACGCCGGATCAACTGATTCCGGTGCCCGACGACATCCCCACAGAGTTGGCCGCGCTCTTGCCCAACATGGAAACCGCCGTCAACCTTGTGCTGGACGCCGCCCCCAAACTGGGCGAAACCGTGATCATCCTGGGCCAGGGCATCGTCGGGCTGTTGACCACCGCCCTCCTGGCCCGCTTCCCCTTGCAGACCCTGATCACCCTGGACGCCTACCCCCTGCGCCGAGCCCTGTCCGAAGATCTGGGTGCCCATCACAGCCTGGACCCCGCAGACCCGGCCTGGGCCAATCTGCTCACGGCTCCCTCTTCGCCCCCAAAGACTGACGAGGCGAATCCTCCCGGCGCTGACCTGATCTTGGAGCTGTCGGGCAATCCTGCCGCTTTGGACCAAGCCATCGCCTGGGCGGGCTACGCCGGGCGCATTGTGATCGGCTCCTGGTATGGCCAGAAACAGGCCAGCCTCAACCTGGGCGGCGGCTTCCACCGCAAGCGGCTGCACCTGACCAGCAGCCAGGTCAGCACCCTCGCCCCCGCCCTCACCGGGCGCTGGACCCACCTCCGCCGCCTGGACGCCGCCTGGGACGCCCTGCGCACCCTGGCCGACCAGATCAACACCGACCGGCTCATCACCCACCGCTTCCCCATTCCTCATGCCGCTGACGCCTATTCGCTCATCGATCAGCAAACAGGGGAGACGGTACAGGTACTCATCGACTACCCGTAGGTGCGGTTTTTAACCGCACAAATTCACTCAGCCTGGTTGTGCGGTTGAAAACCGCACCTACACCATTCAAGAAAGGCTCCCCAATGTACACTGTCGCGGTCAAACGAGCCTTTGTCGCCCAACACTTCCTGATCGGGGGAGATTGGGGCGCGGAAAACGATTGGCACTCCCATG
Source organism: Caldilineaceae bacterium (assembly GCA_018003515.1). Classification (GTDB taxonomy): domain Bacteria; phylum Chloroflexota; class Anaerolineae; order Caldilineales; family Caldilineaceae; genus JAGNDO01. Next base: position 14,578 of record JAGNDO010000058.1, read on the forward strand.
CCTATCAAGTGGAAGTGCGGCTCTACGGGGCCGAGTTGGATCAGCACGGCTATTTGGTGGACATCGTGGACATTGAGCGCAATTTGGACGAAATGGTGGCCTCTTTTCGGGACAAAACCCTCAACGATCTGCCCGAATTTGCCGGTCTCAACCCCAGCATCGAACATTTCTCCCGGATTTTTTGCACCGACTTCTCGGCCCGCATCGCCGCGCCCAACATCACAAGCATCACCGTGCGGTTGTGGGAGAATGAGATTGCGTGGGCGTCGTATGGGGTAAAACGTTGATCAGTAAGGTTTTCCTCAGCGATCTTTGCATTGAAAGACCATTTATCGGCTGAAAAAGATTCGTGTAGATTGGTGAAGATTCGTGGATCATCTAAAGATCGGCCTCATCATCTACGGCAGCCTGGACACAATCTCCGGCGGCTATCTCTATGACCGGGAGATGGTGCGCTATTTGGAAAGCCAGGGCGACTCCGTGGAGATCATCTCCCTGCCCTGGCGTAGCTATGGCCGCCATTTGGGGGACAACTTCTCGGTCCACCTGCGCCGCCGCTTGGCCGACGCCAACTTCGACGTGCTGATCCAGGATGAACTCAACCACCCGTCGCTTCTGGGGGTGAACCGGTTGCTGGCCCGGCGCCGCCCCTATCCGGTGATCTCCCTGGTCCACCATCTGCGCTGTAGCGAACAGCACCCGGCCCTGACCAACCGGCTCCACAGCTGGATCGAACGCCGCTACCTGCGTTCCGTGGACGGCTTCATCTTCAACAGCCGCACCACCCAGGCCACGGTGGAAGCCCTGGTAGGGCCGAGCACAAATAACTCCGCAAATATGCGCTCTAGCCGGGTCCGTGACCTAGCGGGTCTTTCCAAGATCTTCCCAGGTAGACCCGCCGGGTCATGGACCCGGCTAGAGCGAAAGAATTCTGTGCGCCCCTCCGTGGTGGCCTACCCCGCCGGGGACCACCGCCCCACCGCCGTCACACCCGCCGAGATCGACCGCCGCGCCCACGAACCCGGTCCCCTGCGCATCCTCTTTGTGGGCAACCTGATCCCCCGCAAGGGGCTGCACACTTTGCTGACGGCCCTGGCCGCTTTGCCCCAAAAGATCTGGCAATTGGATGTGGTGGGTGGCGTCGATCCTGATGATGGCTACACGAAATCAATCTTTGCGCAGATCCGGGCGGCGGGGATTGGGGATCGGGTACAGCTTTTGGGCACATTGGGCAACCCGGATCTGCCGGATCTGCTGGCCCGCAGCCAGGTGTTGGCCGTACCCTCCCAATACGAAGGCTTTGGCATCGTCTATCTGGAGGCCCTGGCCGCTGGCCTGCCCGTGATCGCCTCCACCGCCGGGGCCGCCCACGAGATCGTGACCCCGGGTGAGACCGGCTTCCTGGTCGCGCCGGGTGATGGGCCGGCCATCACCGCCGCCCTCACCGCCCTGCACGCGGACCGGGATCTGCTCGCCCGCATGGGCCACGCCGCCCAAGCCCGCTACGCCCTCCACCCCACCTGGGCCGACACGGGGGCGCGCATCCGGGAATTTTTGGCCGATCCACGAATCTACACCAATCTCCACTAATCTCTCAATCTCGCCCAAACCCACCATGACCCAATCCCCAATCCCAAATCCCCAATCCCCAATCCCCTTCCCCACCTACCTGGCCGCCAAGACCACGGTGGACGACCGGGCGCTGAACCGGCATGTGTGGGAAAGCTTGCGGGCGTCCCTGCCCAAGGCGGATGCGCCCTTGCGGGTGCTGGAGATCGGCGGCGGCATCGGCACTATGTTGGAGCGGGTGATGGCCTGGGGGCTGTTTGATGGGCGCACGGGGCCGATTCACTACACGATATTGGACGCAGATCCGGTCAACACGGCCACGGCCCAGGCGCGGCTGGGTGCCGCTGATCTGCCCGTCAACCTGGCCATTGTGACTGCCGATGCGCTTGGCTATGCGAATCAAGTCGAAAATCAGGGCAGGTTTGACCTGTTGATCGCCCACGCATTTTTGGATCTGCTCGATCTGCCCACGGCCTTGCCCCGGCTGGTTGGGCTGTTGCGCCCAGGCGGGTTGATCTACGCCACCATCAACTTTGACGGTGTGACCCTCTTCGAGCCGACCCTTGATCCCGTTCTTGACCAGCAAATCGAAGATCTCTACCACGCCAGCATGGATGCCCGTGTGACCGATGGCAAGCCATCTGGCGACAGCCGCACGGGTCGCCACCTCTTCGGTCACTTGCGCATAGCCAGGGTGGATGTGTTGGCCGCCGGGTCGTCGGATTGGGTGGTCCATGCCATGCCAAACGGGTCTTACCCGGCAGAAGAGGCTACATTTTTACGGGCAATTTTGGGCTTTTTTGCGGAGAGTTTGGGGGATCACCCGGCGTTGGATGGGGGGCAGTTGCGGGATTGGCTGCAAAAACGCCACGATCAGATCGACCGTGGCGAGTTGGTTTACATTGCGCATCAGCTGGATTTTTTGGGAGGGAGGGCAATGAGTAAGGAGTAATGGCGTAACGCGTGGAATGGGCCTCCAGCGCGATACTCATTACTCCTTACTCATTCGCTCAAAGCGGCTCCACACAGGCCGCCACCTCATTGCGGGCGTTGTTGACCACGGTGCTGACCGGGTAGGCGGTCAGCCAGTCGTCCGGGCAGGGGCGGAGGAGGTGCTGGGCGGCGTCGGGTTTGACGTGGCCGGCGTCGAGCCACATTTCGTAGTCCGCCGGGTCCAGGATCACGGGCATGCGGTTGTGAATGCCCGCCATCATGCCGTTGGGTTCTGTGGTGAGCAGGGTACAGCTTTCGATCAGGGAGCCGTCCGGGCTGGTCCAGCGCTCCCACAGGCCGGCGATGGCGAAGGGGGCGTGGTCCGGGCGGTGGATGAACATGGGCTGCTTGCCGCCGGGGATCTTCATCCACTCGTAAAAGCCGTCCGTGGGGACGAGACAGCGGCGATATTTCATGGCGGCGCGAAAACTGGGCTTTTCCGCCGCGGTCTCGGAACGGGCGTTGATCATGCGCGCCCCGATGGAGGGGTCTTTGGCCCAACCGGGGATCAGCCCCCACACCACGTGGGTCCACTCCCGCTGGGGGACCATGAGGGAACGGTCCGGGTCCACGCGCACGATGGCCACGGGCTGGGTGGGGGCGATGTTATAGCGGGGAGCCAGCAATGGGGCCTCCGCCAGGTCAAACAGGGTCATCATGGCCTCGGGTGAGGCGCGTAGGACAAATCTTCCACACATATACCTTCCCTCCCTCGTTTCAACAATCCCAAGCGGTCTGATACAATCTACAAGGCCTATCCACAAATCTTCACCAATCTTCACCAATCTCTTCTTGTAAGCGTTCACTCCCCGCCCCCCTAGCCCCCCAACTTTGGGGGGGACTGTCCAGCGCCTCCCCCAGAATTGGGGGCCGGGGGGCCGAGGGGGTGAACGGCTATCTCTTCCTTGTGATTCGTGAAGATTAGCGAAGATTCGTGGATCATTCTAAGCTTCTGCTCAACCGAAAATAACTCTTATGTCTACACTTATCCCAGTCGAAAACGCTCAATCCGCCATTTGCGCCCAACTGCGCCCCCTGGCCCCGGAGACCGTGTCTCTGCTGGACGCTGTGGGCCGGGTGTTGGCTGTGGATATCCCGGCCACCCTGGACCAGCCGCCTTTCACCAACGCGGCGATGGATGGCTATGCGATCCGGGCCGAAGATGTTCGAAATTTGCCCGGCCCCCTGCCTGTGGATGGGGTGACGGCCGCCGGGGATGGCATGGTTCCGCCCCTGCGCCCTGGCCATGCCCGACGCATCATGACCGGCGCGCCTTTGCCCGATGGGGCGGACAGTGTGGTGCCCGTGGAGTTGACCACGCCGGGCCAGGGCACGGTTGCCCTGCATGGGGCCATCCAGCCAGGGCAGCATGTGCGCCACCGGGGGGAGGATCTGCGGGCCGGGGCGTTGTTGCTATGCGCAGGCCACCGGATTCATGCTTTGGATGTGGGGGCTTTGGCCGGTCAAGGCATCGCCCAGATCTCTGTGACCCGGCGGCCCCGGGTGGGCATCCTGGCCACGGGGGACGAGGTGCGTCCTGCCGGGGAAGCGCTGAAGCCGGGGCAGATCTACGATGCCAATACGCCGGCGGTGGCGGCCTTGATCCGGGAGTTTGGGGGCGAGCCGGTGGCTTTTCCCATTGTACGGGACGATGCGGATCATCTGCAAGCCGGGTTGATCCAGGCCGGGGAGGCGGAGCTGGATCTGCTGTTGACCAGCGCCGGGGTCTCTATGGGGGACTATGATCTGGTCAAGCAGATGTTGGGCGAGTTGGGGACCGTGGAGTTCTGGAAGGTGGCCATCAAGCCGGGCAAGCCCCTGGCCTTTGGCAGTCTGCGGCGCACGGGGACGGAGACGCCTCTGCCCCTGATCGGGCTGCCGGGCAATCCGGTGGCTGCGGTGGCGGCGTGCATGGTCTTTGTGCGCCCGGCCATCCAGACTTTGCTGGGGGAACCGGTGACGCCGCCCTTTCAGATCACGGCCCGGCTGGCCGAACCGCTGCACAATTCGGGTCGTCGTCAATTTGTGCGCACCCGGCTCACCTGGGACAGCACGACCTACACCGCCCACACCGCGGGGCTGGCTGGCAGCGCCAATGTGGCAGGCCTGGCCCACTCGGATGGGTTCATCGTCATCCCGGAGGATGTGGCTGAGTTAGAGGTGGGGGATGCGGTGCTGGTGTGGGCGGTGAGGAAATGAACATTGTTCATTGTGCATTGACCCACACCATGTGCAGATCCGTGGTATAGCGGCCGTTGACGAAGAGGGCTTCGGCTTCTTGGCCGAAGACTTCGAAGCCCCGGCTGCGGTAGAGGCCCACGGAGGCGGCATTTTCGGCGGTGACTTGAAGCTGGATCTGGCGCAAACCGGGCATGGTGGCGGCCCGACGCAGGATCTCGTCAAGCAACAGACCGCCGACTCCCTTGCCCCGCCAGTCGGGATGCACAAAGACGCCCCAAAGGTGGGCCTTGTGCTGCTCTTTGAGACTGATCTGGCGGCGAAATCCCAAGATGCCCCTCAGCGCCCCCTGGTCGAATGCGCCCAAAATGACGTGATGCGGAGCCCGGGTGCGTTCGGCAACCATTTCCTCAATTTCTCCAAAAGGCAGTGCGTGGGACTCTTCCCACGAGCTGCCAAAGGCCGACGGATCGGTCTGCAATCCCAGCAGGCGCAGCTCCCAAAAGGCGCGGGCGTCGGCCACGGACAGGTCGCGGATCATCATAGGGCCACCTCGCCCTGAGCCAGGATGCCGGACGCCACGGCTGCGGCCAGGATCTCTTCTACCATTTCGGCCAAAGCCTGGGAGCCGTCGGCGATGGGGGCCATGCGCACCCGCACCCGGTCCAAGGTGACATCATGATCCCGCCAGGAGCCGCCGTGATTGTGGAAGTTGTGCAGGGCGGGCATGCAACGGTCCAGGGCGTTGGCGAACTTGGCCGCCGGGGTCTGGCGGGTCTCGAATTCCTCCCACAGTGCCCGCAGTTCCCCGCCCTGGTCAGCGGGCAAAAGGCCGAAGAGTCGCTCGGCTGCCTGTTGTTCCCGTTTCTCTTTGTCAAGATTGCCGGTAACATCAAAGGCAAAGGTATCGCCGGCATCGACTTCCACGATGTCATGGATGAGGACCATTTTGGCCACGTGGACCGGGTCAACCGGCTGGTTGGCGTGTTCGGCCAGGAGCAGGGCCATGAGGGCCAACTGCCAACTATGCTCGGCGGAGTTCTCGTTGCGGCTCTCCCCGGTCTCCGGGTCGGGCATGATGTAGGTGTGCCGGATCACCTGTTTGAGGCGGTCGGCCTCTAAAATAAAGTCGATCTGACGGCGTAGACGGTCGCTGATCATGGGGTGTTCCTCTGTTGGGGTAAAAAACTGGTTCGCTGGCAAGCGTCCCCCCTCGGCCCCCAATTCTGGGGGAGGTCGTGGACAGTTCCCCCCCCCGAAGTTGGGGGGCAGGGGGGCGAGGGGGGACGTTTACGATTGGACGCAGATTTGTCGATTTCGGTTCTCTACGTTGTGCGACGGCCAAGCTGCAGGGCGCGCCAGGCCACGATGCCCAGGGTGAGGACGGTGAGAGGGAGGACAAAGGCCATCATCACCGAGCCGAAGACCGCCATAGCCTCGTGATCCGTAGCGGCCAGGATGACATAGGCGATATAGGCGACAAAGTAGCCCAGAAAGACGGCCCCCTCCCAGCGGGCGATGGCGTAGCCGGTGAAAAAGATGGGCAGACAGGCCACGGCCACGGCCACCATCACCGGCAGATCGAAGTAGAGCACCCCTGGTGCCACCGCCACCCCGTTGCCCAACACCGCAGCCATACCCAGGATCAGCAAGATGTTGTAGATATTGCTGCCCACCACATTGCCCACGGCAATGTCCCGCTCGCCCCTCATGCTGGCGATGAGGGAGGTGGCCAGTTCGGGCAAGGAGGTGCCGGCGGCCACCACGGTCAGGCCGATGACCAGTTGGCTGATCCCCAGGGCCGCGGCGATGGTCACCGCGCCGTCCACCAGCCAATTGGATCCCAGCACCAAGAGGAGAAGCCCCATCCCCACCAACCCCAGATTGACGCCCCAGGCCCGCACTCCCCCGGCAGATACTTCACCATATTCGACGGCAAACTCATCCCCAGTCCTGGGGCTGGCGGGGGATTGGGGCGAATCCGAGCGGGCTTGGATCACCAAAAAGCCGGTGTAGCCCACCGCGCCCAAGAGCAGGATCAACCCATCCACTCGGCTGATATCGCCGTCCAAGGCCAAAAGCAGCAACAGGCCGGAGACGCCGATCATCACCGGCACATCCAAACGCACCAGTTGCCGGGAGACCACCAGGGGTGCGACGAGGGCGGAGAGGCCCAGGATGGCCAGCACATTGAAGATGTTGCTGCCGATCACATTGCCCAGGGCGATGTCCGCCTGGCCGGAGAGGGCGGCCTGGATGCTGACGGCCAGCTCCGGGGCGCTGGTGCCAAAGGAGACCACGGTCAGCCCCACGATCAGGGGCGGGATGCCGGCCAGGGCCGCGATGCGGGTGGCTCCGCGCACCAAAAGCTCCGCGCCCATGACCAAAAGCACCAGGCCAACAATCAACATCACAATTGTCAGGTAATCCATCGTAAATCAAATCCTTTGTGGGAAGGCAAATACTATCACCGTTGACGCGCAAGGCCGGAGAGCGGACAGGGTCCGACTCCGGCCAAAAGGGCGTCCATAGAGTTAAGCGTGGATCAGCGGGGGAAACTGTAATCCGGCCCCCCAAGCATGGGGGTGGGTTTAGCCAGCAAACCGATAAATGGCATCCACCTGCTCCGGCCCGCTGATGCGCACCTGCAAATCCTGGAGCAGGCCGTCCCGAATGCTGTAGATCCAGCCGTGGATGGAGAGGGATTGGCCCCGCTGCCAGGCATTTTGCACAATGGCGGTCTGGGCCACCCGGCTGACCTGGGCGACGACGTTGAGCTCGCACAGGCGGTCAACCCGGGCTTCCCGGTTGGGCAGGGCCTCCACCTCATCTTGGTGGCGGTGATAGGTGTCCTTGATATTGCGCAGCCAATTGTCGATCAGCCCCAGGGATTTGTTCTCATAGGCCGCGGCCACCCCGCCACAGCCATAGTGACCGCAGACGATCACATGCTTCACCTTGAGATATTCCACGGCGTATTGCAGAACCGAAAGCAGGTTGAGATCCGTGTGCACCACCAAATTGGCGATATTGCGATGCACAAAGACTTCGCCTGGGTCCAATCCGGTGATCTGGTTGGCAGGCACCCGACTGTCCGCACAGCCGATCCAGAGATATTCCGGGGCCTGTTGATGGGAGAGCCGTTCAAAAAAGCCGGGATCCTGGGCCTTGATGGCGTCGGCCCAGCGGCGGTTGTTGGCGGCAAGGTGGGTGAGTTGGTCCATAGGTAGTTGGTGGGTTGGTTGATTTGTTGATTGGATGATTTTTTGGAAGGGGCTTGAGTTGGTGCGGGTGTGAGGTTTGCACAAAAATGGGGTGGGCGTCAAGTCACCGCGATGACTCGACACCCACCCCGTCTGTTTTCTAGCGTCGGCTGCCAGTGCGCCGGGGTCGGCTGCCTCCACGACCGCCGCCACTGCGGCTGCCGCCCTGGCTGCCGCTGTCCGAGGTACCCGTGGATTCGGCATCCCGCGAGGGGCGGGCGCCTCGGCCCGAACTGCGCACCTGGCTGGGATCAAACTGGGGCACCACGGGGGTGTGCAGGGTCTTTTGATAAAACTCATCCAGGAGCATGGCCATGAGCAGCATCTCGTCCTCGTCCTCGCCCAAGGAACGCACCAGGGGGAGGAAGCGGCGCATGCGCTCGGTCTGCACCCGGTCCCGGCCCCGCAATTGGGCCTCCAACAGGGCGGTGATGCGCTCGGAGACGATCTCGGCCACATCCTCGTCCGTGGGCATGGTGGTCTCCGTAAAGGGAATGCTGTAGCGCTTGCCGATGCGGGTGATCATGCCCAGTTCGATAAAATCGACCAAGGTGATGGCCATGCCGCTGGCCCCGGCCCGGCCCGTGCGCCCGGATCGGTGGATATAGGCTTCCGGGTCTTCCGGGGGCGAATATTGGATGACATGGGAAAGCTCGTGGATGTCGATGCCCCGGGCCGCCACATCCGTGGCCACCAAGAAGCGCAACGTCCCCGCCCGCACCCGACCCAAAACCGCCTCCCGGTCGTTCTGGTTGAGGTCGGCGCTCAACTCGTCGGCGTCATAGCCAAAGCGGCCCAGCACCGTGGTCAAGAAGCGCACCTCGGCCTTGGTGTTGCAGAAGATGATGGCCGAGTCCGGGTTCTCGGCCTCAATCAGCCGGATCAGGCTGCGCTCCCGCTGGGCACCGGCCACCAGGCAATAGCTGTGTTCCGTGTCCGTGACATGCACATGGTCCCGGCTGAGACCCAGGAAGCCGGGCTTGTCCAAAAAGCGGTCGGCCAGCCGGATCACGCTGACCGGGAAGGTGGCGGAGAAGAGGTGGCTGTCCAGCCCCTTCTTGGGCACATAGCGCTGCACCTCCATCATGTCCGGGTAGAAACCCATGCTCAACATGCGGTCGGCCTCGTCCAGCACCAGCACCTTCAGATGGTCCAGAGTCAAGGTGCGGCGCATGAGGTGATCCAGCACCCGGCCCGGCGTCCCCACCACCACATGGGCCCCGGCCTTGAAGGCATCGTTCTGCTCGCCATAGCCCACCCCGCCATAGACGGCGATGGAGCGGATGCCCGAATCGGCGAAAAGCATCTCCACCTCACCGGCCACCTGGCGGGCCAACTCGCGGGTGGGGGCCAGGATCAGGGCCTGGCATTCGGCCAGCTTGGGGTCAACCTGGGCCATGATGGGCAGCAGAAAGGCCCCGGTCTTGCCGCTGCCCGTGCGGGACTGCACCATCATATCCCGGTGGGCAAAAAGATAGGGCATGGCCCGGGCCTGCACGGGCATGAGAGAGGTCCACCCGGCTCGGGCCACCGCGGCCTGAAGATTAGCGGGCAGATCCGCCAGGGTGATGGGGGGCAGGGCGTTTTCGGGTTCGTCGATGGTCAACTTCTCGGCGGCGGGGGCGGCCCCGTTTGTGCTTGTGTCGTCGGAGGCATCGGTCGGGGTCTCGACGATTGGTTCAGGGTTAGACTCGGTCATTGGTTTTGCTCCAGAAATATGAACTAAAATAGATAGCTTTCCTTGCCATCATACCATAATCACCGAACAATGACCGTAATCTTGCCAGGGTCAAACAGATGTCGTGCCCGTACGCTTCCCGGCGTTTCCTTTGGGAAATTCCGGCTTTTCTGGCATACTTGGGGACGTGAAATGTGTTGCGCCCGTTTCGCCATTCGCCCTTCGCCATTCGCTCTTGGAGATCAAGCCCATGCCCATCTACGAATACCAATGCCCCGACTGCGGGGAGGTCATCTCCCATCTGTGGCGGACCGTGGCCGCGGCGGACGCAGCGGCAGCCGCCAACACCACGCCCGCCTGCCCCGCCTGCGGTCAATCTCAGACCGAGCGCATTATGTCCCAGGTGGCCGTGCTGGGCAGTTTGGGCGGGTTGACCCCGTCCGAGCAGGCCGGGGTGCGGGCGGAGGACAACCGCCAAGCCTCCTTCCAGTCTCACGAAGAGATCAAGAAACTTCAGGCCAACCGGCAGAAGAAGAACGAGGCCAAGTACGGGGAACAGCTTTTCAAGAGTTCACAGAAATGACCATCTGCAAGCACATGACCATCAGCGGACGGGTCCAGGGCGTGGGCTTCCGCTATAGCACCCTCTCCCAAGCCAACGCCCTGGGGCTGAACGGCTGGGTGCGCAACCTGTGGGATGGCCGGGTCGAAGTCCTGGCCTGGGGACCGCCAGAGACCATGACCGCCTTCGAGGCCTGGTGCCGCCAAGGCCCCCTCCACGCCAAGGTCACCACCGTCAACAGCATGGACAGCCAACCCGACACCACAGCCAAAGGCTTCCGTATCCGCCACTAATCCAATCTCCCAATCTCCTAATCTCCCAATCTCTCTTTTGAGATTGAGAGATTAGGAGATTATGTCACCAGAAACGACTCCTATGACCAAACCCACAGCCCACATCCCTAGCGGTGTGGCCGATTATTTTTGGGGCGAGGCGTATCGCCGCCGCCAACTGGAAAGCACCCTGCTCGCCACCTTCCGGGGCTGGGGATACGGCGACGTGATCCCCCCCACCTTCGAATACGACGCCACCCTGGGCATCGAGGCCAACGCCGACCTGCAAGCCGAGATGTACCGCTTCCTCGACCGGGACGGCGGCACCCTGGCCCTGCGCCCGGAGATGACCACCGCCGTGGCCCGGCTGGTGGGCACCCGGCTCCACGACTGGCCCATGCCCCAGCGCTTTTGCTATGCGGGCAGCGTCTTCCGCTACACCGAACCCCAGGCCGGCCGCCAGCGGGAGTTCTGGCAGGCTGGCGTGGAACTGATCGGCGCCAATTCGCCCCAGGCCGACGCCGAAGTGCTGGCCCTGACCATCGCCGCCCTGGACGCCGCCGGGCTGGACGATTTCCGCATCGTCCTCGGCCACATGGGCTATCTGCGCGGCCTGCTGGACGACCTCAAACTGCCCGCCGCCCAGGCCGACGCCCTGCGTCAGGCCATCGACCGCAAGAGCGAGCCGGAGTTGGCCGACTTTCTGCGGGACGTGCCCCTGACCGCCCCCCAACGTCGCACGGTCGAGGAGCTCCCCCTGCTCAACGGCCCGGACGGCGAGACGGTCATCGCCCAAGCCGCCGCCCTCTGCCTCAACCCGGCCATGTCCGCCGCCCTGGACAACCTGCGCACCATCTACGCCGCCCTCGCCGCTCAGGGAATCGCCCACCGGGTGGATCTGGACCTGGCCGAAATCCGCAACCTGGGCTACTACACGGGCATCACCTTCGAGGCCCTTGTGCCCCATCTCGGTTTTTCCGTGGCCAGCGGCGGACGCTATGACGCCCTAGTCGGTCATTTCGGCCCCAACCAGCTTGCCGTGGGGGTAGCCTTGGGCATCGACCGCCTGCTCCTTGCATTGGAAGCCCACAGCAGCGAAAACCCCAGCCCCGTGCGCCCGGTTCCGCCGGACATCCTGGTCTCGGTCAGCGATGACCCGGACTGCCTGGCCACGTTGGCCATCTGGCGGGCCGAAGGCAAGCGGGTGATGGTGGACGTCAGGGGGCGGACAGGCGTTGAGTTGGCCGCCTATGGCGCAAAAATTGGCGCGATTGAAGTCTTGACTTGGTCCGCTGGTGGGTTTGAAGGGGGGAACGGCAATGATAACAAATAGCCCCGCCCCACTTCTGATCGCCCTACCCAAGGGCAGGCTGGCCGAGAAAAGCCTGGATCTACTGGCCAGCGCTGGTCTGTCGATTCCAGATGGCGAGACCGGTCGTAAATTGATCTTGGAAAGCCAGGACGCATCCATCAACTACATCCTGGCCAAGCCCTGGGACGTGCCAACTTATGTCGAGTACGGAGCCGCCGACATCGGCATCTGCGGCCTAGATGTCCTACGTGAGAGCGGGCGGGATGTCTACGAGCCCCTGCTTCTGCCCTACGGTTTCTGTCGCCTGGCCGTGGCTGGCCCCGTGGATCGGCCCGACACGCCCATGCGCTACGAAAGCCAGCCCCGGGTGGCCACCAAATTCCCCCGGCTGACCGCCCAGTTTTTCCAAAAGCGGGGCATCAACGCCGAGATCATCGCCCTCAGCGGCTCCGTAGAGCTTGGCCCCCTCACCAAACTGGCCGACCTGATCGTCGACCTCGTCGAAACCGGCGACACCCTGCGCGCCAACGGTCTCGCCGAATTCCGCACCATCCTGGAAATCCAAGCCGTCCTCATCGTCAACCGCGCCGCCTACCGCACCAAGTCCGCCCAGGTGCAGGGGGTGATTCGGGCGTTGCGCGGGGTGATTGGTTGATAGGTTGATTTTTGGTGGGAGATTGGGAGATTGAGAGAGTAGGAGATTAGGAGATTGGCGTTGGACACGAACCAATCTCCCAATCTCCCAATCTCCTAATCTCTCAATCTCTCACCCCACACACAGAAAGCACCCACACCATGACCAAAATCACCGAATCCCCCCTCATCGCTGGCGTCAAATTCACCCATCTGCGCGCGTTTGGGGATGAGCGGGGGCGCTTCTTGGAGACCTTCCGCAAGGACTGGTTCCCGGAGCGCACCTGGGACCGACTCCAAACCAACCGCAGCGACAGCATCGCCGGGGTGTTGAGGGGGTTGCACTATCACTTCCATCAAGTGGACTATTGGTATTGCCCCAAAGGCATCCTGCGCGTCGGCATGGCGGATCTGCGTCCCTCCTCCCCCACCTTCCGGGCCAGCCAGGTGATCGAGATCGGCGACGAGAACCAGATGGGCGTCTTCATCCCCGTGGGCGTGGCGCATGGGTTTTACGCCGTGACCGATGTCACCCTCACTTATCTTGTGGACAACTATTACGACGGCGCGGACGAACTGGGCGTGGCGTGGAACGATCCGGCGTTGGGTGTAGCGTGGAATGTGGTCGATCCGATTCTATCCGGGCGGGATCAGCAGAATCCATTGTTGATGAATATCGATCCTACAAAAATGCCGAAGTAGGGCTCTGGATGTGCGTGGCGGCCATCGTTGGACACACATTGAGCATTCCGGGAAAGGGCCGGGACGTTTTTGGGTCGAGTCAATAGTGTTGGCCCATTCCCGGAATGGTGAGGCTATCCGCTCATCCCGGAATGGGCCAACAGATCTACCCAACCGCAGAAGGAACCGGCCTATTCCGGGATGATCCATTTCGTTTCCGAAAAATTGATGCACACCTGTTTGTGGTTAAATACATGTGCTGCGCATGTTGTATGCCATTTGCGAAGACGGAATAAACCATGCCAAAAACCATCACATCCACCGAACTGCAAAAGAATACTCGCGAACTGATTGAGTGGACCCGCACCCGTGGTGAGCCGATCATCGTGGAAGCCGATGGCAAGCCCGTGGCCGCCATCCTCTCCTATGCTGAGTTTCAGGCTTATGATCAGGTTCGACAAGCGCACACGGCCCGCTTTGCCCAACTTCAAGCCGCCGCTGGGGCCAATGCAGCAGCGAACGGCCTGAGTGAGGCCGAAGCAATGGCCCTGGTCGATGCCGAGCGCCAGACGATGTTTGACGAGCGGCTCTCGATATCATGATCCGCATGGAAAAGGATTTTCAATGACCATCTCCCCAGATTTCTCAAAAAAAGTCGAAGAACTCCGCGCCGCCATCCGCTATCACCAACATCGCTATTACGTCCTTGACGACTCGGAAGTCAGCGACGCTGCCTTTGACGCGCTCTTCAACCAGCTTAAAACCCTGGAAGCCGAGAACCCGGAGCTTTTGACCCCAGACAGCCCCACGGTGCGGGTCGGCGGCTTCATTTCGGACAAGTTCGAAAAGGTACGCCACCCAGTCCCCACGCTGAGTTTGGCCAACGCCTTCAGCGCCGAGGATCTCCATGCCTGGCGGGAGCGCATTTTGCGCATGTTGGGCGAAAGCGCTGGGGCGGATCTGGCCTATGTGGTGGAACCCAAGTTCGACGGCCTCACCGTTGTGCTTCACTATGCCAATGGCCGCTTTGTCCAGGGGGCGACCCGGGGGGATGGTGAAGTGGGCGAGGAGATCACGCCAAACCTGCGCACGGTGAAGGCGCTGCCTTTGGTCATCCCCGTGGACTCGTCAAAGGGCGTGGCCGCACCGGGCAACCTGTATGTGCGGGGCGAGGCTTATGTGGAAGTCGGGGAATTCGAGGCGTTCAACCGCCGCCAGGCCGAGCAAGAATTGCGCACCTATGCCAATCCCCGCAACTTCGCCGCCGGCAGTTTGCGCCAGTTGGACAGCGGGATCAGCGCCGGGCGACCGCTGAAATTGTGGGTCTATCAGGTATTGGTGCTGGACGACGCCCCGGAAAGCCCCGACTCCCAATGGCACAGCTTGGAGATGCTGAACCGCCTGGGCTTCCCGGTCTGCGAGCGCAACCGTCGTTTTACCGACGAGGAGTTTAGCGAATTGGTGGATTATGTCACCACCTATCCCACGTGGCGCAGGGATCTGCCCTATGAGATCGACGGGATTGTGATCAAGGTCGATTCTTTGGCCATGCAGGACGAGTTGGGCTTCACCGGCAAAGACCCCCGCTGGGCCGTGGCCTACAAGGCGGGGGGCGAAGAGGTGGTCACCCGACTGCTGGACATCGTGGTCAATGTGGGGCGCACCGGCGCGGTGACGCCCCAGGCCGTGCTGGAAGCGGTCTCCATCGGCGGTGTGACCGTGCGCAGTGCCACGTTGCACAACGAGGACTATGTGGTGGACCTGGATATCCGCGTCGGCGATCAGGTGGTGGTGAAGCGGGCCGGCGAGGTGATCCCCAAGGTGATCCGCTCTCTGCCCGAACTGCGGGACGGCACGGAGCAGGTGTGGACCATGCCGGATCTCTGCCCCATCTGCGGCTCGCCTTTGGTGCGCCCGCCGGAGGAGGCGGCGACCTATTGTGTCAACAACGCCTGCCCGGCCCGGCTGGTGCGGGGGGTGGAATATTTTGTGGGTCGGGGCGCTATGGACATCGAGGGCTTTGGCAGCAAGCAGGCCGAGCTGTTTGTGGGTTTGGGCTATATCCACGATCTGGCCGACCTCTTCCGCCTGCCTTGGGATGAGATTTTGCAGCTTGAGGGCTATAAGGAGAAAAAGGTGGCCAATTTGCAGGCTGGGATCGAGGGGGCCAAAGATCGGCCCGTGGCCCGACTGCTCACCGGCCTGGGCGTCCGCTTTGTCGGCGAAGGGGTGGCCCAACTGTTGATCGCCCGCTTCCCCAGCCTGCCCGCCCTCATGGACGCCACGGTGGAGGAACTGAGCGAGATCGACGGCATCGGCCCCCGCATCGCCGAGAGTGTGGCGGGCTTTTTCCAGATCGAGCCAAATCGGCGGCTGATCCGGGAGTTCGCCGACCTGGGCGTACGCATAGCCGAAGAGGTCGTCGCCGCCACCGAGGCGTCTGCGCAGCCCTTTGCTGGCCTCACATTTGTTGTGACCGGAACCCTGCCCACCCTCAGCCGAGACGAAGCAAAGGCCTTTATCGAGATCCGGGGCGGCAAGGTGACGGGCAGCGTCAGCAGCAAGACCAACTATGTGGTGGTGGGCGAAAATGCCGGCAGCAAGCTGGACAAGGCCACCAAGCTGGGCATTCCCATTCTTTCTGAGGAGGAACTGCGTCAGATGAGTTAAAAATAGAACACGGGTTGGACGGGTGTGACGGATTTTTACGGATTTTTTTTGATCCGTCCAATCCGTGTTCTATTTTTGCAAGTTGCAAAGCGCGCAAAGTTCCGCTATACTCCATCCTTTTCCCATCCCCATCCAGATCCCATTTTTACACAAAGGAGATCCGCTGTGAATTTTATCCAAGCTGTTCGTCCGCGCCGCTTGTGGGTTGTGGCGTTGCTGGTCACCACCCTGCTCGCCCTGTTGTGGAGCCGGACCTCGGCGGCCCCGCTTCCCGCCCAACCTGCCCAGGCCGCGGCGGCCGACTGGTTGATCATGGTCTATCTTGACGCCGACGATAACTCGTTGGAAGAGGATATGCTGATCGACATGCAGGAGATGGAGGTGGTGGGTTCCTCGGAAAACGTGCATATCGTGGTCCAGGTGGACCGCTTTGTGGGGGCGTACGATGGCATGGAGGACTTCACCTCGGCCCGGCGCTACTACGTCACCCAGGACGACGACCCCACCGAGATCGGCTCGGAGATGGTGGAAGATCTGGGCGAAGTGACCATGGGGGACGGCGGCACGCTGGAGGAGTTCATCGTGTGGGCCGTGGAGAATTATCCGGCCCAGAAGACCATGCTGATCATGTCCGACCACGGCATGGGCTGGCCCGGCGGCTTTGGCGACCCGGACCCGGACGTACTCGGGGCCGACGACATCCTCATGCGGGAATGGTTCGATCAGGACAGCATGTGGCTGATGGAGATCGACCGCACCTTGGCCAGCAGCCTGAAGGCCGCCGGGCTGAAACAGTTTGACGTGGTCGGCTTTGACGCCTGCCTCATGGCCCAACTAGAGGTCTTCACCGCCCTGGCCCCCTATGCCAAATACGCCGTGGCTTCCGAGGAGACCGAGCCGGGGGTGGGCTGGGCCTATGCGGCCTGGATGACCGAATTGACCGAAAACCCCACATGGACCGGGGCGGATCTGTCCAAATCCATCGTGCGCACCTACATCGACGACGATCTGCGCCCCTATTGGGACGCGGATTTCCGGGGCGAGATGGAGCCAGAACAATTGGCCCCGGTCCTCTTCAACGACGCCACGTTGACCGCGGTAGATCTCTCGGCCATCCCGGCCCTCAATACGGCTTTGGATGGCTTCACCGCCGCCCTCACCGGGATCGACCAGAACGGGGTGGCCAAGGCCCGCACCTATGCCCAAGCCTACGAAAGCGTCTTTGGCGAAGAGGGGGAGGACGGATCAAAGTGGCCCTCGCCCTACATCGACCTGGGCCACTTTGCCCAATTGGTGATGAAGGGCAACAGCGACGCCTCCCTGCAAACCGCGGGCAAGGCGTTGCAGGCCGCACTGAAAAAGGCCGTGATCCTGGAACGCCACGGGGTGGGCCGCAAGGGGTCCCAGGGCATCGCCATCTATTTCCCGGTCAAGAGCATGGTTCAGACCGAGGACAATCTGGGCTATACCACCGTGGCCGCCCGCTTCACCGAGACGACCCAGTGGGACGAATTCCTGGGCTTCCACGCTTCCGGCGGCGTCACCCAGAGCTTCAACAAGCCCAAGGCGGATCCCGTGGCCGTGGCCCGTGAGGCCCTGTCCGAGGAACTGCTGGAAGAGGATATCGACTACCTCTTCGAGCTGATCGCCCAACTGATCGACGAGGAATACACCCCGGAAGAGATGATCCCCATCCTGGTGGACGAAGTCGGCTATCCCCAAGAAGTGGCCGACTATATGCTGGAAAACGGCCTCTTGGCCCCGTCCCCGGCCAGCCGCAGCGCCAGCACGGCCCGAGCCTTTGCCAAACCTGTCAAAGTCGGCCCCATCAAACTCTCCGCAGAGCTGGCCGAACCGGACGCGCCGGTCAACATCAGCACGGAGATCACTGGCGACCGGTTGGCCTATGTCTACAGCTTTATTGGCCGCTTCCTGCCCAAGGATGATGTGCTGATCATCGAGGACCAGGACTACATCTTTGCCGACGAAAGCCAGGACGTGGGCGGCGTCACCGTGCCCGTGTGGCCGGCGGATGGCTTCATCGTTGACTTCGACTGGGAGCCCACGGTCTACGCCATCAGCGACGGCGAGACCTCCCTGCGTGTGCTCTTTGCCCCGGAAAGCTACGGCGATGCCCCCACCTATGCGGTCAACGGCGTCTATCATTTCAAGGATGGCAGCCCGGACAAATACGCCAAGTTGCTCTTCCGAGAGGGCGAACTGGTGCAGATCTTCGGCTTCACCGGCGCGGGGACCGATGGCAAGGGCGCGCCCCGGGAGATCCGCGCCACCCCTGGGGACACGATCACCCTGATCGAAGAGGGCCTCAACCTGGCCGACGACGCCCAGGGCAGCTACAATCGGGAGATCGGGGACCTCACCTTTGGGGACACGCCCTTCTTCATTGAGGAGACCCCGGCCCCCAGCGGCAACTACGTGGTCGGCATCATCGCCGAGGACCTGGACGGCCAGACCTACGAGCAATACGAGGGCCTCTTCGTGATCAACCCGGACGCCGTGGCCGAGGACGGTTTTGCCCCCTATGCCAACGACGAACTGGCCTTCGCCCTCCTCTACCCCGAAACATGGACCGTGGACGAGAGCGACCCGGAGGCCATCAGCTTTGTCAGCGACGACGAAGCCGCCTTCATCACCGTGGAGCAGTTGAGCTATCCCGACGCCGACAGCCTGCTGGCGGCCAGCGAACAGGCCCTCCAAGACGCCGTGGAAAGCCTGGGCGAGGAAGCGGATCTGGCCGATCTTGAGTTTGGCGAGGCCCAGGACTATGTGCTGGGATCCTACGACGCCCGCCTGATCGACTTCTTCGCCACCCTGGACGACATCCCCCTGCTCGGCACCGTGGTCGCCTCCACGCCCACCGAGGGCGTCACCCATGTGGTCCTCGCCGTGGCCCAGGATGATATTTATACAGATACAGCACCTCTCTTTGATGCTGTTTTCTTCAGCTTTGACGTGTTACTTTCCGGCATCGACCGAGGGGTGGCCGGAGCCGCGCCGCCCGTTGTAGACGAAGTCCTGTTTGAGGACGACTTTAGCGACCCGGAGAGCGGTCTCTTCCAGGACGAGGTCGCCCAGGAGTGGGGCCGCGGCTACTACGACGCCAAGACCAAGCAATACGTCTACGCCCTCACCCCAGACCCCGGCGCCATCTTCGACTACTACGTGGATGTGGAATTGCCCGACAGCTTCGTCTATCAAGCCGTCACCAGCTTCACCGGCAGCGCGGACAACCTCTATGGCCTGATCTTCCAAGTCTTGGACGAAGAGCAGTTCTACCTCTTCCGGGTCAGCGGAGACGGCTACTTCATCGTGGACAAATCCACCGCGGACGGCCTGGAAACCCTGGTGGACTGGACCATCGGCGACGCCATCTCCACCGAAGAGGGCGGCGAGAATGTGCTGACCGTGGTCGGCAACGGCGGCGACTACGCCCTCTATGTCAACGACCAATGGGTGGGCAGCTTCAGCGACAACAGCTACACCGCCGGCACCGTCGGCATCGTGGCCGACAACTTCGACGCCAAGACCGGCACGACCTTCACCTTTGACGATCTGGTGGTGGG
>JAGNDO010000134.1 GCA_018003515.1 Caldilineaceae bacterium
ATTTTTCGCCATTTCTGAACAAAAACAGCCGATTTTACCGGATCTTGGGAGATGCCGGGGTAGACGCATGGTCAGACTCCATGCCCTTGTGACTACCCCGGCATCCCCCAAAGAGCCAAACTCAAGGCTGGGAGGGGGTGGCTTGGCAGCCATAAAATGGACGGTGATTTTGCGTGCCTGGGGGTAGTTACCTGCATCCGGTTATGGGGGAGGCATATTCGCAAATTTCAGAAATTTATGGTAGCATGTGTGTGGTGTATGATATACACCACATAGGTTTGATGGGAAGGAAAAGCCGCGCCCCCATTGTTGTGGCCGCAGGGCCCAATCGACCCGTCAGCTCTCTTTAGTTTTTAGATCGGGCTTCTTTCGGAAGCAAAAAATCGGCTGGTCAATCTTTCAAAACCCCTAAACATATCCAAGTAAAGGAGAATTTCATGGCTACAAAAATTGCAATCAATGGTTTTGGCCGCATCGGTCGTCAGGTGACCAAGGCGCTGCTCGAAAACTACCCCAACGAGTTCGATCTGGTCGCCGTCAACGACCTGAGCGATGTCAACACCAACGCCCACCTGTTCAAGTATGACACCAACTACGGTGTCTTCTCTGGTACCGTGGAGGTGGACGGTGGCGACATCCTCCTCAACGGCGACCGGGTGCGGGTGTTGAGCGAGCGTGATCCCAGCAAGCTGCCTTGGGCCGAGATGGGTGTGGACATCGTGGTCGAGAGCACGGGCATCTTTACCTCCCGGGAAAAGGCCGCCATGCACATCACCGCTGGCGCCAAGAAGGTGATCATCAGCGCCCCGGCCAAGGGCGAGGACATCACCATCGTCATGGGTGTGAACGAAGAGAAGTATGATGCGGCCAACCACCACATCATCAGCAACGCCTCCTGCACCACCAACTGTCTGGCCCCCGCGGCCAAGGTCGTCAACGACACCTTTGGCATTATCCAGGGCGTCATGACCACGATCCACGCCTACACCAACGACCAGCGCATCCTGGATCTGGTCCACAGCGACTTGCGCCGAGCCCGGGCCGCTGCCCAGAGCATCATCCCCACCACCACGGGTGCAGCCAAGGCCGTCGCTTTGGTCATCCCCGAGCTGAAGGGCAAGTTTGACGGCATGGCCATGCGCGTCCCCACCCCCACGGTCTCCGTTGTGGACTTCGTGGCCCAGGTCGAACGCCCCGGCACCACCGCCGAGCTGATGGCCGCCTTTGACGCCGCGGCCGCCGGTCCCATGCAGGGTATCCTCAAGGTCGTGCGCGAGCCTCTGGTCAGCGTCGATTTCAAGGGCGACCCCACCAGCAGCTCTGTGGACGCCGAGTTCACCGCCTTCTACGGCAACCTGGTCAAGGTTGTGACCTGGTATGACAACGAGTGGGCCTACAGCGTGCGGGTTGTCGACCTGGCCAAGTACATTGTGGACAAGGGTCTGTAAATTCAGTCAACCATGATTGAATTGTGATTGAATCGAGTTAACCATGAAACGTGAAACGTGAAGTGCCGTCAAGGTCTCACGTTTCACGTTTCATTTTTTTAGAGAGGAACCTCCCATGAACAAACAGACCATCAAAGATATCGATTGGCAGGGCAAACGCGCCCTGGTCCGGGTGGACTTCAACGTCCCCATGGACGAAAACAAGAACATCACCGACGACGCCCGCATTCAGGGCGCGCTCCCCACCATCACCTATCTGCTTGACCACGGCGCGTCCGTGGTGTTGATGAGCCACTTGGGCCGGCCCAAAGGCGGACCGGACCCCAAATACAGCCTGGAACCCGTGGCCGCCTATTTGGGCACCCTGATCTCCGCCCCGGTCAAATTTGTGGGCGAAACCGTGGGAGCCGCAGCCGAAGCCGCGGCCGCGGCCCTCAAGCCCGGCCAGGTGCTGGTTGTGGAAAACACCCGGTTCGTCCCCGGCGAAACCAAGAACCAGTCTGAACTTTCGGCCCAAATGGCGAAGCTAGGCGACATTTTCGTCAACGACGCATTCGGCAGCGCCCACCGCGCCCATTCCAGCACCGCCGGGGTGACGGAACACCTGCCCGCTGTGGCCGGTTTCCTCATGGAAAAAGAGCTGGAATATCTGGGATCCGCCCTGGAAGAACCCAAGCGGCCCTTTGTGGCCATCCTGGGCGGGGCCAAGATCAGCGACAAGATCGGTGTCATCCAGGCCCTGCTGGCCAAGGTGGACGCCATCCTGATCGGCGGCGGCATGGCCAACACCTTCCTGGCCGCCCAAGGCCTGGACATGGGCAAAAGCCTGGTGGAGGCCGAAGCCCTGGAGACCGCCAAGGCCCTGATGGCGCAAAGCACAGGCATCATCCAACTGCCC
This sequence comes from Caldilineaceae bacterium, assembly GCA_018003515.1. Taxonomy (GTDB): domain Bacteria; phylum Chloroflexota; class Anaerolineae; order Caldilineales; family Caldilineaceae; genus JAGNDO01. The sequence continues at coordinate 2,347 of JAGNDO010000134.1, forward strand.
GTGGACTTCCGGGTGGCCGCCGCCTTTGCCGCGGACGCCGAGAACAAAGTCGTCAGCGTGGACGAAGTCCCCGACGGCTGGATGGCCCTGGACATCGGTCCGGCCACCATCGCCCACTTCGCCAACCGGCTGGCCGGTGCCCACACCGTGGTCTGGAACGGCCCCATGGGCGTCTTCGAAATGCCCATCTTTGCCCAGGGCACAGTCGCCGTGGCCGAAATTCTGGCCGAGCTGACCGACGCCATCACCATCATCGGCGGCGGAGACAGCGCCGCGGCCGTGCGCCAATCTGGTCTGGACGAGAAGATGTCCCACATCAGCACCGGCGGCGGGGCCAGCCTGGAATTCCTGGAAGGCAAAATCCTGCCCGGCGTGGCCGCGCTGAATGATCGGTAGAGCGGGGATTGGGGATTAGGGGTTGGGGATTGGGTGGTTCGCTTGAAATCACCCAATCCCCAATCCCCAATCCCCAATCCCTAATCCCCAGTCCCCCAAAAAGGAGAAACCATGAGCCTGTTGGACAGCCTGAAAAAACTCTTCCTCGGCGGGTCTGGTGCGTCGAAGCAGGGCAACCGCCAGACCTTCCCCCTCTATGTGCAGGATCACCGCTGCGGTGAGCCGATGCAGGGGGAAGTGAACCTGCTCAACGAACTCAGCCGGGGGGATGGGGACGCGGACTTCTATGTGCGCAAGGTGTTGCACACCACCGGCAAAAAGCGCTGTTTCAGCCAGGTGGAGGTGGAACTCTGGTTCGACAACAAGCGCAACTTCCTGCGCCACCAGATCACCGGCGGCAAATGGCTCACGGCAGACGAATACACGGCGGCCCTCGCACGCTTCAACGCCCCGCCGGAAGAAGAAGAACCCGATACCAACGAAGCGGAGAAAAAATAGAACACGGATTTAACGGATCAAACGGATTTCAACGGATCAAAAAAATCCGTTTTTATCCGTCAAATCCGTCCAATCCGCGTTCTATTTTTTCTCCGCAACACGATCCACTCACAATCAAAGGAAAATATCCCATGCGAAAACCCATGATGGCCGGAAACTGGAAGATGAACAAGACCATCGATGAAGCCGTGGCCCTGGCCCGGGCCATCAACAGCGCCGCCCACAGCTATGACAGCGTGGACATGGTCGTCTGTCCCACCGCGGTCTGCCTGCCCGCGGTGGCGGATGTGTTGGCCAAAAGCCCCGTGGCCGTAGGTGCCCAGAACATGCACTGGGAAGCCAACGGCGCGTACACCGGCGAGATCAGCCCGGCCATGCTCAAGGGGCTGGCCACCTATGTGATCATCGGCCACAGCGAGCGGCGGGAGTATTTCGCCGAGAGCGACGCCACGGTCAACAAGAAGCTCGTGGCCGCCCTGGCCGCGGGGATCGTCCCCATCCTGTGCGTGGGCGAAAGCCTGGCCCAGAACCAGGCCGGCGAGACCCATAGCTTTGTGGGCGGCCAGGTCAAGGCCGCCTTGGACGGTCTGAGCGGCGAGCAGGTGGAGAGCCTGGTCATCGCCTATGAGCCGATCTGGGCCATCGGCACCGGCCTGGCCGCCACCGCAGAGCAGGCCAACACCATCTGCGGGCTGACCGTGCGCGGTGCGGTGGCCGATGTCTATGGCGAAGCCGTGGCCCAGAACACCCGTGTCCTCTACGGCGGCAGCACCAAGCCGGACAACATCGCCGAGATCATGCAGCAGCCGGACATCGACGGCGCGCTGATCGGCGGCGCGGCCCTCAAGGCGGACGGCTACGCCGACATGGTGCGGCTGACCGCTGAGGTGTATGCATAGAGCTGGGTAGAGATTGGGAGATTGGAGATTGTGTCGTGGCAATCTCCCAATCTCCAATCTCCCAATCTCGAAGTGCAGAAGTTGTTTGATCAAAAAGCGCCGACAGGAATTTCCTGTCGGCGCTTTGCGTTTTGGAAAATGAGGCGGGGGAAGCCCATTTTCCAAACGGGGTCACAGTGGAATGTGGTTGAGGTACACATGAAATCGGTAATGTTGCCCGATCTTCGCCTCAATGATACATTGTACAGGAATTTCACTATCAGTGATCTATCAACTATCTATCACGGGTCTATCATCTTTGGTAAGCGTTCACCCCCCTCGGCCCCCTGGCCCCCAATTTTGGGGGAGATCATGGACAGTTCCCCCCAAAGTTGGGGGGTCAGGGGGCGTCTATCATCTTTGTGTTCTTTGCCCATTCCAAATAGACACTGCCCACCCACCCACCCTATGCCATCATCTGTCGCTTTCGCCTCTATTTGGCCCAGCCTGTTGGGATTGGTTCTCAGTCTGGCCGTCCTGGCCGGGTTGAGCCGTCTGCTCAGTCGCTATGTGCAGCTCACGGTCCTCCATCTAACCAGATCCCCGGATATGGTTATGGTGGTCTATTTCTTGATCTTCCTGCCCGGGGTCTTTATACACGAGGCGGCCCACTGGCTTATGGCTCGGCTTTTGGGTCTAAAAACCGGCAAGTTTCGTGTCTGGCCCCAGCGTCAGGGCAAATATATCGGCCTGGGCAGTGTCCAGGTCAGCAGCGGCGGGGTGATCATCGACAACCTGGTGGGCATGGCCCCCCTGATCGCCGGCACCCTGTTGATCACCCTGATCGGCGTGGGCGTCTTCGAGACCGACAGCCTGGCGTCCGCCTTGCAGCAAGGGCGGATCGGGGCCGTGGTGCAGACCGCCTGGCAGACCTTGGGCCAGGCGGATGGCGGGCTGTGGGCCTATCTGATCTTTGTGGTGGGCAATGTGATGATGCCCAGCGCCAGTGACCGCCACCAACTCACCCCCCTGCTGCTCTATCTGCTTCTGGCCGGGGTTCTCTATCTCCTGCTGGACTTGCCCAGGCAGTGGCTGACCGTGGGATTGGCCAACCTCACCGCCCCAATGGATGTGCTGACCAGTGCCATCTTCTTTGTGATCGGGCTGGATCTGGTGGCGGTGGCGATCTTTTTTGTGCTTTCCTGGCTGCTGGAGCGTCTGCTGGGGCCACCCTGACCGAACGCCAATGCGCCTGTATCAAACAAAGCAAAGAGCCGCCGAGATCAAGATCTCAGCGGCTCTTTGCTTTGTTAAAAAGGATTGACCGTTTGTCGATGCCCACTCGCAGGCAAAGACGACCGGGACTATTCCACCTGGGGCAGGTTGGCCAAACTGGCCTGGATTTGCTCTTCAGGGTACTCGTAATCCACCAGCCCACCGGCCAAATAGGACTGATAGGCGCCCAGATCGAAGTGGCCATGACCGCTTAGATTGAAGACGATGGTCTGGCTCTCGCCGCTCTCCTTGCACTTCAGGGCCTCGTTCATGGCCCCCCAGATGCCGTGGCTGGCCTCCGGCGCGGGCAGGATACCTTCGGATCGGGTGAAGCTCATGCCCGCCTCGAAGATGGCCTTTTGCTGCACGTTGACCGCCTCGATCAGCCCCGCATTCTTCAGCGCGCTGACCTGGGCGCTCATGCCGTGATAGCGCAGCCCCCCGGCGTGGATGGGGGCGGGGATGAAGTCGTGGCCCAGGGTGTGCATCTTGACCATAGGGGCCAGTTTGGCTGTGTCCCCGTAGTCATAGGCATAGACACCCCGAGAGAGGCTGGGGGCCGCCGCAGGCTCCACCGCCAGCACGCGGGTCTTCTTGCCGCCGGTGATATTCTCCCGCAAGAAGGGGAAGGTCAGACCGCCAAAGTTGCTGCCACCGCCTGTGCAGGCCACCACCACATCCGGCCAATCGGCCCCGGCCAACTCCAACTGCTTGATCACCTCTTGGCCGATGATGGTTTGGTGCAGCAGCACATGGTTGAGTACGCTGCCCAGGGCATATTTGGTATCTTCCCGGGTGGCCGCATCCTCCACGGCCTCGGAGATGGCGATGCCTAGGCTGCCCGTGCTGTCCGGGAACTGGGCCAGGATCATGCGGCCCGCATTGGTGTCCGGGCTGGGGCTGGGCACCACGGACGCGCCCCAGGTCTCCATCAAAATCTTGCGATAGGGCTTCTGCTCGTAGCTCACCTTCACCATGTAGACCTTGCACTCGATGCCGTACATCTGGCAGGCAAAGGCCAGGGCGCTGCCCCACTGGCCAGCCCCGGTCTCCGTGGCCAAGCGTTTGACTCCCTCCTTCATGTTGTAATAGGCCTGGGGCACGGCGGTGTTGGGCTTGTGGCTGCCGGCAGGGCTGGTTCCCTCATATTTGTAATAGATCTTGGCCGGGGTGCCCAAAGCCTTCTCCCAGCGCCGGGCACGGAAGAGGGGCGTGGGCCGCCACAGCTTGTAGACCTCCTGCACCTCGTCGGGGATCTCGATATAACGCTCGGTGCTGACTTCCTGCATGATCAGGGCCATGGGGAAGAGGGGGGCCAGATCTCCCGGTCCCAGGGGCTGGCCTGTGCCGGGATGCCGGGGCGGGAACATCTCGACGCCGGCTGCGGGCAGGTCGGCGTTGATGTTGTACCAGTGGGTGGGCATATCGCGTTCGGACAGGATGATTTTGTTGAGTTCAGTCATAGGTCGCTCCGGGTGGGTTGATAGGTTGATAGGTTGATAGGTTGATTTCGTGGTGCAGTACGGTGGGGCGTTTCCATTATACCAGCCTCAGACGAGAGAGCAAGGTACGCAAAAAGGGCGTCCCACCTCTTTGCGAAGCAAGACGCCCTTCTCGGCAAGGGTCTGTTTTGTTTTCCAGCAGATCGCAGCCGTTCACCCCCTCTGCCCCCCGGCCCCCAATTCTGGGGGAGGTGCTGGACACCCCCCAAAGTTGGGGGGCTAGGGGGGCGGGGAGTGAACGCTTACCCTCAGTTTAACCGTTTTTCCACTTTGCCCGCCAACTTGGGCTTGGGCATTTCCTCGGCCAACCGCTTCTCCAGCTTGCCCACCAACTGAGCCTTGGGCATATAGCCGACCAAACGCTCCACCGGCTCGCCGCCCTTGAACAGGATCAAGGTGGGGATGGACATGACGCCATAGGCCATAGCCGTGGCACCACTAGCGTCCACATCCAGCTTGCCAATGGTCAACCTGTCCGCCATCTCCTCAGAGATCTCGTCCAGGATGGGGGCGATCATCTTGCACGGCCCGCACCACTCGGCCCAAAAATCGACCAAAATCGGCGTCTCGGCCTTGGCGATCACATCGCCAAAATTTGCATCGGTCAACTGAACGGCATTACCCATGAGTGTCTCCTCTTTATGAACCCGAACGGGTCCGAATGCTAAAACTTTCTTTCATGCCAGGAGAAATCCCCCCAGCCTATGGTCCAATGGATACATGGTAAAGCTATCTGCGGGTTCTGTCAAAAATAGGTCCGAAAATGGGTCGATTTTCCCGCCCCTGATCAAATCTTACCAATTTGTCCACAGTAAATGGTATAATAGACCCAAGAGTAACCCGGCGAAGTAAGATCGGCTACAACTGGTCGCCGTCCAAGTTCATCGCCGGATAGTCAATACTTTTCAGCCCAGACCACCCGGAGAAACAAGACATGAACCGATTACAGGAATTAGATCAAGCGGGCCAGAGTGTATGGCTCGACTATATCGAGCGCAACATGATCCAGGATGGCCGACTTCAGGCTCTGCTGGATCAAGGCGTATTGGGTGTCACCTCCAACCCCTCCATCTTCGAGAAGGCCATCACCGGCAGCTCGGCCTACACTGCGGACATCCAGCGCTTTGCCGCCCAGGGTATGGGGCCCAAAGCCATCTTCGAGGCCCTGGCCGTGGCCGACATCCAGGCCGCCGCGGATGTGCTGCGCCCGGTCTACGCCCGCACCCAGGGCGTGGACGGCTATGTGAGCATTGAAGTGGCCCCGGATCTGGCCTACGACGAAGAGCAGACCGTGGCCGAGGCCCTGCGTCTCCATGCCGCGGTGGATCGACCCAATATCTTGATCAAAGTACCGGCCACTGCCCCCGGCGTCAATGCCATTGAGCGGCTGATCGCCGCCGGATTGAGCATCAACGTCACCCTGATCTTCAGCCTGGAGCGCTATGCCGCGGTCAAGGAAGCCTATCTGCGTGGGCTGGAACAGCGGGTCAAGGCCGGGCAGGCTGTGGATCATATCTCGTCCGTGGCCAGCTTCTTCATCAGCCGGGTGGACAGCAATGTGGATGCCCGGCTGCAAACCCTGATCAAGCT
>JAGNDO010000059.1 GCA_018003515.1 Caldilineaceae bacterium
CTGGCCAGAAAATCGTCGATCAGCAAGACCCGATCCGTGGGCAGCAGATATTCGGGCGAGACGATCAGCCGGGTGACGCCCCCCTTGGTGGGGCTGGGGGCCTCGGCCTCGTAGGTGCCGTCGGGCATGGTGATGGGGCGCTTTTTGCGAGCATAGACCACGGGCACGCCCAACGCCACGCCGGTGGCCAGGGCCGGGGCAATCCCGCTCACCTCCGCGGTGATGATCTTGGTGACGCCGGTGACGCCCGCCCCGGCGAACCGCTCGGCAAAGGCTTGGCCCATCTGCATGGTCAGCACCGGGTCCAGTTGATGGTTGATAAAGCCATCGACTTTGAGGATGTTGCGGCCCAAGTTGCGGCCTTCGCTGCGGATACGGTCAACCAGTGCTTGCATGGGAGTCTTCCTTGGCGAATGGCGAATGGCAAATGGCGAATGGCGAATGGCGAATGGCGAATGGCGAATGGCGAATGGCGAATGGCGAATGGCGAAGTGATTTTACATGGGGGTTGGACACAAGACAAGAATGGACGGGGCGCGAAAAAGGGCCGCGGGATCGATCCCACGGCCCTCTCAGAACTCATCAAATGCGAACGATTAGGTCCCAGACCCGCCATTCGCCATTCGCCATTCGCTCTAGCTGCCAAGATAGGCGTCAATCGCGCCCTTGCTGATGCGGTATTGGCTGCCGATCTTCTTGGCCTTGACATCCCCGGCGTCGATCATGGACTGCACATCCGCCTCGGAGACCCGGAGGTAGGCGGCGGCCTCGGCCAGGGTCATGACTTCGGGAACGGCCGCGGGTTGGGCTGCGCCGCGCGTGCTGCCGCCCCCCTGCTGCGCGCCGGCGAAGGCGTTGGCGATCATACCGGCCATGCCTGCCCCCATGCCCAGGCCCGCGCCCAGGCCCATGCCTTCACCCAGGCCGCTGCCGCCACCGGCTCCGCCACCTTCTTGCTGGGCTACGTCACCCAAAGCCCGGGCGGCCTTGAACTGCATGTAGGCGTTCATGTCGCCGATGGCCCCCATGCTGGCCCGCTCGTCGATGGCCTTGGCGGTCTCTTCCGTGGGGCTGATGGAGATGATCTTGAACTGTTTCAGCCCCAAGCCCAGGGCGGCGAAATCATCCTGCACCTTGGCCCGAATGCCGCCGCTCAGTTCGTCAAAGAGCTTGGGCAGGTCAAAGAGGCTGGTCATGTTCTCGCCCAGGATGTCGGTCATGCTGCTGAGGATAATGCCCCGCAGGAAGTCCTCGATGTCCGAGGTGTTATACAACCCTTGGGTGCCGACGATCTTGTCCACAAAGAGCTTGGCATCGCTGATCTGCATGCTGTATTGGCCAAAGGCCCGCAGGCGCACCAGCCCCAGATCCGAATCCCGCAGGCTGATGGGTTCCGGCGTGCCCCACTTCAGGTCCGTGAGCTCCCGCTGGTTAACAAAGTAAACCTCGGCGGTAAACATATCCTTGCCGTCGGTGACCAGACGCAGAAGGCCGGAGAGGACGGGCAGGTTGTACGTCGTGATGGTATGCCGCCCGGCGTCGAAGAGGTCCAGGGAGTGGCCGTCTCGATAGAAGACTGCTTTCTGGCTTTCCCGCACGATCACCTGGCTGCCCAGGCGGAAATCGCCGGAACCGAACTCCGGCACACGTTTTACAAGTTCGTTACGCCCTTGATCTGGCGCTTCAATGACATCAATTATTCGGGCCATTTTGGTCTCCTGTTTGAAAGTGGGAGTGGTTGGGTAAGGTTAGAGATTGGGTGATTGAGAGATTTAGAGATTAGGCAGTTGGGGCGTCGACGACGTCCCAACTTTGCGTGTCTGTTTCCGTGTTGACGTCCATGGCGGTCGTCGGGAAAGCCGCGGCCAGTAGGGCGTCGTCCAGGGCCGGGGCGCTGGTTTCGGTGAGCAGGTCGGGATCGTCCACGGCGTCGGAACGTTGGCTGAAGAGATTGTTGAGTTCGGTCAGCTTGGCGGTGAGGGCGTCTATGGCGCTGTTGATGCCGTCCTTCTGGCTGATGGCGGCTTCCAACCCGGCGATGGCGTCCTTGACCTCTTGGACACGGGCCATGAGGGCCACATCGAAGCGGTGCAGGGCGTCCAGTTGAGCGTCCTTGATCTTTTGGGCGTTGAAGAGACCCGCATAGCCATAGCTGGCGGTCTTGACTCGGTCGGCCAGGGTTTGCAGCTTGGTCACCGCGCCATCCACGTCATCCACCCAACTGAGGCCGCCACTTTTCAGTAGTTGCTTTTGCAGATCGAAGAGCCTGGCCTTCTGCTCTTCCAACCCGCCAGCGATCATCTGGCGCAGACGATAGTCGGCGTCCCGGCGCAGATCCTTCTCCCGATAGCCCCGGATACCGGGCAGGCCGCTGATCAACTTCTCAATGGCCCCCATGCCCTCTCGGGCCTTGTCTACAACTTTGTTGCTCATGTTCCCTCCTGTGGGAAAGTGGTGCGAGGGGCGAATGGCGAGGGGCGAGTTGTCCAGCCGCCGCCAATCCAAACTCCCCAATCCAAAATCAAAAATCTACGTGGTGCTGGCCGCGGCGCGTTTGGTCAAGAAGACTTCACTGCCGCAGAAGGGGCAGACGATGACACCTTTGCCGGCGAATTCCACCTGGCCGCCGCAATTGGGACATTTGCGGCCATCGGTCAGTTGCTGGCTCTCCACACTGTAGAGGATGCCCTTGTCCCAGTTGATGGCCCCGCTGAAAAGCTGCTTGCCCACCAGATCCCGGATCATGTCTTTGATGGAATCTGAAGGCATTTCCAACTCGGCAACCAGCTCGCCCATGCTGACCTGGCCCTGGGTGAGGACCATGTTCAGGATCTTCTTTTCCTGTTTGACAAAAGCAAACTGGCTCTCTTCGGACTTGCCCTTGCGGAAGAGATAGAAGCCAATGCCAAAGAGGGGCGAGCAGATAAGCAGGGCCAAAAAGACCCCCAACACCATGCCCCCCGCGTTGTTGTTGGCCGCGGTCATCACCACCGCCGACCACACGGCCAACACCACGGCACTGCCGATCATCAGGGCCAGCCCGGTAATACGTCCGCCACCGATCATGTGAAGCTCCTTCTGTGTGTCGAATATCGAGTATCGTGTATCGAGTAATGTGTGGTTGAGTACCTGGCGTATGTTTCAGGGCCGTCAAAATACTCGATACACGATACTCGATAGCATCATCCAAATCCACCGCCACCGCCACCGCCGCCACCGCCGCCAAAGCTGCCGCCGCCGCTGAATCCACCACCGCCACTGCTGCCCCCGCTCCAGCCGCCGCCACTGCTTGAGGTGCTGGCCGGTCGGCTGGTGAAGGTGTTGCTGGCGCTGCTCAACATGCCGCCCAACCCGGCGCTCATGCCGGCCAGACTGGTGCCGATGTTGCCGCTCATGTCACCCAGGCCGCCGCCCAGACCGCCCCCGCCCTCGGCAGGTCGGGGCATGCCCATGCCGGGAATGCCCTTGCCCACGTCCGCGGTGGTATCCCCCACGCTCTGGCCGCCATAATAGCGGCGGCGATAGGGACCATAGTTATCCGCGCCGGGGATGTACCAACCCGGGGCTGGGGCCTGCACTTGCTCGAACTTGCGGATGTAGCTTTTCTCAAAGCCAAAGGCAATGGCGTAGGGCAGCCAGCGATCCCAGATGGCCTTTTGCTGGTCCAGATCGCTGTACTTCTCGATATTCTCCAAATAGGTGCGGAAGGCCCGCCACTTGGCCGCGCTTTCGGACCCCTGATCCGTCTTGCGGGGCATGAAGCGGGCCAGGATGATCAGCCCGATGGCCGTCACCCCCAGGCCAAAGCCGGGCAGGATGGCCGCCGCGGTCAGATCCCCAAAGGCAATCAACAGCCCCATCCCCACCGCGGCGGCCAGGCCAAGGGTCGCCCCCCCCAGACAGCCATACTGGGTGCGCACGGATTCAGGGTTGCGGGTAAAAAAGCCAGCCACGGTGATATCTTCGTAAAGCGCTTTCTTGATCTTGGGCAGTTCCTGATAGAACGAATTCTTCAGATCAGACAGACGCCGCTCCTGTTTCTTGCCAAAGACGCTGTCCAGGAGCTGTTTTTCATAGGGATGCAGATCCGCTGGCGGCGTGCGCTCCAGACGATAGACAAAGTCCTTGCTGCGCAGGATTTTGCCCGTTTCTTCCTCGGTGATGCTGATGATCTTGCGCTGGGCCAGATCCACCAGGGTGGCCAGGATGTCCTCCATGTCCGCCTGCTCGTCCAGAAGCGCGCCCACCAGCCCTGGCGGGGTGGTGTCCGGTGGTTCGGGGATGTAGTCGGCCACCATTTCCACCGGCTTGTCCCGGCCCAATTTGTACCAAAGCAGATAGAGCAGGGCCGGTCCGCTGAAGAGGAAGAGGGCACCCAAGGCCCCCAGGCCCAGGGTGGCGATGGGGCCCCAGGTTTCTCGATAGGTGGCGGCGGCTTCTTGGGCCGCGGTGGCGGCATCGGCATCAGCCTGCCACGCCGCAGGTGAACCGGCCACCACGCCGGGGGTAAACTGCACCCGGGCCTCCATCTGCTCGCCGCTGTTCAGCCGTCGATCCAGATCAAAGATGGCCACGCGGTTGCCGTCCAACACCGTGGTGGAGACGGCATCCTCGGCGTTGGTGATGTTGACATAGAAGGCGGCATTTTCGATCAGCGCCGGGCTGGGCACGCTGACCCGCACCCGGCCTTCCAACACGGGGAAGCTGCGGTCGCCATAGATGGCCTGCCACCAAAGCTGGTCGCCGCCCTCATAGTAGCGCAAGCCGCCATGCACCTGATAGCGCAGGGTATAGGTGACGGTTTTGTCGGCCAGTTGGGGGAAGTTCCACCGGATCGAATAGCGATAGCCCTCGTCCTCCACAGAGAAGGTATAGGGTTCGCTGCCGCTGGCATAGCGATAGGTATGGCCCTCGCTGTCGCTGATGGACCAGTTGTCGATAAAGGTGAACTTTTCGAAAGGGATATACCGGGTACCAAAGGTGAAGGTGCCCGCGGTGAAGCGGATGGCTTGGGCCTCGGCCACGTCAAAGGTGCCGTCGGCGTTGACGGCAATGTCTACATCAAATCGTTCCCAGACCAGGGATTTCTCCTGGGCTTGGGCCGGCGCGGCGGCAAAGAGTGGGGCAATCAGGGCCGTGAAAATTAGAAGTAGCGCTATCCAGCGGGGAACGTGCGTGCGCATGGTGCCTCCAAGGGTGGGTGTGTCGGAATGGTCGGGCAACATCTACCCGGCCGGGGCGCAGGGCAGACTGACCTACTATATGCCACAGCGACCTGCTATACCTGACATTCTACCAGCAAATCAACCGACCTTCAACCCCGCCGATGGTCTTGATTTGTCAGTCTCGCTCTATCTGTACGAAAAGATCGGCAGAATGTCGCATAGACTTTTGCCGCCAAGCGGGTATGCTAAAAACAAACGATTTTGCCCCCATTGAATTCACGTTATTCACGTTATAGAGACACGTTACCGAGAGGAGGCCTCATGCCCCATTCCGCCCACCCGCTCCCCACGTCCCATGAGTCGAGTGCGGACACCGAAACGTCCCCCGGTTCTGGCCGGGAAGGTACCTTCCATCTCTATTCCTTCCTGCTCGGCCTGTTGACCAGTCTGTTGCTGGTGGGCGGCACCCTATTTCTGATCCGCCAGCCGACGCCCCAACCCATTGTTTTGCAGCCGCCACCAACGCCCATGCCCACCCCGGCCCCCACGGCCTCGCCCACGCCCGGCCCCATCACGGTCTTTGTCAGCGGTGGGGTGATGACGCCGGGATTGGTCGAACTGCCCGCTACTGCCCGGGCCGGAGATGCCATCACCGCGGCCGGGGGGTTGGCCCCTGGGGCGGACGAAGCCTTGGTCAACCAGGCCCAGCCCCTGTGGGACGGTGCCCAGGTGCATGTGCCCACAGCCCCGGCCGCGGATGGGGGAGGCGGCGGGCTTGCCCTGTCCAACCCATCGCCGCCCACGGGCGTTTCTGGGGAGGGCAGCGGCTTCACCGCGGGCAGTCTGCCCGGTGCGCCGGGCGGGGATGGCCGCATCAACATCAACACGGCCAGTGCGGCAGAACTGGAAACCCTGCCCGGTGTGGGACCGTCAAGAGCCCAGGCCATCATCGACAACCGCCCCTTCGCCAGCGTGGAAGATCTGGAACGCGTCCCTGGCATTGGTCCCAAGACCTTGGAGTCCCTTATCGATCTGATCCGCGTGAACTAGGCCATTTTGACAGCCATGACGCACCGTGTTACACTTGATCTAACGCACCGCGTCACGGCTTGGCGAATGCCAGAGAGATGGCAACATGCTGATAGCGGCCCAGGCAACACGGCAACAACACCGGCGTTTTATGGTTAAACCGTACAGAAATGGCGCTTGAAAACTTTGAGCGCAGTTAAAATCAAAACAGATCATTTGATCAACATATCAATTTGGAGGGGTTTCCAATGGCAGACGAAAAAAAGACCGACGAAAAGATGACCGTGCAAGAGCAGATCAAAGAGACCGTGATCGATGTCCGCAACGAGGCGATTGTGCAAAGCGCCAACCTCTACATCCTGGCCCGCAAGGTTGTCCTGGCCGGGATGGGGGCCGTGGCGTTGACCCTGGAAGAGGCCCAAGAGTTTGTGGAGAAGTTGGTGGAACGGGGCGAGATCGCCGAGACAGACGCCCAGAAGCTGATGCAGGAAGTGCGCAAGCGCGCCCAGCGCAGCGAAAAGGAAGCCACCAAGGTGGCCAAAAAGGCCGAGAAGACGACCAAGGGAGCCGTCAAGAAGGCCGAAGGAGTCCTGGAAGGGGCCTTGGAAGAGACCGTCGAAGGCGTACTCAAGGGACTCAACGTGCCCAGCAAGAGCGATGTGGACGCCCTCAGCCAGAAGATCGGCGACCTCAGCCGCAAGGTGGACGCCCTGCGCAGCAAGTAGATCCCAGTCAAACAGATCCCAAAACAAAAGGCCGACCTCGACGAGGTCGGCCTTTTGTTTTGGGTCTGTCTATTCCAACATCAACGCCTCGCCCGCGCCGTGGGCCGCCCGCAGACAGGCAAGCAGCAGGGCCGTCGGGTCCGGGGCCGCCGCCACATCCGCGTAGAGGAGCAAGGCCCCCTTCCAGCTTTCCGTGTGCCAACGGGCCGGGGCGGGCAGGGCGGCCTTGGCTAGATCTTCCGGCCAGGGATAGGCGGTGATGTAAAAATAGGGGTCGGGGATGGCCTCATCTCCCGTGGAAAAGCCAAAGGCCATCTGCTCCTCGGCCTGGTCCTCGTCCCCGGCATCCACTCCGGGGACCAGATTGCCCGAAAACCAGAGCAGGGAGAGATCGAAGTGATGGGGCCGGAGGCGCACGGGGCCGGTCCGTCCCGTCAGTTCACGCTTCCACAACTGCCACACGGTGTGGACGCTGGAGAGGGCCTGGAAATAGCCCTGGGCCGCTGCCCCGTCATATTTGCCCGTGGATTCGTCGGCAAAGGTGCTGCGGTCCACCTCTGGATAGATGTCCCACTCCATCAGGGTCAGGATCAGGGAATCGGCCAGCAGACGGGCCGGTTGACCGGAGAGGGGCATGGCCCACCGTCGGCCCTGGCCGGTGACGGCCGTCATGCGCTGAGTGACTAAGTCCAGCTTGATTTCCAGAGTCTCTTCGGTCTCTTCATCCACGATCATCTCGCCCGTGGTCAGACCCTCCGGGGCGACGCTGAGGCTGGTGTGCCACCGGTGGGCCTGGGGCGGGGTCAAGGATTGGCGCACTTTGCCCAGGATGCGGGCGTAGGCGTGGACGGCGTCCCGGGTCGGCTGCCAGTCGGCCAAAGACAAAGGGGGAAAGCTGAGATCGGACATAGCAAGCAACTCCTGTTTGGTGAAGTGAAACCGCGCTGTCCGGGGAAACGGTTCGGCCTAATTGAGGCCGGGCTTGAGGGCAGGCTTTTTGTTGCCGCCCCAACGCTCTGTTCGCCACCTGACGATCCGTTTGCGCACAGCAGGAATCCGGATCAGGAGTAGTATACCAATTGCGGCGCTAAACGCCAATGGTTCACGTATATCAGCTTTGACCACCCAGATATAATGGATGGCCACCAAGATCCCAGCCACATAGACGGCCTGATGCAGCTTCTTCCAGCGTTTGCCCAGGCGGGCCATAGACGCCTTGGTGGAGGTGAGGGCCAAGGGCAGCAGAATCAAGAAGGCCGCAAAGCCCACCAACGCATACCGCTTCTCGAAGATCGCTCCTTTCAGCAACGCCCAACTGAAGCCGTAATCCAGCCCCACGAAGATCAGGAAATGCAGGGCCGCGTAGCCAAAGGCATACAACCCCAAGGCCCGCCGGATCTTGAGTACGGGCCGATAGCCCGTCACCACATTCACCGGGGTGACGGCCAGGGAGAGGACCAACAGCCAGAGCGCCGCCTTGCCCGTGCGGAAGGTGATGTCCTGGATGGGGTTGATGGTCAGGCCGTCCGTGGTGAAGGCCCAGATCAGGACGGCCAAGGGAATCAGCGCGCCCACATGGGCCACGACTTGCAGCCAGTGAATTTTACGTTTTTCCAGCCAGGCCAAGCCCAGACGATTTTGAGCCATTTCGTCAGTCCGATTCATGAATGTCCTGCTAGAAATTCGATTGCAAATTCATGTCGGCATAGAGTGAGGCAACCTGCTCGCCATAGCCGTTGAAGGGCAGAGTGGCCCGGCGGCTGAGTTCGCCGATGCGCCGTTCGGAGGCCTGGGACCAGCGGGGATGGTTCACGTCCGGGTTGACGTTGGCGTAGAAGCCATACTCCCGGGGCGCGGCGTCCATCCACAGAGAAATGGGTGTAGTGCTGACCAACTCGATCTTGACGATGGATTTGATGCTCTTGAAGCCATATTTCCACGGCACCACCAGACGGATGGGGGCACCGCTCTGGGGCAACAACGGCACGCCATACAGCCCCGTGGCCAGGATGGCCAGATCGTTCATGGCCTCGTCCACCCGCAGACCCTCCACATAGGGCCAGGTGTAGCTGCGGTTCTTTTGGCCGGGCATCTCTTCCGGGCGCTCGACGGTGGTGAAACGCACATACTTGGCGTCGGCGGTAGGTTCCACCTCGGCCAGAAGTTTGGCCAGGGGGAAGCCGGTCCACGGGATCACCATTGACCAGGCCTCCACACAGCGCAGCCGGTAGATGCGCTCCTCCTGCTCGAAGCGGCGCAGGTCGTCCATGTCATAGACCTTGGGGTTGCGCACCATGCCGCTCACCTCCACCTGCCAGGGGGAGGTGGTGAAGTCCTTGGCCAACCGGGCCACTCCCTCCTTGTTTGTGGTGAATTCGTAGTAGTTGTTATAGTTGGTGATCTCGGTGTAGCCGTTGAGGGCATCCCCCAACTCATCCACATCCGTGCTGGCGGTGGGGAGAACGGGGGCCGCCGCGCCGCTGGCCGCGTTTTCCGCCGGGGCGGCAGTGGCAGCCGGGGCAAGGCCGGGCGCGGAGGGCGCACACGCCACCATTGCCGCCGTCGCCGCCAGCAACCCTGCACCTTGGAGCAGTTTGCGCCGATTGAGGTAGATCGACTCTGATGTTATCTCGGACGACGGGATCTTGGGCAGACGGGTCATGGTGGGTTCTCCTTTTGAAAGACAATAGACGGGACGGCTGGCGGGTTTTCTGGAAAGGGCGGTTGGGAGAGTATATCCCAGGTATCTAAGCCCCCCATTAATGCTGGCTCAGATTTTCATGTGACTAATCCGGCCTGGGATCTCACAACTTTCGGAAGAATACGGCCCGCGGATGCAGGCAAGAGCGGGTCGTACCGTATTATCAGAGAAATCGGCCCCGGCTTATGTGAGAAGCTCTACATATCCACCCTCAAGAGACAAAAACGCCCGGCAAACGGAGGCGGACCTCCGTCTGTCGGGCGTTTTATGGGAGAATTTGGGGCAAAAAGAATCGTGGCTTATTCCACGGCCAATATATGCAGCTTGGGATGTTCGATGGTTTCGTAGGAGCCAAAATGAATTTTGATGGTGAAGCCCCGCTGGAGTTGAGGTTCATCTTCGGTCATGGCCTGGGCGTGGTCGATGGCAAACTCGACCAGTTCCAGAAAACGGGCACTGTTGGCGGCCTCGAACTGGCGTGTGCCGTCCACATGTTCGAAGGGGACGGCCAGCCAATGCACCGCGCTCTCCGGGCGCAGACTCTTGATCAGCGCCATGCGCTTCTCGTCGTCCCGGACAATGATGGTGCCCGGTTCTTCGCCGTGAAGGATGTTACAGAATGCACAATCGTTGGATTCAGCCATGATTCTTCTCCTTTTTTGGGTTATGATTAATACACGAAACGCTCAACTCAATTTTCGCCAGCTTTTCGGGGCAGCCGTATCTTTGCGACGATGCTCTTTCCACCATTGACCCAAAAAGAGTGCCAGCCCCAGGCCGATCAACCCGGCGGCCAGGGTGAACTGATCCCGCATGGCCAACACGATCACGCTGGGGTCGGCCTGGGAGACATCCACCAGACCGCCGGCCCGGTGGGCAAGTCGGCTGGCGAAGAAGGCCCCCAGGATGGAGATCCCCATCACCTGGCCCAGGGTGCGGCTCATGCTCAGGGTGCCCGAGGCCACGCCCAACCGATGACGGGGCACGGTGCCCATCACAGCGCTGTTGTTGGGGCTTTGGAAGGTGGCCATGCCGATGCCCAAGGGCAGCAGGAGGAAGACAAAGGCCACCGAACTGCTTTGGGTGGTCAACAGGGTGAGGGCCAGATAGCCGAGCATGGTGAAGGCCAGCCCCACGGCGCTGATCAACCGAGTCCCATATCGATCCGCCAGCACGCCGGAGAGGGGGGAGAGCAGCCCCAGCACCACGGGCGACACGGCCATGAGCAGCCCCACATGGGACGGGTCCAGCTTCAGCACCAAGGTCAAATAGAAGGGCAGCAGAAAGACCACCGCGGCGATGGCCATGAAAGAGAGTACCGCATTGAAAAGATTGAGGCTAAAATGCGGGTCGCCGAAAAGGGCAAGATCGACCATGGGATAGGCCACCCGGCGCTCTTGCCAAACAAAGGTGGGGATGGTCAGCCCGGCCAGGGCAAAGAGGGCCAGGATCAGCGGGGCCGTGAAGCCCAACTTTTGGCCCACGGTGAGGGCCAGGGCAAAGCTGAACAGCCCCAGGCCCAAAATCCCCGCCCCCAGGAGATCAAATGGCTCGCTGCGGTTTTTGGGCGGCAGGGGCGGCACATAGAGCAGCACCATCACCAAGGCTACCGCACCGATGGGCAAATTGACAAAAAAGATCCAACGCCAACTCAGATTCTGCAGGATCAGCCCGCCCACGGCCGGCCCGGCCACGATGCCCAGGGAGATCACCCCGCCGGTGATGCCGATGGCCTTGCCCCGCTCTCGGTCCGGCCAGGTTTCGGTGACGATGGCCACGCCCAGGGCCAACATCATGGACGCGCCCACGCTCTGCACAAAGCGGAAGCCGATCAACCAATAGACGCCCGGGGCCAGGCCGCACAGGGCCGATCCCAGCAGAAAGAGTACCAATCCCCAGCCAAAGATGCGCTGTTTGCCCCGGATATCGGCCAGCCGCCCCATGCTCAACATCAAGACGGTCAGGCCCAGCAGATAGGCCAGCACCACCCACTGCACCGTGGGGAAGTCGGTGTTCAACTCCTGCACCAGGGTGGGCAGGGAGACATTGACAATGCTGCCATCCACGCTGCCCAAAAAGAGGGAGATGCTGATGGCCAAAAGGATCATCCACTTGCGCGGATAGACCTTTTTGGCCTCTGGGGAGGCGGGGGATGCGGCGGGGGGACGGTGGGCGGGCTTGGTCATAGGGTTCTCAGTTCCATGCGCCTTCGGATGAGTTCAAGCGGACGGCGGTTTCGGTTCGCCGTGGCCGGTGTGATAAAATAGACCGTTGGTGAGCCACAACCCCCCCATTATAGGGTACACACACAGGAGCAACAAGCCCATGAGCTACGATGGTCGCGTGCATTCGATCCAATTTGGTGAGATCACCCGGCAGTTTCCCCTCTTTCAAGTTGCGCCGGGGGTGAAGATCGCCATTTTCAACATGCTGGGCGACACGGAAGCCGTTGAAGTCGCCGCCAAGGAATTGACCGCCCGCATGCCCGCCAATGTGGACGTGCTGGTCTTCCCAGAGGTCAAAGTGATCCCCCTGGCCCACGCCCTGTCGGTCCACACGGGCCTGCCCTATGTGGTGGTGCGCAAGTTCCGCAAGCCCTATATGGTGAACTGTCTGGAGACCGAAGTCACCAGCATCACCACGGGCAAGCCCCAGAATCTCTATTTGGATGGCAAAGACCGCCACCTGGTGGAAGGCAAAAACGTGGCCCTGGTGGATGACGTCGTCAGCACGGGCAGCACGCTGATCGGCCTGCGCCAACTGATGAGCGCCGCCAACGCCACCGTCACCGCCGAAATGGCCGTCTTTACGGAAGGCAACGAAGCAGATTGGCCGCATATTATTGCTTTGGGGAATCTGCCCATTTTTACAGATTGAATTGGTTGATAGGTTGATAGGTTGATTGGTCGAGTACCAATCGCCAATCTCCCAACCAAGCAAATGCAATGACCAAGCCACCCCCTCCCAGCCTCCCCCAGGGTGGGGGAGGAGCAGGATCGCCGCTGAACGAATGGGCGTCAACCCAAAATCGGTTCCCTCCCCAGATTGGGGAGGGTTAGGGTGGGGTTAGACGTTATCAACAAGTCAACCAACCAAAAAAAATCAACCAATCAACATATCACCAAACCCACCTATGTCATTTGAAACCCAGCTTGCCAAAATCGAAGACCGCTATAACGAGATCAACCAGTCTCTGGCCGATCCCGAAGTGATCGCGGACTATACCTACATGAACGAACTGGCCCAGGAGCGCAGCAACCTGACCGAGATCGTGGAGTCCTTCCGCCGCTATCGGGATGTGCGCACCCAGTTGGCCGAGAGCCGTCAACTGTTGAACGAGACCGACGATGACGATATGGCCGAACTGGCCCAGATGGAGATCGACAGCCTTTCCGAGGAAGAAGAGCAGCTCTACGATGCCATGCGCAAGCTGTTGCTGCCCAAGGACCCCAACGACGACCGGGATGTGATCGTGGAGATCCGGGCCGGCACGGGGGGGGACGAGGCCGGGCTTTTTGCCGCCGACCTCTTCCGCATGTACACCCGCTGGGCCGACGAACATCGCTTCAAGACCGAGATCCTCAGCGAGTCCGAGACCGGGTTGGGCGGCTTCAAAGAGGTGATCTTTGCCGTCAAGGGCGCGGGCCAGGGCGCGTATAGCCGGCTGAAATGGGAATCCGGCGTGCATCGGGTGCAGCGGGTGCCCTCCACGGAGAGCCAGGGGCGCATCCACACCAGCACGGCCACGGTGGCGGTGCTACCCGAAGCCGATGAAGTGGAGATCGAAGTCAGCATGAACGACGTCAAGATCGACGTCTTCCGCAGCAGCGGCCCCGGCGGCCAAAGCGTCAACACCACAGACTCCGCGGTGCGGCTCACCCATCTGCCCTCCGGCATTGTGATCAGCTGCCAGGACGAGAAGAGCCAACTGCAAAACCGCATCAAAGCCATGCGTATTTTGCGCTCCAAGCTCTACGAAATGGAGATCCAGCGCCAGCAGGACGAGATGGGCGCGGCCCGCAAGAGCCAAGTAGGCACGGGCGAACGCAGCGAAAAGATCCGCACCTATAATTTCCCCCAAAGCCGGGTCACGGATCACCGCATCAACCTCACCCTCTATCGCCTGGAAACCATCCTCGGCGGGGATCTGGACGAATTTATCGAAGAACTGAGTACCCGGGATCAGGCCGAGCGGCTGCAATCTATGGGCGAAGAATAAGTTTCGTCGCCTCGCGCCCATGCAGATCCGCCACGCCCTTGCCCAAGCCGTTCATGCTCTGAGCGCCACCCACGGAGAGAGCCCCCGGCTGGATGCCCATCTGTTGTTGGCCCATCTTTTGGGCGTAGATCGAGCCTGGCTCTTTGCCCACGATGATCACCTTTTACCCCCAGAAACCGCCCAGGCCTTCACGGATCTGGTGGCCCGCCGACTGGCCCACACCCCCGTGGCCTATCTCACCGGCCACCGGGACTTTTTCGGCCTCTCCTTCCATGTTGACCCCCGCGTCCTCATCCCCCGCCCCGAAACCGAATTATTGGTGGAAGCCGTTCTCGATTTTGTAAAATCCCACCCCAGCGTAAGCTCTGTGGCCGATGTCGGCACAGGCAGCGGGATCATAGGGGTCACGTTGGGCGTCCAGGCACCGGGTCTGGTGATCTACGCCGTGGACGCGTCTGCGGATGCCCTGGCCGTGGCCCAGGCCAACGCCGCCGCCCTTCTCCCTGCCCAGGCCCGCCCCATCACCTTTTTACACGGCGACCTCCTCGCCCCCCTGCCCGGCCCCGTGGACATCATCGCCGCCAACCTGCCCTACATCCCCGCCGCGGCCTACGCCACCCTCCAGCCCAACGTGCGGGACCACGAACCGGCCGCCGCCCTGCTCTCCGGCGTGGACGGCTTGGACCACATCCGCCGCTTGCTGGCCGCAGCCCCGGCCTTCCTGCGTCCGCACGGGGCCATCTTTCTGGAGATCGGCCACGACCAAGGGGCCTCGGTACAGGCCTTGGCCCAGGCGTTGATCCCCGGCTGCCAGGTCCACCTGACCCAAGATCTGGCCGGGCTGGATCGCTTGGTGAAAATTTGGTGTTGAGGCTCGGTTTGAGGGAGGTCAGGGTGACGTCAGTCGGTCGCTTTTTTTTGAAAGTATGCATAGTCGCGCTGTTCATGGTCTTGGGGGCCGCCGGACTTCCCGCCTCTCAGCTCCCTTCCGTGCGGGCCGCCGCGCCCCTGCCCCCCGGCTATACCTACCTGGCTCCTTTGCCCAATGCCCAGATGACCCCGCCCGAAACCACCATCGCCCTGCGCATGGATGCGGCCATAGATCCCGCCACCCTCACCCCGGATCTGCTGTGGGTGGTCGGGGAGACCAGCGGTCCCCATTCTGGCCGCCTAGGTTTGGCCGATGACGGGCGCACGCTGATCTTTACTCCGGATGTGGCTTTTGCCCCAAACGAGACGGTTTCTGTGTCCAGCACGGCGGGGGCGGCGGGGTTGGGGTGGCCGCGGTTGGGGTTTCGGTTTTTTACTTCGGGTTCTCGGGGGGTGGGTGGGGTGGACATAGTGGACGTTGTGGACGGGGTTGGGACGCTTGATCTGGGTGTGTCCACGGCGGGTGTGTCGCCGTATGTCACGGCTCCGGCTGATTTTCCGGTGATCACGGTCACGGTGCCGGCCAGCAATACGGGCGAAGGCTATATTTTTCTGACCAACTTCAGCTTTTTCCCCAACCTGGCCCAATCCAAACCCTATCTGCTGATCTTGGATGACAGGGCAGAGCCGGTCTATTACGAACGCTTGACCCCAGGCCAGCCCTATTTCGATTTCAAAAGCCAGCCCGACGGCTCTTTGACCTATTGGGGCGGCAGCCAAGGCGGCACCTATTTCCAGATGGATGCCACGTACACCGTGACCGACACCTGGCGCATGGGCAACGGCTACACCACGGACCAACACGAGTTCCAGATCCTGCCCAACGGCCACGGCCTGCTCATGAGCTATGACCGCCAGCCTGTAGACATGAGCCAGATTGTGGCCGGCGGCGTCCCCACGGCCACGGTGATCGGCCTGGTGATCCACGAACTGGACCAAGCCAAAAACGTGGTCTTCGAGTGGCGCAGTTGGGATCACTTCGCCATCACCGACACAGTCGCCCCCCTGACCGGGCCGGTGGTGGACTATGTGCATGGCAACGCCCTCTCCATAGACCGGGACGGACAGTTGCTCCTCACCAGCCGTCATCTGGACGAGATCACCAAGATCAACCGGCAGAGCGGGGAGATCATCTGGCGCTGGGGGGGCAAGCGCAACCAGTTCACCTTTGCCGACCCCACCCACGTCTTCTCCCACCTGCACGATGCCCAGCGCACGCCCCAGGGCACCATCACCCTCTTCGACAACCGCAACGACCTCACCCCGGCCTTCTCCCGGGCCGCGGAATACTGGCTGGACGAAGATCGGCGGCTGGCCGTGCTGGTGTGGGAATTCCGCAACGATCCCGACATCTTTTCCATCGCTATGGGCAACGTACAACGGCTGCCCAACCTCAACACCGTGATCGGCTGGGGCACCTCCCACACCCACGCCTATGCCCCCGGCGACGATCCCCCCGCCTTCATGGAGATCCGCCCGGACGGCAGCAAGGCCCTGGAACTGACCTTTGGCAAAGGCGTCGTCAGCTATCGCGCCTTCCGCCTGCCCTGGGCGGGCCACGCCACCTGGCCGCCCGTGGCCGGCACCAGCCGGGACGAAGCGGGGCAAGCCTGGCTGCATTTCAGTTGGAACGGCGAGACCGACCCGGTCTACTATCGCCTTTACGCCGGGGATGGAGCAGTGCCGGATCGGGTCTTTGGCATCGTGCCCAAAAGCGGCTTCGAGACCCGCTATAACATCACCAGCATGGCCCAGCGCTTCTGCCGCTATCGAGTGGAGGCCTTTGTGCCCAGCCAGCCGGGGGGCCATTCGTCCAACGTGGTGGTGGCCCAAACCGACCGCTGCCTGGGGGGCAAGCTCTTCCTGCCCCTGGTGGTGAGGGAATAAAGCGTTTTACATTGAATCGACACAAAACCTAACCCCACCCTAACCCTCCCCAGATTGGGGAGGGAACCATTCTCGGTCAACGGCCATTCGCTCTGTGGCGATCCGGCTCCTCCCCCAATCTGGGGGAGGTTGAGAGGGGGTGGTTTGGTGGGTACGAGTCAACCAAAAAAAGGAGAAAACAACTTGAATCCTCAAATCAAATTGGTCATTGTGGACATGGACGGCACGATCCTGGACCCGGAACAGCCCGTGGCCGTGAGCGTGGGCGTGCAGAAGGCGATTGCCCAAGCCCAAGCCGCGGGCGTGCCCGTCACCATCGCCACCGGGCGGCCTCTGGACTATGTGTGCCAGACCCTGGCCCGCTACAACCTGGGCATCACCACGCCCGTGGTCACCACCCAAGGCGCGGTGATCGGCGATCCCGTCACCGGCGCGGTGGTGGACGAGTTGGACATGCCCCTGGAGGCGGCCCGATCCACAGCGGCCTGGGCCGACGCCCACGACGAGGTGGTGATGTTCTATTTCTTGCAGCCGGACGGTTCGTCCCTCTATGTGCAAAACCAGGAGAAATGGACGCCGGAAATCTACAATATCTGGTTCAGCGACCAGCGGGAACTGCATCCCCAACTCGCCCCTCTCTTCGCCGCGGACGATGCCCGCACCCCGCTCAAATTCATCATCGCCAACAACACCCCGCCCCAGGACGAAGACATAACCCCCTCCCTGCAAGCCCTGTTTGAGCGTTGGCTCCACATCAGCCGCACCCATCCCAGCCTGGTGGAAGGCACAGCCCAGGGCGTGGACAAGGGTGCGGGCGTGCGCCGACTCCTCAAAATTCTGGACATGGACCCATCCCACGTCATGGCCATCGGCGACAACGACAACGACATCCCCATGTTCCGAGAAGTCGGCTTCCCCGTGGCAATGGGCCACTCGGCGGACCATGTCAAGGCTGCGGCCAAGTGGGTGGCCCCGGACATCCATCATGATGGGGTGGCGGTTGCGCTGAAGAGGTGGGTGCTGGGCAACCAGGCCCCATAGCTTCTCCACACACTTCCCATTCGTCCATCGGCCCCAAAGCTAGACATAAAAAGAGACCCCGTTGACTGGTTCAAGGCAGTCAACGAGGTCTCTTTTGTGTCTGGCTCTAATTAAACGTACTCGATCCGGTCAACCATCTCTTCTGACTCATATACCGCAGAGACCAGTGTCAAGAAGCGTACCCAATCGCCAATCGTGTGCCTGTGTTGTTGCCCCAGGATAATGCCCGCATGATGGGATCCTTGGCCCGCCAAATCAACATAGTCCGTATCATGTGTACACAATACCCGGCCCATGTGCGTTGCGCGGCGCAGATGGTTGACATCCGTGTCTCCCAGCAGATCCAGATCTCGCACGGTGACCACATCAATGCCCCGACGAATCAACTGAGTGGAGATGGCAACCGGCATGTTTTCATCCAGGTAAAAGCGAATGCCCTCGGCCAACTCCTGCCTCCTTCAGGGTCTCAGCTCGCCGAATTTGCGCCTTGATCTGGCCATTTATTTCGGCTTGATGGGAGTAATAGTATGCCAACGCCGCATGAACTTGACCAAGATCCAACCCATACCAATCGGCAATGCCATCGACATTTTGGGCGTGGTAATTCTGGGCCATCGCCACATCTGCCACGGTGACGGTTGTGCCCTGAATGTATGCACGTCCATTGCGAACTTCTGAATTGACAGCAATCGCATCAATCATCTGAATGACGGTCATGATTTGGCTCCTATGATACAAAAGCGTGGATGAGAGAAGTATAAACCCAGCCCAAACCGGTGTCAAACCTCCCGTCAGCACCTTGACATCCAGTTATTCGTCAGATAAAATACATGCAAACAGCCTTTGAATGCCGTTTGAGTGTTATTTTGATTATTGAAAGGAGCGAACATGAATCCAACGCCCCAAATCGTCCCCATTACAGATCTACGCAAGTCGTCCCCAGATGTACTGGATCTGCTGTCCAATGGCCCGGTCTTTTTGGCCCAACGTAGCCGTCCGGCTGCCGTGTTGCTTTCCACCCAACAATGGGACAGCCTCAATATGCAGTTGGAGGAGATGACAACGCTCGTTGACTATCTTGAGGTAAAGTTGAAACTGGCCCTAGGGGAAACGACCCTTGAGGACGTGGATTTGGCCGAGTTAAAGGCAGAGTTATATGGCGTACCGGCTTAAGTTCGAGTCCCAAGCCCGGCAGCATTTTCGCAGCCTGATTCCACAGATCAAGCGGGAAGTTTTGGCGGAGATCGAGGCGCTGCTGGATGATCCTTTCCCGATCTATGCCAAGCCGCTGATTCGAGAGTGGACCGGGGCCTTTCGCATCCACATCGACGGTTGGCGGTTGATCTACGAAGTGGACACCGCTGACCAGACCGTCACCATCATGCGTATTGTGCGCCGGGACAGCAACACCTATCTTTAACAATGCATAAAAAAGACGCCACGGATGCATCCGCGGCGTCTTTTTTATGCACTGAATTCCTACTTCGGGCGAATTGCCAACATCCGCAACCCATTGGTGATCACGATCAACGTGCTGCCCTCATGGCCGACCACGCCCAAGGGCAGGGGGAGGGCGTAGCCTTTGACGAAGATGGGGACGATGACGGTGAGGGTGACCAGGGTGAGGATCACGCCGATGGAGAAGATAATGTTCTGGCGCACGATGCGCTCGGCCCGGCGGCTGAGGTTGACGATGAAGGGCAGTTTGGAGAGGTCGTCGGCCATGAGGACGATGTCAGCGGTCTCCATGGCCACGTCCGTGCCGGCGGCCCCCATGGCGATGCCCACGGTGGCCGTGGCCAGGGCCGGGGCGTCGTTCACCCCGTCGCCGATCATGGCGATCTTGCCGGTTTCGGCCAACCCCCGCACGATCTCCAGCTTCTGTTCCGGCAACAGTTCGGCGTGGACCTCGTCGATGCCCACCTGTTTGCCAATGGCGTTGGCCACGTCCCAGTTGTCCCCGGTCAGCATGATCAACCGCTCGATCCCGGTTTCCCGCAGGGCCTGGATGGTGGCCTTGGCGTTGGCCCGCAGGGTGTCCGCCACGGCGATGTAACCCACGACTTCCCAATCCCGGTCGCTGCCAAGGGTGTCGCCCACGGTACTCTTGCGCACCACCAACATGGCGGTCTTGCCCTGCTTTTGCAGACTGTCGCCGATCATGCGGATGGCCGGGGAGAGATCCATGTCCTCGCTCATGAAGAGTTTGTCGTTGCCGATGTAGATGATCTCCCGCTGATCCCCCCGGTCATAGATGGCCTGCACCCCGTGGCCAGCGATGGCCTGGAACTCCTGGGGTTCGTCCAAGGTCAGCCCCATCTCCCGCCCGGCGTTGACCACAGCCCGGGCAATCGGATGTTCACTGAGCAGCTCGGCCCCGGCGGCCATGCGGATCACATCTTCTCGGCTGTAGTTGTTGAGGGGACGCACATCGGTCACCGCGGGCTTGCCGTGGGTCAGGGTGCCGGTCTTGTCAAAGGCGATCACGCTGACTTCGGCCATCTTTTCCAAATAGGCGCCGCCTTTGAAGAGGGCACCGCCCCGGGCCGCAGCGGCAATGGCGCTGAGGATGCTGGCCGGGGTGCTGATGATCAACGCACACGGGCTGGCCACCACCAACAGGGTCATGGCCCGATAGAGGGTGGCGCTGAAGGGTTCGTTGACAAAGAGCCACGGGATCAGAATGGCCAAGAGGGTGGCGGCGATCACAGTCAGGGTGTAGGGCTGGCTGAAACGATCGATAAACTGCTGGGTGGGCGCGGCGTCTTGCTGGGCTTCGGAGACCAGGGTGATGATCTTGCTGAGGGTGCTTTCCGAGGCCAGTTTGGTGACGCTGACTTCCAGCGCGCCGCCGCCGTTGATGGTGCCGGCAAAGACATCGTCCCCGATCTCTTTGTAGACCGGCACACTCTCGCCGGTGATGGGGCTTTGGTCGATGGAGCTGGTGCCCTTGGTCACTTTGCCATCCACGGGCAGGCGGTCACCGGGCTTGACCTTGACCACGTCCCCAGGGATCAGGTCATCCACGGCCAGGAGCATCTCCACACCGTCCCGGATGGTCAGGGCTTCTTCCGGGCGCAGTTCCACCAGCCCCTCGATGGCCTTGCGGGTGCGGTCCATGGCGAACTCTTCCAGCGCGCCGCTGAGGGTGAAAAGGAAGAGGAGGAGCGCGCCTTCCTTCCATTGGCCGATGGCCGCCGCGCCCAGGGCGGCAGCGATCATGAGGAAGTCGATGTCCAGCTTGCCTTCCTTGGCCTCTTCGATGGCCCCCACCATGCCGCTATAGCCCCCAGCGGCAAACGCGATCAGGGCCACGGTGATCATGGCCCAGCCGGGCAGGAAATTCATCATGCCTTCCCCACCCAGCCAGCCCAACAGCAAAGCCACCAGGGTGATGGCGGCCAATACCAATTCATAATTGCTGCGCCATACGGAAAAGATCTGGCCCATGCCAATCGGGCTTTGGGTACTCTTGACTGTTCTTTCCAGTGTACCGGTCGTCATCATCGCCTCCAATGAGTTTAACCACGAATTTTTTTTGATCTGCAAATTTCTTTATCCACGAATCTTCACAAATCTTCACGAATCAGAAATTAAAGATTCGTGAAGATTTGTGAAGATTCGTGGATCTCTTACCCTATCATCCAGCCGCTTGTTGGCGGATCTCGTTGCGTTTGCGGTCCCGGCAGGCCTGGCAGAAGCCAACCAATTCCACCTTGCCCGCCACGGTGACAAAGCCCATCTCCTGCACGATCTGCTCTTGCACCTCGCCCAGAGAAAACGAGCCATGATAGTCCAAGACCTGATCACAGCTCAGGCAGATCAGGTTGATGTGGGGGGAGGTGTCGGTTTCGTAATGGGTGTGGCCGGCCCCCACGCTGATCTCCACGATGGCCCCCAAATCCCGCAGGGTGTTGAGGGTGTTATAGACCGTAGCCCGGCTGATATCCGGGCTGATGGCCGAGAGGGCGTCGTAGGCTTGATAGGGGGAGGGGTGGCTCTCCGTGGCGGCCAGATAGTCGCAGACGGCCCGGCGTTGGGCGGTGATGCGCAGACCCGCATTGCGCAGCACCATCATGAAGTTTTCGGCCTTTGCGCTCTTTTGGCCTATTGGTGCGTTGGTGATCGGTTCCATCTTTGACTCCGCGGAAAGGATTGTTTTGTTTAGAACCAGTCTAAACATGTGACTCAAGTATATCATGCTCTGGTCCGATAGTCAAACCCAGTTTAGAATAATTCTAAGTACAGAATTAAGGTGGTTGACAATCTTTTCCGATGGTGTTACAGTCAGAATACGTTCACACACGCCCCCTTTTTCATGCGGGTTGAGGCTTCCTTTTACCGGCTTATCCAAGCTTGACGAACCCCAACGGTCTCCCAATGACTCTCTTCTTCGGTCTTTTGTCAACCGTTTGCCCCGTGCCCGTCCCCAAGAATATGCCTCGCGTCCAAATTTCAGCTTTCCTCCCGGTCTCGCAAGAAATGCTTGTGGGGCCGGTTTACCCACTTTGTTTGTCTAACGGTTCTATCCAACACCATCCAAACAGGAGGCTCTATGTTAACTGACGTAGATGTCCGCAGGGCGATCGAATTCGAAAGCCAAGGCCACTCCGTCCTCAGTGTCTATCTAAACGTTGACCCCCACCGCCGCACGCCGGAGAAGTATAAACTGGCCTTGCGGGGTCTGTTGCAGCAGGCCAAGAACGCGGCTGCGGCAGACATCAAAAAGGTGCAGGACTACGTGGAGTTGGGCTACAACTGGCAGGGCCGGGGGCTGATCATGTTCAGTTGTGCAGCGGAGGATTTTTGGTGGGCGCATAGCATGTTGGTGCCGGTGGAGGATATGGTCTTCACCAGCTTCCGGCCCTATGTCCACCAGTTGGCGACCCTGCTCGACACTTACGACCGTATCGGTGTGATCCTTGTGGACCAAGTTGGGGGACGACTTTACTCCTATCGCATGGGCCATCTGGAAGCTGCCGAAGGCATTCTGGGCGAAGATGTCAAGACCCATCGGGCAGGAGGGTGGGCGGCCCAACGCTATCAGCGCCACGAGGCCGAGACCGCCCGCCAAAATCTACAGGAAGCGGCGGAGTTGGCCGAGGAGTTCTATCGGCGCATGGATAGCCGATCCCTGATCCTGGCCGGGACGGAGAAGAATGTGGCCCGCTTCCGGGAGCTACTCAGCCATCGTCTGCGCGGTATGGTCATAGGTCACATCCCGGCGGATGCCAATGTGACGCCCAGCGAATTACAGGAGAAGGCCCTGGAGTTGGCCCGCAAACAGGCGGACGTCCACGCCCAAGAAATGGCCACGGCCATCATCACCGCCGCCCACAAGGGCAGCAACGCCGTCCTGGGGCTGGCGGAGACCCTCAACGCGGTGCAGGGGGGACGGGCCCAGCATGTGGTGGTGCTGGCCGGCTATTCCCAGCCCGCCCATCGCTATGTGGACACGGGCTTTATCGTCCTGGACACGGAGACCGATCTGGGGTTGAGCGGCAAGATTCAGGCCTTGCCCGACGGCGTGGACAGCGTCCTGCGCCACGCCCTGCTCCAAGGCGTGGATGTCAGTGTCCTCGACCAGCACGAAGACCTGGCCAAGGCGGGCAAGATCGGGGCGTTGACGCGGTACTGATCGAATGGCGAATGGCGAATGGTGAATGGTGAATGGCGAATGGCGAATAATATGCGTAGGGGGATGATTTTGAGAATCATCCCCCTACGCTTTTTAAGACGGCGTCTAAGTTCGCCATTCGCCATTTGCCATTCGCCCCCCGCACCCTTTGCGTTGCGTTAGAGTCGGCCACAATTCGGAACATGGATTACGCTTTTTGACGTATACTAGACGGTACAGTACAAGCACAACAAAATCTCCCAATCGCCCAATCGCTCCGAGATTGGGCGATTGGGAGATTAAGCAATTATTCGACGGCACGAGGAGACGACGCCCATGATGCGATTTGACCGATTTACCCAAAAAGCCCAGGAAGCCGCCATGCGCGCCCTGGAAATTCTACAGCGTTACAAACATACCCAGGTGGATACGGAACACCTCTTCCTGGCCTTGCTGCAACAGAGCGATGGGGCCATCCCCCAGATCATGCAGAAGCTGGAGGCGGACCAGGGCATCATGGCTCAGAAACTAGAAGCCGTGCTGGAGAGCGCGCCCAAGTCTACCAACAACCCCTATGGCGGTGCGCCCACGGCTCAGGTCTTCATCACCCCCCGGCTCAAGCGCATTATGGATGTAGCCAACGAAGAGGCCGGCAAGCTCAAGGACGAATATATCTCCACGGAGCATCTGCTCTTGGCCATTGCCAGCGAGCGCAACACCCCCAGCGCCAACATCCTGCGGGAAGCCAACATCACTCGAGAGCGCATCGCCTCCACAGTCGAAGAGGTGCGGGGCGGCCAGCGGGTGACGGAGCCCAACGCCGAGAGCAAATATCAGGTGCTGGAAAAGTATGGCCAGGATCTGACCAAGGCGGCCAAAGAGGGCAAGTTGGACCCGGTCATCGGCCGGGAAGCCGAAATTTTGCGGGTGCTTCAGGTACTCAGCCGACGCACGAAGAACAACCCGGTGCTGATCGGCGAGGCCGGGGTGGGCAAGACAGCCATTGTGGAAGGGCTGGCCCAGAAGATCGTCAACAACGACGTGCCCGAACCCCTCATGGGCAAGACGGTGATTTCGCTCGACTTGGGCGCTATGGTGGCGGGCACCCGCTTCCGGGGCGAATTCGAGGAGCGGCTCAAGGCCACCATTGACGAGATCCGGCGCAGCGAGGGGGAGATCATTCTCTTCATCGACGAGCTGCACACGGTGGTGGGCGCGGGCAACGCGGCGGGGGCTATGGACGCCAGCAATATGCTCAAGCCCGCCTTGGCCCGGGGCGAACTGCAATGCGTGGGGGCCACCACGTTGGACGAATATCGCCAAAATATCGAGCGGGACGCGGCCTTGGAACGGCGCTTTGCCCCGGTCTATGTGGACGAACCCAACATCGAGGACAGCATCGCCATCCTCTTTGGCCTGCGCCAGCGCTACGAGGATCACCACCATGTCACCTATGCCGACGAGGCCCTGAGCGAAGCGGTCAAACTCAGCCATCGCTATCTGCCCGACCGCCGTCTGCCCGACAAGGCCATCGATCTGATGGACGAGGCCGCGGCCAAGTTGCGGGTGGCCATCTATTCCATGCCCCCGGCCCTCAAGTCCAAAAAGGCCAAGTTGGATGAATTGACCGGCCAGGAAGAAGAAGCCTGGGCAGCCAGGGATTACGAAAAAGCCGCCCAGGTCAAGACCGAGCGGGTGCGCCTGGACGAGGAATACAAGGCCGAGGCCGACGCCTGGCGCATCGAGGCCGGGCTGGACGAAATTGTGGAACCCAGCGACATCGCCGAGGTGGTGCATAGCTGGACCGGCATCCCCATGAACAGCCTGCTCCAGACCGAATCGGCCAAGCTGATCCACATGGAGGAGCATCTGCGCCAGCGCATCATTGGCCAGAACCAGGGCGTGGTGGCGGTCAGCGATGCCATCCGCCGGGCCAGGGCTGGGTTGAAGGATCCCCGACGGCCCATCGGCACCTTCCTCTTCTTGGGACCGACCGGCGTGGGCAAGACCGAACTGGCCAAGGCCCTGGCCGCCTTCATGTTTGACGACGAAGAGGCCCTGATCCGCATCGACATGAGCGAATATCAGGAACCCCACACAGTCAGCCGCCTCTTTGGGGCACCTCCCGGCTACGTGGGCTACGATCAGGGCGGCCAGCTCACCGAGCAGGTGCGCCGCCGGCCCTATCAGGTGATCCTCTTTGACGAGATCGAAAAGGCCCACCCGGAGGTCTGGAACAGCTTGCTCCAGATCATGGACGACGGGCGGTTGACCGACGGCCAGGGGCGCAGTGTGGATTTCCGCAACACGGTGGTGATCATGACCAGCAACGTGGGCGCGGATGTGGTCAAGCGGGGGCCGTTGGGCTTCACGGCCCCCATGCTGAACGAGGACAAGTATGCCCAGGGCGAGTACACGGCCCAACTCAAGCGGCTCTTCCGGCCCGAGTTCCTCAACCGCATCGACGAGACCATCATCTTCGAGAGCCTCTCCAAGGCGCAGATCGAGCAGATCGTCATGCTGCTCATGGGGGACATCAGCAAGCGGCTGGACGAGATGGGGCTGAAGGCCGAGCTAACCCCGGCCGCGGCCAAACATCTGGCCGAAGTGGGCTACGACCCCAACTATGGGGCGCGGCCTCTGCGCCGTCTGCTGCAAAAGGCGGTGGAGAACGAACT
The DNA here is from genome assembly GCA_018003515.1 of Caldilineaceae bacterium. Taxonomy (GTDB): domain Bacteria; phylum Chloroflexota; class Anaerolineae; order Caldilineales; family Caldilineaceae; genus JAGNDO01. The sequence continues at coordinate 25,993 of JAGNDO010000059.1, forward strand.
GAGCAAGCGGCTGCTGGCTGGCGAATACAAAACCGGCGACATGGTGGTCATCGACTATGACCCCAACGCCGAAAGCGAAGGCAAACTCACCTTCACCTACGCCGAACAGGCCCCCATTCTTGTGGAGATGCCTGGGGTTTTGATGGATTCTTAAAAGTCTGAGCGGGTGAAAGGGTGAAAGGGTGAGACGGGGTCAATATAGGAACACGGCAAGCCGTGTTCCTATATTGACCCCGTCTCTTTTAGATCCACCAAGCCGCTGCGCAGGGCCAAGGTGGCGGCCTGCACCCGGTTGGAGACATCCAGACGCGTGTAGAGTTGGCTGAGCCGGTTGGAGACGGTCTTGGGGGTGATCTGGAGTTGCTCCCCGATCTGCTCATTGTCGTAGCCCAGGCCGACAAAACGCAAGATGGCGCTTTCGTCCGAGGTGAGCTGGGCCTGGCGCAGAAGGTGCTCATCGACCCCAAGCGGCTGGTTGGCCAGCCGACTGTGCCGGAGCAGGGCGAAGGTGTGGGCGTCCAAAAAGATGCCACCGCTGGCCACGGTCAAGATGGCGCTGACCAGCAGATCGTCGGTGAGCATATCCTTGCGCAGATAGCCCCGAGCACCAGCGGTGAAGGCATCATTGACACTCTGGGGATCATCCACCCCGGTGAGGACCAGAATGGCCAGCCCGCCCTGCCGAGGACCGAGCCGCTGCATGGCCGCCAATCCCGAAAGATAGGGCATGTTCAGATCCATCAGCACCACATCGGGGCGCAGGCTGTGGCAGAGGGTGATAGCCTCCTCGCCGGAGGTGGCGGTGCCCAGGATCTCGAAACCAGCTTCCATCTCCAGCGGGGGCATGATCGAGCGGCGGAAGAAGTCATGATCGTCGACGATGAGTAGTTTGATGGGTGGCATGGCGATCGTCCAAGGAGAGAGAATTGCAGCAAAAACGAATGGGCGCTTGTACAGCCCGGCATAAATAGGTCCAGGAAAACCCACGCTCTAGCCGGGTCCGTGACCGGGTGGGTCTACACGATTTTCTGCGGGAAACCCGCCGGGTCACGGACCCGGCTAGAACATTATTGCCCGGACTTACTTCCGCCAGACTGTACTAGAAGCCCGAAGATGGCGAGGACCGACAGATCCCCTGGGGATCTGCCGGTCCTCGCCGCTTTTGGCAACGGCTTATTTGAAGATCAAAGGCAGGAAGATCCGGCTCGGAATAGAATCCAGCACCTGCTCGTAGAGCCAACTCTGGTAGGCCTGCTTACCCGTCCGATCGGTCAGGGTCATGCCTACATTGATCTGCAACACATTGGTGATGACGTCCGTCGTGTCGTTCTCGTCGAACACCTGGGCGCTGAGGTCGAGGTCAGCGGGCACCACCACCTGGGTGATGGTCAGGGGCACGGTGCCGCTGATCTCCACCGTGCGCTCGTCCAGGCGGGTCATGGCCAGCCAGGCGGGGAGGGGATCCACGGTGACGGTGATGGCATCGCCCAGGCTCAGATCATTGTCGTCGATCTGCACCCGCATGTAGAGGGGCGCGCCAGGGGCGAAGCCAGTCCACAGGTCGTTGCTGGTCGCCACGAAGACGGGGGCGTTGACCCAGGGCTGGGCCGCTTCGCCCACGGTCAGGGTGAAGGGGCCGACCTCTCGCTCGTTCTCCAGAGCATCGTAGGCCAGGATGACGTACGTGTACTCGCCCGGCATGGCGAACTCCGTTGTGCCCGGCGCCAGGGCGTACTGCCACCCAGTGTTGACCGCGTCCGGGCTGGCCAGGTCGATGGGATAGTAACTGTACTCGCCCAGGGGATCCACCACCTCCAGTTCCATCATGCTGACCCCGGCCCGGTCGGTGGCGTTGCCGCTGAGGGCGAACGCGCCGTCGAAGGCGATCTGGGTCACGGGCTGGGCGCTCAGGGTCACCGTGGGGGCCAGGGTGTCGACGAGCAGGATCAGATGCTGCTGGGTGCCGTTGCCCGCGGCGTCGAAGGCGGTGACGGTGAAGGGCACGGTCATGCCGACGATGCCCTTATCGACCGTCCGCTCCAAAGACCAGGCGGCACTGTCGGCCAGGGTAGCAGCCTTGACCGCGACATCGCTAAAGAAGGACAATGCCGCCTCCTGGCAGGTCTCGTAGCCCTGCAGGGTGTCACAGATCTGCACCCCGCCCAGCCAGCGTTCGTCCCCGGCCAAGCCTTCCAACAGAAGCGTCTCCGTGGTGTTGGCGCTGGCTTGGACGCCCGCAGCCGCCAGACCCGGCTCGCCGAAGACGGTCAGTTCCGGGGCCAGGGCGTCTACTTCCAAGATCCACTGGGCAATCACACCGCTGGCGAAGCCGTAGATGTCCTCGGCGGAGAGGCTGACCTGGACCATCGTGCCGTCGGGGGTGTTCTCCGGCACGTTGATGGCGCAGGCCCAGTCGCTGCTGAAGGCATCGAGCTGGAGCGTGTCGTCACAGTTGACCGTCTCGCCCAGACTGGTTTGCAGCGTGACCTTGGCCAGGGGGGATTGGTCGTAGACCAACCCGTCCAGCCGCTGCTCGCCCACGCCGATCAGGTCATCGATCAGCAGACTGGTCAGCGCTGCGCTGATAGGGGTGCTGCGGTCGATGTCGTTGATCACCGTGTGGGGTTCATGCTCGTAGGTCAGGGTGATGCTTTCCTCGTCGTTTTCCACGGTTTCCACGGGATAGATGGTCATCACCGTGAAGTCGTAGCTGGCGCCGGGGTCCACGGTCTCGGTGAAGCTAATCACCTTGGACTCCAGCGGGGCCAGGACGCCGACCGCCAGGGCTGTGCCGTTGCTGGGCAGATCCCCCACCACGTCCAAGGTCAGATTCCCTGTCTCCTGGTTGGAGAGGTTGCGCACCGTGGCGTAGAAAGTCAGGGTGTCCCCCGGCCCGGCGTTGGCGGGCAGCATGTCAAAGGGACCGACTTCCGGCCCGCCGCCGCCCGCGTTGTCAGCGATCTGCTGGGCCAGTTGACAGACTCCACTCTGGCTGGTGTCCGTCACCCCGGCGCAGAGGCTGGCCAGAAGGCTTTCCACATCATCCGGCACCACGGCCCGGATGCCGTCGTAGACCACTTGGTCGTAGATCTCCGCCGCGGGATCGGTGGTGAAGGTCACGTCCAGGATGGATTGGTCGAAGAGCACGTTGGTCGGGCAGTTGTCCAAGGTGTTGTTGACGCTCGGGTCCGCCGATAGGCGCATGGACGTTTGCAGGTTGAGCAGGGTGCGGCTGGGGTCAAGGGCCGCGGGCTGGTGGCTGGGCAGCATCTCCGGGCTGTTGAGCGGGTTGTTGCCCGGCATGGTGGCCCAGACCTGCATGCTGTTTTCTTCGCTGACAAAGCCGACCAAGGAGACATCCACCGCGTTCGGGTTGACACCCAGGGCGGCCAGGGAGAGCCAGACGATGGCCTCGCCATCTGCATAGCTGAACTTGAGGCCCAGAGACGCATCCTGCCAACTGCTGCCGTTCCACTGCATCAGGCGCACGCTCTGGCCGTCTTCCACAATCACGGCGAAGTCGGCCAACAGGCGGTCCACTGCATTGGTCTTGAATTGACGGCGTTCCGGCATCACCACCAGGCTGGCGGCCTGGGCGATGGGGGCGTACGGATCGTAGGCGTAGAGGGAACCGCCCGCCTTGGAATCGATATAGAGATGGAGATCGCCCTGGGTTTCCAGGTTCACCCCGTTCCAGTGCAGGGCCAGCCACTGGTCGTTCCAGGTGCCATAGAGGGTTTGCAGCCCGCTGCGGGCGCTGGCTCCGCCACTGAAGAGAGCCGCTCGATCATCCTGACCCAGCACGTTGCAGAACTGGCCCGTGGCCGATTGGGCATCCTGCCACAACCAGTAGGGCTGCCCCGGCCCGAACTCGTCCCAGTTCAGATAGGAGGCCGGGGTGGCGCCGTCAAAGTAGACGGGGCCGAAGGTGAAGGCGTTGGCATCGCCCAGGGCATCCACGGCGATGACGTGGGCATAGTAGCGTCCCTTGTCGGCCAGGCTCTGGGTGTGAACCCCCGGCGTATCGTAGTAGGTGAGGTCCGTGGTCTCCGCCGTCTCGGTCACCGTCCAGCCCACGTAATATTCCGTGGCGCTGATGGACTCGCCCCACTCGATCTCCGTCTGGGCCTCGGTGAAGTCCCCGGCGAAAGGCCGGGTGCTGGCCAGGACCGCATTGTCGATCAGGATGTACGGTTCGTCGATGTCGATCCACTCGGAGGTGGGCGCACCGGGTTCTGTGCCTGGCACGTAGGCGTCCGGGCGTTCGTAGCGCACGGTGGCAGTGAAGATCCCCGGCCCGATCAGGGCTGTTTCGTCGAAGAGGTCATCCTGCACCGCGTCCACGCCCGCAGCTTGCAGCAGGCCCGTCCCGCTGGAGACCGTGCAGACCGGCGCGCTCACGTTGTTGGCGGTCACCGTACACTGGGTGCAGTTGCCGTAGATATCACAGCTCTTGGCCACCGTGTTCGAGGTGAAGTTGGCCCCGGTTTGGTACAGACTATAGAGCCGATCCGCCACCACACGGCCTCGGTATAGATCCTTGAACCATTGGGCATCCCAGGTCAGCCCGGCGCTGGTGAAGACACCGGTCGCATAGAGCGCGGAAGCCGCACCCGTGGCGTTCGCCACATTTCCACACAGGAAGGTGCCCGTGCTCAGGCTGAAGTCCGTCACGGCACAGCTCTGCAGGCCCGGTGTCGTGCCGCCGAGGACGATGCGGGGGGCCTGGGTGTCGATCAGCCCGGTCCACACGCCGGCGAGGATGCGCTGGTTGCCCAGGGCGTCGCTGGCCCGCAGGGAGATATCATAGATGCCTTCCAGATCCGCCGGGGCCTGAAGCTGCCAGGTCGTCCCGTCCACATTGGTGCGGTCCAGGGTCGCATCTCGCCAGACGACCTTTGTGGCGTCGTCCTTGTCCTTGCGATGCAGGAAGCCGACTTCTACCTTCTGGATATTACTGGGTGACGAGTTGGCCAACTGGCGAGCTTCCAGTTCGCTGAAGGGACGGCTGTAGACAATGATGTCGTCCATCTGGCCAGCATAGCCATTGGTTGCTGCACCCACGGTCAGCGGGCTGGATGAGGTGTTGATCCGTTCGGCAGCGCTCAGGGTGAGATTGACGCCAACCGGGTTTTGGGTCCACGCAGCCAGCCAGGTGGTGACCGTCTGGCCCGTCTGCTGGGCCTGCCCAATCTGAGCGAAGGAGACGGTGAGGTGCTGCCACACGTTGGCCACGGCCCGTACCCCGGTATCCTTGTCGATGGGCGTCCCATTGCGGTTGATGCGCAGGGTAACTTGATTGCCCTTAAGCAGAAGGCCAAAGCCGGCCTGATCGTCTTGCATCAGAATCTTCTGCTCACCCGGCTGGACAGACGTGGGATTGATCCAGGCCATCAGGGTCAGATTGCCTGGGTCCAGGAGCAGGGAGCGTTGTGCGCCCAACTGGGGATTGGCGTTGGTGATCACCAACGTCTGCCCCAGTTGGAACTGGGCCTGGCGGTAGGGATCTGTCAAGAAGACCGACGGCCCGCTGGTACCGGGGAGCGGCAGAGCCTGCCACTGGTTGCCGGAGAGATCCAGGGTGCTGGGGACCGTGCCCCCCACTGTACTGCCCACGGGCACATCTTCAAAGCCGATGAAGAGGCGCATGCCTTCGGGGTAGGGCTGGTCGGCCACATAGCCCTGGATCACGGGCAGATTGGCCCCCACGCCCGTATAGGCCGAGCGGTTGGCGATCAGCCCCGGCGTGGGGGGTGAATTGTCCACCTGGACCGTGCCCACTACGCCCTTGAACTCGTTGCCGATCTGATCGACCGCGGACATCCAGACCTGGAAGGTGCCGTTGACCACCGGCGGCAACTCCTGGCTGTATTGCCACGCGCCGTTGACCACGGCCACGCTGCGGGGCGAGTTCATAGGCGAGCCCAGGGGATCGATCAACATGATGCTGGCAGATTGCACGCTGCCGTTGTTGTCCGTGGCCGTGCCCTGCACGGTGAGGGACTTTTGCTTGCCGCTGGTGGTCAGGGTGACCGTGGGCGGGGTGTTGTCCAGAACCACGCTCTTGGCGTCGGTCTTGACGTTGCCCACCTTGTCCGTGGCCCGCACTTCCACCGTGGTGGTGCCCGCCTGGATATCCAGGCCGAAGGCCCAGACGCCCGTGGTGGCGCTCTCCGCGTTGGCGGACTTCCAGACCCCGTCCTTGTCCTTATATTCCACCGAGCGGATGCCCGACTCCGTATCGCTGGCGACCACGCCGAAGATATTGGTGCCCGGCTTGACCGCCGCGCCCAGGGTCAGCTTGACCGTCGGGGCGTTGTAGTCCACCCGGAAACGCTCGGTGCTGATCACGTCGTACCAGGTGCTCTGATAGACGAACTGGGAGAGGAATTCGCTCACTTCCAGAGCTTTGTTGTAGAAGAAGAACTCGTCCATCTGCCCCCGGTAGCTCTGGCCGAAGCGCAGGGTGGTGCCTGTGCGGCAGATCGGCGCACCGACCCGTTCCTGGTGGATCAGTCGCCCGTTGAGGAAGATGCTGACATCATTCTTGCCGTTGCGGGAATCGTAGTTGACCCCCAGTTGGTGCCACTGGTTCAAGGCCAGGTTGACGCTGGCCGGGGTCACGGTGAAGCTGCCATATACGCCACAGCTGCCGCCGCTGACGCTGAAGAGGCTGCCTATCAGTTGGGGCACAACCTGCCCGCCGCTGTTGATCAGTTGGAAGCGCCAGGCAGGCACATCCGTGCCCTCGTTGGCGTGGAGGGCCACCAGAGTGGCCGGGGCCGCGGGGGCCGCGGTCAGCTTCACCCAGGTGGAGAAGGAGAAGGGGGCATCCGGCTGGTTCGGGACGGTCAAGCGGGGGGTGG